>PDTL01000027.1 GCA_002748835.1 Deltaproteobacteria bacterium
AACCGGTTCGAAATGGAAGGACGTATCCCAGGGTTTTTAACAACCGAAGTGGTCGATTTCATACTTGTTACAAACCGGTTCGTTAAGTTAATGACATTGGATAACAGAACACAAACGCATACCGAAAGTTTCCTGAAAATTTAAATCAAAACCGACCCAAAGCGTCAGATCGTTGCGCCCCTGTTGGAAGCCCCCATTTCACCGGGAAATAAGTTCCATCCTTCGGAAAAACATTCCGGAAAATAAAGACGTCTCCTTTCACCCAAACCCTGCTATCCTTGTATCATCCATCCGGCACGCGAATTGAAAAACCTGTTAAGGTTATCCCCCTTGCTGACCGATAAGACAAACAGACGGGTAACACCACCCATCATACGGTAAGGGCCCGTTGATTCAAATGGAGGAAAATCGTCATGGCAACAGGCAGTATCAGCAGTCTCGGCGTTGGATCCGGCTTCGAACTTCAGTCGATGATTGAACAGCTTCGGGAAGTCGATGAGGCCCCCATCCGTCTCAAAGCGGCCCAGCAGGAGATGATGGAGGCAAAGCTCACAGAATATGACGCACTGAATGCCAAGATCCTCTCCATGAAATCCAAAGCCCTGACTCTCTCCCTTTCCTCGAATTTTATCGAAAGAAGCGTTGAATCCTCGGATACGGAAATTCTCTCGGCAACGGCCCAGACAGGCGCCAACCAAACCCAGTATGATATCACCGTCAACCGCATTGCGAAAAAAAGTTCCTGGCAAAGCGACGGCGTTGCGGAAAAAGAAACCCTTGTCTATGCGGCCCCGCAAACCGGTATCACGGATCCGGATCAAGCTGCGGTCTCCACGGACACCGCCCTCTCGTTCACCATCGGTCCGCCGGGCGCCGAGAAGACGGTGAGCCTGACACTGGCCGCCGGATCCAGCCTGAACGAGATGGCCGATGCCATCAACACTCATGCCGCCAACCAAAATGCCGACGGCAGGACGGTTGTCACCGCTTCGGTGGTGAAAAACAAGGGCCAGTATGCCATCCGGCTGGCATCCACCAACACGGATGCCAAAACCAACAACCAGATCCTGGTTGCTGACGGACCGGCATTTGTCAAACCCGACCTCACCTTTGCCTACAAACTGGGTGAAAGCGGAGATACGATTTATACAACCGTCACCATGGGGATGAGTTATCAGGATCTCGCCAACCAGATCAACACGGATACAGCCAACACCGGCATCATTGCCCGGTTGATTGACGATGGCAGTGCAAATACCCCTTACAAGCTGACCCTGACGTCAAAAGCAACTGGTGAAGACAATCGCATTTTCATTGACGGCCTGGCGATGACAGAAGTCCAGGGCGCCGGCGGTGAATCACTGAACGCGGAGTTGGTGGTCAACGGCGTGACACTTCAGCGTCAGACCAATACGGGCATTGACGATGTGGCCCAGGGACTTACCCTGAAACTGAACAAGGCGGGGGATGCCACCCTCTCGGTCAAGCCGGAGACAGCGGCGATCAAGGAAACGATTACCGAGCTGATCACCACATTCAAAGACGTGCTCGCCGACATTCAGTCGAAAAACAAGTACGATAAAGAAACAGAATCGTATGGCCCCTTTTCCCAGGAATCCGATGTCCGGCTGGTCCAGAGTCAGCTGGTGGATCTGATGAGTACCCGCCTGGATACCGGCGGCAGCATCAACAGCCTGTTCGACCTTGGCATGGAGCTTTCCGAAGACGGAACGATTTCCCTGAATGAATCGGTTCTGGACACGGTGCTGTCCACACAGATGGAAGATGTGCAAAAGCTCTTCATATCTGACACGGATACCGGCACCACCGGTTTGGGTGATCTGTTCAACGAATCCTTGAGAACCTTGACCAGCGCTACCGGCGCACTTGAATCCCGGAAAACAGCCCTTCAGGAACAGATCGATCGTGCCGATGAGAGTATTCAAAGCACCACGGAACGACTCGACAAAAAATACGAAACACTGGCAAAACAGTTTGTTCAACTTGACGCGGCCATCGGAACGCTCAAAAATCAGGGCGAGTACCTGACCAGTATTTTTGATGCGTACAAGGCAACCTTTCGTCAAGATTAGACATGCATCATCATAAAGGAGTATGGGAATGAATGCCGCAACCGGATGCAATGCGTACCTCAACAACCATTATGACGGGATGGATCCGCAGCAGCTTATCCTGATGCTCTATACCGGTGCCCTGAAGCACCTGCATCATGCCCGTATCGGTGTCATGGAGGCAGACCCCCGGAAACGGGGCGAGCACCTGAGTAAGGTCATCGCCATTGTTTCCGAGCTGAACGCCAGTATCTCACCTGAATTTCAGGATGAATCGACCCAGTTTCTCCGGGGGCTTTACAACAGTATCCTGTTTGAACTCCCCAAGGTGTCTGTCACCAACGACATCAGCATCCTGGATCAGACCACCCGGTATATCCAGCGTCTCAAGAACATCTGGGAACAGGATGTCATGGGCCGGTCCGGCAGTAACGCGGTTGCATCCCAGGCAAAACCAGCGCAGGTAAATCCACCCCAGGCACCGGCATCGGGATATCATCCGACAGGCCCGACGCCGCTCCAGCGGCCCGCCTATGGCGGCGGGAACAGGATGCAGCCGTCTTTTAACGATGCGCCTGCCGTGCCGGTAAGAAAAACATCAATCATGGTCTGAGGTAACAGCGATGCACTCTGCAAACAAATATGAGGCACTCACGACCTGCCTTGACCAGTACACAGCCATGCAGCACACGCATCTGACGGAGCTACAGAACAACGTGATGCCCGATGTAGGACGCATGAATTTTGAACGTTCCGGCCAGTTTAAAGCCATGAAAACCGTATTGAACGCCTTGCTCAAGCAGATTCATGAAGAACGGACGGAAATCGAAATCCCGTTTCTGGAAGCCGTGGTCCGGCGGCTTGCGGAAATAAAAGAGCAGGATAACCGGATCACGGAAATCATGACAGAACACCGGGACAGTATTGCCCGGCACATGAAAAAGCTACAGCGCGGCCGAACCGCCATGCACGGCTACGGGCAGTCGATATCCGCGTATGCAGATTCAATATAACTGTTGAATTGATGACCCCCCTTTACACGGGAGGATAGGAACCATGAACGTAAATCCAACCCATGTCAGTACCGCAGCGAGGAATGCAGCAGCAGATCGCTCCGGCGCCGCCGAGCAAGCGCAGCGTCCCCATCTCATTCTGCAGAAGGGTTCCCCGGAAGCGGCAGAAGCTGCGGACGCATCGTCTGCGCTCGGGCCGAATGATGTTGAGGAAATTGTCGAAGCACTCAATGATAATATGGATGACCTGCAGACCAGTCTGGGCTTTGAACTCAACGATGACATCAATGAAGTGATCGTGACCGTGATGAATCGGGATACCCAGGAAGTCATCCGGCAGATACCGGCAAAGGAGCTGGTGACCATCCGGGAAAAAATGGCAGAGCTGACGGGAGTCCTGCTCAACAAATTAATTTAAATGTGATCAGCGGGCACCCGGGCTGCAAAAGCCTGTAAAAATCATTACGCGAGCAAGATAGCCTATTCGTATAGGCTATCTTGCTCGCGAAGGGGTGTTCAGTCACTGCTGGATCGCACTGGACACCGTTTTTTTTCAGGCAATCACCTGCTGATGGGAATAGGGGCTGTCTGCGATCACCATCTGCGTGGCCTGCTTCAGCCCGGTATGGATGACAATCGGTCCGATGAGGTTGGCCGTGATCCGCTTGTTGCCGTTTTCATCCACACCGATGGTGGCAACCGTATACACGGCGATTTCCTCTTTTGCCGAAACCGCCCACCCCATGGCTTTGACCATGGGCTCGACATCCACTTCATAATCCGGCAGCACCTGAAACGGATCCATGACAATGAGGGCAATGTCCGGGTCATCAATGGACTGAAACCAGAAAAACGGCCGGATCTCCTCGAGCTCAAGCAATGCGAACTGTTTTTTGCCGGGGAATCCGGGCAGGCCGTCCGGCATGGTCAGAATACGATCCGAAAACACCGTGACCATTCCGAATTTCCGCGTTTCAATATCGACTGTTTCTGCTTTTTTCACTTCATCACCGGAAGCAGGCATGGATGTCATCGGATAGAAATCTCCCTGGGGGTTTGGTTGTTCCATGGATTCAGCTGTCATCATGATCCCTTTTTCTCCCGCCACAACTCAAGGAAAAGGTTGACGCTTTCCGCACTGTTGCGTGCGGCCTCTATATTTTCCTGACGGATCCGCTCATACACTTCATCGCGATAGATGGCTGTCTGCCGGGGCGCCTTTATGCCGATCTTGACAGTCCCCCGCCCCACGTCCAGCACACTGACCACCACATCATTTCCGATCCGCAGTTTTTCACCGACCTTCCGTGTCAGTACCAGCATCTGCCCTCCATGGCATGATTCCAAGCTATTCGTATGGTTCTGTTGTTCTTATCGGCCGATCACATGTAATCCATTAGGCTCATTTTCAAAAGTTTGGATGACGCATTCAACGACGCCTCATAGGCCAGCTGTGTGGTCTGAAGTTCCATGATCGCTTCCACATAGTCAGCATCTTCAAGGGTACTGCGACGCTCCGTGAGACTCAAGTCCATTTCAACGCGAATCTGCTCTTGAATATCAAGCCGGTTGTACTTCACCCCGTTATCGGAAATCACCGAAGAAAGATGTGCGAAGTTGGCGTCCAGCCTTCCCAGGGACCGCTCAAGTCCATCCACATCATCATTGTTCAAGTACCCTTTCAGGTCAATCAGGGTCTGGAAAATACCCCACTCTGCTTTCCTCGAGCTGGTGGACGGCAGCCAGGTATCATCCTTTGGGTCAAACCCGAGAAGACGCCCGATAGCTTCCCCGGTTCCGCCGGTGGCGGTATCCCGGTTCAGACCGGTTTCCCACAAAAGGCTGAACGCACCAAGGGTGTCACCGGTCTCCTTGAACGAGAATTTACGGGTATCCGGATCATAGGTCACCGAATAGTTCACCTGATTTCCGTTATCCCGGGATTCCGCTTCCATGGCCTGTTCGATGGCCGCTGCCAGCGCATCATAACTGGCATAATTCCCGGCAGGCACCGCTGCGGTCAGCTCACAGACAATATCTTCGGTTTCACCATGAATGATCTCTTTAAAATCCAGTTTGTTGTTGGACGCATCCACGGTCAGGCTCACCACAGGAGCGTCGCTTTGTGCAAACACCACAGCGTCATCACTGGACCGGTCAAATCCCAGGGTGCGTGCAGCCCCATCGGCGAATCCCGGGCCTGTGGCCCAGCGCATATGAAACGCGCTGATCTCAGGCGCGTTCCCCTTGATGGAAAACAAACCGGAGACCGCATCATAGGAAACAGCGTACATCACCCCGTTGCCCGCTGCTGCGGAAGCCGATCTCAGGCTGGTTTCAATGGCAGCCGCCACATCCGCCATATTCGTATACGCCCCTTCCGGAATAAGGGCTTTCAGATTCTCCGTGGTGATGCCGTCACGATCAACCTCCTGGAAATCAATGACATTGTTTTCTGCATCAAAGGTCATGAGCACCGTGTCATGATCACCGGTATAGCTGGTCACGCCTGCTGCTGCCGCATCGGCTGCCGCAGTGAAGCCCAGGGTTTCACCAATGGAATGCTCCGCAAAGGGACCGGTGCGCCAGAGCAAGTGCAGTTCGTTCAATACCGGGCCGCTGTCTTCAATGGTAAACCGGCGGGTTGCCGCATCATATCCCACCGCATAGGTCACCCCATTCACACTGGCCGCATTCATTTCCGTTTCAATGGCTAAGGCCAGATCATTCACATTCCGGTATTCGCCAGTGGGAACAAGAACGGAAATCGGACCGCTGGAAACACCGGCCCCGTCAATTTCTTCAAACTCCAGCCGGTTGTTGTTGCTGTCAATGGAAATCACGGCAGCGGTGAAGGTGTCACTCACCGGATACGTGACCCGGTCATCCACGGGCTGAAATCCCAGGATATCACCGGCACCGCCGAGCCCGCCGCTGGGTCCGGTATTCCAGCACAGACAGAACGTATTCAATGCGGTGCCGGTTTCCCGGATGGAAAACCGGCTGTGTTCCGGGTCATACACAACCGTATAGTCGATGCTGTTGCCTGAAGCCACGGATTCAGCCTCGATGGCGCCTTCGATGGCAGCCGCAAGAACATCCATGTCTGTGTAGGTTGCCGCAGGAATGGCGGCGGTCAGAATTCCCGTGGAAACACCTGCCGCATTGACCTCTTCAAAATCAATCCGCTGATTCGTGGCATCAATGGTGATGTCCGTGATAAATTCTGCCGCGTTGTCACTGGCCACCGGCGCAATCACCCGATCACCGGTAAACCCGAGATCCGATCCGATGCTATGGTCACCAAACGCCGGTACAATGTCAAATTCGATATAGTCTCCGGTCTCTGTCAGGGGTTGCTGGAACCGGATCTCGATATCCGGCTGACCGTCATCCGAAAAATCAATGGCAAGATACTCGGCGGTGCCCGCTAGGGTGGATGTCATAAAATAGCCGGGATTGTTGTCCACATGCCATGCGTTGGCATGGGCGTCCCAGGTGAACCGCATAGGATCGCTGCCATAAGGTTCAGGCGTGGCAAGCGTCAGCGCGCTTTTGTTTCTCACCACCACATTCACATCCGCAGGGTCGATGTTGCTGCTAACCCCGACGTTTTTCAAATGAGCTTCCCCCGCAGAATCCCATTTCATCGTGGTGCGCACGTACCTGTCATCGGTGCCGTCCTGGCGGATGGTATATGTTTTCTCCGCTTCGTTGTAGACCACCTCATACACCACACCGTACCCCTGTTCGGCCGATGCTTCGTTCATCACGTTCTCTACCAGGGTCTCCAGGCTGGATTTATCATAGACACCATAGGGAATGGTTGCGGTGATGATCTTCTGGGAAAGGCTCCCTTCTCCCGTATCTTCCATGAACATGATGGTATTGTTGGTGGTGTTCACCTCCAGCGTGTCTTCCCAGAACGTCTCATACCCGTTCCGGCCGATTTCAAGCGTGGTGTCTTCAGTGAACTTTATTCTAAAGGGGGTGTCATTCCCTTCGTAGGTCACGGTCTCCGTTTCTGTGCCGCGGTTGTACACAAACGGCGGTTTGTCCGTCCGGGTGCCGCCAAAGACAAAGTCTCCGCCCACCTGGGTATTGGCAAGATCCACCAGTTGCTGAATGGTCCCCTGAATCCGGGCCACAGCATCCTGGCGCTGGGTTTCGCCCACAGTTGCATTGATCAGTTGACTGGTCAGGGTCTTGATCTCCAGGACCTGGTCATTGAAGCTGGTCAGAGAGGATTCCCCCCCCATCAACCAGTTTTTCCCCAGAACGGTATTCCGCTCCATCTGCTCCAGATTGGCCTGAACATGCTTGATATTAAGCACCTGGGTAAGCCCGATGGGATCATCGGACAGGTTGTTTATCCGCTTACCCGATGCCAGGACGCCATTGACAGTGTTCAGATCCGTGGTCAGGCCGCCGAGCCGGACCCTGGAAGCGTCATACAATGTTTTATTCGGTACCCGCATCGTTTTCTCCCTTGCCGCTGACTTACCGCATGGATACCAGGGTATTGAGCATCTCATCCACAATGGTGAGCAGCTTTGAGGCGGCTGTGTACGCCTGCTGATATTTGGTCAGGTTGATCATTTCCTCATCCAACGAAACCGCCGATAACTGGTCCCGCTCGGTTGTCATCTGATAGACCATGACCGCGTTGAACTCCATGCTGCGCTGTTCACTCTGGGCCTGGACCCCCACCCTGCCAACCAGGGTGGTATAATAGGCGTCAAGACCGGATGAAATGGTGCGGGAGGCGGCATCGCCGCCTCGCTCAAATTGCCACTGCTGAATGTCGAAGGTTGCAAACTGGAGGTCGGTCAGAGCCAGCGCATTGGTATTGTCACCCTGTTCCACACGTCCGGTTTCTTCATTAATCCGGGCAGAAGCAATATATTTGTTCTGCTCGAGCACGGCATTCACGCCCATGCTCATGGCGTCTTCTCCGGTAAAAAAGGTATTGACCCCCAGGATGGCCGCCATGCCGGAATCGTCTTCACCACCGGAAAAAGCAAACGCGTAATCACTCGGGTTCCGGGCTTCGATATCAAAACTCACATGCCCCGAACCGGTGACCGGCTGATGAAAATCAATCTGAAGGTCAGCCACCCCGTTACCGGTCAGATCCACACCAAATCCCTCGTCGGATCCACCCGGCGGCAGGAGCTGTGCAAGACCGCCCGTATAATCGTTATTGAGGGTCCAGTTGCCGGCCGTATCCCTGGCAAACTGCAAATCCTCGACCGGCTGGTCAAATGCCGTATAATTCAGCACACGCACTGCGGTATTCGCAGAACAGAACCCATCCACCCCGGTACACGCCACATCTGAAATCATATAGCCGTCATCATCCGCCTCAAACCGGATGGCGTTATTGACGTCGACCACCGCCTTGATCCCGGGGGCTTGCCGGTTAAACTGATTTTTGAACGAATCCAGGGTCCAGTGCCAGTCAGACTGTGCTTCCAGACTCGGGACCCCGTCCGCATCCGTGGTGACGACAAACACGTCCTTTTCAAACAGGGTGCCGCCGTTGATTTCAAGGGTCATGCCGTCGACCGCGATACGCTGGGGCAGAATGGGCGGTGTTTTTCCTTCGATGGTGATCGATCCGGCGCTGTGCTGGCTTTCCCAGTTGATCACGATCTCATCCGGCCCGATGGTCCCCCCAGGAGACTGCACCTCGAATGTATAGGTATCCAGCACACTCCGGGAAATACCGGAAAGGGTCAGATCCAGCGGATCCGGTTCACCGATATCATTGGTGTTGAGGGTCATGGTATTGCCGGCCACCAGCGCGCCGCCGTCCAGGTCAAAGGTGATGCCGTCAACCGTATACGGGCCCGCATCATCCACCCGGATATAGCCGGTATCGCCTGTGGGATTGCCCGTATCGGTCATTTTTTCCCAGTAAATCACCCCGCCGGCATCATAAATCGCTGACGAGATCTGATTCAGGCCGCCGGAAGTCAGCACTGTCGGGTCTGGATTTTCAATCCCGTAACCGCTGCCGGTTAACGCATTCATAGCAGCCGCGTTCCCGGCGCCGGACCCATCGTCATCAGCGAAATTTGTCAGGTGAATGGCCTGGCCGTTGGTACTCATGACCGACACAGCAGCACCCGTCTGCACCACCGTGTAGGCAGCCGGGTCCAGGGCACCGGTCAGGGCTGCCTGGAAGCCGGTTGCGATAGCCGCATCTGTATCCCCCGGATTCACCGTATAACTGACCGTAACGCCGTCAATATCAAAGGAGATGGTGTCACCTGGGTCAAAGCCGGCAAATCCTCCGTCACCCCCAAGGGTTAAAATGGAATCTCCCATGGAGATATCCGTGTTCTCCGGTACATTGAACAAACCGCCCAGGGCCGGATCTGCATTGGAACGGATGGTGATTCCCGGAGCGGTATACACGGTGACCACACCGGTTTTCACACCGCTGTCAGCCCCCCCGCCGCCCGACTCGGTCAGAACGGTCCCGTCAAATCCCAGAGTATCGTCATCAAAGCGGTCTGCGGTCACCGCTGCGCTGGTTGCACCCGCTTCAGACAGTACCGCTGCACCACCGGCCGTCCCATCCACCCGGGTGCCGGCAGCTGATGAAACGGAAAACCCGCCGTCATCTCCGCCCCCGTTGGAGTCAAGCCCGGAGATGGACAAATCCGCTTCTCCGGTACGCGTGATCACCACGCCAGTGCCGGCAGCGTTCAGGCGGTAGGTGATCCCGGCTGCTGCCAGTTCCGCATCGGAATTATGCAGGCCGTTGATCAGATGCTGAGCGGCCTGGGCCTGCCCGCCGCTGGTATCCAGATTGAACGAGACATTGATTCCGCCAATGTCAAAAGTGGTCATGCCCGGCCCGCCGGAATCCTGCACAAAGGTATCCAGGGTGAGGGTGGCATTGTCAGCCACATCGAAATCGCCGATACCGATGTTTTCCCCGGAACCGCTCACCAGGGTGACTTGGGTGCCGTTATAGACCACCGTCAGATCCGCGTTATCGTCGACCACGCGGTTCAGTGCGGTCTGAACATTTGCAAGGGTTGTGGCGTTATCCGGGCCGATGGTGAACGACACGGTCTCTGTCTGAGCCCCGGACTGCAGGGTAAAGGAGACCACGTCATTTTCATCCGCATGGTTCACACCCGGCATCAGATTGGCCAGATCCAGCGTCAATGCGGTATCTGCGGCATACGCATCAATACCGTCCATGGCCCGCAGCGCTTCGGCAATCGAACGGGCAGACTGCCCGGCATCTCCATTGGCATCACTGATAAGCAGCTCCCGGGTGGTGCCATCCGCATCGGTAAGGGTCAGGGTCTGAACGCCGATGGCATTACGGGTCGCTGCCGTGATTGTATCCCCGGTCTGTGCAACGCCCACGCCGGTTCCGTTGGTCACAGCAATTCCCTCACCGGTCATGCCGCTTTCCACAACCGTGAACGCGTATCGGACCTGGTTTCCTGCCGGTTCTGCACCGGTCCAACCGATCATGTGCGCATCAGACACGCCCATATCCACGGAAACCGATTCATAGGTCGGCGTGCTGCTGGCATTGTTTTCCACCCACAGGGTAAAGGCACCATCCGTATTCAGGC
Organism: Deltaproteobacteria bacterium; assembly: GCA_002748835.1. GTDB lineage: Bacteria > Desulfobacterota > Desulfobacteria > Desulfobacterales. The sequence goes on from PDTL01000027.1 coordinate 10,693, forward strand.
GGCTGCCAAAGGCCATGGTCGAAAGAAAACCGCTGTCATCTGCCCGATAGGTCCCGGTCAGGGGCGTATTGAAATACGACGCCCCGATCCCCTGGGAATACTCATAATTGATCTCCCAGATCATTTCCCGAGCATAGGTGGAAAGATCTGCCCGGTACTGGGGAATCACCGAATCCCGCATGTCCAGCCACCCACCGATTTTCCCTCCCTGGATTTCATCGGTGATGTCAATGCGCGCTCCGAAAGAGCCTTCCCAGAGAATGCGGCCTTCGGTCAGGGTCAGATCAAAGGTGTCGATCCCATTCACTAAAATGGTCCCCTTGGCACCGGCCACCGTGAGCGCGCCATCCTCTTCTTCAAATGTCTGGATATCGATCAGCTCTGCGAGTTCCGCCACCAACCCGTTTCGTATATCCCGCTGGTCATTGGCGGTCCGGTTGGTTTCAAGGGAAACAATTTCCTGGTTCACAGCCGCAATTTCGCCGGCAATCCGGTTGACCTGCTGAAGGGTGGAATTGATTTCCTGAGAAATGTCAATCTGAAGTGCCAGCAGTTCATCATCCAGGGCATTGAAGCGCTCTGCGATCTTGATGCCGTTCTCGTAGACCATGGCCCGCTCAGATGGACGGGTCGGGCTGTTGGACAGATTGTACCAGGCATTCCAGAACTCGGGCATAAGCCCGCTGATGCTGCTGTCCGAATTCTCGTTAAAATAGCCTTCCATGACATTCATATACATCATGAACGCCTCAGAGGCGGACAGCTGGGATCTCTGGCCGGCCAGCCGATCCTCCAGATACTGGTTGACGGTCTGCTCCACCTGCTGGGCCTCGACACCGTTTCCGAACAGAAAACCGCCCTGAAGCACCGGCGTATAGGTGCTCATGGGAATATCCTGCCGGCTGTAGTCCGGATTGTTCACGTTGGAAATATTGTGGCCGGTCACCGAAATACCATACTGCTGGACAGCAAGGGCAATTTTGGCGATATTCAGGGTATGGGTGAGTCCGCTCATGATTACACCTCTTGATGAAACACACGGGGCTGCACAGCGCTGTCATACTGAACCGCGCGATTCTGCCCGTACAATCCGGTGTCCTTCACCGGTGCGGTGATGATGCCGATCATGTCGTTGATGACGGTCAGGTAGGTTTCCACAAACTGCCGGTTTTGTTCAGCCTGCCCCTTGACCTGGTCTTTCAACAAAAACAGCTGTGCCTGACGGCCGTTCAGGGGCATCAGGATCGCTTCCGGCAGCTGGTCCAGCAGCCGGTTCAGCGAGAAGTGTTCCAGGCCCATCTCATGACGGATCCCCATCTCTGTCAGTGCAGACAGGAGCTGGCCGCGAATCCCTTCAATCGCGCGGATGGCCACCTGTTTTTCCCCGGAAAACCGCCACAAATCATCCACCTGCATCGACTTGATGGCCTGGGCTTCGGCATCAAGGATGTCCACCAGCTCCTTATATAAGTCAATTTTTTCCTGGATCAGGCTGATTACCAGCTCTCGGGTCGTTTTCATGATGCGGTCCTCCGTTCTCGGCCTGGGGCCTGCTGCTGCCGTCGCTGCTTATGCTATCGTCCCGGCAGCGGCTGAACTTGATGCTGGCCGGGAGTTGATCCGTTTTTTTCACTGGCTGTTCACAACTTTTGCATATAGTGTGCCATTTTTTCCTTCACGGCCAGCTCCCGATACAGATCATCGGCCAAACCGACGCCACCGCCGCCCTGCACGATTTCCCATGTCATTTTTTCATCAAACAAAGACTGGTACATTTTCTGCTGAGGGGACGCATCAAACAGGCCGCCTTCCGGCAGGTTCTGCCGCATGGTCTGGAGCATCTGGTTGAGCAGGATGGCTTCGAAATCCCTGCAGGCAGTTTTCAGTTTCTGCGCCTTCAGGCGGTTTTCATCCACAGACACCCCGTCGCGCATGCCAGTCAGTCCTGATAGTGTCATTCTCCTGCCTCCGGGAAAAATTAGTTTGATTTCCATTGTTAACGAAAAGACATCCCATCCATCGGATGAAACAGATCAGATCCATGAATGCTTTGAATCCGCAGGTCCCGGCCGGACCCAACCTGCCACCCCCTGCAAGGCAACCCGGCGATAAGCCAATCGCCCTAAATCACTTCCAACTCCGCCTGCAGGGCACCAGCGGCCTTGATACTCTGAAAGATGCTGATCAGATCCCGCGGACTCACGCCAATGGCATTCAAGGCCTTTACCAGATCCTTGATGGTCGATCCTTCGGGCAACAGCATCACCGGCATCCGTTCTTCTTCGATACTGACATCGGTTTCCGTGGTTGCCGCGGTCTCTCCGTCAGAAAGCGGCAGCGGCTGGGATATTTCCTGGGATTCCCTGACCGTGATGGTCAGATTGCCGTGGGTCACAGCCACTGTGGAGATCCGGACGTTTTCCCCGATCACCACGGTGCCGGTCTTTTCGTTCACCACGATCCGGGCCGCCGTATCCGGTGATATGTCAAGGCGCTCAATACCCGCAATAAACCGGGGCACCTGGCCCTGAAGCGATTCAGGCACCTGCAGTTCAATGGTGCCCGCATCCTTTGCAAAGGCGGTCCCCTCCCCCATCACGGCGTCAATGCTGTCCGCTACCCGGGTAACCGTGGTAAAATCCGGCCGGTTCAGGGACAGGGTCAGATTTTTTTTCGCGTTCAGTTCAAACGGGATCTCGCGCTCCACGGACGCACCGCCGGAAATCCGACCCACCAGCAGGTGATTTTTCACCTTTCCGCCCCCGCCCCCCTCGCCACCGGATCCGCCGATGGAGAGCGCGCCCTGGGCCACCGCATACACAGTGTTGTCAACCCCTCTCAGCGGCGTGATCAAAAGGGTTCCGCCCCCCAGGCTTTTGGCGTCCCCCACAGAGGATGCCACCACATCCAGCCGGTCACCGATGCGGGCAAACGGCGGCAGGGTGGCGGTCACCATGACCGCTGCCACATTGGCGACATTCAGCTGATCCTGACCCACTGACACGCCCATGCGCTCCATCAGATTTCCCAGAGACTGACGGGTAAAAGCGGCGCCGGATTTATCGCCTGTACCATCCAGGCCCACCACCAGTCCGTAGCCGACCAGCTGGTTGGATCTGATGCCCTTGATCGAAGCGATATCCTTGATCCGGACCGCTTCTGCCGTGTCACAACTAACCAGCACCATCAGTATCCCCACCAGCAGCAGCCGGTTCCCTGCGATCTCACCTCGTCCCATCATGCCTCTCCTTTATAGCAACTGCCGCTGTCCGGCATCAGAACGGCCACACCGTGTCCACAATCCGGGCCAGCCAGCCCGGCTGCTGCTTGTCTGCAATGGGTCCGTTGCCCGAATAGACAATCTTGGCATCCGCGAGATAGACCGACTGAATCCGGTTGGTGGCGGAAATATCCTGCGGACGGAGGATGCCGCTCACCTCGATCAGCTGTTTTTCGCGATTCACCTGCAGCTCCCTTCGGCCGTAAATCGACAGATTGCCGTTGGGAAGCACTGCCACCACCCGGGCCCCCACGGAAGCCGAGATCTGACCCTGACGGTCACTGGTTCCCTTGCCCTCGAAGTTATTGGTGGTTTTGGCGGAAAGCAGCTTCCCATCCCGCTTGCTCAGGGGGGATCCGGCATTCCGGTTGATATTGGGCCGCTGGGCTTCAATGGCCCGCATGTATCCCAGCAGATTCGGCATATCCGCCCCAATACCCGACGACCGTTCCACCTTGGTATTGGCATCCAGGCTGGAGGTCGCATTTTCAACAATGTCCACGATCACCGTATCTCCGACCTTCCGGGCCATGGTATCGTCATACAGGTTGGCTGCCTGATCCGACCACAGGGAGCCTTCTTCGGGTTTTGACTGGGGAAACAGGGGCGTCATGGGCGGCAGTTCAGGCAGCCCGGGCCGCTGGGGTTCTTCGATGGCTGCGGCCTTTCCCGTCATCCCCGTCTGCTGCCGCCCGCTTCCCATACACCCGGAAAGGACGATCACTGTCAGAATGCCCATCCCCCAGACGATTGCGTTAGGTATCATATTCCGCTTCATTTCAACGCTCCTTAAAAGGTGATTTCCACCCTGCCGCTGCCCGTGACCCGGCCCACCACCTGCTGCCGGGACGCGGCATTGATCACCCGGATCATGTCACCGACACGGCCGGCCTCCTTTGCAATACCGATGGTTTCAATTCTCAGATTCCCGGATCCGGCCACCAGTTTGACCCGGTTGCCGTAATCCACCACCGGCGGCCATTCGACCGCCTGAAGCCGGACCGGCCTGCCGGCCGTGATGTTTTTTCGAAGCCGCTTTCCCACCCCTTGTTCCGGGGCAGACAAAAGATCTTCGGGAAACCGCGAAACGCAAACACGCCGCGTCACCAGGTCCGATGCCCTGAGCAGGGTTCCCCGTTCCAGGTGGCGCGCCGCGCATACAGCCGTGCCGAATATATCCACCCACCCGGACAGATAGATGGGCGCCGCTTTTTTTCCATCCACAAACGGCGTCACACAAAGGGACACCCGGCCTTTCATCTGCCGGTTGCCGGACTCGGCAACGGTGAAGGTCACTGTTCCCGGCGCCAGCCACCCGCCGCCCCGAACACGGAATTGTGAAATTTCAATATCCGTTGCAGTGGATCGGGCACGCACGGTTTCTTTAAACAGGTTTTCAAGGGTGCGGGTCGCCACCTGCTGGCCGTCACGAATCATGGCAATCTCAGGAGGGAAATCCCATTCCCAGGTTTTTGCCTTTATGTCGCCCCGAAGAATAACGGCCTTCACATACCGTGCCGTCAGAGTTTTCCGCTGCCCGGGCCGCGGCGCACGCGTAATCCGGATCCGGCGAAACGCTTCCGGACACACTTTTTTCTGCGCATCTGTCAGGAGATCTTCCAGCCATACCTCTGCCGCGTTCACATGCACCACCGGCTGAATCCGGAAGGTTCGCTCCGGAACCGTCTCACTAAAGCCCCAGGCCGCATGGACGAGGATCACCAGAAGTCCTCCGAATATCCCTTTATGTGATTGTTTCAGCCAGCCCATGGCGTCTCCTCGACAAAACAGTTACCGTTTCAGGCCGTTGGCGATCCCCAGCATGGTGTCACCCGTCTGAATTGACTTGGAGTTGGCTTCATAGGCGCGCTGGCCCACGATCATGGCAACCATCTCCTCGACCACGCTCACGTTGGACATCTCCAGCGTCTGATTGGCCAGGGTGCCCAGGCCATTTTCACCGGGCGTTCCGATCACGGCTGCACCCGATCCTTCGGTGGGGCGCAGCAGGTTGTCGCCCACGGCATACAGCCCGGCCGGGTTCACAAAGTTGGCAATGGTGATCTGGGCGGTGGATAAAATGGTATCCCCGTCGCCATAGGCGGTCAGGGTGCCGTCGCTCTGCACGCTGACCAGGGTGGTGTCGTTTGGCACGGAGATTTCCGGCTGCAGCCGGTCTCCGGAAGCGGTGGTGATAAAACCTTCGCTGTCCAGAGTAAAATTTCCGGAACGGGTATACAATTCTTCAGCCCCGTGCAGCACCCGGAAAAACCCCCGGCCCTGAATGGCCATATCCAGGTCATTTCCGGTCTGTGAAAAATCCCCCTGGGAAAACAGCTTCTGAACGCTGGAGGGCCGCACCCCCATCCCCACCTGGATACCGGTGGGCACCTGTCCGCCGCTGGGACTGGTGGCCCCGGCAATCTGAAAGGTCTGGTACATGAGATCCTGAAAATTGGCCCGGCTCTTCTTGAAGCCGGACGTATTGGTGTTCGCCAGGTTGTTGGCCACCACGTCAATGGTCATCTGCTGGGCGTTCATGCCCGTTGCTGCTGTCCACAATCCGCGAATCATGGCACGCTCCTCTCCGGACCGCTACGGGTCCCGTTCTGCTGAGACCTAAAGGGTCCGTCCCACATCATTGATGACTTTTGAATCGATTTCGTCAAAGGACTGAATCATCTTCTGGATGGTTTCATACATCCGGTGCACTTCGATCATCCGGGTCATTTCCCCGACCACGCTAAAATTGGGGCGTTCCAGGGTTCCCTGCCGGATGGTTGCCGCCCCTGCCGGGGTCATCTCCGCCGGATCTCCTTCATAGATAAAATAGGCATCCCCGGCCGTTTTCATGCGCTGGGGTTCCGGCACATCAACCAGCGACAAGGTGCCCACCGCCTGACCGTCAACAGCCACCCGCCCGTCTGCAGCGATGGTCACCATATCCCCGTTAATCAGAATAGGCCCCGCATCCCCCAGTACCGGATCCCCGGTCTGGGTCACCAGCTGTCCGGCAGTATCCAGCCTGAAATTTCCGTTCCGGGTCAACCGCACGCCCTGGTCCGTCTGCACGCGAAAAAAACCCGGGCCTTCAATGGCAAGATCCAGGGGGTTTTCTGTTTTGCACACATCCCCCTGCCGCTGGTCCTGGGTCAGGGTTGCCTTGAACACAGCGTCAAAAGATAAAATCTGTTTCTTGTATCCGGTGGTGTCGGCATTGGCCAGGTGGTGACTGATCAACTCATACTGGCGTTCCTGTCTTAAACCGGCCTGCACCGGCCGTGTCATCTGAAGCAGCATTGAAATGCCTCCTTTTCGCTCATCTTAAAATTCAAGCAAAGAATATGCCAGTCAGAGAAAATCAGAGGAATCATCTTGAATCAGGGAAGGATCAAGCCAAAACAGCGCCGTCAGAAATCCGCGCATCCGCCACTAGACAGTGCAAAGCACCCATCAAAAATACATCTCCGCAAAAAACGTATGCGCGCAACGCATCAGGAAGGCGGCAAAAAAATCGTGGCATGAGAAACCGATCATGAATGAACCGGAAAAAACTACCGGTTACGACGTCTTTTTTTCCCCGTTTACCCGGTAGATGAATGCCAGCAGCTCAGCCACCACCACGTAAACGGATTCAGGGATTTCCTTGTCAACATCAACCGAGGCGAGAACTTCCACAAGATCCGGATCATTCTTGACAGGAACACCGTGTTTTTCCGCAATGGCGATAATCTTCTCCGCAACGGAGCCCACCCCTTTGGCCGTCACTTTCGGCGCCGGGTCAGCCCCCGGAACATACCGAAGTGCAACGGCTTTTTTTCGCGCATCTTTTTCCGCCATCAGCCCTCGCAGGTTACCGAAACACCGTCTCGGTCAACAACCGTATAAAACAGCCGCCTCCGCCGCCGGATCCCTCAGCGCCGTCGCTGTTCCCGTCCCCACCATCATCGCTGCCCGTTCTTGTGCCTGAAAGGGTTCCCAGGCCTGACAAATCCACAATGACGCCGTTCACCGCCCCATCGTCATCTTCCACACCACCGTCGGCAAAGGTCAGAAACACCATGGTTCGGTCATGGTTGAACACCGCGTGATCCCTGTAGTCGTTCCAGCCCAACCCATCTCGGTATTTATACCAGCCATACCCTTCCGGTGCAGCTTCGGGCAGATAGACCACCAGGCCCACATTTCCGCCTGCCATTTCCGGTATGATTTCCAAGTCAAAAAGGCCGTAGGGAAAATCCGTGGGACGGTTTTCCGTATCCGTGACCACGCCGTCGGAACGGGGATACAAGGCAGTCAGGGCACCGTTGGCATCGGTCGCAATGGCCATTTCCCTGCCGGTGGCAGAACGAAACGTATGGGTATCCAGCGGAAACCCTGCTATCCCGTTATCCGCCACCACCACATCCACCCGATCCGGTTCACTCTCCAGACCGGCCGCATCCGTGACAATCAGGGAAAAGGTGAGCACCCCGCCGGAACCATCCACCGGTGGCGTGACAAATGAAGGGGCCACCGCCGCCTGATCAGACAAAACCACTTTCGGACCATCAACCTGTTCCCAGCGATACCCGGTAATCTCGCTGTCTCCGGGAGTGGATCCCCCGGCATCCAGGATCACGGTCCGCCCTTCGGTCACCGCCTGGTTATCCCCCGCATCTGCCGTGGCCGGCGTGCCCACCACGGTCACGGTAAACCCAGTGCCGTCGCCATTGCGGTCCGTGAGGGTCAGCGCAACCGAGCCTTCGGTATGCAACGCCGTCACCAGCAGACGCGGTCCCCTTGTTTCCCGGTCCACCTGGATCAGGTCAAACACCGGGTAAGGCGGTTTGATAAAGATCTCATACGGCGGCATCCCCCCTGAGATGGTCAGCGACTCAGACGTATCCTTGCTCAGGATCAGGGTTTCAGGGGTCACGGTCAGATCCTCCGGGGCCAGGATATTCACGATAATGGTGGTCGCTGCGGACACATGATCGTGGTCGGTTGCCGTCAGGGTGATCACGTGACTGCCAAGGGACAGCGTTGTGGTGACAACGGTTTTTCCGATCCCGATTTCTCCGTCCAGACTCGATTCCCACAGCAGATTGTGCTGACTCAGGTTGCCCTCATCCGGGTCTGCGCCCGTACCGGAAAAGGTGATCAGGTCTCCCGCATAATACGCTGCCCCTGTCTGCGGATGATTGATCTCCGCAGTTGGCGCCTGATTGCGGATGGTCAGGGTGATGAAGTCGGTGGCCGTATCCCTGTCCTTGTCCGTGAGGGTCAGGGTGATAATATGCGTTCCCCGGGAAAGATCGTCCACATACAGGGTCTCTCCCTCTCCCAGGTGCCCGTCACGACTCGATGACCAGGAAAGCGAGCTACCGGTCAGTTCCCCGTCTTCCAGGTCTCTGCCGGACCCGATAAATTCGATGTAGGCACCTGGATCAAACACGCTGTTGTCCAGGGGCCGTGATATCCGGCCGGTCGGGGCCGTATTTCCCACCTGGATGGTGATCATGTCCGTTGCCGTGGCCCCGTTGCTGTCGGTCACGGTCAGGGTGATGGTGTGCCTGGCAGGGGTCAGCGTATGGGTGGTGATCTGATTGCCGGTTCCCAACTGCCCGTCGCGGCTGGATGACCAGACCAGAGACGCACCGGTCAGGGTGCCGTCCTCGGCATCTTCGCCTTCCCCTTCAAAGACGATGTAATCCCCGTGATAGTAAATCCGGTTCAGGTTTACCGGCGAGAGGATCCGCGCGGTCGGCGGCGTGTTTCCAATGATCAGCGTGAGGGTCACCGTGGTCTTTGCACCATCCACATCGGTTGCAGTCAGGGAAATCTGATGCTCACCCCGGGACAGATTGTTTTTCACAAACGTGGTCCCCGTGCCGATCTGTCCGTCACGGTTCGAGGTCCAGACCAGGGAAGCACCGGTGAGTTCACCATCTTCCTGATCCCGGGCCGCACCGCTGAAGTCCACATTTGCGCCTTCGTTGTAGATGCTGTTATCTGCCGGGCTGATGATGCTGACCTCGGGCGCATGGTTGGTGATGGTCACGAAAATGGTGGTGAACGTACTGGCGCCCTGGCTGTCGGTTGCGGTCAGGGTGATGATATGCGTGCCAATGGACAGATTGTCACGGGAAAACGAGGTGCCCACACCAATCTGACCGTCAATGCTTGAGATCCAGACGATATGCGCCTCATTCACGATTTCATCTTCCACGTCTGTGACCGTGGCTTCAAAAATCACCAATGCGTTTTTATCATACGCACTTTCATTGGCCGGTGAATCAATGGTCACCACGGGCGACAGGTTGCCCACGCGAAAAGAAAGGGTGGCCTTGCCCACCGCACCGTCGTTATCCGTGGCATACAGGGTGAAGGTATGAGTGCCTTCGGTCAGGCTGTTCAGGATGAGGCTGTTTCCCGTGCCCAGAACCCCGTCAATACTCGAGCGCCACTCCAGATTCGTGCCCGTGATCTCCCCGTCTTCATCATCAAATGCCTGCCCGACCAGCTCCACTGAATCACCCACATACGCCCAACTTCCGTTCGAAGGATTGGTGATCTCCACCACCGGCACCGCGTTTTTCACATGCACGACAATGGTGGCAATGCCAACCCCGCCATCCGAATCCGTGACGGTCAGGGTGATGACATGGCTGCCGGTGGTCAGATTATCCCGTGCCACGGAGGTGCCCGTACCGATCACACCGTCCAGACTGGATGCCCATTCAAAGGACAGCTCACCAATGGGATCCTCCACATCCGTTGCCGCCCCCCGGAACACCACGCTTTGGCCTTTTTCATAGGTGCTGCCGTCAGACGGCGAGGTAATGGAAGCTGTGGGCAGGGCGTTTCCGATCATGACCGTGATGGAATCCGTGTCAGACAAGCCCTCAGTGTCCGTGACCGTCAGGGTGATCAGGTGAGTGCCGTTGCTCAGGGTGTTGATGGTGATATTGGCGCCCGTCACACCCAGGGGACCGTCGATGCTCGAGGTCCAGGTCAGGGCTGCGCCGCTCAGGTTGCCGTCTTCCTCATCGGTTCCGATGCCGGTGAAGGTCACATAGGAACCTGACGCATACCGGCTGTTTGACGCCGGCGACGAAATTTGAGCTGTCGGCGCCACCGCATGGGCTGTGGCTGCCATAAAAAACAACAGCATCGCCTGAACGCACGTATATCTCCACCGACCTCGCCACAACTGGCTCATGCAGACCTCCACAACCGGCCTCCGGCAATCCTGCCCAAGGCGATCAACCGTTAAAAATTTTTGATAAAACAGAACGTAAAATCAACTGCACGTTGTCATTTTCAACGCGCCCGTGAATCAAAAAACCGAGGGGTGCAGGGGGATCATCCCCCTACCCGCCGGAGGCAACCGCATGTCATTTAGGAAACGGCACCAGAATCGTGATCGCATCGGTTCCCGTATCTCCGTTGCTGTCTGTTGCCACCAGGGTGATGGTATAGGTGACCGTGGCCCCGGGGACCGGTGTCAGATCTTCCCGCAGCAGCACCCCATGGGTACCCGTATGGTTGGTGTTTTCCGGCCCCGGATTAAAGAGCCCGCCCGCGCTGCAGTACCATTCCAGGCGGGTGTTCGGGTTATCCGGAATGGGTCCGTCTTCCGCATCATTTCCGATGCCGTTAAAGATGAAATAGTCATCGGTCACCGCGTAGGTGGTTCCTTCAGCGGGATAGGTGATGGTGGCTGTGGGCGGGGTGTTTCCCATGGTGATACTCACGCTGGCCGTTGCCGACGCGTCATCGGAATCCGTGCCGGTCAGGGTGATTTCATGGGTTCCGCGTGAAAGGGTCTGCACCTGAACAGATGCGCCGGTGCCGATCACGCCGTCCAGATCTGAACGCCACACCAGCTGTCTGTCTGTCAGATCTCCGTCTTCTGTATCTGTTCCCTGGCCGTTGAAGGTGACCGTATCCCCAAAATCAAAGGTCGCACCGGTGAGCGGATAATCGATGGTCACTGTGGGAATGGTATTGCTCACCGTCACCCCGACGGATGTGGTGCCCGTGGCCCCTTCCGAATCAATGGCGGTCAGGGTGATCACATGATTGCCCCGGGACAGGCTGGACACCGGAATGGTAACCCCGGACCCGCTGCCCAGAAACCCGTCCACACTGGAGCTCCAGGACAACCGGGTGCCGTCGGTATCACCGGGGATGGCACCGTCTTCCGCGTCATATCCGGACCCGGTGAGCACCACAGATTCTCCGGCCGCATAGGTACTGCCGTCTGCCGGAAACGAGATGGTGGCCGTGGGGGGATTGTTTCCCACAACAATGGAGATTTCAGCACTTCCCGTGGCCCCGCCGCTGTCCGTTGCGATCAGGGTGATCACATGGGTCCCGCTGACCGGGTTTTCCAGCACAATCGACGTGCCTGTCCCGATGCTGCCCCCTTCCTTGCTTGAATACCAGACAAGGGCACTGCCGGTGAGCAGGCCGTCCTCGCCTTCATCCACCGCACTGCCCGTGAAGGAAATGCTGTCCCCTTCGGTGAACCGGGCGCCGTCAGCCGGCGAAACAATCGTGGCAGTGGGCGCGACTTCGTTATCATCGGATGTCCCGCTGTCACCGGCAATGATCAGCGTACAAGTCTGGGAATAGGCGGCCCCGTTTCCGTCCGTTGCGGTCAATGTGATGGTATGGGTGCCTTTGGACAGGGTATTGATGGCCTCGGGCGATGCACCAGTCCCGATCTGCCCGTCGATATCCGATGTCCAGACATAGGCGGCATCTGTCACCGGCGTACGTGTGGTATCATAGAGGGTTCCGCTGAAGCTCACATAACTTTTTTCCGCATAGGTACTGCCGTCAGAAGGAGACGTGATCCGAATATACGGCCGAGACGCTTCATCCGTTCCCTGATCGTTTTCATTGCCGCTGGTTGCAATGATGCTGAGGAGCCCCAGACCGATCACACAACACCCTGCCAGTTTCCGAATCACCTGCTGCCATGTCATAGGCTTCATCCGCCCTTATCTCCCTTTGGACCTGTTCGGATCAACACGTAAGCTGCGGCAGCGGTTCCCAGCAGAAAAGCCGCCATGTCCCACGGATCGTATGATCCGTTGACAAAATAACTTTTCGCACTTTCAAGAAAGGGGATACCGTCCCATCCGGACGGGATGAACGCAGCCACACGCCTACCGTGCGCCTGCCCCCATTCAAACAGAACCTCGACCGTCAGCCAGAAGCTGCACACGCCGACATACCCCCGCCGGGTCATCACACCCACGCCGGCAGTCAAGAGTATCATGGCAAAGATATGCAAAAAAGACGCCAGACTTCTATCCAGCACACCAAAAAGGTTGGGAACCACACCGTACAGGGACAGCGACCACTTTTCCACAAAATACGTGGTGGGCGGACGATCCACGACATAAACCAGGGTACCTGTCAAAAGTGCCGCCAGGCCAATGCAGCATTGACGCGGGTTAACCAGTAATCCGGCAGCTGTCGTCTGTTTTTCATGAATGCGCATGAGATCTTTCTACAACACCAGATGAAGGGTATCGCCTGGATCAAGCAGTTCGCTGACCAGCCGGGTTTCTCGAAGGGATTCAGCTGTCGTGACTTCACAGGTCATCTGCATGACCCGATAGCCCAGTGCTTCCATCCGCTCCAGCCATTCCGGGAGGCGCTGCCGGATCCGCGCCTGGGTTTCCGTACTTCCCACGGTGAGCGTTCCTGTAATGGCGGCGTCCAGCAGAGCTACATCCGCCCGGACCGGGCCGAGCTGCGTCATATCAAGCATCACTGCCACCCGGACCGTTTTACGGGCATTCCCGCCATGCCTGCCGTTCTCGCCCAAATCAATCCGCATTTCGCCAAACCGGAACTCCGATCCGAACATCAGGGGAAAAGGAATCAGCAGCCGGCCCTGGGTGTCAAAGGCCATCCGGTTCAACAACTGAAGGCTTTCAAGCACATCTGACACGGCGTGCTGCCCGCCGGTACGCCCACCGGTTTCGGCCTCTGTACCAGCCCGTGACTCCATCTGAAGAACCAGGGCTTTCAAATCCTGCTCAGCCTGCTTTGCCAGCGGCAGCGGCGCTGCCGGCGTCAGGCGGGTGTGCTGCGCCGGTGCCGGATCTGACACTTTCAATGACCCATCTGATGGTTTCAATGGTGCACCGGCCGACACTGACTGATCGGCAGATCTTTCCCCTGTACCAGAAAAACCTGCCGCACGGTTTTTCGGAGACCGGGTTTCCATCTGAGCGGAAGCGGCTTTTGCCAGCCGTGCCTCCCACTGCTGACCGCCGTCCCGGATCCATTTGCGCACCACAGCGGGGTCCGGTACTTCGGAGGATACGGCCAGAGATTTCAGGTGCAGGAGCACCTTTCCGGCAGCTTCGCGAAAAGAACCGGGTGCGGCAGCCTCAGATTGATCCGCCAGACCTGCGGACACCACCCGATCCTGAAGACCGGAAAGCCGTGAGAGCGGGTTCTCTTTCAGCAGCCTCATGAGTCCAGTCAGCGTCACGGATTTCGGCTGCACGAATTGCGGGCTCACTGGTGACAGGGAAACAGATTTGCCGCCGGGGTCTGCGTGCACTTTAACCTCAAACGCCTGGCCCGGTTTCAGAGGAAGAAAGGTTTTCACAGAAAGATGCCGGCCGGCCACCTGTAAATCGGCAATGCCCTCCGACATCAGGCGTAATACCCGGACGCTGAGAATCCTTCCCGGTTTGAGGAAGGTGTCTGCCCCGGCCGTCTGTTCTCTGGACGTATCAGTGGGTGTCATGCGGGAGGAGGAAACCAGGATGTTCCGGATATGCACCATGGCGACCGCTTCAGTTAGGGGCTATGCACCATTTTTCAGCGCGAGGAATTTCGCTTTCAGATCCAGTACCAGCTGCACTTCCCCTCTGGGAATGGACAGGGTATCCGAAATCTCATCCACCCCCATGCCCTCGGCATGCAGGTCAATGATGGCTGCCTGGAGATCCCCGCCCGCACTGGCCGCCGGTGTATGGGCGGTTGCTGTCGCTGCACGAGACAGCCCCTTCCGGGTGGCCGCATGGGCCTTGTTGAGGATCTGTTCTGCTTCGGCCATACGGGTTTCCAGTGACTGATTCAGCGTGTGTATCAAGGCTTTTTTTTCCTGAATCTGACGGTCAAACTGCTCAGCGATGGAAGCGGCCTCGCGCATCAGCGGTTCGATCTGTTCGAGCACCGTCTCAGACACCTGGGTTGTCATGATATGACGGATTTGTCGCTGAAAGCGCTTGAGCACAGCCCAGACGCCAAGAACGACCCCCAGGTTGATCAGCAGCAGCACGGTGCTTCCGTATGTCTGCCAGAACGCAGCCATTGTATGCCTCTGATTTCAGTGATGTGTCTTTAGCCGGGTAGCAGAGCCCTGTCATTGACTAACGCGTTAAACAGCCGCCCGAGAAGGTCTGCTCATACAACCGTATTGAGCAGTCGGCCAGTGGATTTCGGAAGATCCGCATCCTCCGAATCTGCATCGTCCGCTTCTCGCTCGCGTTCATCGTCAGCAGGGGATTTTCCCCCGTGTCCGGATGTTTCATTGTCCAGCCGGCTTTTTCCGCTTTCCTCAAATTCGTTGACCGTGGTCCGTTTTTCAGCGTTCTTCAGCTGCTGAGCCTGTCCTTCCATGAAAAAACCCTGTCCCATGGCCTGCTGCTGAACGGTCATGACCCGCAGGGCATTTCCCGATTGCTGAAAAACCAGATTCAAATTGGGGATTGTGGTCATACCGACCCCCTCAATGGGTTATCCGACAGCCCTAAAGACCATTACCCGCCAGGACGGCAGGCCGTTATCCCAGATCAAACCGTGTCAGTTCCAGTATCTCCAGAGGCCCGTCCAGTGTCTGATCCAGCGCACTCTTGATCGCCTCTTGAAGTGATTCCGGCCCCAGGTCAGTTTCTTTGTCATTCACCATGCTGACCAGCGCCTCATAAATGACATTTCGGAAAAACGCTTGATCATCTTGAATTTTTTGAACCCGGGCTTTTATTCCGGCCAGTTTGACATCAATCATCATGAAGTTCAGGTCATCATGACCCTGGGGTGCCAGCACAAAAAAGTCATTCAGCTCTATAGAAGCGGTCTCCGCCGGCACCGTCACAGTGACCCCCTTTTCTCCCGGTGTGTCCCCGCCCCTCGTATCCACAGCTGCGGTTTCGGTACTGACAGGTCCCTTCAGAAGCCACCCGCCTCCCCCTGCGGCAATGCACACGACGAAAAAAACAGCCGCAGCGGCCAGCATCCGCTTTTTGGAAAACCGTGACGCTTGCGTTTGAGGTTCAGCATCGCCCGCCGTGTCTTCATCCGCCTCAAGAATTACCTGATCCTCAACGTCGGCCGACGCGGCTTCGGGCCCGGGTTCATCTGAAACGGTCTGTGCTTCAACCGGCGCAGGATTCGATTTTAGAATCGCATCAATATCATCCTGAGAAACCAGATCGTCACCATCGGCTGATATGGATTCCGGCGGTACGTCCGCATCCGGTACAACATTGCGCAATGGCTCAATGTCTTCATGGGAAACCGGCGCATCATCTGCATCCGACACCTGCGCATCGGCTCCCGCATCCGCGTTCAGCAGCCGGTCGATATCCTCCTGGGTGATCAACCCATCCGGGTCATCGACAAGGGGTTCCGCTTCCCCCGCTTCCGGCCCGGTGTCAGCACCGTTCATCAGTGCATCAATATCCGACTGGGAGATCATTTGCTCATCCGGATCTTCCGCCGAGACGCCGTCATCACGGATACCATCGAGGAGCCGGTCAATATCTTCATTTGAAATCAGTGCATCTGCCGCTTCAACAGACGCGGCATCGGTTACACGCGCATCTTCTCCGCCCGCAGATACCCCCAGCAGCCGATCAATCTCCTCCTGGGAAATCGGTGCATCATCGTCGGCAGTCCCCCTGTTCGCGGCCGGCGGGGTGTCATCTGGCGTTTCTGATCCACCGCTGAGCAGCCGGTCAATATCTTCTTGAGTCACCAGGCCATCATCGCCGGTCAGATCCGCAGCCCGTTCACCGGGCATCTCTCCCACGGCCGGCATTGACAGCAGCCGGTCAATATCCGCCTGACGAAGCAGGGCGTTTTCGTATTTACTCTCCGTCATTTCCGCCTCCTGTTACAGAGGGAACCGATGCGCCATTACCGCAGCCGTTCATTGTATTTCCGCATCCGTGTCTTCATCCGGACAATGGCCATGGTATGAATCTGGCAAATCCGCGATTCGGTCAGCCCCAGCACCTCTCCGATCTGTTTTAAGGTCAGATCCTCGTAATAATAGAGGCTGATCACCAACTGTTCCTTTTCGTTCAGCCTGCGGATCGCTGCGGCCAGTTCATCGCGCAGTTCATTGAACAACACATTTTCTTCCGGCTTGTCCGCAGACTTCATCTGGGCCTGGAACGTCCGGATCCCGGTTTCACCGTTCTCTTCGTTTCGGATGGCGGCATCCATGCTGAGCAGCGCGGCATTGTGGATATCTCCGAGCAGCTTGTGATACTCGGCCATGGAAAGTTTCAGCGCGTCGGCAATTTCCTGTTCAGTTGCCGGCCGATTGAGCCGTCCCTCCACCTGATGCACGGCCTTTTCAATATCCTGCATCCGCTTGCGCATGGATCGTGAATACCAGTCCATACTGCGAAGTTCATCTAAAATCGCCCCCTTGATACGGTACTGGGCATAGGTTTTAAAATCGACCGCTTTTGCCGGATTGAATTTATCCACGGCATCAATCAGACCCAGGGATCCCGCGCTGATCAGTTCGTCCAGGGACACGCTCGGCGGTATCCGCGCCGCCATCCGGCTGGCGATCTGCCGGACCAGATAGGCGTACTGGAGGATCTGCGCTTCCCGTGCAGCCGGATCCTGTACGTTGCTGACCGTGCTGTTCTGCGCTTTTACATACGTATCAATCATCTGCAGTCCGCTGCTGTGTGAATGTGGATACCCGCCTGCACCTGCTGCAGGCGGTCATACCAGGGGACTTAGGCTAGCCGTCGCGATAATCCATATAGGACGTTATGAAAAAACGGAGCGGATTTCCATCCCCGTGTTTCCGGGGACACCGCAACAGCCGCTCAGCGACACGCTCAAGGCCTTCGCTGCTCGGTGCCTCAGGATAACGGACAGTCACGGGCGTTCGCTTCAGAACCGATTGTCTCAGATAATCGTCCTGAAGGATACAGCCCATATATGCGATCGCCACATTGTCCAGAAAACGGTCAGCCGCCTGAACCAGGCTCTCGTAGACAGCCTTGGCCTCTTTTTCAGACGGAATCATGTTGACGACCAGTTTGAACCGTTTCGTACCATGCTCCATAGACATGATTTTCATGATGGCATAGGCATCGGTGATCGACGTCGGTTCCCCGGTAACTACCACTATACACACTTCAGCAGCCAAATTAAAGTAAATCACATTATCCGATATGCCGGCGCCGGTATCGATGAGCACAATATCCGCCTCTGGTCCGAGTTGCTCAAATTCGCTCATCAGATGCAGTTTCTGCCCGTCCGTGAGTGACGTCAGGCTTGTAAAGCCGGAGCCGGCCGGAATCACACGGATCCCCTCATCGGTTTCCACCATCACCTCGTTCAGTGTTTTTTCACCGGAAATCACATGCTGGATCGTGTAATCCGGATGAATGCCGAACAGCACATCAATATTGGCCAGACCCAGATCCGCGTCGAGAATCAGCACCCGTTTGCCCATCCGCGTAAACAGGACCGCCAGATTACCCACGATATTGGTTTTACCCACACCGCCCTTACCGCTGGTTACGGCATACACCCTCGGCGTCGCCCCGCCTGAAGGTCCGTCGGCCCTTAAGTCTTGCGCGTGTGTATTCATGCGCGCACCCACCATCTGCCTCAAGCTGTCTGCCTGATCCACCGCATTTTTCCTTTTATCCGTTCGTCTCCTCCCGGAAGGATCCGGGTCTTAACGCGATTATCCGAATCCCTCGAGCGTTTGCGCCAAATCCATCAGTCCTGTCCGGAAAACACAAGGGATATCAATTCTGATTTCCCTGCCGCCACCAGGTCTTCCGGAACCTTCTGCCCGTTTGTCAGAAAGGAAACTGGCAGCGGCCGTTCCATCACCTGTTCCAGGATTGCCGCCCGGCGCCGGGTTTCGTCCAGCTTGGTAAATACATAACTCACCGGATCGAACCGTGCAAACCGCTCAGCCGCCTCCCGCATGTCCTGCGGAGCCGTGGACGCGCTCAGGACGAGATGGGTCTCCACTCCGTCCTCGCCTGCCATCAGTTCCTGAAGGTTGTGCATCCGTGCTTCGTCCAGGTGGCTGTGCCCGGCCGTATCGATGAGGATCACATCCGCGTTTCTCAGCCTGGCCGCGGCAATTTTGAGTTCTGCAGGCGAGAATGCCGGCAGGCAGGGGATGCCCATGATCGTGGCATACGCCTTGAGCTGTTCGAGGGCGCCGACCCGGAAGCTGTCAATAGAGATCAGGCCAACAGACCGTTTTTCCTGAAGAAACAGGCGGGCGGCCACCTTGGCGATGGTGGTGGTTTTCCCCACACCTGTGGGCCCCACAAAGGCGGCCATCCGTCGCCTCGGGCCATCGGGTACCTGGGCGAAGGGATCAATTACCGACACCCGGCTCACAATACCGGTAAGCACCGACCGTGCCGTTTCCCTGGCATCCGGTCGCTGGTCGGGGTGCCAAACGCATCCGGCCACCAGAAACCGCCGGGCCCGCTGTTCTGAGAGTCCGCTGTTCACCAGGCGGGCATAAAGGTTCAGGTATTCGGGATGATCGCTGATCAGCTCGGGCAGATGCTCGTTCCGGCTCATGAGGTACAGCAGGTCCTTTATTCCCACCAGCTCCGAATGCAGGGCCGTATAGACGGCACTGTCTAGCCCGGTGCCTTCAGGCGTTGTTTGCGGAGAAACAAAGGCCGCCTCTCTTTCAACCGGCGATACCAGCACCTCACCGGCCGGTGCGGCGTCCACTTCAAAGGCATCGGCGCCATACGGATTGTTTGCCCCTTTGGGTACTTTCCGGGTCGCAAGAATCACGGCATCCGTCCCCATCTCCTCCTTAATCCGGCTGATGGCGGCCTGAATACTTCTGGCACGGTATGTTTTAGCGGACATAGACTAAACAGTCACTTTTCCCACCGATTTGATCCCGATATTCGGCACGATCTCGGCATGAGAAAGGATGGTTACCGCCGGCACATACTGTTCGACCAGCCGTCTCAGATGACGGCGAATCACCGGCGAGCAGAGGGCGACAGGCTGAAGATTCATGGCGATACACGTTTCCGCTTCAGCTTTGAGTCCCTGGGCAATGGTTTCCAGCACCCGGGGATCTGCAGTGACATACGATCCCTGATCCGTGTGCTGAATACTTTTCGATATCAAATCCTCAACTGTCTGGTCAATCAGGATCACCGGCAGCACGCCGTCCGGCTGGATAAAGGGGGTTACGATGGAACGCCCCATCTTCTGACGCACATACTCGGTCAGCAGATCCGGATCCTTGCTCATGGGCGCGTAATCAGCCAGGGTTTCCACCACAGAAAGAAGATCCCGCACCGACACCTTTTCCCGCAGCAGATTCTGAAGCACCTTCTGTACCCCCCCCAGCGTGAGCAGCTGCGGTACCAGCTCCTCGACCGCCTTGGGATGGGTTTTGGCCAGGTTATCCAGTAGATGTTGCACCTCCTGGCGGCCCAGAAGGTCTGCCGCGTGGGTCCGGATAATCTCGGTCAGGTGAGTGGCCACCACCGTTGAAATATCGACCACCGTATACCCGGAGAATTTGGCTTCCTCTTCCTTGTCTTCGGGAATCCAGAGCGCGGGCAGGTTGAAGGCCGGTTCGGTGGTCGGAATGCCGTCCAGACGCTGAGCCACATCCCCCGGGTCCATGGCCAGCAGGTGATTGAGCATAAGCTCGCACCGGGCCATCTCCACTCCGCGAATCATGAGCCGGTATTCAGAGGGTTTGAGTTTCAGATTGTCCCGGATGTGAATGGGCGGAATCACGATCCCCATTTCCGTGGCAAACTGCCGGCGGATCGCCCGAATCCGTCCCAGCAGGGTTCCGTCCTGGGACCGGTCAACCAGAGGAATCAGCCCGTAGCCAACCTCAAGTTCCATCACATCCAGGGTCAGGAGGTGTTCCACTTCCTCAGGTCCGGTCGCGTCTGCCGCTTCGGCTGACTCCGCTCCAGGCGCCCCTTCGGGTAGAGCGGTTTGAGGGTCCGCCATGCCCCGGCCCAGCCAGTAGACACTCCCTGCCAGAATCCCAGCCAGCAGGGTGAACGGGATAAACGGCAATCCCGGTACCAGGCCCAGCATGAACACCACCACCGCACCCACATAGATCGGTGTCTTTTTTGTGAAAAAATGGGTAAAAAATTCCTTCCCCATCCTGGATTCGGAACCGGCGCGGGAGACCAGCATACCCGCTGCCGTGGAGATGATCAGTGCCGGTATCTGACTCACCAGGCCGTCCCCCACCGTCAGCAGGGTATAGTTGGATGCGGCGTCGATCAAGGTCATATTGTTCTGGAACACCCCGATAATGATACCGCCCACAATATTGATACCCGTGATGATGATCCCGGCCACCGCATCCCCTTTGACAAACTTGCTCGCCCCGTCCATGGCGCCGTGGAATTCCGATTCCCGGGCGATTTCACGTCGGCGGTTCTTGGCCTCCAGCTCATCAATGATGCCGGCGTTCAGATCCGCGTCAATGGCCATCTGCTTGCCGGGCATGGCATCCAGGGCAAACCGGGCCGCCACTTCCGCGATACGCCCTGCCCCTTTGGTGATGACCATGAAATTGATCAGTACCAGGATGACAAAAACGATCATCCCGATCACATAATTACCGCCCACCACAAAACTGCCAAAAGACTTGATGATGGCACCGGCAGCCAGGGTTCCCTCATTACCGTGTAGCAGAATCAGCCGGGTGGAAGCCACGTTGAGGCTCAGCCGAAACAGGGTCAGCACCAGCAGCATGGACGGAAAGATGGAAAAATCAAGGGGCCGCTCCGTATACATGGTGGTGATGAGGATAATGATGGCAAAGGTGATGTTCATGGCAAGAAACAGGTCCAAGAGAAACGGTTTCACCGGCAGAATCATCAGAAGCAGAATGCCGATGACCGCTGCCACCATCCCGATATCGGCCGATTCCTGCTGAAGGCCGCCGATCAGTCCCGTATTTTCCATTGCCATACCGTCTTACCCTTTACGATAGAGGCGTCAATTCGTTGACATCCGTTGTATTCCTGACACGGTCCGTCCAGTTTCAGATCCTGGATGCAAACCGTGAAATGCATTTAACCCTCACGGTTTTCCCTTCATCCGGTAGACATAGGCCAGAAGTTCCGCCACCGCCTGGTACAGCTCTGATGGAACCTCCTCATCAATATCCACTGACTTATACAAGTTCCGGGCCAATGCCACATTTTCCACCACCGGAATGCTGTGCTCGGCAGCCAGAGCCTTGATCCGGTCCGCCACCGGTCCGGCCCCTTTAGCCAGCACTTTGGGTGCCTGCATGGTCAGCGCGTCGTATTTCAAGGCAAGCGCGAGATGCACCGGGTTGGTGACCACCACGTCTGCTTCGGGGACAGCCTGCATCATGCGCCGCCGCGCCGCCTGCATCTGAATGGCCCGTATCCGGGACTTGATCTGCGGATCCCCTTCGGTCTGCTTGAATTCATCCTTCACTTCCTGTTTGGTCATTTTCTGATCCTGGGCATATTTCCATTTCTGAAAGATCAGATCAAACAGAGCCAGGACCAGCATGGCGATCAGGATCCAGATAAACATCTTGAACACCACCTTGAGCATGAAAATCAGGATGCCGGCCACCGAATTTCCGGAAAGCCCCACCAGGGTATGAAACTCCGAGCTTACGGCAGCATAGGTGAGCACGGCGATGATGATGATTTTCAGGATGCTCTTCAACAGCTCCACCACGGACCGGCTGGAAAATTTCTGTTTGAACCCGTTAATGGGATTGATCCGCGAGGCCTTGGGCTGGATCGCTTTCCAGGACAAGAGAAAACCGACCTGCATATAGTTGCTGGCCAGTGCAAGGACGACAACCGCCAGCATCAAAGGGATGAGCGCCAGCACATAGGCTTTTCCCTCCATGTACATCCGGTTGATGAACCACGGCATGCTCGCGCCCGGAACCGTGTCAAAGGAAAAGCTCCGGAACATGACACCGACGATGATATCATACATGTACCGGCTGAAAAAAAAGAGGGTGGTCACACCAGCCATGAGCACGAACACCGACGGCACCTCAATACTTTTACCGACCTGCCCTTCTTCCCGGGCTTTTTCCAGTTTTTTCGGGGTTGCTTCTTCGGTTTTTTCCTGCATGTTGTCTTCGGCCATCTACCCCCCTCCCATCCAGTTGAGCAGTTGGAGCAGGACCGATCCGTATCCGGACAGGAATTCACGAGTCACCGTGCCCACGGTCTGTAACGCCAGGCCAAAGGTGATCAGGCCTATGGTGATCTTGACAGGAAACGCCACGATCAGCACATTCATCTGCGGGGCGAATTTAGCCGTGATGCCGAAGGCTGCGTCCGTAAAAAAAATCGCGGCCCATGCCGGAGCGGCAATCCGGATGCCCAGGGAAAAAATGTCCGCAGACATGGGGATCACCGCCTCCACCAGCGACCCGGACAGATGAACGCCGCCAATGGGAACCCGCCGGAAACTCTCTGCCAGGCTCATGAGCAGGATATGGTGCCCGTTCAGGCCCAAAAAAATGATCAGCACCACCCAATAGACAAACTGCTCCATCAGGGAAATCTGACCGCCGGACTGGGGATCGACCACATTGATCATGGAAAACCCCATCTGGAATCCGATAATCTGCCCGGCCATCTGTACGGCAGCAAAGAACATCCGCACAGTCAGGGCAATCACCATGCCGATGATCAGTTCGCCGACCACGAGCAGCACAAAAGAGACTGCATGAACGGGAAACATGCCCGGCAATACGGTCCGACCAGACACCAGGGGGATCAGTGCGATGGTGACCATCAGGGAAAGCCCTGCCTTGATCTGGGCAGGAAACAGGGGACTGCCGAAAATGGGAAAGAGAAACAGCACCACGCTGACCCGCACCAGGACCAGCAGAAAAATCCGGATTTCATCGGGTTGTATCAGGGACAGGGCTTCAACCATGAAACACCCTTGTTAAGCTGTTGGTTGACGGCTAACGCACATACAGGGGAATATCCTGAATCACCCGCGTGGTAAAGGCTGTGAGTCGCCCCAGCATCCATGGAGCAAAGAAGAGCAGGCCGAGAAACACGGCCAGGATTTTCGGGACAAAAATCAGCGTCATCTCCTGAATGGATGTCACTGCCTGGAAAATAGAAATAACCAGCCCGACCACCAGGCCCAGGCCCAGCATGGGCATGGCCAGCAAAATGGTGAGTAGGATGCCTTCCTTGGCAAAACTGATGACAAATTCAGGTGTCATAAAAAGATCCGTTTCCGGCAGTTTCGATCCCCTGCCGCTTGGCCGTATTCATCCATCCATCGGGTTACAGAGATGGCCCCGATTCCGCTTATTTCAATTTATCTTGATTTGAGATAATTTTTTAAATCCCTATAATAGTTTCCATGCGGCCCGATCATTATTAACTCAAGATCATTGCCTGCAAAACGATAAGAAAGCAGATACTGAACTGTTTTTATTTTGAACTTATGAACAAAAGTACCTCTTAGATCTCCTTTTTTTTCTGTGCCAATAGTTCGTTTTTCAGCAATCGCTCTTACTGCGTCATCAAGTATGTCTTTTTCCTGTTTAGAAAACTTTTTAACCTTTCGTTCAAAAGATCGGGATTGAAAAATTTTCATTTTTTGTTACCCAAATTTATATTCGGTGGTTTCTCCGTATTCCAGTTCAGCGATGCCGATGAGCATCTCTTTGATAAGATCATAAGTTAAATCGGGGTTTTCCTCAGCACACTTTCCAATCCGAGCCCAATGCTCGATTTGTCCTGTCAATGATCGTTTATCGATTTTACTGAAAATTCTGGCTTCCCGAACTAATTCGTCAGTAATTCTTACTGCTGTTGTCATGATAGCGCCTCCCTATTGTCTTCTTTCAGATATAGCAGAGCAAGTTGCATATTGCATTATAAAATTGCATATTGAATACATTTTGTGTCGTGAGAATCGCCCCCTGCTATCCGCTCACCCGAAACTCTGGATCAGCGACCCCACAATCAGGTTCCACCCGTCGACCAGCACAAAAAGCATCAGCTTGAAGGGGAGGGAAATCATGACGGGCGGCAGCATCATCATCCCCATGGCCAGCAGCACACTGGCGGTCACCATGTCGATGATGAGAAACGGAATATAGATCACAAAGCCGATGATAAAGGCGGTCTGCAGCTCACTGATCACAAATGCCGGAATCAAAAGATCCAGTGGCACATCGTTTTTCGTTTCCGGGTGCGGACGTTTTGTGGCTTTTACAAACAGGGCGATATCCCGCTCCCGGGTATTTTTCAGCATAAACTCCCGAACCGGCCTCTTGGCTGCGGAAAAGGCGTCCTGATAAGAGAGTTCCCGCTCCAGATACGGATTCAGGGCCGTGTCGTAAATTTCCTGCCAGACCGGTTTCATGATGAACACGGTGAGAAAGAGCGCCAGCCCCACGATTACCTGGTTGGGCGGCGATGACTGGGTCCCGATGGCCTGCCGCAGAAAATGAAACACCACCACCACCCGGGTAAACGACGTCATGAGCACCAGAATGGCCGGCGCCAGGGTGAGAAGGGTGAGCAGCCCGATAATCTCAAGGGCAATCACCACTTCATCCGGGTTCTGTGCCGCCTCAACGCCCAGCTGAATCGACGGAATGGGGAAAACGCCCGTCTGCGCAATGGCAAGCGCCGGGCATCCGGCAATCCCGGCAGCCAGCAGCCACTGACTTCCCCTGCCCTTAGGGTTCCACATCACCGGTCTCCTCTGCGGCGACCTCCGCAGCACGCAGCCGTTTCGGGAACAAGGCGCGTCCACCTGAGGCATCCGCGTCCGGAAGCGTCCGGTCAATAACCGCCAGCCGGGTCACGGACTGGGGGGTTACCCCGATCAGGATCTTTTCCCCGAGCACATCAATCAGAACCACCCGTTCCTTTGACGCCACATGGGCCGTGGAAAGCACCTTGATATACCCGCGCCCTCCCCACTGCCCAGTTTTTCCGGACATTTTTTTGACCAGCACCAGCACACCAACCAGAAGGCCCAGGACGATACAGAGCATACCGATACTTTTCACCATCAACATCCAGACATCGGGGGTCACACTTGCGCCTTCCATGACTCGTTCTCACTTTCCGGCCGCACGGCCGCGGGACACTGCAACCCGGCAGATCAATCCCTCAGGCTCCGCACCCGCTCCATGGGGCTGATAATATCCGTGAGGCGAACACCAAATTTCTCGTTCACCACCACCACCTCGCCGCGGGCCACCAGTTTTCGGTTAATATAGATTTCCAGGGGTTCGCCGGCCAGTTTGTCCAGCTCCACGATGGATCCCTGACCCAGCTGGAGCAGGTCGTTGATCAGCATCCGGGACCGACCCAACTCGACGGATAACTCTAGCGGAATATCGAGAATAAACTCGATATCATGGGGTTCCGGCACTTTCTCCTCAGCCCCTTCAGGCGCCTCGGCGGTTCCTGCTGCGTCCGCTTCCTGTGCTTCCCTTTCGTTTTCAGCCATCTGCCCTTATCCTTTTACGTAGTATTTATCCGCGATTTTCAAGGCCTGGAATCCCCGCTGCACCCCGGCAAATCCCCGAAACTTCACATGCCCTTCCACATACCCGACCAGCTGTTCATCCGCATCCTGGTCCAGCTGGATCACATCCCCCGGTTTCAGATACAACAGCCGTTCACCTGTAATTTCAGTAGTTCCCAGCTGGACCCGAAGCTCGATCTCCGAGTCATAGATGATTTCCGTGAGCCGTTTCTGCCAGGTGAAGTCGATTTCTTCGGCCTCCGCCTGAAAACCAGCGGACAATTTGCTCCGGATCGGCTCGATCATGGAATAGGGCAGGCAGATGATCAGGGTTCCGGCTGACTGTTCCAGTTCCACTTCAAACCGGGAAACAATGACCAGATCTTCAGGAAGCACGATAGCCGCGAACTGGGGATTCACTTCCGACCGCACCAGCGTCGCCTTGATGGGGTAGACCGGATGCCAGGCTTTCTCGATATCCTCCAGGCAGGCCATGACCACCTTCCGGACCATGGCTTCCTCGATGGCCGTAAAATCCCGAC
The DNA here is from genome assembly GCA_002748835.1 of Deltaproteobacteria bacterium. Taxonomy (GTDB): domain Bacteria; phylum Desulfobacterota; class Desulfobacteria; order Desulfobacterales. Next base: position 37,303 of record PDTL01000027.1, read on the forward strand.
CTTCGATGCGGGATTTCGCCGACCCTTTTCCGCCAAAAAACTGATCAATGAGATTGAATACTAACTGGCTTTCCAGCACCACCAGGGCGTGGCCGCGGAATGGATCCAGACGGCAGACATGGAGGCTGGTGGGAACCGGCAGAGAGCGTCCAAATTCGGAAAACTTCAGGGTGTCAAGGGATTCGGCGCTGATATCCACATTGGTCCGCAGCAGGTTCGAAATACTGGTCCTTACCTCTCTGGCAAACCGTTCGTTGATGACTTCAAACGTGGGCATACGCCCCCGGATCACCTGTTGCTGGTTGCCAAAATCATAGATATCCAGACCATCGGCCTGGGCTGCAGTTGATGCTTCCGTTTCTGTCTCGATCTTTCCCGAACTTAAGCCCGAGAGCAGGCTGTCGACTTCTTCCTGGGATAATACGTCACTCATAAATCACCGTATCAAAAATTGGGTGAAATAAATGTTCCGGATCCTGCCATAGGAAAGGAGTCCGTTTATTTTCCGTATCAAGTCGTGCTTGAGCACTAGTTTATCTTCCATGGTCAGCAGATCACCTGAGGATTCCTGTATAAACTGCTGCATCACGGTTTCCCGGATATACGGCAGCATGTTCCGGATCTCATCGGCCGTTTCTGCCTGCATCATCTCCAGCGCCACTTCAAGGGTCAGCATTTTTTTGGCATCCGGATCCATCAGTTCAATGACAAACGGTTCCAGGGGAAACACATTCGCCTCAAGGGCCCGGTCCATCTCTGTTGTTTCCTGCAAAGGGACGTCCACATCCGCCGCATCCGCTTTTTTTTCAGCCGGCGCATTGATCTCTTCAGGCGTATCCTTGCCGCCGCCCATCAGATACCAGGCCCCACCGCCTGCCAGCACCAGGCAGGCCACCAGCAGCAGGAGTCCGATCAGCAGCCACTTCTTTTTCCCTTTTTCCGGCGCTGCTTCAGCAACCCCTTCCACAGGGGGCGATTTTGCTTTTTGCTTTTTTCCCATCCTATGCCTCCGGCACCTGCGGCGGTCTGAAAACAAATTCAACCCGCCGGTTCCGTGCGCGGTTTATCTCCGAATCATTGGGTTCAATGGGGCGTAACGGCCCATACCCGAAGGTGGCCGGCTGCCGTCTGTCTAGATACTGGCGTACATGAAAAAGCGTCTTAACATTTCTACTGAAACGTTTTTCTGTATAGCATATCATCTGAATTTTAAGCAAGCATTGTGCCAATTGATCTTATTGAAACAGATCCGGCGCATGCGCTGGTTCCAGCGGATATATTACCGGTTTTCCCGCCGTACACCGCGACGATATGCCCTGATTGCGCGTCAAAATAGTGACGCTTACCCTGTTGTGGCAATACGGTCTTGAAGATCTGCTTCGCACCTGATATAAACGCATGCTTACAGGATGCCGGTGCAGTTACGGCAGCCGAGGGTACGGATTCCCATCCATTGGGATCTGTTTAAAAAGCGCGTTGAAACATTACCAAAAAGAGGGTCCATGCCTAGCCGAAACCAAGCCACCCGACTGATCATCACTGCCGTCATGGCAGCCTTTTTTCCCGTTTGTGTCACAGCCGCAGAGGTTGAACACGTAGATATCTATGAATATGGTCTGTATGATACCGTCACCACAAAAATCGTCACTGACCCCAACGTTCCAGGCGGGGAAAGGCGGCTGGTCAAAAACCTGGTGCTTATCGAACAGACCGACAAAATCCCCATGATGATTTCCGATGTGGTTTTCGGATTCCGGTACCGCGTGAAAGGGACACCGGAAAAAGCAGAAATCCTGCTGGGCAGGAAACTCATCTATCCCGAACCCGGCAAGTGGGATCCGGATAATCAAAAATACATAAAAGACTATCTATACGGACTCAACACCAAAATCGGAGACGACGGATTTACAGCAGTCAAGCTGACGGAAAAAATCGATCTGATCCCCGGTCCATGGAAGTTTCAACTCTGGTACAACGGCAAGCTCATGGCCGAAAAAATCTTCACACTGGTGGAAAACGAATAACCGCCAATGCACCTGTGAACCCACTGTCAATGACAGCGGCTGTGAACCGGTTGTCACCTGAAAAAACGACGAAAGCGCCTGCAAAAAAAATGCAGGCGCTTTTTTGTCAGCGTAAGCCGGCCGAGGTTCCCCGCCAAACGCTCCGTCTAGGGGATATTACCGTTTCATCTGAATGACGTCGCTGAGCATGCTGTCCACCGTGGTCACAATTTTGGAGTTGGCCTGGAAGCCGCGCTGGGTGGTGATCATGTCCACAAACTCATCTGCGATATCCACATTTGACATTTCCAGCGAGTTGGGAGAGATGTTCCCCAGGCCGTTTTCACCGGGCCGGTTGGTGATGGCACTGCCGCTGTCACGGGTTTCACTGTAGAGGTTTCCCCCTTCCTTGTAAAGCCCCTGATTGTTCTGAAATCGTGCCAGGGCCACACGGAACAAGGGGATCAGCTGGCCGTTGGAGTAAATCCCGGTGATTTCCCCGTCCGCAGATACGTCGACCCCCTGGAGGTCTCCGGCCCCGTAACCGTTGCCCGCCTGATAGATGGTGCTTGATTTGCGGGAATACTGGGTGGTGGACAGCGAATCGTTGATCCAGTCGGATCCGTCATACCGGGTACCGGCATCAAAGGCGATCTTCATCACGGTGGAATCGCTGCCACCGCCCAGAAAGTCCGCTTCCAGTTCATAAAAGCCGTTGGTATTCACATCATCGGTGGTCAGGGTTTCCCAGGCCGTGGAGCCCTGGATGCCAAAGGTGATGGAGCCGGGCGTCACGGAAAGGGATTCTTCGAAATCAAACTTGATGTCAACGGTACCGTCTGCATTCAGATCAATAGAGAGACTGTCCTTGTCTCCGGTGATGGTTGCGCTGGCATCCACGTAAGCGGTGGCAGCATTATAAGCGGCTGGCAGATTGGCGATGGTCCAGTTTCCGGCCCCGTCCCAGTTCAGCTGAAAATCATCCCCTGCCGCCGTGCTTCTCAACATGGCACCGGGATTCGGCACACGCATGGTGGTGTTGTCCGCTTCCACGCCATTGTTGCCGGCGGTACGATCGTAAGTGAGATCCAGCACTCTCTGCACATGAATGTCCACCGGGTCATTGATGTCAAAAAGGATCTGATCCCCGTCAATGGCATCCGTGTCAAACTTGATCTCCAGATCCATGGAACCATCGTCATTCAGATCAATCTGAACCGTGGACTGGTCACTTGCCAGTACGGTTGCCGTGGGAGGCCCCGCATTGTAGGCAGCCGGCACATCGACATTTCCGTCACCGTCCAGGTCGGCAAAATTCCAGGAATTGGTGGCGCCGTTATACTGAAGCCCGAAGTTGTACCCGTCTGAAGGGATGGCGTCGTTATTCAGGATATTAAAGGTAATCCCCTCCTGATTGATCCCGGTGGCCACGGGTGCACGGACATTTCCGATCCGCCCGGTAAACCGGCTCATGGTCATGTCTGAAATCGAGCCGTTGCTGTTGAAGGTGAAGGTTCCCTGGGCCAGCAGGCCGAGCCCTGCGGTCTCCTGCACCTGGTTCCGCATATCTTCGGTCGGGTTGCAGCAGACCATGTACTCCCACTTGTTGTCCTCCTTCTTGTCGTAGTAGACCGTGAGATCATGGGTGCTGCCCAGGGAGTCGTAGACCTTGACCACGGTCTGGTACTCATATCCGTTAGCGCTGATCTGGGTATCTTCTGCCAGCCCGTCCCAGGTATTGGTCAATACTTCAGCCAGACTGTTCATCGTGGCATCCAGGTTGGTGATCACGGACATCTCGTCTGTTGCCTTGGGCGGCGAGGTAAACGAACGGAGCAGGATATCGCTCACCGAACCAATGTCATCCCCGGTTTCCTCGTCAAGCAGCCACCCCTGAACGATATACCCTTCCGGGTTGACCAGATAGCCGTCTTTGTCAAAATTGAAGTTGCCGGCACGGGTATAATAGTTGCGCTCGGTTCCGTCCTGGCGCACCACAAAAAAACCATCTCCGCCGATGGACAGGTCTGTGGCGTTCCCTGTGGACTCGAATGAACCCTGGATAAAAGACACATCCACACTGCCCATGGCCATCCCCCGACCCACCTGTGCGGAGCCGGACTGGGTTGCCACCGACTGGGAGAGCAGGTCGGCAAAGGTGTACCGGTTTCCCTTGAATCCCACTGTGTTGACGTTGGAAATATTATCGCCAATGACCTGCATGGCGTTACCCAGGTTTTTCAAACCGCTTGTACCTGTAAAGAGTGAACTTGTCAGTGACATAGTGACCTCCTGCTTTTGTTTCCGGTTGAACCGGTTATTGACGAATCCCTGTAATGGCAGCCGGATAAATCAGGGTTTCCCCCATGGTCAGATAACCGATGCCGTCAACATACGCGACGCCGTCGATCTCGCCTGTCAGGCTTCGATCAGCATACGCCCCTTGGCTCAGGACCTGATAACTGTAGACGCCGTCAGGAACCGGTGCTCCCGTATCATCCTGTCCGTCCCATCCCACAACCTGCGCCCCTTCATCCAATGTGCCTGCATCGATGGTGCGCACCAACTGGCCGTCCATGGTAAAGATCTGAACCTGCACCAGGTCGGTGTCGGCCAGTGTAAATGCGATTTCACCGTACAGGGTGCCGCCGTCCTTGAGCTGCAGCACGTTGGTGGCGGCATCCACCTCTTTCCCGATATAATTCAGCAGATCGGTGGTATCCAAGGCTGAGACCGAAGTAGCTTCCCAGACCTTGAGCACATCTTCAGGCCTTAAGAACACATCGCCGACCTGAATGTAGTCCCCGTTTCCGTCACGGATCACGGCGTCCACACGGCCGCTGATCGTTGTATCCAGTGGCAGGTATTCTCCGCTGCCAGTGTTGCCCCGGGCCACATAGGTATAACTGCCGTCGAGCACCCCGCTGCCATCCGTACCCATACCATCCCACTCGATTGCATGGGTACCGGCTGTTTTCTGCCCCGGATACAGGGTTCTGACCTCCTGGCCTGCCTTGTCATAGATCGTAATGATCACATCCGACGCCGCTTCCAGGCTATAGAATCCGCCCACGGCTTCTCCGTCGGTCACTTCGATGGAATTGACCGCACCGAGAATGTTTTTCCCAATATAGTCGTTCACATTCTCGTCACCCTGATGCTGCAGTTCTGTGAGCATCGAGGCCAGGGTGTCGTTGGTGTTGAACTGGGCTTCCAGCTGGGAAAACTGGGCCAGCTGGGCCGTAAAATCAGTACCGTCCATGGGATTGAGCGGGTCCTGATTCTGCAGCTGGGCCACCAGCATGGTGAGAAACGCCTCACGGCCCAGGGGATCTTTTTCTTCTGAAGCCAGCGCATCCTGATAGCTGTTGGATATGGCTGTCAGAGAGGGGTTGTATCCGGTTGACGATACGGTCATGGTTTGTGTCTCCTAGACGGGGTTAACCTCAGGCAACCAGGTTCAATCCAGATGCCGTGCGTCTGTTTTTTGCCGTTGCAATTTCTGCAGCAGGGTCCACTGCCGTGATACCCATTTCAGTATCAGCGTTTTTTTCCTGACGGTGCTTCCGTCCACCCGTCTGCCCCTGCTGTTGGCGGGCATCGGCCATGGACTGATCAAAATTGCTGGTAAACGCCACCTGAATCCGATCAAATCGCACGCCATGCTCCTGAAGGGCGCTTCGCAGTTCAACCTGATGAGCAGCCAGCATGTCCCGCGCATGCGGATTTTCTGCCAGAATGGCGACACGGACCCCTTCATTTCCCTGATCAATGGTCATGTACAGCCGGCCAAGCTCGGCCGGTTTGAGCTGCAGCCGGATTTCCGTTTCACCGCGCATGGCTGCCCGGGCGATTTGCCGGCTGGTCTGATTCAGAACGTAGGCCGGCACGGGTTTGACCGGGGCCTGCCGCGCTGCCGCACGACTGTTCACCGATGCATCAATCCGGGCGTCTCCTTCAGACAACGTCTCTGCAGATGCATCCGCCATCGCCTGCCTGACAAATGGCGAATCCGTGTCGGCCTTAGCGGATGGCACCCCATGCCCGGCAGCCCGCGTTTCAACACCCTCTTTTTTTGCAGACAGCATGGGGTCGCTGGATACACGCTGATCCGGAGCTGCCTCATCACCGGATGTGTCTGCGGATATCTGCCCGGAGCCCGTGCTGGTGTTTTTCACCTTTCTATCCGGCTTCTCTGCAGATCCGGGACAGGTCCCCGGGTTTCCTTTTTTCACACCCGGATTTCCATCCGCCTGGATCAGGTTTCCGGCCGTACCCGCGGCCGGTGTTGAAACGGCCTGCACCGGGTTGACAATGTGCTGCCGGATCAGGCTGGCGGGGTCTTCAGCAGCTGTTTCCGGTACATTCGACGCAGCATCCAACGCATCCACCAGCTTTGTCCAGGCATGGGTCGCGGATTTTTTTGCCGTGCCTGCACGCATCAGCGCGGCCAGAGAAGACGGTGTATCCCTGTCTGTCAGCGCCATATCGGCTGCCTTGTCAAGCTGCGATTCCAGAATAGAAACCAGTCCTTCCAGGCTCAGTACCGGTGCCGCTGATTCAAGAAGGCTCTGCCGTTTTTCCACCCATCCCAGGGCGTCCATCAGGCGATTCACCTGGACCTGAGCCCCTCCAGAGGCAGGTTTCAGGGCAGTGCTTTTATCGGATGCGAGCAGCGCTGCAAGTTTTCCGGCCAGTCGGGTGATATTAATCCCCGTATCCGGTTCCACGGTTTCGAAAAGCAAGGAATCAACGGTCTCCGCGTCCAGACCGAGCAGCTCAAGGATCCCCTGAATCATGGGAACCGAGGCCAGCGGATCCATGACATCCGGTATCGCCACCTCCCATCCCAGATTCTCACGGATCTGATCAAGCCGCCTCATCCAGTCATCCACGCTCAGTGTCACCGGTTCCCCGGATCCGGCGGTCAGTCCCGCCACGATGATTTCAATGGTATCTGTATCCAGCCCCAACTCGGTCAGCCAGTCTTCAATCGCTTTTTTTCCCGCATGGGTCAGCGTGATATTCGCAGCCCCCTTTCCGTCCATGGAACGCATCAACGCTTTCACCTGCATAAGCGGATCCGTGATCCCCTTGGCGGGATTCAGGGGCATCCCCCTCGACGCCGCAGCAGTTCCAGTCGCCTGAACGGGCTGCATACCGTTGGAAAGCAAGGCGGCAAACCCGCCGGTCTCCAAAGGCACTGTTCCCGGTACGGATGTTACCTGTCCGCCCGGAATACCGGCAGGGCCGTTAAAAAGCTGCATCATATCCATTACAGGGAACTGCATAGGCACCTCATTGTCAAAAATTTCCATTCAGCATTTCTGCCGGTGCTTGCTTCTCGGCAGTCGGCTTGTGCTTAAGCAAAGCCTGTGCCACAATCAGAACAAATAAAAAATAATTATAAAAACAAAGTATTAAAAAAAATGATCACAAAAAAAGCGGCCCCTTGGTCCATGACGAATTTTCCCACCCGATCCAACACAGGGAAAATCTTGCCACGTTCATGCCCCGGGTCGCACCTTTTGACGATTGCGTTCCGGTCTGTTTTTATTTAGGGTCAATTAGCTATCAAGAAAGGACGTTCTATCCATGCGCAAAATCGGCCCTTGCCTTTGTTTCCTGTCCGGTCTTCTCCTGTTCCCCGGTATGGCCCTCTCCTCACCATTAAACACGCCGGAAGCCGTCATCCTCCTTCACGGTCTGGCCCGCACGCGCAGCTCCATGGAACCCCTTGCCAGGTACCTCAGGCAGCAGGGATACGGGGTCATCAACGACGGGTACCCTTCCCGAAAATACACGGTAGAAGTCCTGGCCGAAACCGCGATTCCCCGGGCACTTTCAAAAGTAAAAAATGCACCGAAGGTGCATTTTGTCACCCATTCCATGGGCGGAATTCTGGTTCGGTATTATCTCAGTCAGCACCCTATTGAAAACCTGGGGAGAATTGTCATGATCAGTCCGCCCAATCAGGGAAGCGAAGCCGTGGACCGGCTGGGCGAATGGTTTGCGTTTAAATGGCTGAACGGCCCTGCCGGTAATCAGCTGGGAACCGGAAAAGACAGTCTGCCCAACCGGCTGGGACCGACCACGGCAGATGTGGGCATCATTACGGGAAACCGGAGCATCAACTGGATCTTATCCAGTATGATCGACGGGCCGGATGATGGAAAAGTATCTGTCAAACGTGCACAGCTGGAAGGCATGAAGGCATTTCGTGTGGTCTCCCGCACCCATCCGTTCATCATGAAAGCGCCGGAGGTGATGGAGATGGTGGTCCGGTATCTCAAAACAGGCGATTTCTCCGCCGCATCCACCGCCCCCTGAGCGTGACAGATCTCTATAGGCAGGGGCGAAACCGGTATGTTATCCGGTCACTTTCCCGCGCAGGGCTTTCAGCTTTCCCCGACGGGTTTTACGGTCCATGCGCCGGTTTTTTGCTGCACGGGTCGGCCGGGTGGGCCGCCGTTTTTTTCGTGGAACCGCCACCTGGTGAATCAACGCCTGAAGCCGTGCCAAGGCGGCCGCCTTGTTCAGTGCCTGACTGCGGGCCGCATCCGACCGGATCACCACCACGCCATCCCGGGTGATCCGGTGATCCGGCAATGCCAGCAGGCGTGCTTTCCAGGCATCGGGCAGGGAAGATGCCTGGATATCAAAATAAAGACGCACCCCGGTCGCCACCTTGTTTACATGCTGTCCACCGGGACCGGTAGCCCGGATCTGCTGAAACGCGCAGTCCCGCTCAGAAATCTCCACGTGCTGCAGCCCCTGGTCATGATTCTGCGGTGAGCCTGGCATTGGTCCTCTCTATCAGATCCCGAAGCGGTTTCCGTATGTTCCCACCACAAAGTCGACATCTTTATCTCCCCGTCCGGACAGGTTAACCAGAATCGTCTGATCCGCCGGCAGGGTTTTTGCCAGTTTCATGGCATAGGCAACCGCATGAGCGCTTTCAAGGGCCGGGATGATCCCTTCGGTACGGGAAAGTTCAAAAAAGGCATCAATGGTCTCATCATCCCCGGCAGTGCCATATGCAACGCGGCCAATATCCTTGAGCAGACTGTGCTGGGGGCCAACGCCCGGATAATCCAGGCCTGAAGCAACGGAGTAGACGGCCAGCGGATTTCCCGTATCATCCTGCAGCACATAGGACTTAAAGCCATGAATTTCTCCCTTGGTGCCCAGGGTCAGGGTGGCCGCGTGCTTGCCGTCTTCAAGACCCAGGCCGGAAGGTTCCACCCCGTGGATGGCAACACCGTCATCTTCAAGGAATGCGGTAAACAAACCGATGGCATTGGATCCACCGCCCACACAGGCCACCAGATTGTCCGGCAGCTTCCCTGTCAGGGTCTGGAACTGTTCACGGGCCTCCTGGCCCACGATCTGCTGAAAATCGCGCACCATCATGGGAAAGGGATGCGGTCCCACCACGGATCCGATGGCATACAGCTGGGTCACCGGATCTCTCAGGTAGGCTTCAAATGCGGCATCCACGGCATCCTTCAAAGTCTGACCGCCCCGCGTCACCGGTATCACATTGCATCCCAGGATCTTCATCCGGGTCACGTTCGGATGCTCTTTCTCAATGTCGATCACGCCCATATAGATATCACACGCCAGGCCCAGGAGCACGGCAGCCGTTGCCAGGGCCACGCCATGCTGACCTGCACCGGTTTCTGCGATGATTTTTTTCTTGCCCATTTTTTTGGCCAGAAGCGCTTCTCCCAGACAATGATTGATCTTGTGGGCGCCCGTGTGGTTCAAATCTTCCCGTTTCAGATAGATCTGTGCGCCGCCAATCTTTTCAGACAGGTTGCGGGCATGAAAAATCGGGCTGGGCCGACCGACAAAATGTGTGTACAGATACTGCAGTTCTTTCTGAAACAACGGATCCTGACGGATATCATCGTATGCCGCTTTAATATCATCCATTATTTTCTGGAGAGCCTCCGGAATGAAACTCCCGCCGTATTCCCCGAAAAAGCCGTTATCATCGGGCAGTGCATAATCACGAATCGTCGTCATGGGTACGTCTCCTTCACACATCGGTTCGGTCGCTGCGGTCCGAAAAGCGGTGCGTGCGCCGGGCCGCATGAATAAAATCTCCGCACGAAAACGAGATAGAACCACATTTCGGGCCTCAGGTCAAACGAAATGTTTCTTCAGGGAAGAACAAAAGAATAAAAATGAAAATCCATCGCCATCTGCATCGCATCCAGGTGTATACCCACTTAGGGGCGAAAGGATCTGAATCCGGGCGATCATGCCATGGCTGGCACCCAGCCACCCGAGATCACCACCGGGTTACGAATCGCCGGCAGCCCCCAGATCTTTAAGAAGGGTTCCTGGCAGGTTGAGGAGACGCAGCAGGGATTCCTTTAAGGGCCGGGAAATCGTTTCCGCAGGCATGAGCGTGATTTTCGGGTTTTTCACATCCCCTGTGATGGACAGACTGATCACCGAGAGTTTCTTTTCATCCCCGGTGAGCACCCATCCGAGCACCGGTATGGACCCGATGGCCCGGTCCAGGGTTTCAAAGAGCTGCACCCCGGCCACGGCATCAATTGTTCCGGAGGCACGATCAAAGGTGCCCATGCCCGACATCTGCAAGGAGTTGCTGTCCAGCCGAAAGTCGTCGCAGGTGATTTGGTTTCCCTTCAGATGAAAGGTTCCGGTGATACGGTTATACGGAAACCCGTCTTTCATAAAATCAAGCTCAGCGGTATTGATGAATTTATACAGGTTGAGTACGCCGAAGATTTTGGAAAGAAGCGCATACTTCCATACCCGTCCCTCTTCCGCGCGAAAGACAAATTGGCCGTAAAGCGCTGCCGGCGTTCCTTCCAGATGGCCATCCAGCGCCATATGGCCGCTGATCAGGCGTTGGCCATCCGGTATATCGGCGCGGCAGGATTCCGGATCAGACAGGCATTTGAGAAGCGCCTGGATTTCGCTTTCTTCCAGCACCATGTCAAGAGCGATCCGTCCGGAACCATCCAGATGCACGCGACCACTGGCACGCGCCGTTCCGACGGCCCCACGCCCCTTGAGCCCTTCGAGGCAAAGTACCGCATCCCTGACAGAGACATGCCCGGTTGCATGATCCACCGGAAGATACTGCAGGAATGCAGACCGGAGTTCCAGGTCCGCATCTGCGGTCAGCGTTCGAACCCAGTCAGGGATATGCCCAGCCGCCTTTTTTTTTCGGATCGTCAGGCCGTCGAGCATCACGAATCCGTTGAACACCGGCCCGCCAGATGACAGGGTCAGTGAACCGGCAACATCGGTGACCAGGGGATCCGGAGCCGGTGTTTCAATCCGGAACATCCGGGTGGTTAGCAAACGATCCTGATACCGCAGGGTGCCGTTCAGGATCATCTTCGGCCCGGCAGGCGGCTGCCACACGGCAGCATCGCACGCCAGAGTGCCCTTCCAGTGAAGGCCAGACGCACCCCACGTCAGGTTCAGGCTGCCGCCCACCTGACCCGTTTCAAACGATCCGGGAATGCGAGGCACCGTGATGCCCGAAGCGCCGATGATTCCGTCCAGCTTCAGTACGCCGGTTTTGGCCGTTTTTTCCAGGGCAACGGTGACAATCCCCTCGCCTGTATCCAGATACCCTGAAGACAGGGTCAGCGGCTCAGACCGGTCAGGGCTTCCGGACAGATACCCCATGCCCACGATCAGCCCGCCGGCAGGGGCCACCCGCACATTCGGGGTACGCAGTTCCCGGGTCAGAACCTGCAAATCGCCTTTATACCGTTTCCTGTCTCCGGTTCCCTGAAACCGCACCACCGCATCTGGCGCCAGCCAGACCGGCACCGCATCCGGAAACCGGTCTGTCTTTAGATCAAAGTTGTAGTTCAGCGAAGGGCCGAGCCCTTTCACCTCAAGGGACAGATGTGCCAAGGGCAGATTGCCAAAACAACCGGTCCAGTTGAACACGATCGGCGCATTCCAGTCCGGAATGTTCAGGTCTCCTGAAATGTCGGAAAGCCGGGTGCGTCCCCAGTCAAAGGTGCAATTGTCAAACCAGACCCTGCCCTTGCATCGAAAACGGCGGTCCCCATTTCGCTTGATAAAATCGGCCTGTATCTGCCCCCGAATCCGCCCGTCCGGTGCTGGATGGGCCATGGGTTTGAGCAGGGGTTTCCGGATATAAAAAGGTTCCACACCAGCACGCCACGCACGGTGAAAATCGATCAGCGGCATATCCACCGAGGCATTGACCTCGATATGCCGTCCGGGGGTCAACACGTCAACGAACCGGAGCCTTACACTGTCTATGGGAGACATACCCATGTGTCCGCAGAGCGGCCCCACGATCAGATCTTCGTCTTCAAACCGTACTTGACCGGCGGTCACCTGGATCGCCTCCGGACTTCCCGGTGTTCGGAACTGCCCATCTTTGACATCCAGCACCACGCGGAGCCTTTTGGCGATTTTTCTGAAACAGGTCAGCGCCTCCAGAGGTCCCGCATAGGTGATATGCGCAACCCGGACAGCCCCTTCACGGATCTGTTTTGTCAACAGGGTGTCCAGCCGGTCGGGCAGCACACCGGCCGGCACCCGTTTCAGCAGTGCTTCCCAGGAGAGAAACCCGGATGACAGGTCCAGGGTGACTACCGCGGTCTTTGGATCAAAAGAGGCACCTGTCTGCGCAACCGTCAGCTGTCCCTCGACCCTGCCTTCCGGAAGGATCAATGCCAACCGGTCAGCAGTGACGGTCTTCTTTTTTCGTGAAACCCCGCCTTTTCCGGACACGGCAAGCGGCCCCAGTTTCCAGCTGCCAACAGAAACACCGCCTTCACCTGATGCCACCGAAACCTCCCATGCCAGACGATCCCCGGCCGCCTGCACGGCCAGCGCAAGGTCTGCCGTGCCGCGAATCCCCGCGTGCAGGTTTCCCAGATGGACACCGGTTACGGAAAAGTCGCAGGTCTGCCCTTTTTCAGCGGATGCGTGCATCTCCCCATAAATCTTCCCCCCGGCCCACATGCCGGACAAATGGGCCCCATTTTCACGCCAGATGCCGCTGAACCGAATCCGGTCCGCCCCTTCCGGCATGCCGTCAATCCGCACGTCCCCATCTGAAATTTTCAGCATATTCATGGGCAGATGCGGAAAGCGTCCAGATTTTTTTTTCTGAAACATGCTGCGGCCAAGACGGATTGTCGGATGTGCCAGGGTGACTTCCGCCAGAGCGGGCATCAGGCCATCCCACTCACGAAACGGTCTGAGCACCAGGACCACTTGGTCCACGGATACCCGGATCGCGCTATCATCATCCCCGACCGTCACACCCGACAGGCATAGAGAGATTCGGTCTTTGATGGAAACCTGGGAAACAGCGGTCATCTTTACGGTTCCGCCGGACACGGTGTCCAGCAGATAGGTGGCGGTTTGATTCAGCAGTTCCGGATGCTGTTTAAGGGTATGAACACAAAGAAACCCGGCCGCCAGCAGCAAACCGGCACAGAGAAAAAGCAGGAAGAATCGGGTTAAACAGCGCATCTGCGGTACCACTCCACGCCAAGCCATCGGCAGACCCATCAATGCTGGGAAACCTCACCCTTTCAAAACCGTTGGCGGCTGTCAAATCATTGATCGTAACGCTTTTCAGCTGCGCCCACCCGGAGGTGCAGCATACGAAACGCCTTGTAAAACAGGCTGGCATGCCGCATAACCTGCGGGAACCAATGGTAATCCCCCATATGCCACATCATACTTTCAGAGGCAATCACCTCCAGGCCCGGATGCCATCGGGTGAGTTCCTGATCATCATCAAGACCCCATTTAAAGGTGGCCTGCATGTTTCGCAAGGTATCGTGATAATATTTGTTTTTGCTGGACCAGACGCTGAGGACGTCAACGCAGATTTCCGCACCCGGAAAAGCGTCGGCAAGTGCGCATAAAAACGGACGGACCTCGGTTTCCCCAAAGTACATGAGCACGCCTTCAATGATAAACAAAAAATCGCCGTCAGGATGGGCGGTCTTGATTTTTTCCATCCATGCGGAATCAAAAATAGAGCATCCCAAATAATGATTATTTTCACTTTCCGGCAACAGTTTTTCTCTGAATGCGATGACTTCCGGCAGATCCAGTTCATAGAAAACCGCGTTGCGGCTACCGCCCAGACGGTGATATCGGGTGTCCAGCCCACATCCCAGCAAAACAATGATCGGCTGCTTATGCGCGGCAATATAGTCGCTGGCACAGGTGTCAAAGTATTTGCCCCGCACAGCGGCGCCCAGTCGGCTCATCAAGGATCCTATGGCAAACTGCTGAAAATCGAAATTAATTTGTTCGATCAGTTCAACACTTTTTTCGTCTCCCAGAATGGACGGGTTTTGCCGGGCGTCAAACGCACGCAGCGCAACGGTGAGCAGCAGGGTTTCCGCTATCGCATCTTGGATAAAATCGGGTTTAAATTTTTCCATTTTTTCTCCATTTCAAAACGATTCGTACAGGCGCGTAATGACGCCAAGACCGAGAACTCCGCCCAAAACCCCCATGGCCGCATAAGGTTTTTTTAAAAAGCATACGCGCCCATGGTATATTTCAATTGGAAGTTAACCACTTGAAACTATACAAAAAAGGAGCGATCTACCATGTTTATTCTACGGGATTTGATAGAATCTTTGCAAGCTGAATTTTCTAAGACTACTCAAGGAACGGTTTCTGGGGCATACCGGCGTAGTAATTTGAATTTATTTGAAAAGCAGTGTAAAAAACGAATTCACCCCCAGCTGCCACGCTTTACTGCTTGACTGTGCCTGCCACAGTGCGTGGTATTTTCCCTGTTTTTCAATGAGTTCTGTGTGGGTGCCCTTTTCAACCAACGCGCCGTTATCAATGACAAAGATCTGGTCTGCACCTGTAATGGTTGAGAGACGGTGGGCAATGACAATCACTGTTTTATCCCTGACCAGTGAGTCAATGGCCTTTTGCACTGCCACTTCACTTTCCGTATCCAGAGCAGCAGTGGGTTCATCAAGAATGACCACCGGGGCATCTTTCAGGATGGCCCGGGCAATACTGATGCGCTGACGTTCTCCGCCTGAAAGACTGCCGCCAATATCGCCCACAGGGGTATGGTATCCGTTGGGCAGACGGCGGATAAACTCATGGCAGTGGGCTGCTTTTGCGGCCTCTATCACCACTTCATCGCTGGCATCAGCGTTTGCCATGCGGATATTTTCCAAAATGCTCTCATCAAAGAGATAAACATCCTGGAACACAACGGCAAAATAACGCATCAGTTCTTTCTGGGGGATCTGCCGGACATCCACCCCGCCAATGGTGATGGTGCCGGCCTGGGGATCGGCATAGCGCATCATCAGCCGGGTAAGGGTGGTCTTACCTGCCCCAGACGGCCCCACGATGGCGGTCATGGCCTGGCCGGGCAGGGTGAAGGTACAGTCTGTTAAGGCTTTTTCTTTTTGGCCGCCGTAGGTGAAATCCACATGATTGAAACGGATGTCAAAGTGGTCTGCCCTGCCCTGGGGACTTTTCACTTCAAGGGGCTGGGTGTTCAGGATGGCTTGTACCCGGTCAAAGCCGGCATTCATGACATCCAGTACGGACGTTGCTGCCAAAAAAAGGGATAAGGGTTCCATCAGCCGTGAAACCATCACCAGCACCGACGCGATAACAGCAATATTCATGGTACCGTTTCCGACCCAGATACTTCCCCCGATGGCTGCGGTGATCAGGGCAAAGAGGATCAGCATGTTCCCCATGACCAGCGTTACATTATTTTTCCATATCGACGCCCGCTGAACGTCCCTGACATGGATAATGTCCGCTTGAAGGCGTTTTGCTTTTTTCCCGGTCTGATGGGTGGTACGTAATACAGCAATCCCTTGAATATACTCTATAATTTCTGACTCCAGGGCACTGTTAGCCTGTGTCGCTGCTGTTTTCTCCTGAATGCCGCTTTTCCGTTTGTGATGATAGAGCGGTATGGCAAGGGGCATCATGACCAGCAGCAGTAACGCCATCCGCCAGTCAATAAAAAACATGCCGATAATTACCGTAACCGGCGTGAGAACATTTTCCATAAGCATGCCAGACACCATTCCCAGTATCATCACGCTTTCATCCACATTACTGGATAAACTGGAGTTAAGCTCGCCGGTTTTGTAGCTGCTGAGGACTTCAAGGGGCATGGTTTTGAGCTTTTCCCCTAATATTGAACGCATATCATGGGTGATGTTTGCTGCGGTATCTGTATATTCAAAATCATGGGCAAACCAGCGCGCCCAGATATTGATCAGGGTAAAAAGGACCATGGCAGCGCACCCTATCCACGTCTGCTCCAGGTCGACCGGCGTCACACAACACCCTGAGAAAATTATGTAAATACTTAAGTATGCACAGCCTTGCATGATGTAGGCCAGGGCGAACAGAAACAGACTGCGCTGATACTTTTTTACATGGTCGCCCGCAATGATTTTCGCGGACGCATAACTTTCTTTAAAACTGATATACGGTGTTGTATCAGACATGTCCGTCTCCTTTTGCCCGCAGATCCCAGGCCTGTGCGGTCTGATAATTGGCCCACAACCTTGCATAAAGCCCCTTGCGGGAAACAAGTACG
The DNA here is from genome assembly GCA_002748835.1 of Deltaproteobacteria bacterium. Lineage (GTDB taxonomy): Bacteria > Desulfobacterota > Desulfobacteria > Desulfobacterales. Next base: position 53,917 of record PDTL01000027.1, read on the forward strand.
TCATGCCTTCCTGTTTCGACAATGCGTCCCTGGTCAAAGACCAGGATCTGGTCTACTTGGGTAAGGGTGGACAGGCGGTGGGCAATGGTGATGACGGTTTTGTTTTTCTTCAGACGGGCAATGGCCCGGATGATCTGGGCTTCACTCTCTGGATCTGCAAAGGCGGTGGCCTCGTCCAGCACCACAATGGGTGCATCCCGAAGTATGGCGCGGGCAATGGTGATCCGTTGCCGCTGGCCGCCGGAAAGACGGGTGCCTCTGTCGCCGGCAGGCGTGTCATAGCCCTGGGGAAGGGTCATGATAAAATCGTGGATCTGGGCTGCCCTGGCTGCGGCAATCACCATTTCATCGGTGGCGTCAGGTTTTGCCATCCGGATATTGTTTTTCAGCGTGTCATGAAAGAGAAAGGTATCCTGAAAGACAAAAGTGACCGTATTCATCAGGGTTTCATTGTCCAGGTCACGGATATCAATGCCGCCAATGGAAATCCTCCCTTCTGTCACATCCCAGAAACGGGGCAGCAGCCTTGCCACTGTACTTTTCCCCGCACCGCTTGGACCCACCAGGGCGGTTGTCGATCCGGGTTCAACGGTAAAATCCACAGCTGTCAGCGCATTTTCAGCGCGGTTCTCATACCGGAACGTTACCTTGCTGAAGCGAACCGTCATCTCTTCCGGAACAGGCCCCTTTTCCACAAAGGGCATGACCGGTACAGCCAGTAATTCTTCGATTCTATTGGCCGCAACCTTGGATCGGCGCAGGAGATTGTTCAGCCACACCAGGGGCATAAAGGCATCGACCATGCCTGTGGAGAGAAACAGGGCAGCGATACATGCGGGCAATGACAAGGTGCCCGTGCGCATAAAAAAAATACCGCCAACGGTCACTGCCAGAACGGTGGGAAGGGGTGCCATCAGCACAAAGGCAATTCGTGAGGGCGTACCGTTTCTTTTCATCCATTCGATATAGATGTCACGGTATCGGTTGAGGGCATTGAGATAGCGTTTAAAGGAACGTGTGCCCTCATCAAAAGTGCGCACCACGGGCATGGCCTGGATAAACTCAATCACGGCCGCATTGATTTGACTTTTACTGTTTTCATACGCTTTCTGTATGGTTATGGCATCGCGCATGGCAAGTTTCATAACGCATATGCCGATAAGGGTTATGCCCAGTGCAATACAGGCCAGACGCCAGTCAATGATGAACAAAAGTACGGCTGTCACCAAAGGGGCGGCATATCCCCGCCCAAAGGTCGGCGTGCTGTCGGCAACAAAGGCGTGCAGGTTCTTCACATCTTCCAGCATCACCTTTTTGAGTGCGCCGCTGCCGGTGGTAATGATATATCCCAGCGGCAGCCTGGCCAGATGTTCTGAAAGGCGGGTGCGGAGATAGGCTTCCAGATAAAAGGCGCCCAGGTGTGAAATGCCAAAACTGATCAGGGTAAGGCAGAATGCCAGAACGCCGGCTAGCCCCACTCCGATGAGGGAAGTGGCGGGTGTCCAGGATATACCCCAGAAAATCAGCGTTTCGGGTCCCTGCATCAGTACGGCGACAAAGCCTGACAACATTAACAAGGTGGCAATGGTCGCTAGGGATCCCAGGGCGGCAAGCACCATGCCGCCATATATATAGCGTTTCACCGGTCTGATGATTGACCATAGCACGCCATACCCTTCAGCTTGCTTTTTTTCCATGGATTTCATCACCCTTGTATTCTCATATGCACCATCGAGCAAACACCCAGCATATCTGTCACTGCTGACATGATTTTAAAACCCAGGGGAAGGCCTTTTTTCATGCCTTTTGACATGGGGATGGCATCGATCACT
>PDTL01000028.1 GCA_002748835.1 Deltaproteobacteria bacterium
AAGGGCCTGGAGGTGGCCTGAAAGTGAAGAAAAACGGAAGGAGCAAAACCGGACAGTTTATGTATTTTAAAACCGGACAATTCTATTTGTTGACAACATAACAATTATGTTCGTTGTGCTGTTTATTGGGGATTGCAGCTGTCTCATTTGAGTTGAAGCCCAGAATGTCTTGTTACCATGTGATCCTATCCACCCTGTTTTTTTCAGATCGGTGTATGCATCTTTTCTGACCCGATATAATGGGAATGTGCTCCTTATGCAAAAAAAGGTTGATCTGGGAAAGATATTGCAAATCTGTTGGATTCGGCTTACGGTTTTAATTTGAGATGATAGATTTGTTTGGTTATGAAAAAAGGAGCAAAAATGAAGTCAAGTGGCAAAATAGATACCCGGTGCGTTCAGGCAGGGTACCTCCCCCAAAATGGTGAACCACGGATTACACCCATTGTTCAATCAACCACCTACCAGTACGGTTCAGCAGATGAAGTTGCGGATCTCTTTGATCTGAAGGCTGAAGGCCATATGTATTCAAGAATTTCCAATCCGACGGTTGCGGTTCTGGAAAGCAAGATCAACGCGCTTGAAGGCGGCGTTGGGGCGGTTGCCACTGCTTCAGGACAGGCCGCTGTTACCTTGGCGGTCTTGTCTCTTTGTTCACGAGGCGATAATTTTATTGCCTTGTCGAATCTGTATGGCGGTACAATTAATCTGTTTACCCACACACTGAAAAAAATAGGTATTGACGTGCGTTTTGTGGACATCAACGCGCCGCTTACGTCGATTGTATCTAAAATAGATGATCGCACCAAACTGGTATACGGTGAGACCATTGGCAATCCAGGCGTCGAGGTGCTGGATATTGAACAGGCCGCAGCCCTTGCCCATGAACACAATCTGCCACTGATGATTGACAGTACATTCGCCACGCCCGTCCTTTGCCGGCCTTTTGAATTTGGCGCAGATATTGTCATGCATTCTGCCACAAAATACCTCGATGGGCACGCGACCTGTGTGGGCGGCCTTTTGGTGGACAGCGGCAATTTTGACTGGGAAAAAAGCGGCCGTTTTCCCGAATTTGTTCAGCCTGACCCCAGTTATCATGGTCTGAGCTATACGCAATCCTTTGGTAATCAGGCCTTTATTACGCGCGCCAGGACCAATTATGTGCGGGATATTGGCTTTTTAATGAGTCCGATGAATGCCTTTTTGATCAATTTGGGGATGGAAACCCTGCACCTGCGTATGCAGCGGCACAGTCAGAACGCGCTGCATCTGGCCAAATTTCTCGAAGACCATCCGGCAGTGGACTGGGTGGCGTATCCGGGGCTTTCTTCAAGTCCAACCTATGATCTGGCCCAAAAATATCTGCCGGACGGACAGGGCGGCATCCTGTCTTTTGGCCTGAAAGGCGGACTTGCGGCCGGAAAAAAATTTATTGATGCGCTCAAACTGATTTCCCTTGTTGTTCATGTGGCGGATGTCAGGAGCCATGTATTGCATCCGGCCAGCATGACCCACCGGCAGCTTTCTGACGAACAAAAAAAGGCAGCAGGGATTCGGCCTGAGCAGATTCGTTTTTCTGTTGGCATTGAAGATGTCCAGGATATTGAGCAAGATCTTGAACAGGCATTGGCCGGCTGATTACGTATTCAGGGAGAAAGAAATGCCGATTATTTTACCATCTGATTTACCCGCAAGCGATATTCTGAAAAAAGAACGCATTTTTATTATGGATAGTGATCGGGCCCGTTCTCAGGATATACGGCCCCTGGAAGTGATTATCGCCAATCTCATGCCGACAAAGATTCAAACAGAAACCCAGTTGCTGCGCCGTATTTCCAACATCGCCCTGCAGGTCAATGTCGAACTGTTGCGTACGGATTCGTATGTCGGGAAACATACCAGTCTCGATCATTTAGACCGGTTTTATACGGTATTCGACCAGATTCGACACAAAAAATACGATGCCATGATTATTACCGGTGCGCCTGTGGAAAAACTGGGTTTCCATGATGTCCACTACTGGGACGAACTCCGGCAGATCATGGATTTTGCCAGAACCAATGTTTTTTCCACGATGTTTATTTGCTGGGCCGCTCAGGCGGCCTGGTACCATTACTATGGCGTACAAAAGCATGCATACGGTGAAAAGCTGTTTGGGGTTTATGAAGTGGATGTTTTACAGCAGAATGTGCTTACCAGTGGTTTTGACGATAGTTTTTTTGTGCCCCATTCCAGATATACCTACTGTAAACGGGAAGATATTGACCGCATAAAGGACATGCAGGTACTGGCGGCTTCAGAAAAAGTGGGGGTGCATATGGCCGCAACCCATGACAACAGACTGCTATTTGTAACCGGGCACGGCGAATACGACACCTCAACGCTCGATGATGAGTATAAAAGGGATAAAGCCAGCGGGATGCCCACAGCCCTTCCTGAAAACTATTACCGGGACAATGATCCTTCCAAACAAATTGCGGTTCGCTGGAAAGCGCACAGTAATCTGTTGTTTTCGAACTGGCTGAATTATTGTGTTTATCAGGAAACGCCTTATCGCCTTGAGGATATAACGGAGAAAACACTGTAAAAAATTACAGCAGCCCGCCGCCCATTGCGATATAGAGATCCACACGGTTAAACAGAATCCTCTGCTGTAACGCCAGCACCCCTTGCCGGCTGGTAAAATGCTCCCGCTCGGCATCAAGCAGGGCAAGACCATCAGCCAGCCCTTCCTGGAGCTGGATCCGTGTCAGACGCAGCCGTTCGGCAATGGCCGCATCACTTTTATTGATCGCAGTAAACTGCCGTTCAAGGGTGCTGCGGGCAATCAGGGCGTTGTTGATATCAACAAAGGCGTTCTGTACGGTCTTGATATAGTGCGCCACCGCCATCTGCTGCCGGATTTCCATTGACTTGGCGTTGGCCTGTCTTCTGCCGTAATCAAAGAGGGGCAGATCAAGGCGGGGCGCAACACCCCAGACAAAGTTTTCGCCGTCAAACAGATTTTTCAGCGCCACACTTGCGAAACCAAGGCTGCCCGTTAGACTAATACTGGGGAAAAAGGCGGCTCTTGCCACACCTATATTGGCATTCATCTTTTTCAAGGTATACTCCGCCTGGCGGATATCGGGTCGATGGCGCAGCACCTCTGACGGCAGCGCGGCCAACAGGGTCTGCGGTGGAAACTGGGTTGAAAGATCGGCAGGTGGATCCAGTTCAAGGGCGGAGAGGGGCCGACCCACAAGCAGGCTGAGGGTATTGCGGCTTTGGAGCCAGCCCCGGCGGCGCGCTTCATAATCGGCCTTTGCCAGCTCGATTGCCGAAAGCATACCCTGCAATGTGGCCACGGTTGCGGTGCCGGCATCAACCTGGAATTGGGTCAGGGAAAAACTTTCCTTTCTGACCTGCTGTACGCGTTGGGCAAGCTGCATCAGGGCGTCATTGGTCCGCATCTGGTAGTAGGCCTTGGCAACCGCAGAAATAATGGCAAGTTGGGCGGCATCCCGCGCTTCCAGGGTTTGCAGATAATCATTTAGCATGGCCTCGCTCTGGTTTTTCACCCGGTCAAAAAAATCGAGCTCAAATGCAGCCATGCCCAGGCCGATCGTATAGACATTACCGGTGGAGGCCTCACCGGTATAGCTTAAATCCCCCGCTGTGCGGGAGCGGCTGGCAGCGGCGTCAACCCCGATACCCGGCAGAGAAGCACTGCGGGTGACCCGGTATTGGGCTTTCGCCAGATCGGCATTGAGGGCGGCCATGCGCAGGTCGTGGTTATGCTTCAGTGCTTCCTCGATAAACTGCTGAAGCTGTTTATCCTGAAAATAATCACGCCAGCCAAGCTCATGGGCCATGAGACCGTTTTTTTGCTGTTCTTCAAGGGCAATGCCCACCCATGACGCTTCCAGGGGGACTTCCGGCTGCAGAAAAGCAGGCGCCAGCGAGCAGGCGGTCATGACAGGTACCAGACATAGCACCAGAACAGACAGACCATATCGCCGTATGGTTGTAAAAAATGTCATATTTCATCCTCCTGTTGACCGGTTTGGCGACCGGGCTTAATATGGGATGCCTGTTTCTGAGACGCCTCTTTATCGCCAAAAATCCGCCGCACAACAATATAAAATACCGGCACAAACAGCACCGAAAAGAGGGTGGCAGCGGTCATTCCGGAAAGTACCGCGGTCCCGATGGCCCGCTGGCTGGCAGAACTTGCCCCTGTGGCGAAAAACAGCGGCAGCACACCGACAATAAAGGCCAGGGAAGTCATAATAATCGGTCGGTAACGCTGCTGAGCCGCCGTGAGTACCGCAGGAATCAACCCTTGTCCCTCTTTTTGCAGATCTTTGGCAAATTCCACAATAAGTATGGCGTTTTTGGCAGAAAGACCGATAACAGTAATCATTCCCACCTGAAAATAGACATCATTTGCCATGCCCCGCAGCATCGCCCCCACAACAATTCCGAAGAACCCAAGGGGTACCACAAGCATAACAGACAGGGGAATTGCCCAGCTTTCATAGAGCGCGGCCAGGCAGAGAAAAACAGCGATAATGGCAAACCCGTAGAGGTAGAGAGACAAGGAACCGGCCCTCACCTCCTCAAGGGACTGCCCTGTCCACTCAATGGCAAAACCGTTGGGCAGTTTTGTCAGGATCGCTTCCATTGCCGCCATGGCCTGTCCTGTACTGTGACCCGGAGCAGCCGCCCCCTGGATGCCCACCGCCGGAAACCCGTTATACTGCCGAACCTGCATCGGTCCCATCTTCCACTCAAGGGAGATCAATTCCGAAAGCGGCACCTCTCTGCCGTCAGCGGTATGGGCGGTAAATCGGTTCAACATGTCTGGCTGCATCCGGAAGGCGGCATCTGCCATCATCATCACCCGCTGCATTCTTTCCCGGTTGGGAAAATCACCCAGATAGGATGCGGCGAGCAAGCCTGAGAGGGTATCGTTGATACTCGTGATGGAGACCCCTTTGGCATAGGCATTATCCCTGTTGATCGAGAGGGTCAGCTGCGGGGCATCCTCCACGCCGGCAGGTCGAACCCCGGCAAGCTCGGGATGTTGGGCGGCAAGTCCCAACATCATATTGCGGGCCTTCATCAGCAGCTCATGACCGCTGCCACCGCGATCTTCCAGCCGCATATCGAACCCGGAGGCATTGCCAAGCTCGGGAATGGGCGGAGGATTGATGGCAAAGAGAAAGGCATCCCGAATGGGGAAAAACAGCCGCATCAACCGGCTGGCAACGGCGGACGCACGCTGTTCCGGCCCCGTGCGTTGGTCCCAGGGTTTGAGGGGCACAAAGACAAGGGCCATATTGGGACCCTGACCGCTGAAGGAAAAACCGATGATAGAGACAATATTTTCTGTTTCCGGCTGCTGTAAAACGATGTGTTCGACCTGCTCTATCACCTTCACCGTCCGTTCCTGACTGGCCCCTGGCGGCAGTTTTACATTGACAATCACATAACCCTGATCTTCGTCGGGAAGAAATGCGGTGGGAATCCTGGTATAGAACCAGCCGGAGATTCCGGTTATCAAAAGAAAAACAAGCACCATCACATAACGCCAGCGAACCACAACGCGCAACGTCGCCTGATACTTTTGTGTCACCCAGTTGAAGAGCCGGTTGAACCCGATAAAAAATCCGTTTTTTTGATGACCGTCTGTCACCGGTTTCAGCAGGGTGGCACAAAGCGCCGGGGTAAGAGAGAGGGCAAGAAAGGCGGAAAAGAAAATTGCCCCCATCATCACCAGGGAAAACTGGCGATAGATATTGCCGGTTGCACCGGGAAAAAACGCCAGGGGCACAAACACCGACACAAGCACAACGGTGATACCGATTACCGCCCCGCTGATCTGTGTCATCCCCTTATGGGCCGCTGCTTTGGGCGAGAGCCGCTCTTCATCCATCAGCCGTTCCACATTTTCCACCACCACAATGGCGTCATCCACCACAATGCCGATTACCAGCACCATGGCAAACATGGTCAGCACATTAAAGGAAAGGCCAAAAAGGGACATGATCGACACCGCGCCCAGAAGCGAGATCGGTACCACCAGGGTCGGAATGAGGGTATAGCGGATGTTCTGCAAAAAGAGCAGCATGACCAGCACTACAAGCAGCATCGCCTCAAGCAGGGTCCGTACCACCTCCTCAATGGAAAGGCGGACAAAGGTGGATGAATCATAGGGAATTTCCCATTCCATTCCTTCTGGAAAATATCTGGCAAGTGTCTCCATGGTTGTATACGTGTCCCGGGCAACGGAAACCGCGTTGCCGGTGGTGGAGAGCTGGATACCCATACCCACCATGGGCTTGCCGTTCAAGCGGGCAAAGGTGGCATACCGCTCAGGGCCAAGCTGAACCCTGGCGATATCTTTCAAGCGAACGGTTGCTCCGGTGGTATTGCTTTTAACAATGATATTTTCAAACTCCCGGGCGGTCTGCAGCTGCCCGGAGGTGTCGATGGTGGCGGTGATCTCTTGCCCCGGCACAAGGGGCGCGGCGCCAATTGTGCCCGCCGAGATCTGAATATTCTGTGACCTGACCGCCGCTGCGACCTGGCTGGTGGACAGACCATAACTGCGCATTTTTACGGGATCCAGCCAGATCCGCATGCCGGGTTCGGCAGAGAACACCTGCACATTGCCCATCCCCTCGATACGCTGGAGTGCGGGCCGGATATTGCGCATGACATAATCCGCGACCTCCAGCTGGCTCAACGCCTCCGAGGTTGAATAGACGCAGGTGAAAAGCAGAAAGTTTGACCGGCTTTTAGTCACGCCGATTCCCAGGGATTGAACGATAGGCGGCAGCCGTGGTTCCGCGTTTCTCAGCAGGTTCTGCACATCGACCTGGGCCATATTCTCATCAGTGCCGCTGGCGAAGGTAAGGGTGATACTGCCCGTGCCGTTGGCATTGGCGATACTTTCGATATAGTCGAGTCCATCGGCGGTATTGACCTCCCGCTCGATGATGGACAGCACCGTCCGCTGCAGGGTCTCGGCACTGGCGCCCGGATACTTGACCTGTATCTGGATCGTGGGTGCTGCCACTGCCGGATACTGGGCAATGGGCAGAAAAAATGCGGTAACCAATCCTGAAAGGATAATGAAAATCGCCACAACCCAGGCAAAGACAGGCCGGTCAATAAAAAATCTTGCCATTCCCTTTTCTCCTCCTATTTCACTCCAGCAGCAGGCGTTTCAGATTTCATTGGTTGCTGGGACGTTCCGGCTGCCTTCTCCGTTGCCTGGTTGCGCAGATCCGCAAGTGGAACAGGGGTGACCTTCTGGGCGTGCATAATATGCACTTTCAGCATACCATCGATGATCACCTTGTCTCCTGCCTGCAAACCGCCGGTAACGATCCAGTTGTTTTTCCAGGAACGGGCTATCTGAACCGGCCTGGGGGTAAAGGTGTTGTCGTCATTGAGCACAAAAAGGATATCCCCCTTGTCGGTACGGGTAATTGCTTTCTGGGGAATAAGAAAGATGTCGTCAAGGGTAATCAGGGGCATCTCCACCCGAACATAGAGCCCTGGCATTAGAAACTTGTCGGGATTGGGAACCGAGGCGCGTACCATGGCCTCACCTGTTGCGGCATTGACGGCCACATCGGTAAAGATCAGCTTGCCGGGGTACTGATAGGGCGTGCCGTCATCGAGGAAGATTTTCACCGCCATCTCAGGGGATTGATGCACTCGCTTCTGCTGTTGCATCATTGCCTTGAGGTTTAAAATGTTTGCCGCCGATTGCTGTACATTCACATAGAGGGGATCAATCTGGCGGATCTGCGCCATCTGGGTTGCACTGGAAGCAGAAACCAGTGCCCCCTCCGTGACCTCCTGCTGACCGATAAAGCCAGAGATAGGCGCGGTGACAGTGGTATAATCCAGATCTATTTCAGCTTTGATTACAGAGGCTTTGGCAATTTCTATCTCGGCGATGGTGCTGGCAAGCGTCGCCTCCGCCTGATCCAGCACCTGCTGGGAGACAGCCTTTTTATCTATCAGCTTGCGATAGCGTAACACATTGGCCTCGTTGAGTTTTTTCTGGGCAATCACTTTGGCAAGCGTCCCTTTTGCCGATTGCAGGGCAGCCTTAAAGGGGCGGTTGTCAATGGTAAAAAGTACATCTCCTTCCCTGACAAAGGCGCCTTCCCTAAACAGCCGTTTTTCAACAATACCCGTCACACGTGCCCGGACGACCGCATCCCTGGAGGACTCCAGACGGCCGGGAAGATTATCAGTCAGTGTAAGATCTTGCGCTTGTACTGCAATAAAACCAACCAGCGGCGCTGGAGGAGAAGGATCGGCAAACGAAGGTGTTGTCAGCATAAGAAAAAAAAGTATAATCACGTTTAATTTTGGCGTGCGTTTATAGTAAGCCAGCATTCTTTCTCCTTTAAGATGTCGATGTATGGCGGTATCAAATGATCAGGCGTTGTCCACGATTTTCATATGAGGTTTGACCATCTCTTTTTTCAGCATCTTCCGTATTGTTTCCCGGGATGCGGGGTCTGCGGTCATCTCAAACATGAACGCGTTGGTCTCTTTGATCCGCTCATCATCGTGGGGAAAGTCGTAAAGACCGTTCGCTTCATAGTATGCATGATCTGCTTGGAAAACAAACCGATGTCGTCCCCAGACATCATCCCTAAAGACCTTGTGTCCGCCAACACCAAGAAAACCCGCAGGTTTGATATAGCCGGTCTGTTCTGCCAGCTGCATCTGCCGCGCCAGATTGAACAGGGATGCATCAACAGCCTCCGGCGTTCCTTCATCTGATACCATGCCGGCAAGATTAGCCCCCTGCCACTCCATCACACCGCAGAAAATTTCTCGCAGATTGGGCAGTGCCGTCAACGGGCCCGAGACTAGCATGCCAATCTGTTTTCCCTTCAGTGTCGGGACGTGATTATTGAAAAATCCCCGGTCAAAAAAGGCTTTCCAGACCGAGGAAAGATACCGGTCACGGATGGCGCCGGCAAAAACAATCCAGTCCGCAGGCATCACCACATTTCTGTAGAAATCGACAAAAGCATCGGTCTTTTCGAGCAGGCACTCATGATCAAATCCGCATTGCACACACCCCATGCAGCCGCTGGAAAAGGCCACATCCGAAAGACTGTAGACCGCGGGCCGGGCCGAGAAACAGCCGGCAAAGGCGTCCACCATTCGGGAAACCGAGGTGTCTGCATCCAGGGGCTCATCCGTCACAATAATCAGTGTGTTTCCATCTGTTTCCAAATTCCCCTTGCGGTGTACGGATGTGAATACCGATGGATGTGAGGGTAATGCGGGATATTCTGCCGGTGGAAACAGCCGGTCCTCGATGACCTTCATGCAGAGGTCCCCGAAAGCGACTAACCGCTCCTGACCTGCAGGTTCAAGGAGATCATAGGAGTCGGTTGACAACACGCCGGCAACTCGCATGTCCAGGTCATCGACAATGCCGCGAAGATAATGATGGGCGCAGTGATCAAAAAAGAGAATCGATGTGGTGAGAATAATGGCCGGTTTGCCGGAGAAAGCGCCGGACGCATCGCGTTCATGAATCAGTTCGATAAATCGTTTGTACTGGGACGGCACCAGCAGGGTATAAACAGGGGTTGACCAAACCACCACATCGGCGTTGGCAACTGCCGTAATCACCGCATCAAATGCGGCCGGATTTGACTCCAGCTTACGGATCGATTTCGATACATGGTAGGTCTCGAGCGTCACCGCCGGCCGTTTTTTTTCCAGATAGCGTAAGGACTGCAGGGTTACGCTCAAATTCCCCTTGGGACTCCCGTTCAACACACAAAATTGCATGACTCTCCCTTCCTTAAGTTGCGGCTGCCTTAAAACGCAGCTACTATTTTGTCAATCGCCAGAGCCTGACCGGATTTGTTTAACCGGGGTTCCCATGATCCGGGTTTCCGCAACATGCCTGTCATCTCCCAGCATCATCAATGCAAACAGCTTTTCCTCAAGGGTCCGGGCACGTTTCCAGCGCCGGGACAGCAGCGGGGTGGCATGGGGATCGATCACGAGAAAATCCGCCTCTTTTCCCGGTACCAGGTTGCCGATGCAGTCTGCCAGGTCTAGGCACACGGCTCCGCCCAGGGTGATTCGGTAAAACCCTTCCATGGACGAAAAGGATTGCCCCAGCAGCTGCCCCACTTTATACGCCTCGGAGAGCGTCCTCAGCAGGGAAAAACTGGTACCGCCGCCCACGTCTGTTGCCAGTCCCACTTGAACGTCCAGTGCATCCACCCGTTTTTGGTCAAACAACCCGCTGCCAATAAACAGGTTGGACGTGGGACAGAAAGCGATGGCTGCACCGGTTTCCGCCATGCGCCGGTAATCTGTATCATCCATATGAATACAGTGGGCAAAGACTGACCGCGGACGGACCAGTCCATATCCGTCATACACATCCAGATAACTTCGAGAGCCAGGAAAGAGTGACGCTACCCAAGCTACTTCATCTGTGTTTTCGGCTAGATGGGTGTGTATATACACATCTGGATAGGCCGCGGCCAGTTCTCCGCACCTAGCCAGCTGTTTTGGCGTGGAGGTGGGTGCAAATCGGGGGGTAATGGCGTACCGCTGACGACCGCGCCCGTGCCACCGGCAAATCAGGTCAGCGGTCTCCTGAATTCCCCCCCCGGGTGGATCAAGCAGATTATCCGGTGCATGCCGGTCCATGAGCACCTTGCCGGCAATCATCCGCATCTGACGTGCATCGGCAGCAGAAAAAAAGGCTTCCGCAGACACGGCGTGAACCGTTCCCAGCACAAGGGCGGTGGTGGTACCGTTTCTCACCAGTTCATCCAGAAACAGATCGGCGGCTTCTGCTGCCACTGCTGGATCTGAAAACGCGGCCTCTGCAGGAAAGGTATAGGTATTTAGCCAGTCCAGAAGCTGGGTTCCGAAGGATGCAATCACATCCATTTGGGGAAAATGGATGTGCATATCGATGAAACCAGGCATCATCAGCTTTCCGGGAAAACCGGTCACCGGGGTACCCGGCGGCAGGGAAGAAAGAAGCGCTGAAGACGGCCCTAACCCTGATATGCGGCCGTTATCGACCACCATCAGTGCGTCGGGGATAAACGTCCCGTCTTCCGGTCCTGAAATAAAATGAAACACGTCTCCACGAAAAGCCTGCCGCATCTGCTCCCCCGGTTTACCTGTTCGGCTCGCCCGGAGCCACCCGAACCGTATTGCGTCCGGCCGCTTTTGCGTGAGACAGGGCGGCATCGGCACGGGCGATTACATCATCCATGGAAAAGCCGGCTTGATACGCGGCAATGCCGCAGCTTACCCGAACAGACAGCCCCTCACTGGTTTCCATTGAATAATTCCGCTCGCCCACCTGGGCCCGGATCCGGTGGGCGACGGCTTCCGCAGACCGAATACCGCCTTCCACCAGCACAATGAACTCATCCCCGCTCCACCGCGCCAGGCTGTCATGTTCCCGTATGGAGCGTCGGCAGATATCTGCCACCCCCAGGAGAACGCGGTCCCCTTGCCGGTGGCCGAAGGAGTCATTGATCTCTTTGAAGTGATCCACATTCAGAATCAGCAGGCAAAAAGGGGTATCGTTCCGGTTAAAGCGGTAGGTCGCCATCATGAATGCCTGATTGAATGCCCGACGATTGCCCGCACCGGTCAGCGCATCCACGATAGCCATCTGATCAATCTGCCGCTGAAAAAAATTCACCGCAAGCACGCAGATCCCGATGATACAGCAGATCATGATCAGTGCGAACGCAAGGCTCCGGTAATAGTTCCATCGAATATCCGTCAGCTCGGGCGGCTCGTTTTTGATGACCAGAAGGTAACAGTCCAGTTCGGGAATATGGCGGACTGTCAGCAGAAACCGTGCGCCCCCTGTTTCATAGGCATAGACGGGTCGGACCCGGGTCTGGCCTAGAAATAGGTCCGCCACGGTCAGCAGTCCGGGCAGATTGCGGATGTTCGTCCGCGTCATTTGTCCGGTACCTGAATCTGCCTGAACCCGGCCTTCGGGACTGACAAGAAGAATATTTACCCCATACTGTGTTTCATAGGCGGACAGGCGCCTGGAAATATCGGCCAGCGTCATGCCGACACCGGCAACGCCCAGCAGACGACCCTGGTTATCTTCAACCCGGTGATGCACAAAAACCCTCACAGTGCCATCAGCCGCTTCACGGGTCGTCACCTTCATCTTATGTGACTGACCGGAACTGCGGAAGGTATAGTACCAGGCATCCTGATCGTCCTCTGAATGCAGGGTTTTTACAATTCCCGTGTGGTGATAGTAGAGGCCGGTAGCTTCGGAAACAAAAAATGTGGAGACAAATCCGCTCTCGTGCTGGAGCGCTTTGAGGTACCGGATCATCACGGTTTTGTCCCTTTCACCGGACAAGGCCCAGTCATGGACAAAGGTGTCACAGGCCACCTGGCTGACCGCCTGCAGAGGCCGGTTTAGCTCAGTCTGGAGTTCCAGAAAAAAACTGTCCCGGCACAGGGGCAGTACGCTGTGTTCCAGTGTCCCTTCGAGGGCTTTTTTTGAAACCTTGAAGTTGACTCCATTGGTCAGACAAAACGCAAACAGCAGGACTGCTGTCAGAAAAAGAACCCACCGGGTCCGAATGGACAGGCGCTTCATACGACCTCCTTGGGCGACGCAGGTTGTTTTCTTGTTTTTAGTCAACTGTTAATGATAACACAAAAAAGGGCTAAAGTCCGGTTGTAAACAGCGTATCGGAAGTGCGTCATCTGTTTTGATCAGTGTTCATTTTGTGCGGTATCGCCTTCAGGCCCCCGTTCGATGGCGATGTGGTCTGCAATCTCTTTGAGTACAAAATATCGTGTCAACGCTCGGGCAATGGTTTTGTCCGCTACGGTTACACCTTTGGTCTCTTTTATATAGTGTCGAATCTTTTCAATAGCTTCGGCAATTGTCTCGGCCATTTTCTGCTCCTCTACGGTGAGTTTGGAAGTGACAGCCCACGTATATCCGTACCTGACCGATGAGTCAATATTCCTGTTGCAGACACTGTATCCAGCACCCACTCTTTGGATCCGGAAGACCGTTTTATTCAGGCCCTCCTGCTAAAAGCCCATGTCACCAGATTTTTCGTATCACCGGGACGCGGTGTGCAGGCAGATAAACGGATGCGCCCCTTATCCGGAACTGGATACGAAAGAGACGTCTCTGCCAATCATGGGTTGCCACATGACAGCTGGCTTGCTATCAATACGTTTTTAAACAGTGTGCATGGGTGTTGAAAAGGGCAACGCACGGGAGAGATGCCATGGATGCAGGTGACAGAGAAATCCTGAACAATTTCAGTAAAAAGGACTTTTCGACGAACCGGATGACACTCGTCCGGACTTCAGATGCACTGCCGGAAGCCATGGCAACCTTTGCAGAGGAGATGGCATCTGCGCTTCCCGGCATTACCCTGCAATATAAAAAAGAAACGGAGGCCCCGCTGCCCGGCATCCGGGTGCGTGACAACCTCCTCTTTTGCGCTGCCCCCTCCGGTCCGGAACTCCCGCCGTTTCTCAGCAGCCTCCTGCCGCCGGATCCCGAAAAAAACTCGCCACCCTGAGTGAAAAGACCCTGCCGGCAACCATTGATATTTTCATTACGCCTCAGTGTCCCTTCTGCCCGGGGATGGTCAGCCGTGTGCTTCCCCTGGCTGTTTTTTCCCAGTTTCAGATCCGGATCATCGACGGCCTCATGTTTCCTGAAGCTGCCGAGGCAGCCGGTGTGAAGTCCGCGCCGACCACCCTTATCGATGGCGCCTTCCGGTGGACCGGTATGACAGACCTCTCTGAGATCCTAGCCATACTGGCCGAGCGGGATATACGTCAGCTTGGCCCTGGGGCGCTGATCAATATCCTCCAGGAAGGCAGGGCTGCCGATCTTGCCGGAGAGATGGCACACGCCGGAGAACTCCTTCCCGCCTTTCCCGAGCTGCTCCGGCATCCCAAATGGCCGGTTCGCCTTGGCGCCCTGGTCTGTCTCGAATATCTGGCAGACATGGCCCCCGGCATCGTACAGGCGCTGATCCCGAAATTGATGAGCGATCTGAATGCCTCTGGCACGGGATCCGACATTAAAGGCGACCTCTTTCAGGCCATCGGTCTGGTCGGGGATCGCAAGGTACTGCCCGAACTCCTTGCCATGAAAGGAACCCTGGATGAGCCGGAACTGGAAGAGGCGCTTGAAGAAGCCCTGGAAACCTTGCAGGATACACATCGCTGATGGCCGGCATGAAGACACTGTCGTGACGGCTTTCCTGTTTGACCAGAATTAGACAACCCGTTATATATCGTATCAGTTGCTCTTATTGGCCCCATGCATCAATATGGATCATAATAGACTGGATATCTTCCCATGAAAACAAAGGTCACGCTTACAACGCTCTACAAGATGAAACAAGCCGGTGATAAAATCACGGCCCTCACGGCTTACGACTACCCGTTTGCCGCCAGGGTGGATGCGGCCGGCGTAGATATGATTCTGGTCGGCGATTCCGCAGCCATGGTGGTTCAGGGAAGGACAACGACCCTGCCCATCACCATGGATGAAATGATTTACCACACCTCCCTTGTGTCCCGAGGCGTACAGCGTGCCATGGTCGTGGGTGACATGCCCTTTATGGCCTACCAGGCTGACCCGCGCGAAGCGGTTCGCAATGCCGGCCGGTTTCTCAAGGAAGCAGGTGCCACTGCCATCAAGCTTGAAGGCGGTGCCGCTGTCTGTGATGTGATCAAAGCCGTGGGTGATGCAGGGATTCCGGTTCAGGCCCACATCGGCCTCACCCCTCAGTCGGTTCACCAGATGGGCGGTTACAAGGTCCAGCGCGACGAAGACCGTCTGATGAGCGACGCACTGAAGGTTCAGGAAGCCGGGGCTTTTTCCGTTGTGCTCGAAGGGATTCCTGCCGGTATTTCGGAAACCATCACAAAGGAACTCCGGATTCCCACCATCGGTATTGGTGCCGGACCGGCGTGTGACGGCCAAATTCTCGTTCTCCACGACATGCTGGGACTCAACACCGGCCATCTGCCCAAGTTTGTGA
This sequence comes from Deltaproteobacteria bacterium, assembly GCA_002748835.1. Taxonomy (GTDB): domain Bacteria; phylum Desulfobacterota; class Desulfobacteria; order Desulfobacterales. The sequence continues at coordinate 15,090 of PDTL01000028.1, forward strand.
AAAAATATGCGGAGTTGGCAACCGCAGCTGACACGGCTATTTCACGCTTTGTGTCGGACGTGAAAGGCGGCGCCTTCCCGGCTGACGAACACTGCTATTAGAGGGGATTCATCTCCTATCCAGCCGGCAGAAAAACGGAGAAAAGCGTGTTGTATTTAAAAACGTGAGGTGGCTGTTTTTCACAATAAAAGCCTCCGGCAAGGCTGCCAGAGGCGAGATGTGTCCTTCCAACGGAAGAACGGTATCAGCCCCCTCAACCGCCGGCAGCGGGTCCGCATGAAGGACTTTTGAAACCGCCAGATCCGGTGGGGATACCGTGGGGCCGGAACGAACCCGCCGAAAGTTGCTTGCTGAAATCCGCGCTCCCGCAATGGGGGCAGGCGGTTGGTGTATCTGACGCTTTCAGTACAAGGGCGTCAAACGTTTTGCTGCAGGCAGTGCAGGTATACTCGTATATGGGCATGAGATCCTCCTGTTCATCATTATTTTATCGTTATAGACCAGAAACGAAACACTCCCCCTTGAATTTAAAAAAAACTGGGGGTGCAGGGGGGGGGCATCCCCCTGCCCGCCGGCGGCAAAGGGTTTTAGTATTTCACCAGCCGAATGAAAGGGCCTGTGGAGAGGGTGATGCCGTCCGGGGATTCGTAGCGTTCGCCGTCCATCATCCACCGCAAGGGACGGTTTCCGGTGATCCGGACGGTTTTGGCCGGGCCGTTCCAATAGAGGTCCGGGTGTTTGACTAGGCGCCCGGTCCAAAGGCGGTGTACCTGGGTGACCAGTGCTCCGGGGCCAATGGCACCACAGGCAAAGTGAAACGCTCCGGGCATTGCATAGGCCAGGGGGGTGGCTTTACATCCCAGACCGATATCCTGTACCACACACCCGAGGATCACCCGGAATGCCCCGGCGGGCAGGGTGTGTCCATCCACGGTGACTGTCATGGGTTCCGCATCAAACAGATCCCTGGCATACCCGGTTTTCATCAGGGCGGACCCGATCAGTCTGGCGACCATGCGTGCAGCTGCCACGGGCCCGGTTTCCGTGGACCCGTAGTAGTTGTCCAGAAAACGGACCACCACGCCGGCCCCGGACATGAATCCCAGCAGGCCATTCACGTTCATGAGCCGATGAGGAAGCACCGTCAGCGACTGCCTTTGTCGGCAGGCTTCGGCCAGTTTTTTGACAACCGCTTCAGGTTTCCCCTTCATCCCGAGCACGGTTGAGACGGTATTCATGGTGCCCCCCCTCAGGATGGCAACCGGGGGGAAATCGCCTTTCCAGCGGGGTACGGCTTCGGAAAGGAATTTATGGAGTGTCCCGTCTCCCCCGATGACCGCGATCAGGTCAACGCCTGCTTCCTGAAAGGTGTCGATGGCACGGGGAAGGTCTTCCAGGCGGTTTGTCGATGCAAAGATGCCGGTATCTGAGACAGCCTTCTGTAAAGCGGCACCGATTTCCGGGTGCCGGATGCTCTGACGGGAATTCGGGTTGTGCAACACCCCGAGGCGGGTAACCTGACATGTTTTTTCCATGATACCCCCAGCTAAAATAGCGTTGGCGTCCAAACAATCGACGCTGTGATTTTTTTCAGAATAAACCGGATAAAGGGTACCAGATCTCATGCGGACAGTGCAATCCCCATCTTCGCTGCCCGCCCCTGTCAGAAAAGCATTCAGGCTCGCACCTGCGTATATAGGCGGTTTCCAACGTTTCCTTTTGCCTGATAAAATCCGGCGCATCAAACAATTGCAATTGATAAAAAATTGTGCATCGCACAAAAAAATAATTGACAACGCTTATTTCTGGCTTAGTTTATGTTCAAAGAGTTAATGCAACGCAACATATACAAAATAAACACACATGAAGGAGAAACGATATGGAACTTTTGAAACCCATGCAACAAGCTGTCGCCCTGAACCGAAAAGTTCATGAAAACCTGATCCAGACCGTTACACGGGTCACACAACAGGCCCAGGAAAGCGGCGGAGAAATCGTTGAGCGCCTCGGCGTTCCCGAGCCGGTCCAGGCAACCCTGAAAGACTGGGGACAAGCGGTTCGCACGGTTCAGGCAGAATACACCAAAAACGTGACAGCCGGATTCCAACGGGTCGAAGCATGCCTTCAGGTCGGTTAGCCGGATAACGGTATCAATCCCCAAATTCGCCATATGCATCTTCAAGGCGCCTGTGAAAGACAGGCGCCTTTTTTATTTTGCGCCAGTCACCCGGAAAACGATTGACCCACGAACAACCCGCGTTCAGATATCCACCACATTGACCTGCTGACGCTTGAGAGACCGAATATGGTCGGGCAGATGTTCAATGATGCATTTTTCCAGAGCATTGATGATGGTCTCTTTCAAGAAGGTTCGGTTGTAGACCAGGCTCACCTCCCGGGTGGGGACGGGGTCGCTGAATGTTTTGATGTGGGTTTTTATTTCCAGGTCTGACAGGCCGTCAACAGCCATCTGCGGAAGCAGGGTAAAGCCTGCGTTGTTGCGGACTAGTTTAATAAGGGTATCGAGACTCCCGCCTTCAAAACGGATATTGGGGAAAACGCCTTTTTTTTCCCCCTTGGCACAGATTCTCAAAACCTGGCTTCGGAAGCAGTGACCCTCGGAGAGCAGCCACAGGTCGTCATAGGCCAGGTCGTCTTCGGCGATCTGCGTTTTTTCCTGCAGGGGATGCCGGGAATTCAAGTAGCAGTAAAAGGGTTCGTAATAGAGGTGGCGTTCAATCAGGGAGTCATCATTCAGGGGCGTGACGAGCAGGCCCGCATCCAGCTCATCCGTATGGAGCATCCGAACGATATCTTCGGTTTTGTGTTCATGGACGCCGAGATTCACATGGGGAAAAGTTTCTCCAAATGCACCGATAAAAAGCGGGATCACATAGGAGGCGAGCGTCGGGATCACTGCCAGCTGAAAGTCACCCTGGGGCACGCCCGCTGTTTGATCCGCAATCACCTTCAGCTTTTTATGCTCCCGCAGGACCACTTTTGCCTGATTGATCACCGCTTTTCCTGCCTCGGTGGCAAGAATCGGCTTCCGGGACCGGTCAAAGATAACCAGGCCCAGCTCATCTTCGAGTTTCTGTATCTGCGCGGACAGTGACGGCTGGGAAACATGGCAGGCGGCAGCCGCTTTGCCAAAGTGCCGCTCACTGTCAACAGCCAGCAGATATTCGAGTTGTGTCAGTGTGGACATGGCTCATCCGTGGAGTACCAGTTCTTCAAATGCCGTCAGTGCAGCTTTGGCGCCTTCCCCCATACTGATTACAATCTGCTTGAAGGGAACGGTCGTCACATCCCCAGCTGCATAAATGCCGTTTACACTGGTTCGGCATTTTTCATCCACAACGATTTCTCCAAACGCATTGGTCTCGACCTGATCGGCAATACATTCGCTGTTAGGCAGCAGCCCGATCTGAACAAAAATCCCTGCCACATCCAGGCACCGTTCTTCGCCGGTGTTCTGATCGGTGATGATCAGGCCGGTTACCTTTTCTCCGTTTCCAACCACCTCCGTGGTCCGGGTGCCAGTGATGACCGTGACATTGGTCCGTGTGTTCAGTTTTTTCACCAGCACATCGTCCGCTTTCAGCTCAGCGGCGATTTCAACGACTGTCACCGATTTCACCAGACCGGCAAGATCAATGGCCGCCTCGATACCCGAATTCCCTCCACCGATCACCGCAACGTCCTTTCCCTTGTAAAACGGACCGTCACAATGCGGACAAAAGGCAACGCCCCTGCCGATGTAGGTTTTTTCTCCAGGGATACCCAGTGCTTTCCATTTGGCGCCAGTGGCAATGATCACAGCCCCTGCATTGAGCACTTCACCGGAATCCAGCGTCACCTGTTTGCGGGTATCACCGGTAACCCCGGAAAGCCGCCGATGCTCCAGAATCTTTATATCATAGGCTTCGATATGCGTCAGTAGCCGGGCTGCCAGCTCCGGACCCTCAGTATACGGAACAGAAATCATGTTCTCGATGCCCCGGGTTTCTTTGACCTGACCGCCGATGTTTTCGGCAACCAAAACGGTTTTCAGTCCCTTGCGTGCCGTATAGATCGAAGCGGATGCGCCAGCGGGTCCTCCGCCGATCACGGCTACATCATAGTCCCCCAGATCCACCGGACCTGACGATGTTGCCGCACTGGTACCAACGTGTGCTTCGAGTTTGGCCAGCAGCTGAACAAGATCTGTCTTGCCGGAGCTCACCAGGACGCTGCCATCCATAACACTGGGAACGCCCTGAATGCCCAGTTTGCTGACGGCATCCTGAAACAAGGCACCATCGACCATTTCATGGGTCAGCTCCGGATGAAACACGGCCATGATATTGAGCGCCTGGACAACCTCCGGGCAGTTTTCACAGGACTGTGAAATATAGGTTTTCAGATGAATCGGTCCGTTCAGTCGCCGGATCCGGTCGATGATGACCGCATCGGGCAGCTTTCCTTTGCGGTCTGCATTGAGAATGGCCAGAATAAGAGAGGTAAACTCATGCCCCCCGGGGATACCGCTGAACCGGATGCCGGTCGATTCACCGCCCTGTTTCACCTCGAAAAAAGGCATCTCAGACAGCTGACCGGATGGGATTGCCGTGATTTTTTCCGAGGTCCCGGCCACCTGTTCCAGCATCTCCTTTAGTTCCCCCTGCTTCGGATGGGTGCTGTCATGATACACCAGCTCAATTTCACTTTCCAGGGATGAAAAAACCGATTTCAACTGCTCAAGCATCTGATGTTCCAACATGGCTGCACCTTTTCTAAAAAAAGAGGGGGAAGTTACCTTCCCCCCCCCCCCAGAGGTTCAGGGTCATCGTGACAGACCGGATCAGGGCATTTGTGCGATTATATTCCGCCGGGGCCCCCGCGATTCATGACTGCAGATATTATAGCTTGCCCACAAGATCCAGTCCAGGCTTCAAGGTTTCAGCGCCTTCCTGCCATTTGGCCGGGCAGACTTCATTGGGATTGGCGGCAATATACTGGGCTGCCTTGACTTTGCGCAGCAGCTCATCCGCGTTGCGGCCGATGCCGTTGTCATTTACTTCCGCCAGTTTGATTTCGCCTTCCGGGTTGACCAGGAAGGTGCCGCGATAGGCAAGGCCGTGTTCTTCAATGTAAACGCCGAAATCCCGGGAAAGTTTTCCGGTGGGATCTGCCAGCATGGGAAACTGGATCTTTCTGATGGTTTCCGATGCATCGTGCCATGCCTTGTGTGTAAAATGCGTATCCGTGCTTACGGAATAAACCTCCACACCCAGTTTCTGAAAGTCTGCGTAATGATCTGCCATGTCGCCCAGCTCGGTGGGGCAGACAAAGGTAAAATCTGCCGGATAAAAGAAAAGGATACTCCACTTTCCTTTAAGGTCTTCCTGGGTCACTTCTGTGAAATCCGCGTTGTGGAATGCCTGAACCGTGAAATCCTGAATTTTTGTGTTGATCAATGTTTCCATACGTGATGTCTCCTTGTAACTGAGATTAATAACTATCCATTTTGCCTGAGTTGATTATCTGTTTCCGTCGAATCTTTCTTCACTGACACGACCTTGCCATATGAGACGATAATTTGGAAATACTAAAATACTATCGTTTGATAGAACAAAACTATCAAAAGGGCAAAAAAAATGGGATTGGCCGTGCGAATACGGTTCGCTGAGTGGGTGAAGACCTTCGCAATACCGCCTCTCTGATTCAGCCACGTTTCAGCGATCGCTAATTTATCGAAATACAGGTTGATCTCTAAGCAGATTAGGATTAAAAAAAGAAACGTATCCCGCATTAATTTTGTTAGGATAATCTATATAGCTGATGTTTACCTTGCTGTTTTTATAAAACTTTAACCACAGGAGTCGACTGAAATGGAAAACGAAACACCCGTTGAAACTGCATCCGCCCAGCCGTCAGAACCCAACTTCACTATGGGGTTTTACATCAAGGAAGGATTCAATGTCGTTAAATCCAATCCGATACCCCTCATTCTGGGAAACCTGGTCCTGTTGATCATGAACAGCATTGCCATGGGCCTCCTTGCCGGTCACTGGTATGCCGGCATGTATCACATGGTGGCCAAGGCCAGACGCGGTGAATCCATTGATTTTGGCGATGCTTTCTGGGGCTTCAACAATTTTATCCCCAATTTTGTGGCCGGTCTGGTGTATACGGCCTGCATTGCCATTGGATCCTTTCTGTGCGTGCTCCCCGCTTTCATTGCCGGCGGCATCCTGCTCTATGTCGTGCCCCTGGTCGCCTTCAAGGGGGAACCGATCGGTAGCGCGATCTCGAAAAGCAAGGATGAAGCCATGGGCTCACTGGTCAACCATATCCTGTTTTTCTTTGTCGCTTCCCTGATTGGCTCATCGGGGTTGATCCTGTGTGGTATCGGCATATTCCTGACGGTTCCCATCGGCGTCGCTGCCATGGCGGTCTGTTATGAAGAGCGCCTCGGCTAACCGCCGCGTTGATTTCCGCATACTGTGGCTGACAGTCCTTTCAGGTGTCTTTGCGGTATCGGTGCTTCTGCCTGTTGAGATGTTTCAACACGGTACCTGGATTGAAACCGAAAGGACTGTCTGCATATTTAAATCGCTGACGGGCATTCCCTGCCCGTTTTGCGGTATGACTCGGGCGTTTGTCTTTGCCGGGCGTCTCAGGATTGCTGACGCTTTTTTCCACAACCCAGCAGGACTGCTGCTCTATGGGTATATGGTTATCTATATTGTGGCGGGATGGGGGGAGGTTTTGTTCAGAAAAGATCACTTTCGTCCGTTTCTCGACTATAATGCCCTCACGCCGATGCTGCGGGTGATCCTTTTCTCCTGGCTCCTCATGCTCACATGCCATGCGGTTTACGGCTGATCAAGGCACCGTAGCGAAATACCGTTCATCACAGGACTGCTACGGTTTTAATCCGGATTGTCATCACATCAGCTGTTTTTTTGGACATATAATTTATATTTTTAATTCCAAATAGTTATATTTATTAACACCTGTTTACTGGAGACCGTATGACAGCGGATTCCGCATCTGCCTCCTCTTACAATCCGGTTCTCCTTATCCTTACCCAAGAACCGAAAGCCGCGCTGACGCTGCCGGTACTGTCGGGCGGAGCGTTTGAGTACCACATATGCGCGCTGGAACCGATCGCCATTCAGGACTATGCGGATGCAGACATTGATGCCGTACTTGTTCACCCGTCTGACACACAGAACCTTGCCGTCTTGGAATCCGCCATACAAGACCAATGGACACATGTCCCGGTCCTGATCCTTGTGGATGGCGTCTGTCCGGATGCTTGGAAAACCGCCTTTTCTTCCGGCTGCTGGGACGCTGTTTCCGGCCACGCATCCCCGGAAGAGTTGACGGCGCGCCTGCTCAGGTGGCATCACCCTGACATATGGCCGGAAAGGTTTCGGCGACTGGTCGTAAAAATCAGCCGCCTTCAGTCCGGGCTCCGCCGCCTGGGACAGCGTGAGAAAAAACGCAGAAAAGCGGAAGCCCGTCGCCGGTATGAGGTCAAAATGGAAGCCGTTTCCTCTTTGGCAGGCGGTGTGGCGCACCTGTTCAACAATGCCCTCCTGGGCATTACTGGAAATATCGAGCTCATCCTCTTGACCATCCCCCCGGAGACGGCTGCTGGTATACAGAAATACGTCCAGTCTATGCAGTCCAGCGTCAAACGGATGACAGATCTGACGTCCCGGTTGCTTGCCTATGCCCGGGGCGGGAAATACAACCCCAGACTCATCTTTCTGGATGCATTTATTCGCAGAGAACTGCCAGCGATGCTCACCGGGGAAGTCGAGATTCATCTAGAGATCAGCGGCCCTGTAATGCCCATTCACGCGGACAGCAACCAGCTTCAGATGATTCTTTATGCCATCATCGAAAATGCAGCTGACGCCATGGATGGCAGCGGTTCCATCTTTATTCGAATCGAATCGGTCACGATTTCCGGCCGCAACCCCGGCCCAAAAGACGGGCCGTATATGTCTGTCATAATTGAAGATACGGGTGAAGGTATGGAAGAGCAAATCCGCAGGCGCATTTTCGACCCCTTTTTTTCCACAAAATTTCAAGGCAGGGGTTTGGGTATGGCGGCTGTTTACGGTATTGTAAAAAACCATGACGGATGGATCGACGTGGAATCGGATCTGAATCAGGGAACACGTGTCACGCTCTATTTCCCCGTTGCCTCACAGGCAGCTGACATTATAAAGGAACGTCGTATGCCGGACGCCGCACAAAAACGCGTATTGCTCATTGAAGATGAAACCATCGTTCTTGAAATCGGACGTGCGCTTCTCGAGATTCTGGGGTTTATTGTCACCTGTGCACCGACCGGGAGAGAGGCCATTACCCTTGCAGAAACCCCGGAAAACCATTTTGACCTGATCCTCCTGGATATCGGGCTTCCGGATATGAAAGGAGAAGAGGTCTTTTACCGGATTCAGTCTGCGCGTCCGAATGTGAAAACGCTCATCTGTAGTGGATACTCCGTTGATGGACCTGCACAGAAGCTCCTGGATGACGGCGCCCATGGATTTCTCCAGAAGCCGTATTTCCTCGCCACGCTATCCAGTAAAATTCAGGAAATCATGGAATGATTCCACTTAAAAAACAGGTATAAAATGACCGAAAAAAAGAAAGAAGACGCAGCTGAACAGCTGAAAGATGTCCTGGGGTCTCTCGCGAAAAAATACCCAAAACCAGACATGGCTCACCCGGATTATACCGGGTGGGACCAGACGGAAACAGAATACCAGAAACAGCAGCGCGCATGGCTGGACGCTGTGAAAAAGAACGTCTGGAAAAGGTGAAGAAGCCCTCTGATCATAAAGAGGCGTCGATGCAAACGGACCTTGTATTTTCGTATGGGAGGGACGGGGAGCGTTTCTTTCTGATCACCTATGGCAGCCATTTTTTTTACAGGGTTATCCGGATACAAAAACGCCACCCACCAGAAAATCGGCGACATCTCGGGTCAGCACTTCAATGTCGACCTTCTGTGCGGCTTTCCGATGGGGGCCGAAATAAAGGTAGGCGGTCCGGAAAAGTCCGCCTGCGATCAGATTGGCAACCATTTCAATGTCGATGTCCGGCTTTACGCTGCCGTGGCGAATTCCGAGTTTCAGATCGTTCATGATAATCTGGGTGATGATGGTTTCAAACTGTTTGATGGATGTCTCAAGGTCTCCGGGAAGCCCTGCGCCGACGCGGAGCACGATCATGGAAATGTGCGGGTCTTCGGAAAAAAAACGGAAAACATTCCGGATCCGGTGCAGCAGGTATTCCTTGGGCGTGACGGTAAACAGGTCAATGTCTTCGGTCCGGATGGCAATGGCTGCTTCCCACTGCCTGCAGTACCGTTCGAGCAGGGTAATGAAGATATCATCTTTGTTGCTGAAATAATGATAGATGGTTCCCCGTGCAATTTTAGAGCTGTTGACAATATCGGCAATCTGCGTTTTGTAAAACCCGTTTTTCGAAAACAGCTTTTTTGCACAATTTAAAATTTGTTCTTTTCGTTCTTCCGGCTTCATATCCGCATGCGTCTCCTCATCCGGTCCCCAACAACATCCGATTGTCCACGATTCACGCTAAAAAATGCCTGTATTATAACGGCGAATTTTATGATTGCAATCTGAATTTTCTACTCTTTCACATGACTTTCATTTTATAAAATTCCAGTTTTGTTTTATAAAACAGATAGTTGTTTTATATGAATTGACATATCATTCTAAATAGATTGATATGTCAATCCCTATCGCCCATCAACTGCAGAGACCCTTTTCGAAACCCTGAAAGGCCGCAGCGTGTCATCCGGTTACCAGGGTTGGAGGCTGTCATCTCTGGGCTGGCAGGGACCGGCGTATCGCAACCTGCCGAAAATAAAGATTGACTTACACGCCATAGGGCTTTAAAAATGATAGTTTTACAAGAACGTTAAGTGGCTAGTGCTGCTCAGGTACGGCCTTGATGCATCCCATTAACACAATCGGCATCTGATCCGGATGTCGGGAGTTGCAGGATATCATGATTCAAGCCATCAGAGGGTTCCGGGACATTCTTCCCGGTGATGTGGAGCTGTGGCAAGTGATCGAACAGGAAGCGATCCGGGTGTTTACCGACTTCGGGTTCAGTGAGATTCGCCTGCCGGTGCTGGAACGTACCGAATTGTTTGCCCGAAGCATTGGAGAAGAAACCGATATTGTCCAGAAAGAAATGTACACCTTCCCGGACAGCAAAGGGAAATCGATCACCATGCGGCCGGAAGCCACGGCATCCATTGTTCGCTCCTATATCCAGCACAAGATGTATGCCCAGGATCCGGTACGGAAATTCTATACCATTGGCCCTATGTTCCGGCGGGAACGTCCCCAGAAGGGGCGATATCGTCAATTCTACCAGATCAATGCCGAGGTCTTCGGTATCGCCTCTCCGTATATCGATGCCCAGCTCATCGTCATGCTGACCACCCTGCTGGACCGGCTGGGAATTACCGGGCTCACGGCCCACATTAATTCCCTGGGCTGTGCTGAGTGCCGGCCCAGTTACCATACGGCATTGAAATCCCTCCTGGCTGCCGCACAGGATCAGCTGTGTACAGACTGCAGGCACCGCAGCGAGACCAATCCCCTGCGGGTGCTCGACTGCAAGGTACCGTCCTGCCGGGAAGCCCTGAAAGAGGCTCCGGCTCTGATCGATAGGATCTGCCAGCCCTGCCGGGAACACTTTGAAATGGTCACAAAAAGCTTGGACAACCAGGGCGTGGCGTATGAAATCGACAAACAGCTGGTACGCGGGCTTGACTACTATTCCCGGACTGCCTTTGAAATCCAGACAGACGCTCTGGGCGCCCAGAGCGCCATTGCCGGCGGTGGCCGTTACGACCGTCTGATCAAGAACCTGGGCGGACCGGAGCAGCCGGCCATTGGCTTTGCCATCGGATTTGACCGACTGGCCGAGGTCATGTCTCAGATGAGAACCGTTTCTCAACGTTCACCTCAACTGCGGATCCTGCCCCTGGATGACATCAGCCGGGAAAAGGCGTATGACTGGAGCACCCGTCTGTGCAAACAGGGCATCTGCGCTGAGGCGGACTTCAGCGGCCGAGGCCTGAAAAGTCTGATGAAGCGAGCGGACAAGACCGGCGCATCTTTTGTGCTCATTGTGGGACAGGCCGAATGCGAAGCCGGCCATGCCATCTTGCGGGATATGGCCACCAAGGAACAAACGGAAATCAGCATCGACATCCTGGTCGAATCCATCGCCGGGCGATTTGCCCAGGGGAGGGGGGCGAAGACACACGCGCTATGATGCGCGCGTTTCTCTTCGGCCTTTTGTCAACCAATCCGATGCAACCCATTATTTTTTTAAATATATAAGGAGTCGGGCACGTGGCGGATCTATTAGAGGACATGAGACGCACCCATCACTGCAGTGAACTGAAAAAGGAGGACGCCGGCAAGGACGTCATCCTCATGGGCTGGATTCAGCGGCGCCGGGATCATGGCGGCGTTATCTTCATCGACCTCCGGGATCGGGAAGGGCTCACCCAGGTGGTGTTTAATCCGGAAATCGAACCCGAGGCCCATGCCAAGGCCCATGGGCTTAGAAACGAATATGTCATTGGCGTACGCGGTGAGGTTTTGAATCGGCCAGATGACATGGTGAACCCGAATCTTGCCACCGGTGAAATTGAAGTCATGGCGCGGGAACTAAAAATTCTGAACACGGCCCAGACCCCGCCGTTCATGATTGAAGATGACGTGGATGCATCCGAGAATATCCGTCTTAAGTACCGGTATCTGGACTTGCGGCGACCGGCTCTGCAGAAGACCCTGATCGCCCGGCACCAGATCACGACAGCCATCCGGTCGTATCTGAACGACCAGGGCTTTCTGGACATCGAAACCCCTTTTCTCACCAAGAGTACCCCGGAGGGGGCCCGGGATTACCTGGTGCCGTCCCGGATCAACGGCGGACACTTTTATGCGCTGCCCCAGTCCCCTCAGCTGTTCAAACAGATTCTCATGATGAGCGGGTTCGACAGGTACTACCAGATCGTGAAATGCTTCCGTGATGAAGACCTGCGCGCCGACCGGCAGCCCGAGTTCACCCAGGTCGATATGGAGATGTCCTTTGTGGGTGAAGCAGATGTCATGGCAACCGCCGAATCCATGGTGGCTAGGGTCTTCAAGGCGGTAAACGGTGTTGATATCCCGCTTCCTTTTGAACGGATTACGTATAAAGATGCGATTGACCGGTTCGGTCTGGATAAACCCGATTTCCGGTTTGGATTGGAGCTGAAAAATATTTCACATATCGTGAAAGACGCCGGCTTTAAGGTTTTTTCCAGCGTGGTCAAGAAAGGCGGTATTGTCAAAGCCCTTAACGCCAAAGGCTGCGTTGATTTTTCCCGCAAGGAAATCGATGACCTGACGGAATTTACAGCTATCTACAAAGCCAAGGGCCTTGCCTGGATAAAAGTCCGTGAGACCGAGTGGCAATCGCCCATTGCCAAATTCTTCTCCGATGATGAAAAAGCGGCCATGGCAGAAGCCCTCGATATGCAGCCAGGCGATCTGGTCTTTTTTGTCGCTGACCAGCCCAAGATCACTAATGAAGCCCTGGGCCACCTGCGAATCCATCTGGGTGAAAAACTGGGCCTGATAGACCCAACTGTCTACCAGTTCTGCTGGGTCACCGAGTTTCCCATGTTCGAATACGATGAAAACGAAAAGCGGTACCAGGCATTGCATCATCCGTTCACTGCCCCCGTTGAGTCAGATTACGATCTGCTGGAAACCGACCCTGCGGCGGTACGGTCCCGGGCCTATGACATGGTCCTCAACGGGTCTGAAATCGGCGGGGGAAGTATCCGTATCCACGACATCGCCTTGCAGAAGCGAATCTTTTCCGCACTGGGCATGGACGCGGATGCATATGAAGAAAAATTTGGATTCCTGTTATCGGCCTTGAATGCCGGTGCCCCGCCCCATGGAGGGATTGCCTTTGGTCTGGATCGACTGGTCATGATCCTCTGCGGCTGCGCCTCCATCCGAGACGTGATCGCATTTCCGAAAACCCAGCGTGCCACCTGTCTGATGACAGAAGCGCCTTCGGAAGCCGGGTGGGAGCAGCTTCAGGAGCTGTCGATCAAGGTGATCCGGGAAGAATAAACGCCCCATTTATGCCCTTTTTTCACAGTGCTGAAAAAAGGGCTTGACACACAGATCCGGCCCGGATATAAAAATCGAATCTTTGACAATCCCCAGTAGCTCAGTCGGCAGAGCAAGTGGCTGTTAACCACTGGGTCCGCGGTTCAAGTCCGTGCTGGGGAGCCAACAAATACCATGGTCTTTTTCCTTAGGAAAAAGACCATTTTTTATTTTTTGGCTTCCTCCCTGATACAACGCTTCTTTCCAATTCATCAGAAACAGCGGAAAGCATCCATTTTTGTCATACATGGAAACGGCATTGATCCTTTAAAATAAACGGCGGCAGTGATATGACGTGTGGCAGACGGTCAGCGGTTCGTGCGGCAGCTGCTGATGCAACCTTTATCCAGATGTGAGAAAGCGTGATCATCATGAAATGGAAATTCTTTGTATGGACCCTGGCGCTGGTCTGGTCCGCCGGATCAGCGGCTGCCCAGATGCCGAAAGCGGAAGTTGTTGGCAAATCCAGGGTCACCTTTGAAGATACCTATGAAGGAACAATTGTGACGCATGTGTTCAAGTTAAAAAATACGGGAGCTGTCCCGCTGATGATTGTCCGGTCATGGGCCAAGTGCTTCTGCACCACAACCAGCTACACAAGCCCGATCATGCCCGGTGAAACCGGAGACGTGACCATGAAAATCGATACCCTGGGATTTGGGGGGAAGACCATCAGCAAATCCATGCATATCATTACCAATGATCCGGATCATCCGGACATGGTGTTTAAACTCAGTGGAACGGTTGTCTCTTGCCTGAAGGTGGAGCCCTCGCGTCGTCTCTATCTGCGGGGGGCGCCCGGTGAAACGGTCTCGGCAGAGGTGAAGATCTTTCCTGTGGAAGGATTTACGGTGGAACTCAAGGCACCGGAAATCATCGGCCTGGATGACCGGGTAAAGATTACCATGACCCGTGATGGAGACGCTTATCTGCTGACCGCCACCACCACCCTTGAAAAAGGAAAATTCTGGGGGAAGGTGAGGCTGATACCAACGGATCCCGCCTTGCCGGCTGTGAGTGTGGGGGTAAGGACCGTATGCGTGGAGCCGACGTCGTGACCGTTTTGTTATACACAGATCCGTGGATGTTCGTGTATGTCCCTGTCCGCCTCACTGCACGCATTTTTTCTAAACCGCCAGAACGTCCATTTTCTCGCGGATCCAGCCGGCCATGGGAAGGGCTTTCCCTTCCGGCCCCACAATGACAAAGGTGACATCCGCCTCTGCTGCCGGTGCATCAGCACCTTTTCGGAAGGCCCGCTGTGTAATCACAGCGCTTTTTGTGCCAAAATGGGTAATCCCGGAGTGGATTATCAAAATATCGCCCAGCACCACGGGTTGCCGGTAACTGATATTGATGTTGACCACGTAAAAGCCCATCCCTTCCGCATCCCAGGCACCCAGATCCACATGGTGTTCCAGCATGTCCCACCGGGCTTCTTCAAAAAACTCCAGATATCTGGCATTGTTGACATGGCCGTAAAAGTCGAGGTGGTATCCGCGGATACGGATTTCGGTGGTGGACATCATGGGTCACTCCTTTGTGTCTTTCTGGCTGTGTTCTGAAAGAAAGCGAGCTTATCCCGATTTCTGACGGAAAATCAAGAAGATTATGCGGGGCTGTTACCGTTCTTTGCCGATATATCCCCCGGACCAGGGGGTGTGCATGGTCAGAAGCCGCGTGTGGATGGTGTGACAGCAGAGGGCGCAGCATCGTTTCCTGTCTCGGAAATTCGGATCCGGTAAATCCAGCGTAGAACAATCTGCCACCCTGTCAAGTGCGTATCCGGGTGTTACGGATTATCTCACTTTCGTTGTGACCAGGAGGGCTTCTAAGAGACGCCAGCCCCTGGACAGAGATGAGACGTCCAGGTATTCGTCTGGTCGATGAATGTTGCCGCAGGTGCAGAGGCCCACGCAGGCCGATGGCCAGCCCGCCGCCAGGGTGGCATTGATACTGGTGCTACGGGGCACTGGCTGTGTATCAATATCCGCAAGCCGAAAGGCTGCGGTCAGGATCTGCTCCACCTGGGAGCCGCTGACGGCCCTGGCCGCCGGCCGTTTGCCAATGCTTTCCAGAAAAACATCAATGTCCGGCGTTTCCTGAAACGTGTTGCAAATGTGGTTGACAAGGGCATCACACCGGACGAGGAGTTCCGGGATTTCACTGCGGAATTCGAATTCAGCTACCGCGTCTCGTGCAATGGCGTTGATATTGCCGCCGCCGCTGATCGACCCCATGTTGAAGGTCAGGGTCCGGGAGGGCGGGCGTTCCGGCAGGAGTTCCTGATAACCGTTGTGAATACGGATGAACAGCAGGCCCATCTTTTCTATGGCATTGGGGAGCCCGAAATCTTCCCAGCTGTGACCGCCCGGTGTCTGGATCCGGACCCGGTACCGGCTGGATCCAATGCCGGTCAGCGAGTAGGTGTCAAGGCCAAGATCAAAGGCAAGGAACAAATGGGGCGGAACCGGATGATCTTTCACAGCCCGCCTGATGCCTTTCAGATTGCCGGTGCCTTCTTCTCCCACGGAAAACAGCAGGCGCAGGGGGCGGCGGAGCGAAGACGGGTCGATGGCTGCCGCCATGTGGGAAATCAAGCTGACAGCCGCCAAATTATCGGCAACGCCCCGACCGGTGATCCGTTTGTTTTCAAGTGTCACCCTGGGGCAGAAACCGTTTTCGACTACGTCAATGTGCGCGTCCAGGACTACGGCTTCCGGCCATACGCCGTCTCCGAGTGAAACCCAGAGATTGCCGGCAGCATCCGTAGATGTGGGGATGTCGCGTTGCCCAAAAAAAGCTTCAAGCAGTTCCCGCCTGGGACCTTCCCCAAGACTTGGTCCGGGGGTTTCGGCAAGCTGTACCAGAAATCGTACCACATCTTTTTGGGGAAAGGTTCCAAGCATAAGGGCTCCATTTATTTGATGAGCGAGACAATCTGCTTGAACTGGGGATGGGTGGCGTCCTTGAGCAATTCAAACAGGAGCATTTCCGTTCCCGTGATACAAGCGCCAGCTTGGCGGATGCGTGCTAATCCCAGGGCCTTGTTTTCCGGGATGCGGGACGAAACCGCATCCATGGCGACCTGAACCGCGTATCCCCGTGTGATCAGGTCTACTGCACTCTGGTATACACAGATATGGGTTTCGATACCGGTGAGAATAAGGGTCTCCCGGTTAGCGGCTTCCAGTGCGGCCCTGAAATCGGCATTCTGGTAGCAACTGAAGCTGGTTTTGGCAATGGGGGTGTTACCGTAAAGCTGCGCGGCCACCTCCGGCACGGTCGGGCCCAGCGCATGGGGCACCTGTTCCATCCAGATGACGGGGATGTCAAGAAGCGTCGCAGCTTTCATGAGCACTTCCAGGTTTTTGAACAAGGTGTCCTTGTCGTGCATGGCCTGGGCAAGGTTTCCCTGGACGTCGATAAGCACGATAGCGGTTTGACTGATGTCGATGGTCATAAATGAAACTCCTTCAGATAATCGGGGCGGATGGCCGCGCGCGTGTTTACGATAAAATCGAACAGTCACGGTATCCATACTATACCCTTGAATGGCTTTTGGAAAGAACGGAAACACATGGTCAAGACGACGCATGGCGGGTGCTGAGCTGACCGCATCCTGCACCCACACCGCGTCCCTGGGACGCACGCTGACGTACAAAGATACCGGCACGAACAAGGGCGTGGCGGAATGCCGCAATCACATGGGGCCCAGGTGCGGCATAGGCGGATGAGGGCCCGGGGTTGAAGGGGATCAGGTTCACGTTTGCCGGCAGCCCCTGTGCAAACCGGATGAGCCCATGCGCATGCTCCGGTGTGTCGTTCACGTCTTTTAAGAGCACATATTCAAGGATGATCTGGCCGCTCCGGCCGGTGGGATGGGCTTTCAGGGCATCTTTGAGATCTAACAGGGAATACTTCCGGTTCACGGGCATGAGCTGTGACCGCAATGCATCGGTTGGGGCGTTCAGGGAGACCGCCAGGTTCAGGTTTTTCAGTTCCGGTCGGTTCAGCTCCCGGATACCGGGTATCAGTCCGCAGGTGGACAGGGTCATCCGGCGGAGGGGGATGTCAAATCCCCTGGGGTCGTTGAGGACCCGGATGGCCGCAAGCACTGCATCCAGATTGTCCAGCGGCTCTCCCATGCCCATGAAGACAAGGTTTCGGACAGGCCGTTTTAACAGGAAGCGTGCCGCATACACCTGTTCGACAATTTCAGACGTATCCAGTGATCGGATGAGACCGGATGCACCGGTTTCACAGAACACGCACCCCATACGGCATCCGGCCTGGGATGAGACACACAGGGTTTCGTGGGAATGCATGGGGAGGATGACCGATTCGATGACCGCATTGTCTTTTAACCGGGTGGCGAATTTTAAGAGGGCTTTTTCTTCCGCTTGTCTGGTGATGTTCCCTGTGCACCGCACGACAGATGCGTCAAGACGCCTGCGGGTATCGGCAGAGAGCTTTATACCTCCGGCTGTTTCCAGGTTTCGGCAGCCCTGATGGAGCAGCGCCCGGTAAATGCGTGCCGCCTGGAAACGGTCTATGCCGAAGCGCCGGACTGCTGAAATAAACGCATCGGATGTCAGGGTGAAGAGGGGCAGCATTGAAAACACCTTTATCGTGGACCGAGTGGATAATAAAAAACACCGTCAACACCACCGCTGCTTAACAGACCCGGCCCCCCCATGCAAGATCTCCAGTTTACGATCCCTCATAAATTAGGGTATACTACCTTCATTTTATCATTTTACATCCATACAGGAGCGTTTTTTATGGATTTGTCACAAATACACCGCCCCATCTGGCCGTCCGGGGATAACCGCGGCATTCAGGTGATCGACCAGCGAAAACTACCCCATCAGCAAGTGATCGCCGATCTGTTTACCGTCTCTGACATCTGCACGGCCATTCAGGAAATGTATGTACGAGGGGCGCCGCTGATCGGTGCCACGGGCGCGTACGGCATGTGGATTGCCGCACAGGATGCTGCCGGAACCCCGAATCCAACGGCAGCACTGGATACCGATGCCCAAACAATCAAGTCAGCCAGGCCGACCGCCGTCAATCTTGCGTGGGCCGTGGACCGGATGCAGCAGGTGCTGGCGAAGGTTTCCCCTGAGGAGTGGAACGCCGTAGCCCGTGCAGAGGCAGATCGGATCACCGAGGAAGAAGCAGACAACTGCCGGAAGATCGGAGCAAACGGTCTGACGCTGATCCGTGAAATTGCAGACCAAAAGCACGGTGCGCCGGTGAATATCCTCACCCATTGCAATGCCGGCTGGCTGGCGTGCATTGAATTCGGAACGGCAACCGCCCCCATATATGCCGCCCATGCTGCGGGCATCCCCGTGCATGTCTGGGTGGACGAAACAAGGCCCCTGAATCAGGGGGCCCGCCTCACAGCCTGGGAGTTGGGGCGGAGCGGCGTGGCGCACACCCTCATTACCGACAATGCCGGCGGCCACCTCATGCAGCACGGCCAGGTGGACCTGGTGATCGTGGGCACAGACCGCACCACGTACACCGGAGACGTGGCCAACAAGATCGGCACCTACCTGAAAGCCCTTGCTGCAAATGACAACGGTATTCCCTTCTATGTGGCCCTGCCGTCGAGCACCTTTGATTGGACCCTTGAAAGCGGTATGCAGATCCCCATTGAAGAGCGACAACCAGACGAGGTGCATGAAATCTACGGCCGAATGGGAGTGGAGACGGGTATGGTGCGGATTTCCCCGGAAGCAACCCCGGCGGCTAACCCGGCATTTGATGTGACCCCAGCACGGCTGGTGTCCGGGTTTATCACCGAACGCGGTATCTGCCGGGCAGATGCGGCATCTGTGCTGGCGATGTTTCCAGAGAAAAGACACGAAAAGGGATAGCGGGCGATGGTTTCGGATGTGGAAAAAGAGCTGATTTCGATCATTCAGGGGGATATGCCGGTCACAGAGCGCCCCTATCAGGCGATCGCCGATCAAATGGGCATTTCGGAAGCGGAATGCCTGGACCTGATGAAGCAGCTGAATGAAAAAAATCTGATCCGGCGGTTCGGTGCAACCCTGCGGCACCAGAAATCCGGCTTTGCAGCCAATGCCATGGTGGCCTGGCAGGTGCCGGAGGCGGATGTGGACCGGGTGGGGCAAATCATGGCCGGTTTCAAGGCCGTGACTCACTGCTACCGGCGGAACCCGCAGCCGACCTGGCCTTACAACGTCTATACCATGGTGCACGCCCGTGATCCCGCGTCCTGCCGGGGGATTGTCCGGGAAATATCAGAAGCCACCGGCGTGGCTACCTATGAACTCCTGTTTAGTAAAAAAGAGCTGAAAAAGACCTCCATGCAGTACTTCAGGGAACGTATCGAATCTTAACTGTTTTCTGCTCCCGGTGCGTTTTCAGCTCCGGGTGTTCAGCCAGTCTTTCCGATACGCTTCAACATAGTTCCTAAACGATTGGCACAGCGGAGATTCGCTCCGATGCTTGTGCCGGGTTATATAGAAGGTCCGTTCCAGATCAACCCCCGCGAGGCCCAGACTTCGAAGAGACCCGCTTCGGACATCATCCCTGACCGCAACCGCAGAAACGATAGAGACGCCGAGACCGTATTTAATGCCCTGAATGACGGAGGCGTTATTCCCCATTTCCGCGACCACCTTGAGCTTTTGCGCGTCGATGCCTGCCGCATCCAGACACTGATGGATCGACTTCAGGGTGCCGGATCCAGTTTCCCGGCTGATGAATGGTGCGTCCAGCAGTTCTTCGGGAGTGATGCGGGTCCGATTTGCCCAGGGGTGGTCTGGCGGCACGATGATGCGCATGTCATCTTGGATGAACGGTTCCTGTTGGATGCGTTTATCCTTGGTTTGCGCACCGACAAATCCCAGTTCCAAAACCCCTTCGGCAACCTGTTCAAGGATGTCGGCCGTGTCTCCGACTTTGAGTGATACCTGCACATCGGGAAAAGACTTGATGAAGCGCCCGACAATGGTCGGAAGCACATATCCGCCGGGAATGGTACTACCTCCCGCCTCCAGCCGTCCACGGATCTTTCCGTTGAACTGGGCCATGACGGATTCGGTCTGATCCCGCAGATGGATCATTTTTCGAGCATGCTTGTAGAGAAGCGATCCGGATTTGGTGGGCACGGTTTTTCTGCCCAGCCGGTCAATGAGAATGCAGCCGAAATGGTTTTCGAGATCCTTGATATGACTGCTGATGGTCGGCTGAGACAGGTGTACGGCTTTACCGGCTTTAGAAAAGCTTTTCAGTTCAACAACTTTGCAGAAAATAGTGAGTTGCCATAAATCCATGGATCGAAAGTCCGTTCAGGGGTTCATGCACACGTATCCGGCAAAGGGCCGGACGAACGTAGCTGCCACAGGAATCAGACGGAATGTCGCTGTTTCATGGGCGGATCGACGTTTCTGTATGATTCGGAACACAGGCGGTTGTTTTACCAGCAGAAAGAGGCGATGGAACGACCTGCGGGGTTTGGCCAAACGGAGTTATGCATTCTGTTTGACTTCTTTTATCCTTGCTTTCAGGCGTTCATTCACAATCGGGGGTACCATGCCGGTGACATCACCGCCAAAAAACGCCACTTCCTTGATACCCGATGAGCTGGTGAAAATCCAGCGCATGCCGGTCATGAGAAACACGGTCTGAATATTCCTGTTCAGTCGCCTGTTCATCATCGCCATTTGAAATTCGTTTTCAAAATCGGAAACAGCCCGCATGCCCCGGAGAATGGCATGGGCGTTGCGTTTTTCAGCATAATCGACCAGAAATCCGTCAAAGGCATCCACCTCAATGCCATCCATATCCTTTAAACTGGCGCGGATCAGATCCAGCCGCTCCGGAACCGTGAACAACGACGTCTTGGCCGGATTCTGGAGAATGGCAACAACAATCTTGTCAAAAATGCTTCGCCCCCGCTCGATGATATCGATGTGTCCGTTGGTGATGGGGTCAAATGAACCCGGGTAAATGGCGATTTTTTCCATTTTTGTATCCTGCTTCAGGTGCCGGAGTCAATTTTATACAAAAGATTAACAAACGTGTAAGGTTTATATACTATACATGACAAAAGAGACAAGGGTTTTACTGTATTTTCTCTGATCATGGGGAAAAAAATAAGGGATTTCCTTCCATTCGCGTTCATCTGATGTATGCTCGATTACCAGAACCGCCTCCGGTGCAAGGCAGCTTGCGGCAGCCAGATGTTGAAGGGCCGGCCGGATCCAGCCTTTTCCGTAGGGCGGATCGATAAAGACCAGAGAAAAAGGGGGGGCTTGATTTTTCAGACAGTTCAAATCCCGGACCACATCCCATTTTTTTACGGTGGCCCGATCTTCGACTCCGCAGCCGGCAATATTGCGTTTGATGGTCTTGATGGCAGCCGGCGCCCTGTCTATAAACAGTGCCTGTTTTGCGCCCCGGCTCAACGCTTCCAGTCCAAGGGCGCCAGTGCCGGCAAACAGATCCAGCACCACCGCCTCTCGTACCATATCCCGGAGAATGTTGAAAATTGATTCCCGGATCCGGTCTGAGGTGGGACGGGTCTCCATACCCGGAACGCTGTTGAGCGGCTTGCGCCTGCAGGCGCCGGCGATGATCCGCATTTTGTTAGCCTTCCTTTACGCTATTCCGGTAACAGGGACCGGAGCGTGTCCTCTGAAACGCCGGTGGCTTTTGCGGTCAGGTTCAGATCTCCGGAGTGAGCAGCCAGCTGGTACCGGGCATAGCGGGCTTCAAATGCCGCCACAGCATCGCCCAGGGGTCGAATCTGAAAGCAGGCCGTCAGGTCATCCGTCGAGGCGTCGTTTCCGGAAAACAGATTATGGGGAAGATCCCGGACCGAGAGCGTTGGTGCATCTGTCATGACCGCCAGCCGTTCCATGAGGTTTTTCAACTCCCGCACATTCCCCGGCCATGAATAATCCGCCAGGCAAGCTTCTGCTTCCTCGGTCAAGGTCTTGGCGGGAAGACCTGAGCGTTTGGCAAACTGGTTTAAAAAAATCGATGCAAGGATGGGGATATCCGCTTTCCGTTCCCGGAGCGGGGGCACCGTGATGGGCACCACATTGAGCCGATAAAAGAGATCTTCCCTAAAATGACCGGCCGCAATGCGGGATTCCAGGTGATGGCGGGTGGCTGCAATGACCCGGACATCCGTTTTAAACTCCCGGGAACCGCCCACCCGGCGGAAGGTGCCGTCTTCGAGGACTCGAAGGAGCTTGGCCTGGCTGCTTAAACTGAGTTCCCCGATTTCATCGAAAAACAGGGTGCCGCCTTCGGCCAGCTCGAATTTGCCCCGCATTTTTGCTGTGGCCTCGGTAAAAGCCCCCTTTTCATGGCCGAACAGCTCGCTTTCCATCAGGTGATCAGGGATCTCTGCGCAGTTAACGGTTATCAGTGGGGATTCCGCCCGGGGGCTGAGTTGATGGATATTTCGGGAGACGAGCTCTTTTCCAGTGCCATGCTCGCCGGAAATGAGAATCGCCGATTCACTGGGTCCCGCCTGAATCACCTGGAGCTTCAGCATCTCGATGGCCGGGCTCATGCCGTCAATGGCGTGCCTGGCAATGGCGCGGGTCCGTAAGTAACGGTTCTCTTCCTGAAGTTTCCGAAAGTTCAGTGCATTACTGATGGCCACCACCACTTTGTCAAAGGAGATGGGCTTTTCAATGAAATCATAGGCGCCGAACTTAATGGTGTTCACAGCGGTTTCAATGGTACCATGGCCCGTGATCATGATCACGGGCAACAAGGGGGTGATCTTTTTGATTTCCTTCAAGGTCTCCACACCGTCGAATCCGGGCATCCAGATGTCAAGAAGAACAAGATCCGGTGCTCCGGATTCAATGGTTTTCAAGGCTTCATAGCCGTTTCCGGCTGTAAGCACCTCGAACCCCTCGTCCGAGAGAAGGCCGCCAAGGGACTGTAAAATGGAAACTTCGTCGTCCACCACCAAAATGGTTGGGTACATGGTCGGGCTATCCTTTGTCTAAACGGTTTGAGGAAAGCGATTCCGTGGGCAGTTCCGTCGTACTGCGGCCATCAGCGCCTGCAACCGGGGGCGCTACGGGAAACTCCAGGGTAAAACAGGCGCCCTGGGGCAGATTGTCGGAGACGGAGAGGGTTCCCCTGTGGTCGGTAACAATGGAGCTGACAATGGCCAGCCCCAATCCCATTCCCGAGGTCTTGGTCGAAAAATAAGGCTCAAAGAGACGGTTTTTTTCCGCGTCCGGTATCCCTTTACCGGTGTCGGCAATCTCTAACCGGACCCGTCGTGCTTCCGGGCAATAGCTGAGTTGGAGGGTGATGGTGCCATGGTTTTTAATCGCGGCAATAGCATTGTCAATCAGATTGATCATGGCCTGCTTCATTTGCTGACGATCCAGGTAGAGAATGGGGATATTCGTTCCCAGGCGGGCCTTAAACCGGATGTTGGGGTGGCCTTCGCGGTACAGGGCCACCGATTCTTCCACGATGTCGGAAATGCTGCAGGGTTTGGGGTCGGCTGTGGGGAATCTGGCAAATGCGGCAAATTCGTTCACCAGATTCCGGATCAGGTCCACGTGGTCGATGATGGTCCGTGTACATTCCTCAAACACCGGGTCGGCGATATGGGGACCGTATTTACGCTTCAGGCGCTGGGCAGACAGGGATATGGGTGTCAGAGGATTTTTGACCTCATGGGCGATTCGTCGGGCCACTTCCCGCCAGGCAGCCATGCGCTGGGCTCTTTCCAACTCGGTCAGATCATCGAACACCAGTACGGCACCCAGGGGATTCCCCACCTCGTCCCTGAGCCGGTTGTAATGGACGGCCAGACTCCGGTGGCGATTGTCCACAGACAGGGTAATGCCGAACATGGCCTCGTCGTTTTCTGAATAGATGGCGGCCATGAGACGATCCATGGCATCGGTCTGCTGATCGGTCAGCAGCTCGTGAAGTGCCTTGCCCTGAGCTTCCGCGCTGGTCAAACCCAGCATTTTTTCCGCAGACGTATTGATGGTGGTCACCCGGGCGTCCGGGTCAATGGAGACCACGCCGGTGGAGACGTTTTTCAGCACGGTCTCCATGTACCGCCGACGTTCTTCGATCTCCTGGTTCTGGTGATGAAGCATGCGGGTGGACAGGCTCAGCTGTTCCCGGCTGATACCCAGATCTCGGGTCATTCGGTTGAAGGATTCCACCAGGATACCGATTTCATCATCTCCGCCAGAGTCGATGTGTACACTCAAATCTCCTTCCGCAACGCGCCGGGTCCCCTCAGCCAGGTCCATGATGGGGATGGTGATGGATTTGGCGATATAAAACGCAAACATCACCGCAGAGAAGACCACGAGCAGCCCCACAATAGAGAGCGCAATATAGTACGTGATCTGGACCGGTCGTTTGAGCAGTTTCACCTGCTGGTACTCTCCGTAACCCCGGGAAAGGGAAGCCAGGTTTCCGGCCAGATCTGCCGGCAGCATGACAGAAATCACAAGATATCCCTGGACCGCCTGAAGCGGCGCATGAAAGGGAATCGTGCCGATTGTCCGGACCAGTTCGCCATCGGGAACCGAATAGATCTCGGTAAATACGGGAACCGACGCATCGTAGCGTTCCAGGGCTCCGTCTTCGATGGGCGTAAACGCGTCCGGAGCGATTGTGTCTTCCATGGCATAGGCCAGCCGAGGGAAAACGCCGTCTGTATCCGGACCATGGTAGACCTCGACACCGTCCAGGTTAAAGGCGCGCTGCATCACCTGGACGTAATTGGCAAGCCGGGTTTCATTTCCCGGACTGAGCAGCTGCCGTGACTGGATCTGAAAGGCGGCCCGATCAATGAAGAATTGATTCCGGACCTCCATCTGTTCATAGAGACTACGGCCCACAGCCAGTGAATTCTGAAGGGCCTGGTCTACAGGCGCATTGAACCAGAAGGCAAGACTCGTGGAGATGAAGTAGACGGAAAAAATAAAGAGCACCACTGCCGGCAGCAGGGTAAGCGAGACAAAGGCGACCAGCAGCTTGGTTCTGAGCCGCGCCCCGGCAACTTTTCGGCGCCGGTCGAAATAGAGCTTTACCACATTCCGGAACACCAGAAAGATTAGCAGCAGCAATAGCAACAAATTGATATTAATCAGGATAAAAAGGAGGATGGTACTGGAGATGGGGATATCGGCACCAAAATTACTGATGCGGGTCTCAATAAAGGTCAGCGCGCTTACGGCAATCATCAGAAAGATAATGATGATCACTTCCCGCCGTCGACGGTTCTGCTCACTGTCTGACCGGGGAGACGGAACGGAGGAAAAGAGCATATGCATACTCAATATGTGAATTCGATGCGCTTCCACTTGGTCTCAAAGTCCCACAGCGCCATGAAGATAAGCACCTGATGAAGCCTCAGGGGAAGGGTGCGTTTGTTAAGCTCCGCTTTGGCACTGATGGTGTATCGTTTTCCTTTCTTCATGACATCCAAGTCGGAAATCGTCAGACCTTTGACATGGGTCATAAGGATACGTGCAGCTTCATAATCATCGGTGATCAGCGGAGGTTCTTCATCCCAGGAACGGTTGACTGTATATTTCTTTTTGATGGGGTCATATGTGATGGTGTGAACCACTTCCACTGCCGCCAGTTTTTTATCCATCCAGAGCTTGCGCACCTGGTGCAGGGAGATGAAAAACGAAAACGTGGTGGGAACACCGGACTGAATGGCATTGTCAATGCGGTTGATGAACGCACCGGTAACATCCAGATCAACGGCCAGCGTTTCATCCGTATACTGAATGGTCATATTGTTGATGCGGGCTTTTTCATCCGCAAACACCGGGGAGGCAACCCCTGTCAGCATGAGCGCAAGAAACAGGAAAAAGAAATTTTTCATATAGTATGTACCCTAGGAACGCCCGTTTCGCTGCGCGGGTCGGCGCAGATTGAGTTAGATTGATTTTATAAACAATTATTATAAGTTATAATTGAATATCTGTCATCAGGCAAGGAGTTTTCAAGAAAAAGTAACATGCTTGCTGAACGGTGGTGTAGAGAATCTCCACAGGTAGGGTTTTTATCATTTTGAAAATAAAGACAATTTAAAAATAAAGCCTCAGAGCAGCCGTGCTTCCCAGATGGATTTATTTTCGAACAAGGCCTTGAGCAGGGTATGGTTGAAGGCATGCCCGGACTTGACCGTGATCACATGGGCCTTCAGGGGAAGGCCCATGAGGGAAAAATCTCCGATGCAGTCCAGAAGTTTGTGGCGGACAAATTCATCGTCAAATCGAAGTCCTTCGGGATTCATGAGGGCCTCTCCGTCAATGGCAATGCCGCTATCTAATGTGGCGCCCCGGGCAAGGCCGATGAGCTTTAAGTGTTCCAGTTCATGATAAAAGCCAAAGGTCCGGGCACCCGCTATCTCGTTTGAAAACGTTTCACCTGTAATATCAACAGACAGCGACTGCTTCCCGATCACCGGGCTGGGGAATTCGATGGTGCAGGTAATCTTGTAACCGTCATACGGTTCAATGGAGACGGATTTGTCGCCTTCGGCAAGATGGAGGGGTTCTTTCAGAATCAGGTAGCACCGGGGCGCGTCCTGGGTCACCTCGCCAGCGTCTGCGATCATGTCCGCATACCGAAGCGCGCTGCCGTCCAGAATGGGCATTTCATAGGCATCGATTTCCACCCGGGCATTGTCGATTCCCATCCCGCTGAACGCGGCCATGAGATGCTCGATGGTAGAAACAATGACCCCGTTTTCACCGATAACCGTGGCCATGCTCGTATCAATCACCTTGTGGAAAATGGCCGGAATCGACGGCGCATCCGGCAGATCCGTGCGGACAAAGACAATGCCGTGATTGGTAGAGGCCGGCTTCAGGGTCAGGTTTACGGGTTTGCCCGAGTGCACACCGACACCGCTGCAGCTGACGGCTTTTCCAAGTGTTCGCTGGTGTTGGGGAAAGGTCATTCACTCATCCTTATCAAGGCGCGCATGCATGAACGGTTTGCATTTCCGGTCTGGACGTGTCATTTCAGATGGTATACATCTTAACGATGGCTTTGATCATCTTAACACCGTGTCCGAATGCCGGCTAGCTTTACACTCCTGTATAATCTCAATCACGCAAAATGTAAAGCTGTCCCGCCGTATCGGGCGTCAATGAAGGGAAAATACCTTGCTGGCGCGAACCCTCAGCAGTGCCGTGATCGGTATAGATGCCCATGTGATTGAAGTGGAAGTCGATATTGCGTCTGGATTACCGGCATTCACCATCGTAGGACTTCCGGAAGCAGCCGTAAAGGAGAGCAAGGAGCGGGTAAAATCCGCCATCGTAAATGCCGGGTACCGGTTTCCCGCAGACCGGATCACGGTGAACCTGGCACCGGCCCATATTAAGAAAGACGGGACCGGATTTGATCTGCCCATTGCCATGGGTATTCTGGCTGCGACCGATTTGCTTCCCCGAAACGCCCTGTCCCGATATCTCATGATGGGCGAACTCTCCCTGGACGGCCGCATCAAACCGGTGAACGGGATACTGCCCATGGCCGTCGCGGCCCGGGATATGGGGTATCGGGGGATTGTGGTTCCCCCGGAGAACGGCACTGAGGCGGCTGCTGTCGAAGGGATTCGGGTCTTGCCAGCACCCGCCTTGCCGGACGTGGTTGCGTACTTCAGGGGAACCGGGATGCTTATGCCCCAGCCGTACCTGGGGGGGGCCGCAGTGTCTACACCCGCAGATCAGGGAATCTGCTTCAGCGAGGTCCGGGGCCAGGAGTATGCCAAACGGGCCATGGAAGTGGCGGCAGCCGGGGGGCATAATCTCTTTATGACCGGACCGCCGGGGTCGGGTAAATCAATGCTGGCCAGGCGCCTTTCCACCATCCTGCCCCCCATGGATTTTCACGAAGCCATGGAAACCACAAAGGTTTATTCGGTCTGCGGCATGCTGCCGCCGGGGGTCTCCCTGCTCACAGCGCGTCCGTTCCGTGCCCCCCATCACACCATTTCCGATGCCGGGCTCATTGGCGGCGGCCATAACCCGCGGCCCGGAGAAGTGAGCCTGGCCCATAACGGGGTCTTGTTTCTGGACGAGCTCCCCGAGTTCAAACGGCCGGTGCTTGAAGCCATGCGCCAGCCCCTGGAGGATCGTGAGGTAACCATTTCCCGTGCCATGACCACCATCACCTACCCCGCGTCTGTGATGCTGATCGGGGCGAGCAATCCCTGTATCTGCGGTTATTATGGCGATCCCCGAAACACTTGCAGATGCACGGCGGCACAGATTCGGCGGTACCAGTCCCGCCTGTCCGGCCCGCTCATGGATCGGTTCGATATTCAAATCGCGGTGCCGGCTGTGGATACAAAGGATCTCATGCAGATCGGTGATGGAGAACTGTCATCAGCGATCCGGGATCGGGTGGTGGATGCCCGGGAGCGACAGGCGCACCGGTTTGCCGGAACGGATGTCCGGTGCAATGCAAGGATGGATGCCCGTCATATCACGCATTTCTGCCCACTGGATGATGCGGGATCATCGCTTCTGACATCGGCGATCGAGCGGCTTGGGCTGTCGGCCCGGGCGTATAACCGGATTCTGAAGATCGCACGGACCCTGGCGGATCTGGCCGGAACGGAATCGATTACCGCAGCCCATGTGGCGGAAGCCGTCCAGTACCGGGATCGGGATCGATCCGATACACCGTTTTAGCCGGTAGAAACTGAATCGCCGGCATCGTATTTTGATCATCTGTCAACCCAGCTGCTTGATCAGCGCTGCTGTAATAGGGGTGCTTTTGATTCTCATGATACTCTCCTTTGCGCTGCCGAAGCTCATCAGGTTGAAACTTCCGTACCAGACGGTTTTCTGGTCAATGACAGCAAACTTCTGATGGATGTTCGGCTTGAAGGTGAGCGGGATATCCTGATCGGAGATCATTTTATGAATAGCGCGTACGGGTGGGGTTTCATTCAGATTGAAATCCGATAGGGGCCGGGTGATTACCGCCACCCGGATCTGTTTTCGGCGTGCCGCACCCAGATAGGTCAGCATCTGGGTTGTCCGCATTTTCCGGACAAAGGGGCTGACGATCAAAATCTCTTTTTTCGCTGTCACCAGATCCTGCGTGAACACAGGCAAAAAACTTTCCTTGTCAAAAATGACATCCAGGGGTGCTGTCGGCAGGTCCTCGCCTTTTACACGATACCCCATGCCCGCATACCCCGCTTTGCCCTTCTGATTCTCCCTGTTTTCCAGTCAGATGGGCCTGGCAGTGCTCAGGCATTCCCAGGCGCATCCTCAGCTGGCGATTTTCGTCTTGCAGAAATCTGCTTTCACGCTGGAGCAAGGCAAGGGTTTTCAGCAGCGTCTGCGTGTCCGGCATGGGGCTTCCTCATCGGTTCCGGATTCAATCTGTGTCAACCCGATAATTGCAATACAGTTTTTAACCAATCGCGAGAAAAGATTTCCCTCCTGGTGAAAACTGTTCAACAGAGGCCAGGGGACAAAAGCCCCAGCCAATCCGATGCGTATACACAATTACCCGAGATCCTTTAGCAGGTCGACTTGCCCTTGATTCTAAAATGAAACCTAGGGTATTTATGATCCCAAATCGATGAAATGCTGATTACATTTCAAACCGGAAGGAAGTTTCATGACACCCAATCACGCATCTGAGTTTCAGTCCTACCTTCAAGAGGAGCAGCACCTTGCCCGTATGATGCGCCGACGAATCGCCCGTTACGGAGATAAAGTGGCTTTGCGCGATCGTGCAGACGGCCCCTGGACATCGGTCACCTGGCGGGAAATGGGAGAATGGGCGGACACGCTGGGCAGGGCGCTGATCGCTTCGGGTGTCAAGGCAGGGGACCGTGTGGGTATTTTTTCCCAGAACCGGGCATGGTGGACCATTGCAGACCTTGCCATTCTGTCCATCGGCGGGGTGACGGTCCCCATCTATGCCACCGATTCCGGGAAAGAAGCGGCGTACATTGTTCAGGATGCCGGTATTGATGTTCTATTTGTCAATGACCAGGAACAGTATGACAAAGTGTGTGCTCTGCTTGAAAACAATGGTCCGCTTCATACCCTTGTTGCCTTCTCATCTCATGTTGCAGTAGCGGATACACAGGGGAGCTACGCCATGGCGTCGTTTCTTTCGCTGGGTGCAGATGACTGCCATCAGCCGGAGCTTATAAAACGGCTGAGTGAAGGAAAATCGTCAGACCTGTATACCCTTATCTACACCTCTGGCACCACCGGACCGCCCAAAGGTGTGATGCTCACCCATGAAAACTTGCTGGCCGCACTTTTTGGCACCGGATATCTCATGCCCGTCGGTGAGGCGGATGTCTCGTTTGCGTTTCTTCCCTTAAGCCATGTGTTCGAACGCAGCTGGACCTGGTTTATCCTTTCCCGGGGGGCGGAAAATCATTACTGCCATGATCCGAGAGAGGTAAAGGCCTATTTTACCGAAGTCCGGCCCCATTATATGGTCAGCGTCCCCCGGGTCTGGGAAAAAATTTACGGGACAATTTACGAAGAAATGAAAAAAGCGTCGCGGCTCAAACGAAAATTGTTCCACTGGTCTCTAGAAATGGGAGCGGCATTTTATGCGGTCACCAAAGCTGGAGAGCGTCCGTCGTTGAGCATGCGCGTGAAACATGCGGTTGCTGACAAGCTGGTGCTGTCCAAAATCAGAGATGTGGTGGGGGGACGCGCAAAATTTTTTCATGCTGGCGGTGCGGCCTTGAATCCGGCTATCAACGCGTTTTTTGTCCATGCCGGCATCCGCCTGGGAGTCGGGTACGGGTTGACGGAACTTTTTCCCATCTGTGTCTGTACGCCGGAAGATATCGGTTTTGGCACCTGCGGCAAGCCCATCCCCCTGATCGAAACCCGGGTTTCCGACGACGGTGAAATTCAGGCGTCAGGTCCCTGCCTGATGAACGGCTATTGGAACCGGGAGGACGCCACACGAGAGGCCCTCACCGAAGATGGCTGGCTCAAAACCGGAGACGTGGGAGAAATCACAACAGAGGGATATATCAAAATTACGGATCGGATCAAGGAGATCATCATTACGGCCGGTGGCAAAAACATTTCTCCCCAGACCGTTGAAACCGCCATCAAAGAGGATATTTACGTGGAGCAGGCCATGGTTGTGGGAGACGGACTGCCCTTCATCTCCGCCCTGGTGGTTCCGGCCTTTTCCATGCTTGACAACCTGGCACTCTCCATGGGGCTGTCCGGCCTGACACGCACGGATCTGGTGGCTCACCCGGATATGGTTGCCTTTTACCGGGGACGGATCGATGAACAGACAAAACACCTGGGCCGCGTGGAACAGGTCCGGGCGTTTACGCTGCTGCCGGCGGAATTCACCCAGGAAGCCGGAGAGCTTACCCCCACATCCAAACTCAAACGCAACGCAGTGTTCGCACGTTACAGAGACCGCATTTTGGCGTTGTATGCTGGGGACCGGAAAATCGAGAGCTGACTAAAACGTCCGTCCCCCGGCAAATTATTTGTCGGGGGGCGCTCTAATTTGTTAAACAGCCTTATGACGGTTCTTCCTTATGATAATACCCAAAAAAATTCGATATCGATATCTTGGGCGGAACCTTTACTACCAAATAAACGTGATCTCGTTGGATCTTCAACTCCAAAACATCACAAACCCTTCTGTTCACTGAACCTTTTTATGCACTGCTCTACTGCTTTCCCAACGGCAGCATTCAAAATACGAAACCTGTATTTCAGTATCCAGGCGATAGGATACTGGCAATGCCATACCATATGTGATAACTTCTTAAAATGGCTCATTTGTTACTCCTTTCTCTTATTGTTGTGGGGACAACTTAGCGCGTTGATAACTTATGAGCCAGCAGCGTTCAGCTGGCAAAGCCATTGAACGCTGACCACGCCCAAAGGGCGTGGTTTTTTCCACCAAAATAAACGGAGAGATTCCATCGTTCGCCTTTTACTTTGGAGGCTCGGCATGGCTGATTTTTCTGAAAAACTGGTACGGATTCTCAATGACGGGGCCCTGAACCTGGCGCTGTCCATGGGCTATGCCCTTGAAATATTTGATGTCATGGATGAAAAACACGCCGCCTTTACCCTTGAGGAGCTCGCCGGGGCAACGGGGCTGCACAGCCGTTATCTCAAGGAGTGGCTGGGCATCATGGTCACCGGCGGCATTATCGAAATGACAAGCGGGCAGGCGGGTGATGACTCTTTTTTCCTGCCGCCCGCTCATGGAGATCTGCTGTGCAGGCGGGCCGGGAGCAGCAACATGGGGGTGTACACCCAGGAGATACCCCTGCTGACCGCCTGTGCCATGAACGCGGTAATCCGGGGATTTAAAACTGGCCAGGGGGTTCCCTTTTCCACCTATCCCGACTTCCAGGCCTTTATGTCCGAGCTGGCAGATGCCAAACACCGTAAGGTATTAATCCAGGCGTTTATTCCCAGTGTTGATCAGGGCCGGCTGGAAAAGCGTCTGACAAAGGGCATCCGGGTCTGCGACCTGGGCTGTGGCCAGGGTGTGGCGACCTGCCTCATGGCCCAGGCCTATCCCGCCTCTGAATTTGTCGGCATGGACACCCATGAACAGGCACTTGAACAGGCCAGATCCCTGGCCGAAACTTACGAATTGTCCAATATCGTGTTCATCAACCAGGACGCCGCTGAAATCCGTGATACCCCAGCCTTTTGCAAGCACTTTGACTATGTCTGCGCCTTTGACGCCATCCACGACCAGTCCCATCCCCTGGACGCCTTGAAAGGGGTGAAATATATGCTGCGCCAGGGCGGCCTTTTTTCCATGATCGACATCAAGGCTGCCACCGCTATCCAGGACAATACCGACCATCCCATGGGACCGTTTTTGTACACGGTGAGCCTGATGCACTGCATGCCCATTGGGCTGAATGACAACGGTTCGGGCCTTGGGATGATGTGGGGAAAACAACAGGCCCTGGACCTGCTCAGGCAGGCCGGCTTTTCAACAGTTACCGCCCAGGAGATGCCCGATGATGGCTTTAATCTGCATTTTTTGTGCACCCCGTAATTTTTCATACAAAAGGAAAAATCATGTCTTTTCCCCCGCCGGATAAAAATAATATAATTGATCTGCTGCCTGCTGATCTGTCTGCGGCCAATGAAAAAAACAAAAAACAGTTTCGTTTTTTTTCTCCGCTTTATGATCTGTCCATGAAATATATTATCCGGTCAAAAATTCATAAGGCCAGTCCTAGACGGCACACCCGTATCTGGCAGGAACTGATCGGTTCTGTCCGTCAGGCGAAAATCCTTGACCTGGCCTGCGGCACAGGCGGGCTGATTGACTGCCTGGACAAGGACAATGCGTATACGGGGCTTGATATATCCTATGAAATGCTCAAAAAAGCCGCAAGACGCGCCAGGCGAAAAAAATTTACCCGGTGTCGTTTAATTCGGGCCAACGCCGAGGATCCCATTTTTTCCGGTCACAATTTTGACCGGGTGGTAACGGATACGGCCCTGCATATGATTCCTGACTGGGAGAAAACACTCATGGCCGCAGCTCAAAGCCTTGGTCCTCAGGGTGTTTTAACAGGTGCTTTACCTGTACTGGGTATTGATGCTGCTTTTGACAAAGGCTGGGGTAAATATGCCAGCCGCCCCCAGTTTCATGCCTTGACCACCGATGATGTGCAGGCGGCTTGTCACGCAAATCATCTCGATTTTACCTGCATTGCCACCAACGGAGGCATGCTCTATTTTCAGGCATGTAAAAAAATTTGATTTTTGAAGCCAGATTTCCAAGAAACAAAAAAAAGGACAACCAAAGACGGTTGTCCTTTTGCATGCTGGCTGGGTGACAGGGATTCGAACCCCGACAGGCAGAGTCAGAGTCTGCAGTCCTACCATTAGACGATCACCCAAAAATAAAAAATATAGTATCACCGGTGGTAAATGCTGTCAAGTCATTCTTTACCAACTGTTAGAAACAAATAAACTGTCCTAAGCAAGAACAAATAAACTGTCCGGTTTGTTAAAAGGGACCAGAAAGGAGGTCCCATGAAACAGACACAAGTAT
>PDTL01000010.1 GCA_002748835.1 Deltaproteobacteria bacterium
ACTATTTTTAGAGGGAAACGCAATCATTTTATCTATCAAAAAATAAAGGAGATCTAACTATTTTTATGGTTACATAGTTATAAAAATCGGGATTTCAGGGTTTCAACAGACCCCGATCAAAAAAATCCGGCTCGCATACCGGATCGCCGTCCGCGTCATAGATGATATTTCCGTTTTCATCCACCCTGACCATCCAGAGATCCCACAGCCGGGGCACATCCCGGTACCCTGGATCCTGAGGCGCTGTACCGTTACCCGGGTCAACCACTGGCCGCGGCAACGGGTGTCTCAGGCAGGGCAGATGGGCCTGACCCACCATTGCTTCCGGGCAGATCAGCACTTCGTCAGGTACACCGTCCTTGTTTACGTCAAAGGTCTCCCTCACCATATACGCTGCGGTTATGCCTTTTTCATAGTCATAGGTGGTTCGTTCACCGGCCAGCGCAAGGGCGACCACGCTCTGAAGGGATGCCGGCACTAACGGAATCTATTCTCTCTGCTCGTTAAACAGCGTGGCCTTTCCGATCACAAGCATCAGATCCACACCCAGGTTGATCCAGGGGGGGTTGCTGGCCGCTGCCTGATCACCTGAAAGCTGGATGTCTTCCTCCTGTACGCCCAGCTGCGCGCTGATACCGGGAAGGGTGTGGCCTGCCCAAAACAGCTGTCAATGACCGAACTTTTGATTTTATGGACGGTTTGGGATATTCGGTGACCCCGTCTGCGAGTATAAAAACGCCGTGCGCATACGCCTCGACGGAAAGCAGCTCAAAATGGTGCTTCACCTTGTTGTCTGAATCGGTTGTGGTGTAACGGCTTTTTAACGTGTCAAACTGGCGCTTAAATCTGCGATAGGTCGCTGCGGTCATTACCCGGGCATCGGATAACGCCTCTTTTACAAGTCCGATCTTCCTCTCATAATTGCCGGTTTCATCATATGTTACCCAGACAGAGTCAGAGGCAACTTTGGAAAATGCTTTTTAGCGCATCTTCTGTGCCGCCAAGCATTGCAAGCGGTTTGATTCTAAAACAATGCATCAATGCGCATCCGTCCAGTTCTTACCCCAGGCCAGATTCACCTTGAGGGGCACGGAGAAATCGACAACGCCCTCCATCTCCCGCCTGACCAGGGCTGCCATGATTGTTTTTTCTTCAGGCGGCACTTCAAAGACCATTTCATCGTGAACCGACAGCAGCATTGCGGAAGCAAGCCCTTCCGCCTTCATGGCAGCGGACACCCGTATCATGGCCAGTTTGATGAGATCGGCCGCCGTGCCCTGGATCACCGTATTCACGGCCAGACGTTCCGCAGCCTGGCGCAGGTTCTTATTGGTGCTGCCCATATCCGGCAGCCGCCGGATCCGGCCGAGCAGGGTTTTCACGCACAAGGTCTTTTCAGCTGCTTTGATGCATGCGTCCATGAAACGTTTCACTTGGGGATACCGGCTGAAGTAATGGTCGATATAGGTCTGGGCCATTTTCCGGCTGATGCCCAGTTCCTGGGACAGCCGGAATGCCCCCATCCCGTAGATGATGCCAAAGTTGATGGCTTTGGCCTGTCGCCGCAGCTCGTCAGTGACGAGATCCGGGTGGGACTCGAACACCTCGGCCGCGGTCCTTGTATGAATGTCTTCTTCTTCTCTGAAGGCGTTGATCAGGGTGGGATCATCCGCACAATGGGCCAGCACCCGGAGTTCAATCTGGGAATAGTCGGCAGAGAGTATCTCCCAGCCCTCCCGGGGAATGAAAGCGCTCCGGATCCGGCGGCCTTCATCCGAGCGGATGGGGATATTCTGGAGATTGGGATCTGAGCTGGACAACCGGCCGGTGGCGGTGACGGTCTGATTGAACGAGGTGTGGATCCGTCCCGTCTCCGGATGGATCAGGTCCAGCAGGTTGTCCGTGTACGCGGATTTGAGCTTGGCAAGGGTCCGGTGGCGCAGCACCAGGGCCGGAACTTCATGCTGTGCTGCCAGTTTTGTCAGCACCCCCACATCCGTGGAATACCCGGTTTTCTTTTTGGTCTTTTTCACCACCGGCAGGCCCAGGGTTTCAAACAGGACCGCGCCTAACTGCTGGGAAGAGCGGAGGTTGAACGTCTCTCCGGCTAGGGCAAACACCGCCGCTTCCACCTGGGCAAGTTCCGTCTCAAAGGCCGCAGACAAATCGGATAACACGGTTCGGTCCACACGTACGCCGGTGGTTTCCATGTCCATGAGCACCGGTACCAGAGGCATTTCCACATCCTGCATCAATGCCGTGAGGTCCAGGGCATCCAGTTTTTCAGCAAACAACTGATACGCCTGCAAGGTGATGTCAGCATCTTCGCAGGCATAGGAAACGGCCTGATCAAGGGGTACCGCTGAAAAACAGATCGCGGTTTTGCCTTTTCCGGCCACGGATTCATAGGCAATCATCCGGTGGCCCAGATGTTCCATGGCAATCTGGTCCAGCCCGTGGGCATGTTTTCCCGGATCCAGGAGGTAGGAAGCGATCATGGTGTCAAAACACACGCCTGCCAACGAAAACCCGTGGCGTTCAAGTACGATCCAGTCATACTTGATATTCTGCCCCACCTTTTTGACCCCGGCATCGGCCAGCACCGGACCAAGCACGGCTCTGACCCGATCCAAAGGCAGCTGAACCGAGGCGGCTTCGCGGGTATGACCCACAGGAATATACCAGGCCGCATTCGGTTCCAGGGCCACGGAGATACCTACCAGACCCGCCTGCATGGGATCTAACCCCGTGGTCTCGGTATCAAGGGCAAAAAGCCCGGCAGACGACAGGCGCGCGGCCAGCTCGGTCAGATGGTCATCGGTTGTGACCGCCCTATAGTTTTTTTCCGGTGCCGGCGTTTCATCAAAGAATGTCTGCTGCAGGGTGCGGAACTCCAGCTCCTGGAACAGGGCAGACAACAGCTTGCGATCCGGCTGTTGTCGCTTGATGGCCTCTGCATCAAACTGAACCGGCGCATCGGTCTTGATCCGGACCAGATCCCGGCTCAAAAACGCCTGCTCCCGAAATGTTTCCAGATTTTCTTTCCGTTTTCCCTTGAGGGTGTCCATGGCCCCGTAAAGTCCTTCCAGGGTGCCGTGGGTTTGGATCAGGGCCTGGGCGGTCTTGGGGCCGATTCCCGGCACGCCGGACACATTGTCCGCCGTATCGCCGGACAATCCCATCATATCGACTATCTGCCCTGGCGTCAGCCCGGTATCTGCGGCGATGACCGCCTGATCTACCCACCGATCCTTCATGGGATCAAAAATCCGCCGGTTGTCCCCCACCAGCTGCATGAAATCCTTGTCTCCGGTCACCATGACAGCCTCAAATCCGGCGGCTGCAGCCTGAACCGCGTAGGTGCCGATAAGATCATCCGCTTCAAACCCGGCCATCTCGACAATGGGAATACAAAATCCCTGGGTCACGGACTTGATATACGGAATCTGAACCGCAAGGTCGTCGGGCATGGGCGGACGGTTGGCTTTGTAGTCTGCATACATCTCATGACGGAAGGTCGGACCTTTGGCATCGAAAAACATAACCAGATAATCGGGCTGGGCGGTCTCGAGCAGCTTCATCAGCATGCGGGTAAAGCTGAAAACCGCGTTGGTGGGCATCCCCCTGGAATTCGAGAGCCCCCGTACCGCATGGAAGCCTCTGTAGATGTAAGCGGTGCCGTCGATAAGATAGACGGTTTTCTTTTCTGCCATTTTTTCCTCCACCCTGCGGTTCGGCCTTGCCAGCACGGACCGGTTTGCGTTATGCAGATGATTCTATCGTTTCTTTGTATCGACGATCAGGAACACGTCAGCCTATGGAACCGAAAAAACGATCAGCCTACCGGGAACGCCGGAAACGGAAAGCCACCCGGCACTGTGCCTGCTGCCGGCAGGAGCAGCCTTTCTGCTGGCGGTGCCGCTGCGGGTTTGCCATCTGCCAGGAGTGCCTGCTCGAGAACTTCTGGGGCATGTCCTGCAATGGTATCACCTGGCAATGCCCGGACTGCGGTGAACAAAACGGCTTAGGTAACCAGTAGGGGCATCAGCTCCGACAATGCAGAGATATGCAGATCCGCATCCAGGGCGGGGTCGCCGTACGCAACAAAGGGAACCCCGGCCGCCATCGCCGCTTGCTGATCAAACACCGTGTCCCCGATATAGATCATTTCTCCTGCATCGACACCGAAATGATGCTGAATTTTCTCAAGGCCTTCAGGGTCTGGTTTGGGGCGCGACACATCAAGGGCCGTCACCACACAATCAAAAGCGTCTTCAAGGCCGTGCAAGGAAAGGATCAGGGGCATGGTATCTGAACGGTTGGTGGCAATAGCGGTTTGATACCGGGGTTTCAGCCTGGTGAGCAAGGGTTTTAGGCTTGGCTCCATTTCCATGAACGGAATCAGATCCCGGTAGTTGATATCGCTCCGAAATGATAGGGCCGCCTTCAGCTCCGCCGGATCCGGAAACAGGTGGCGCATCCCCTCAGCCACCGTATGTTTATGAACAAAGGCGAACTGGTCCGGCGTCATGGCCGGTTTTCCCAGTCGGGCCAGGATGCGGTTGTAATATTCGGTATTCACCCGGATGGTATCAAACATCACCCCGTCACAGTCAAACACCACCACCTTCAAAACGCCCCTCAATACAGTCTTCTCGACACAGTCCGTCAATGCCGCCTCCCCACTAACCGATATCCCTGTTCTCGTTTTTTTCGTCTGTTCAAAAAAAAACGCCCCGCCAGTGCGGGGCGCTCCGTATGTATCCACTCTCAGACCTGCCGTCAGGCAGCGCGTCTGTTTACTGAGCTGCCGCTTCGTAAATATTTCCGAACACCCGCAGCTGCAGCTCTTTTTTTACGCTGCTGTCAGTTGCGATGAGCAGTGTATCAAAAAAGCGGCCGGTTTTTTTCCCGGTGGCTTCCAGAGACAGGGTGTACACGGGCTGTCCCTTTTCATCCGTTTCATCCAGAGTCCAGGTGAAGTTTCCGCCTTTCAGCGCCTTTATGTTTTTGATCGTGAACGGATATTCCTTACGCGGTGAAATTCGCACCGTTGTCGTGACCTTTTCCCCCAGGACACCGTTCAGCCGCACCCGTTTGGGCGCAATGGTGGCAAAGGTCTCGACCCGGCCGCCGACCTTGAGTGCAGAAGTGGGGGTGTCAGGATCATTGGACTCGACCTGGAAGCTTTTGTGGAGCTCGCGCCCCCCATACCCTTTGGTAAACACTTTAACCGTAATCGTTCCTTCCCCGCCCGGGGGAATGTGCTGGGTAAACGCTACCGTGGCACACCCTCAGCCACTTTTGACTCGTTTAATGGACAACTCCGCATCACCGCTGTTTTTCACGACAAAGTCATGGACAATGGTCGCGCCGTCAATAGCGCTCTTGAAGTCAAAACGACTCTCGGGAAAAACCAGCTTGGGGGTTCCTGTCGCCGTTTCTGCGGCCTGCAGCGAACTCGCAAGGCCCATACCAATCAAAAAGAGCCCGGCCATCAACCGGACGATCCGTGGGTACATGATAACGATTCTCCTTGTTAGGTTCATAGTGCCGGGCACCGTCAGCGGCAGACCTGCTTCATACAAAAAATGACACTGCGATGGCACACGCCAGGGTCCATGGAAAGCATGCCCGGTCATAACCGCGAACCGGAATCCCATTCCAGCTTTCCCTGGCTGATTTTAAGCGTTCTTCCCCCCCACTGTCAAGGCATGATCGGTCGCATTTCACCTGGCCGCAAAAAAGCCCTTTGCCCGCCTGCCATTGCATGCTAAATAATGGCCGACCCGGCAGGATCCATTTTGGGGAACCAGGGTCCTGCCGCTTTCTTGATGATTGTGCATACGAGGAAGACATTCGCACGTTGGGAACGCTTATTTCATTCAGGCTGTTCGGAGAGAATCACCAGATCGAGGCAGATGAGCATGTGGATGATCCAGAGGCGGTGGTCCGGCATCTTATCGCGTCCATCCGTACCGTTGAATCCCGGCACCGGGATATCGGAAGATTCAAAACCCTGCTCATTGCCGCGCTGAACATCGCGCGGGACCATGCGGAGCTTGTCCGCACCCATGAAGCCCTGATATCCCGTATCAACGCCCGCCAGCACCCGCACGTCGAACGGCTCCAGACAACCGATGCATCGGCAGCAACGGAAACGGCGGCGGATCCCCCCGGAACAGCAGGGCGACCGGAAGCTGCCGCGTCGTCAGTGCCGCCGCCGGATTTGCACCGAAAAACATCGTTCCGGCATCAACCGCCACCATTCAGACGATTCACTGCTGTTCCGGGCGGACAGCCCCAGGCAGCCTACCGGCTGCCGCCCCTGGACTTTCTCAGTCCCCCCACGGGGCAGCAGGCACAAGTCGATCCCGAACGCCTGGAACGCCAGCGGGTCCGGCTCGAAGAAAAACTCGCAGACTTCGGTGTCAAGGGCGGAGTGGTCAATATCGCACCGGGACCGGTGATCACCACGTTTGAATACAAGCCGGCACCGGGCGTGAAGATCAGCAAGATCGTCAACCTAACCGATGATCTGGCCCTGGCCCTCAAAGCGATGAGCATACGCATCGTAGCGCCGATTCCGGGAAAAGACGTGGTGGGTATCGAGATTCCCAATCCCACACGGGAAACGGTAAACTTCAGGGAGCTGATCCAGTCTGTTCCGTTCGTCTCATCCCGTTCCCGGCTGGCCATCGGGCTGGGTAAGGACATCATCGGCAACCCGGTGGTGGCCGAACTTGACCGCATGCCCCATCTCCTCATTGCCGGCGCCACGGGGACGGGCAAAAGCGTGGGGCTCAACGCCCTGATCACCAGCCTGCTCTACAAATCAACGCCCGCGCATGTGCGTTTGCTCATGATCGATCCCAAACGGATCGAGCTCTCTTTCTACAACGACATTCCCCATCTCCTCACCCCGGTGGTGACGGACATGAAAAAGGCCACCAATGCCCTCAACTGGGCGGTCCGGGAAATGGAGCGGCGGTACGATCTCCTGGCCGTTCACCGGGTGCGCAATATACGGCAGTTCAATGCCCGGGTCCGGCGAAACGAAATCAGCGAAGACACGCTTCCCTACATCGTCATCATTATCGACGAGCTGGCCGACCTCATGATGGTTGCCTCCCGTGACGTGGAAAGCCACCTCACCCGGCTGGCCCAGATGGCCCGGGCTGCGGGCATGCACCTGGTGTTCGCCACCCAGCGGCCGTCGGTGGATGTCCTGACCGGCATCATCAAAGCCAACTTTCCCACACGAATTTCATTCCAGGTGTCATCGAAAATCGACTCCCGCACCATCATCGACACCAATGGAGCGGAAAATCTGCTCGGAAACGGAGACATGCTCTTTGTACCGCCGGGCACGGCCAAGCTTCAGCGGATTCACGGGCCCTATATTTCCGAAACGGAGCTGGGCCGGGTCATCGATTTTCTCAAGGCCCAGTGTGAACCCGATTACGTGGAGACCATCACCGAAGCACCGGAACCAGAAGCGGCTGAAGCGGGCGAAGACGCATTCGACCCGCGGTATGATGAGGCGGTCGCCTTTGTCTCAAAAACCGAGCAGGCTTCCATTTCAGCGGTGCAGCGGCACCTGCGCATCGGCTACAACCGTGCCGCCCGCATCATCGAAACCATGGAGCGGGAAGGCATCGTGGGACCTGCTGATGGCGCCAAACCCCGCCAGGTACTGGTCAAAAGCTATCCGGACGTCTGATCCGCAGCCCTGTATACACAGGCCCGGACCTGGCGACGATCCCGGATGGGTGGCCGCTCGGTGCATCCAGTTGAAACACGGAAACCTGGCAGCTGTTAGGCGGCAGCGGGTCGTCAACTGCCGCCCCTTTCTTTCTCCGGCACCGCAGCTTACCTGGTTTCTGCCTGGGACAGCATCACCCCGCCGATGACCATCAGGCCGGCCATGCACTGAACCAGGCTTAACGACTCGCCGAGAATCCCCCAGCCGATGGCCACCGCAGTCACCGGTACCAGATTGATAAACGCCGAAGCCCGGGAAGCGGGAATCCGGCTCATTCCCCAATTGTACAAGCCAAAGGCCACCAGGGTGACACAAGATCCGAGAAAGAGCAGCACCAGTACCAGGGACGGATTCCAGACGGCAAGCCCTGCAGAAAAAAGATGCCGGCTGCCCGGCAGGAAAAAGACCACCCCCGCCACCACCTGCAGGGCCGTGAGGGTCCAGGGGTTGTACCGGCGGCTCAGGCCTTTGACCATCACCAGATTGGCGGCGGCACAGATCATGGCGATCAGCTCCAGACTGTTGCCGAGCAGCGGCTGCGAGGCCTGCCCGCTGGTGTCCCCTGACAGGGTGAGCCAGGACACACCCGCCATGGCCCCCACCATGCCCAGCATGATGCGCAGGGAAATGTGTTCTGCCAGAAACAGCCACGCGCCCAGGGAAACGATCAGGGGCACGGATGCGGAGATGACGCCGGCCTGGGAAGAGGTGGTGTACTGCAGGGCATTGGACTCAAAGAGAAAATACAGACAGGGCTGGAACAGCACCATGGGAACCAGCCGTTTCCAGTCTCCTTTCCGGTAATCATCGGGCAGGAGCTGTTTTGCAAAGGGGATAAGGAGGATACAGGCGATGACCATGCGCAGCCACATGACCGATGCCGGGGTCAGTTGATTCACCGCCACCCGCATGGTGGAAAACGAGGCCCCCCAGAACAGGACGGCCGTCAACAAGGCGATCACCGGCAGGCTGCCGGCGGTCAGCTGCTGTTTTGTCTTTCGATCAGATGCGCGCTGTGTTTGATTCATGAGACCCCTGTCCATCTGCTGCCGTTACCGGGGCCATACCCGGGATTGATGTCGATCCTGATGAATCCGGGTATGGGGTTTCACGAGGCCCCTTTTCAAGGGGGGCCATCCGTATGCGGAGGTGAAACCTTATGCCATTATACAGAAAAAGGCTTATAAAAAATCCTGGTGGGGAGCAGGGAGAATACGACTTTATATGATAAGATTGTTGCAAAGTTATATCAAAAGAAAATCTCCAGAATGTTTCCCGTGGATTCTACTCTTGGCCTGATTTCCCAAATTGATCAGTCTATAGAACTCAACGCCCCCTGCGGGGGAGAAATCTATGAGAAACAACAGAATTTTGAAAACAGTTATACTGTAAACACAAACTATTACGCCTATTTCCTGTATGTAATCTTGCCCCCCCCCCCCCAGGCCTTCGGATCTCGCCTTCGCCGCTTACTGCTGAAATCCATACCGGGTTAACGGCAACGCGAAAATCGGTGTCAATGCGCATGGGGCTGTTTCAGAAATACGTCGTGATACTCATCGCCCACCAGGTGGTTCTGCACGAGTTTGAGCAGATGCAGGTACAAGGCTTCCAGTTCCGCATCTGACAGCCGGGGAATGAGGGTGGCCATCATGGTATCGTCGGAAAACTGCTGCAG
Source organism: Deltaproteobacteria bacterium (assembly GCA_002748835.1). Taxonomy (GTDB): domain Bacteria; phylum Desulfobacterota; class Desulfobacteria; order Desulfobacterales. Next base: position 9,444 of record PDTL01000010.1, read on the forward strand.
CATGGCCTTGATGGACGTTTCATCGGTTTGCCGGTCCAGGCCGAATGCGCCGATGTCCTTGTACTGATGAATAAACTGATGGGTAAAGTCTTGCATGGCTGCCTCCGTATGCCTGCTTCAAAAAAAATAAAACCTTTTGGAAACGTATCCGCTCAAACCGGCTGATACAGGCCTGCGGATCAAGCGCAGGTTTGCGTCGATTTATCGGTCTGTTGCATCCCTGAGCTTCTGTATGTCACGTATAAACACATGAGATCCAGGGTATTGTGACGATACTCAACCGTTTAAGACCCCGTGCCTCCTCCTTCATCAGGGTCTTCCTCGTCATCCTGGGCGACTGAAGAACAGCAAGAACATCTTCTTCGGGAAAAAGCAAGTCAAGTCTTGAAAAGACAGAGAAAACCTGCGAAATTTTCTTTTGATATCCCTGTAACCGAGCCCGGATATTGGTTTGCCTGTCAGCCAATCCTTAGAATTACGACGGGCGGAATGTTGCAGCGTCGATGGCGTATTTTTTTATTTTATAATGAATGGCACGACGGCTGATCCCTAGAATTTCGGCTGCGCGGCTCTGAATGCCGCGGGTCTCCTTCAGGGCCGATATGATCGCCGTTTTTTCGCTCTCTTCCAGGGTCATGGGAGGCGGTGCCACTGACGGAATCGTCTCCTTTTCAGCGGCGCGTGAAAGATGAAAATCATCAGGCGTCAACACGCCGTTTTGACACAGCAAAACCCCCCCTTCAACGGCATTTTTCAATTCCCGGATATTCCCCGGCCAAGGGTACGCGAGAAGCCACTGCATCGTTTCAGGCGGGATCGTCACCGGGTCCACTCCCTGCTGCCGGCAAAACTGGGCCACAAAATGGTTGACGAGCGCAGGAATCTCCTCCTTTCGCTCTTTCAGGGTGGGCACCACAATGGTGACCACCCGCAAGCGATAAAAGAGGTCTTCACGAAAACGCCCCTTGCGTACATCAGCCTCCAAGTCAGTATTGGTAGCGGCAATGATTCGGCAATCGACGTCAACGCTTTCGACAGAGCCGATTCGGCGTATTTTTCGGTCTTCCAGGAACCGAAGCAGCCGTATCTGCATTTCAGGCGAGATATTTCCAATCTCATCCAAAAAAAGAGTTCCTTGATCCGCGGCTTCGATTAGCCCTTTTTTATCTCGTACCGCATGGGTAAAAGCCCCTTTTACATGACCGAAAAGTTCGCTTTCCAAAAGACTCACCGGGGTTGCACCGCAATCCACAACAATAAACGGCATTTTTCTGCGAGAGCTGGCTTGATGAATTTGCTCCGCCACCCGTTCTTTTCCAACGCCACTGTCACCCAGAACAAGAACGGTGACCTGACTGTCGGCCACCCGTTCAATCCGGTTGTAAACACCTTTCATTGCCGCGCTCTGACCGAAAAAGAAATCTGTCTCGGAAGCCACCTCTCCGTCGTGTCGTGATGGTTTTTTCGCTTTCCGGGCAAATATCTCCTCAATTTTATCTATCAGCTGGGTGCCTTTAAACGGCTTGGTCAGATAATCGAACGCTCCGGCCTGGATCGATTCCACTGCTCCGGGGATGGTACCGTAGGCCGTTAAAATCACCACGGGCACGCCGGGCTGAACATCATGAACCTTGGCTAACAATGCCATTCCGTTCATTTCAGGCATTTTCATGTCTGATATGATCAAATCAACCGGGGTCTTTTCCAGTATGGCCAACGCGCGCTTGCCTGAATTTGCCGTGCGAACATGGTATCCGGTGGAGAGCAGCCGCGCTTCGACCACCGCTAGAATGTGGGCATCATCATCCACCACAAGGATTGTTTTATGGGTTGTCAACGGACACCTCAGGGTTCGGTGGGGTTATCTTGCGCTTTTTTTCCTCAATGTCCTGGTCTATAGCCTCAATGGCATCAATTTTTTCCTGTAATACTTCTATTTGAGACTGCTTCTGCGTTAACGCTTGTTGAAACCATTTTTTTTCCGCCTGCCATTTTTTTGCCTGTTGCGCGTCATTCTGCAGATAAATTCCATAGCGATGCAGCACCGGATCCAGCAACCGCGGGTCTCCATGGGTGTATTTTTTCGGCTGCAGTTGGAACCAATAAGCCCACTCACGCATGGCCTCTTTCATTGCGTCAGCGGTCTCGGATGTCGCCATCTGTACACAGGCAATGCCGTAGCGAGCATGTTGATTGAGGGGCCCTGTTTTGTGCATCCGGGCAACGCTGTCAAAAAGAAGCCGCGCCTGTTCATATCGCTGGGTTTGAAAGGCTTCATAGGCCTGTATCAGCTGATTCTCGGCAGAATCATCTGCTGCCAAAGATGCGTTGCGCCCCGACAACGAGTGACAGCCTCCGGTAAAGAGCCCCATTACACACCACACGGCCATAATGCCATAGGATGGCCACCACCGTGAGTGCCTTCGCTCAAGTCTTTTTTGAATATCCATAAAACCGTTCCTGATCACGTAAGACGCTTCCCGTCCGCCGCAGAAAGATCAATATAAAAGGTGCTGCCCTGACCGACCTCGCTTTCAACCCATAAACGCCCGCCATGCGCATCGATAATTTGTTTGGAGATTGTAAGCCCCAGCCCAGTGCCATCCAGATGCTCTTTGACACCACGGCTGCGATAATACTTGTCAAAGATAAGGGCATCTTCACCGGACGCAATACCCGGCCCCGTATCGCTGACGGAAAACCGAAAGCATCTCTGACCTTCCACGATGCCGGCGGAAATTGTAACCACACCACCGGGTGATGAAAACTTGATGGCATTATCCACCAGGTTAATCATGACTTGACGCAGCCGATCCGGGTCGGCCACCACCGACGGCGCCTGCGGGTCAACGCAGACATCAAGTGTGATCTTTTTGGCCATTGCCGGAGAAGCGACGACCGAAAGACAGTCTTCGATAAACGCGCGAGGATGAATGGGCGTCATTTCAAGCTTCACCCCACGTTTTTCAAGGGACGAGACCTCAAGCAGGTGGTTCAACAGGGCCACAACCCGCTCGATCTCCTTTGTCGCGATGGTTAAAAACCGGCTCTGGCGAGTACTCACCGGCCCCATCAACCCCTCATTGATTAAACTGACCGATTCTGAGATTGATGTCAAAGGTGTTCGAATTTCATGGCTCAGCATATTGATAAAATCACTACGCATCTCCTCTTCACGCTGCAGCCGCCGGACCAGCGCATTGAACGCGTCAGCCAAGCGTCCGAATTCATCCTCTTTTTCATAGGCGATCAACTGCTGGGGCTGCTGGCTGCTCAAGGACTGAAAGCCCTTCAGCAGTGTTTTAATGGGGCCGATAATGGAACGGTATAAAAAAAGGATGCTTGCTGCAGCTAGAACCATACACACGAAAGCAACAACCAGCCCGCTCCGTAACGCCCATTCTCCCCGGCGATGCAACTCCAGGTTAGACGCCTTGATGCGTTGATCATTTGCCAGGCGCATCTCGGATATTGAATGGGCCCAGGCCGTCAGTGTCTCCTCGGAGATCCAGAAACGTGCGGGCGTCTCTGCTGCGCCATTTTTAGGGAGGTCTACCTTGTACGGTTGAAACGCATCGTGAAGCGCTTTCCAGCCTCTGGCCGACGCATTATCCGCTGGCATAAGCGCCATCACCGTTATCAGATCATTGAAAAACCGCGTTTTCCCCTCATCAAACCGTTCTACGTAATTGTCTGTCTGCAGCAAGGCATACTTTCTTCCCGCCTCTTCCATTTCCAGCAGGGTTTCAATCATTCTTTTAGCGGTGCTTGAAATCGTATTCTGCCGTTCCACGATACGCGTAGAAATCGTCATCATTTGACGAATATTATGGTAGAGGACCAGGAACGTACCATTGAAGATCAAAATGACCCCCATCCACCAGATGGCTACCTTCGCAGTGATACCTGCGAACATCTTCATCGTTACCTCCACGCATGCGCTGGGTCCTGAAATCTAAAGCAGCATCAATTGAAGCTGACCTGAAGACGGGCAACTTTGGTTTTCAAGAGTTGCGAATCTGGCCGCTGAAGAACGCGTTATTTTAAAAGAGTGGTGATCGAATTTCAAGTACGACCTTTGTCTGCTTGAACAGCGGCCTCTTCTTTTTTGAAGGGTGGGTAATTTTCGTAACAACGCGCATTTTTGGTAACGCTGGAACAGACAAAATAGATTTTATAACGCTAAATAATGCTATAATATCAAAGAGTTATTAGGTTGGCATTTCCGTTGCATACTTGTCTGGCAGGACTGAAAATCAATGCCACGATCCTGCCCGGGGCCCCGGGATCACGGATTTTGATTTTCATGCGTATGCGACACAGGAAGGCTTGATTCGCAACAACAGCTAACCCGAACAAAGGAGTATAAAATGAAAAGAGTGTTTGCTATCATGGTAATGGTATCACTTCTGCTGAGTGCCGGAATGGCGATGGCCGAAGTCGTGACCCTAACGGGTACGGTCCAACAGGTTGAAGAACAGTTTGTGCTGACGACGGATGATGGCACCCGCTACGTCCTGGAAGGGAACAACCTGTCGGGTGTTCTGGATCAAAAAATTACCGTATCCGGCGATATTCGTGGTGAGGGCGATCAGCAGAAGGTGGCCGTTACCTCTTATGAGCCTGTGAAATAGCTAAATAAAAAACAGGTAGATTCCATTTGTCTATCTGTTAACGGAGGAGGGCAGCGCATTTTCCAAGACAGCAGGAAGGTGCCGCTGTCCTTCCAACGTAACGGGAGAAATGACCACGCCCAACAGTAACCCAAAAGACCACCTGCAGGCGTCGCTGTCATCCCGATTCCAACACCAACACCCAAAGCAGCACGTTCTGCAACACAGGGATGCGGTGGCGTGTATTCCCCTGCGTGTAGAGCCCGCTTCTACCGGCCATCTTAAAGGGTAGCGGTTAGGACACCAACAGAATAAAGCCCATTGAAATACAGGTAGATATGAAAAAATACATTCAGTTTGTTACCTGCCTTCTCCTGCGATCACAGCCCTGATTGTCATAAAAAGAATAACAAAATCGTTGAAAAGAGACCAGGTGTCGATATATTTCAGGTCCAGTTGCATCCATTCTTCAAAACTCATGTCATTTCTGTTCGGTGAGATTTGCCACAGACAGGTGATACCGGGTTTCATGCTCAGCCGTCGTCTTTGGTCAACGGAATACTTGAAAACTTCATTTGCAATCGGCGGTCTTGGACCGACAAGGCTCATTTTTCCCTGTAGAACATTCAAAAGCTGAGGAAGCTCATCCAGTCCCGTCCGTCTTAAGAAATGGCCTATCCTGGGGATAATTCGCGGATCCTTTTTGATTTTAAAAACCGGCCCGTCTGCTTCGTTCATGTTTTCAAGGTCTTTGCGCATTTCATCTGCATTTTCTATCATTGTTCGGAACTTATACAGCTTAAATATCCTGCCGTTTATCCCCAGGCGTTCCTGGATATAAAAAATCGGCCCTTTTGTGTAGAACCTTATTGCGATAGCGATACCCAGTAACAAAGGGGAAAGCAAAAGCATACAAAATAACGAAAAAGTGATATCAAAGGCCCGTTTGATTAACAGCGCGCCTTCGTTCTGAGGCGTCGACTGTATAACCATATTGTAGACGCCTAGAAAATTTTCAATCCTGAGGGTGCCGATATTCGGTCGATACTCCAGGTAATGCAGCTGCCAGTCAGGAACAATACGGACCTTGATCCCCATGCGTTCAGCAAGGATGAAGTATTGTTCCCCATTTGCTATTTTTTTTAAGGGCACTGCAAAAATCAATTCATCAACAATATTGTTCCGACAATACGCTTCAAGCGTGTCAATTACGCCAATGACCTTATGGCCGTTAATTACAGTCTGTCCCAGTCGATCCGGATCTATTTCGAAACAGCCCATAATTTTATAGCCAGATGCCTTATGCGCTTCAATTGTCTGAATAACACTAATTGCTCTTTTTTTACTGCCTATGATCAAAATCCGCCGTGTATTGAACCCGTCTGTTCTTAGCTTTTCCAGTGTTTTCAAAATAATGAATTTTTCAATGGTGAGCATACAGATGTTCAAGAACAGAAAAAGCGTCAACAAAAACCGATGATCTCCCGGTATACGCAAATAGAAAAGGGCGATACTCAAAAGGACCATTCCCATTAGACAGGATTTGATCACTGTTTTGAAAAAAAGAATAAAAGGTTGTTCCCTGTATGACATGTACATATTTATCCACTTGAATGCGATAAACCATGAAATGATAACAAGTAACATAATAAGGTAATAATTTGAATGTGTTAAATTGTCTTTAAGCGTGTCGGGAAAGAAATGCTGCGATAGGACATACGCTCCCATAAAAGAGAATGTTGTAATCAAGAGATCACATATCTTTTGCAGATCCAGAGTTAATGTGCTGCTTCTTCTGAGCATGACCGCCTTTCTCCAAGAAAGCCAGGAAAATGAATGTCCCACGGCCTTATCTTCATGGCTTTCGTATTGATTAAGATGCCATCAATTACTGATGTCTATTTTATCATCATCCCGATATACAGCCAATAACAATTATGTTCGTTGTTAGAAACAAATAAACTGTCCTAAGCAAGAACAAATAAACTGTCCGGTTTGTTAAAAGGGACCAGAAAGGAGGTCCCATGAAACAGACACAAGTAT
>PDTL01000015.1 GCA_002748835.1 Deltaproteobacteria bacterium
TCAGCTGACGGTGTCCGCTCCCGTTTCCGTTTCCGTGAGCAACATCGGAAAATTTATCCAAACCAGCCGCTCATGTCAAGCAGTTTTTTCATCTCTTTTTGCCGCGCCTGGATCAACCCAATCATACCCGTGCAGGGCTGACGCAGTTACCCTTGGCCGTCATACCGACGCAGGGTCCAGTTTGCTCTGGGCATGCAGTTTCAGAAACCGGTTACTGGTCGCCAGACTTTTATCACAAAAAGCACCGAAATACGTCTTGAGTTCCGCCATAAACGCAATGGCAGTGGATTTATCACCGTCTAGAATGGCTGCCTGACCGCATGCCATCGCCTCACGGAACTGATCCATTGTACCTGCCACATGACGGTTCTGACCGATCAGACTGGCATACAGGTCATGATTTTGTGCCAGAAACCGGCCAATCAGTTCCAGATTCAGACGGAAAATAGGGGTGGACACGGCCCAGACATCCGCCGGGGTCAGCTGCATTTCCTTAAGCATCTTGCCCAGAGAAATACTGACCATATGGGTCAGACCCTGGGCCAGCGCCATGTGCTTGTCATGATCAGCCGGCTTCATTTGCGTGACCCGGGCACCGGCATTTGTAAACAGCGTTTCCAGCCACGGCAACCAGTCTCCCGGCCGTTCCGGACACAGGATCATATTCTGTCCGTCGATGGTATCCGAATACGGACCAAACATGGGATGGGTTCCGATCACCGACGCAGCGGTGTGTGCCAGCATGGCGTCCAGAATCGTTTCCTTGAGTGAGCAGACGTCGGTGAGCAGCTGATCTTTCCGGAGGAGCGGCCCCACTTCCCGTGCCGTGTCACAGGCGACATCTATCGGCGTACTGATCACCACCACATCAGATACCGCCGCGAGATCATGCACGCCAAGACCGGCATTCAGATCCGATATCACCACCTTCAACCCGTTAGTTTCAAAAAACGGTTTAAACCACCTGCCCATGCTGCCGTTACCACCGATAATGCCAACAACCTTAGCCTTCATACTGTCTCCGGTTCTAGCCCATATCTTTTTTGTCAAAAATCGAACGCTGCTCGGAACAAATGGCCCGCTGCCGCAGCAGGTGATCGGCCAGGGTCATGACCACCATGGCTTCACAAACCACATTGATGCGGGGAATCGGTGAAACATCATGACGCCCGGTAACCGATATGGTTTTGGGACTGCCGTCCGTACGGATGGTCTTCTGGAGAATGGCAATCGAGGGAATGGGCTTGACAGCCGCACGCACCACGATGGTATCCCCGTTTGAAATACCGCCTAAAATCCCCCCCGCATGATTGGAGGCAAACCCGCCCGGCTCAATGGCATCGTTATTTTCAGATCCGGTCATCCGGGCAACTGAAAACCCTTCACCGATTTCAACCCCCTTGACCGCGCCGATACTCATGATCGCTTTTGCGAGATCCGCATCCAGCTTGTCAAACACCGGGTCTCCGATGCCGGCCGGCAGGCCGCTGGCCACAATCTCCACAATGCCGCCAATGGAGTCCCCTGCTTCCTTCACCGCTGCCACGCGTTCTGCCATGGCAGCTGCCGCTGTCAGATCCGGGCTGCCATAGCGGTTCTGGTGAACCACATCATAGTCTCGTTTCTCTGCCCGTACACCGCCCAGTTCCAGGGTATAGGCCATCACCTGCACGCCCACGGAATTCAGCCAGGCCCGGGCCACGGCACCTGCCGCCACCCGGCCGGCTGTTTCACGGGCAGACGCCCGTCCGCCCCCCCGCCAGTCCCGGATCCCGTACTTGGCGGCATAGGTGATATCCGCGTGTCCGGGCCGGTAGAGTGCCGCATACGGCCGATAGGCGTTTGCGTTGGCATTGGTGTTTTCGATGAGAATGGCGATGGGGGTTCCGGTGGTCTTTCCTTCAAACACACCGCTCAGAAGCCTGGCTTTATCCGGTTCTTTCCGCGGCGTGGTGGCCCCGCCCTGCCCTGGCCGGCGGCGATCCAGCATGTCCTGGATAGTTTCTTCCGTCAACGCCACCTGGGGCGGGCATCCGTCGACCACAGCACCGATGGCCGGGCCATGGGATTCCCCGAAGGTCGTCACCTGAAACAATTTCCCGAATGTATTTCCCGGCATGGGCCTTCCTTATAATAAAGGGTTCTTTTTTTCCGGCAGGTGGCGCCATACGTCACACACGCGACCAGCCACAGTGTCCAGATTCAGGTCATCCGTTGACACGCAAGCATCTGCGGCACACGTATACAACGGCAGGCGTGCATTGAGCACATCAATGATTTCATCCAGCACCCCTTTGCCTGTGAGCGAGGGGCGTTGATCCCCTGTCCGGTCATCGCCGTGGATCCGTTTTGCAATGGTTTGAACCGAGGCCTGCAGCCAGATGACCTGGCCGGTCCGTTTCAGGATCCAGATATTTTCCGGATGCAGGATGGCGCCGCCGCCTGTGGCAATCACCTGACCGCCGGTTCTGCAGATCTTCGACAGAACCGCCTGCTCCTTTGCCCGAAATCCGGACCATCCTTCTACCGCCACGCTATCGGCAATGCGGGTCCCGTACAAGATTTCAAACCTGTCATCGGCATCCACAAACGGCATTTCCAGACGTTCTGCCACCCGCTGCCCCACACAGGTCTTGCCGGTTCCCCGGTATCCAATCAGTGCCAGATTCATCTGCTGTCTCATGCGTAAAGCCCCTCAAACACCTCCCAGAAGGTGGGAAACGATTTGGCCACACAGCCTTCATCCACGATCCGTACGCCAGGAGTGGTGAGGCCGGCCACGGCAAAACTCATGGCAATCCGGTGATCGTCACAGGTCTCAATCACGGCACCGTTCAGGGGACTGCCGTCTATCACAAGCCCGTCGTCCGTGACCCGGATAGCAGCGCCCATTTTGGTCAGTTCGGCCGCCATCACAGCCAGGCGGTCACTCTCCTTGGCCCGCAGATGCGCCACATTCCGGATACGGGTCTGTCCGTCCGCATGCGCCGCAACCACCGCCAGGGTGGGCACACTATCCGGCATATCGCCCATATCCACATCAATACCGGTGAGCCTGCCGCCTTTAATGGTAATGCCGTCAGTATGTTCCGTACGCAGGCACCCCATGCGTTCCAGCACCCGGGCAAACCCCACATCACCCTGACGGGATGCAGACGTGATCCCCGAAACAGTGACCGCCTTGCCTGTTACCGCACCGGCAGCCCAGAAATACCCCGCATTGGACGCATCAATTTCCACGGTATAATCACCAGATCGGTAGACCTGCGCGCCGGGAATGACAAACCGGGAATACCGATCTCTTTCAAGGGAAATGCCAAACCGGGCCTGAATGTCCACAGTCATATCAATATAGGGTCTGGATATTGGTCCTTCAGTCACCCGGATATCCAGACCGCCGGGTATCAGCGGGGCGATGAGCATGAGCGCGGACAGGTACTGGCTGCTGATACCGCACCGGATCTCCACCTGACCCCCGGTGCGCGCACGCCCGTTTATCCGGATGGGCGGACACCCGTTGCCAGATACCGACGCCGCCGCAACACCGATCTGACAAAGCGCATCAAGCAGTTCCTGAATGGGCCGTTCTGCCATGCGCGGCGTGCCTTCCAACTGATAGGTGGTATCCCCCAGAGCCGCGATACCCGCCAGCAGCCGCATGGACGTTCCGGAATTCCCCAGATAAAGGGGGGAATCCACTGGTGACAGCCGGCCGCCCGTACCCGTCAGCAGTATATCCGAGCCTGTATCCGTAACCGGGCACCCCATCTGTTTCAGGCCGTCCAGGGTAAACCGTGTATCTTCACTGCGAAGCGGGTTGGATACGCGGCAGATCCCTTCGGACAAGGCCGCCGCTATCAAGGTGCGGTGGGTATAGCTCTTGGATCCCGGCACCGTCACACGGCTTTCCCGGATGGGCCGGGTTTCGATGGTTTTCATTGCATCTCTCTTTTTTATCTTAAAACAACACACCCATCCGGCGTTTGGGTACGAGGCATGCATGCATCACCGGTTATCCGGTCAGTGCGTCTTTTACCGCCGCACGCATCACATCTGCCGGAGCATCCACACCCGTCCAGAGGCGGAACTGTGCAGCGCCCTGATGGACAAACATGGCCGTCCCGTCAATACACTGGCAGCCCGCTGCAGCTGCCTCCCTGAGCAGGCGGGTTTCAAGGGGATGATACACACAATCCATGACCGTCATCCCTGGTTTCAAGGCCTCACCGGGAAGCGGTGTGGTCAGGATATCCGGCACCATGCCCAGCGGGGTGGCATTGATAAAAATATCCATTGGCAGATCCGGGGCCGCATCCAGATGTGCACTGCCACACCCCAATACACCGGCAAGGACAACGGCCTCATCCGGAAGATGACTACAGACCGTCAGCTGTCCCCCGGCCTTTATCACGCCGAACCCGATGGCTTTGGCCGCACCGCCGGCACCGGCCATGACCACCCGACGGCCCTTGATCACGCACTGCGCTGACAGCGCATGGATCGCCCCTTCGCAGTCCGTATTGTATCCGGTCAGCCAGCCATGATGGTTTACGATGGTATTAACCGCGCCGATGGCGGCAGCTTTTGGATCAATCGCGTCAAGGTAGCCCATAACATCACTTTTATGCGGAATCGTGACGCTCACCCCCTGCACGTTCAAGCCGCGGATACCGGCCACGGCTTTTTCCAGATCCGTGACATGGAAGGCAAGATAGACCGCGTTCATACCTGTTGCCTGAAACGCCGCATTCTGCATGCATGGGCTCAGGCTGTGATACACCGGATCGCCAAATACGCCAAACAGACGGGTCTGTGCAGTCATGCCACTCATCACAGCCTCCGATCATCTCACCGCATCTGCCGGATCCGGTTCCAGCCCGCGGGGATAGGAACCCAGAGATTTCAAAAACAGGCACTGCTGTTTCATCGCGTTCACCGCTGCCCGGACCGGCGCATCCGCAATGTGCCCTTCGATGTCCATGATAAAAAAATAACTCCAGTTTTCCCGTTTGATGGGCCGAGATTCCAGCTTCACCATATTGAGCTCCGAGGATGCCACTGGTTCCAGGGCCTTGAAGAGCGCACCGGGAATGTGTGATGTCACGAACATGATAGACGTCTTGTCCGTGCCCGTCGGTGCTGCGGTCTCATCTCCGATCACCAGAAACCGGGTCACGTTCCTTGCATTGTCCTCAATACGGGACGCCACCACCTGAAGGTCATAGATTTGGCAGGTACGCGAGCTGGCGATGGCCGCGCTCACCGGCTCCACCGATGCCTGACGTGCGGCATGGGCTGTGGAGCTGCATTCCCTGAGCACCGCATGGGGCAGGTTGGCCCGCAGCCATCCCCGGCACTGGGCAAGGGCCTGGGGGTGGGAGTAGACCACCCGGATCGCTGCGAGATCACGGACTTGACTGACCAGATCATGGGAAATGGACATGTATTTTTCCGCGCAGATGGACAAACGGGTTTCAAACAGGAGGTCCAGGGTATGGTTAACCGAGCCTTCAATGGAGTTTTCCACCGGCACCACTCCGTATTGGTACGTTCCTTTTTCCACCTCGGTAAAAATATCCTGAATACTCGGCTGAGGAACAAACGACCCGGCATGCCCGAAATAGTCCAGTGCCGCAATATGGGAGTAGGTGGCTTCTGGGCCCAGGTAGGCAATCAGCTTGGGTTTCTGGATCTCGCGGGTGGCGGCCATGATCACGTTGAAGATATGCGCCACCACCGTATCTGCCAGGGGGCCGGTGTTCAGGGACGTCAACCGTTCCATGACGCGGGTTTCCCGGGAGGTGTCGAGCACCTGTTTTCCCAGGGTGGACTTGGCCCGGCCGATCTCTTTTCCCAGCTTCAGACGGTTGTTGATTAACGACAAAATGATCCCGTCGATCTCATCAATCCCTTCCCTGAGCACCTCAATCCGCGCCATGGGATCGGCGACCTCACTGGCTCTGCGGATCCGGTCTTCCGGTGTTTCTTTCATGGCCGCCTCCGTCTATTTCTCAGTAATGGTTTCCTGGATGTGATGACCGAAATGCCGGCCGCCGGTCTCCAGGGCCACCACCACCCGGTCTCCCGGTTTCAGGGCCACCACCGAAATCGGCTGACCGTCCGGCGTGGTCAGTCGGACGGTTTCCGCATTTTGCACAATGGTGGAAATCTCTTTTTCACCGCTTCTGGCGCGGATCAGCATCAGCGGACGCTTTTCGATCTTCATTCGGCCCACATTCGCGACAGCGGTTTCACCGCTGGCCTTCACCACCAATACGGGATCGCCTGCAGACAGCTCTGACAGGTAACGGGTCCGGCCGTCCGGCACGCGGGTATAGGCATGCACGGCACCGGCATTGACCCGGAACGGCCGCGGCGCCACATACGGGTTGCTCACACTTTCGCAGTGGACCAGAAACAGCGCGCTGCTGGCGTTTCCCACCAGCAATCCTTCGCTCAGGCCCAGGTTTGTACAGGTATCCACGCACACCCGGTCCCCCATGCCGATGGATTTAACCTCCAGGATTTCCGCCGCATCCAGATCCACGGTGGCGGTCTGCTGGCGCAGGTTTTCCAGTGCGGCCTTCAGCTCACCGGAATTCCGGATATCCAGCATCACCTGCTTCACCCCGATTTCCAGAATGTCAAACGCGGTCTGGGCCGCTTCCAGACTGGTCGCCTGGGCAATCACATCCGCCCCTTTGGCAATCAGATTTTCAAGGGGAATGATGGTCCAGTCCGTACAGTCTAAAATCACGCGTTTTTCTTTGCAGAGCCGTGTGATTTCGGCTTCATCCTCACCGCTGGTAATGGTGAAAACCGCCACATCCCGCCCTGGCACCAGGTCCCCGTCAGCAGAAATGATGGAAATGAGACCCAGCTCCCGGACGGTTTTTCCATACCCGTCCGGCACCATCACGCCGTCTGCCCCGCCTTCAAGGGCCGTCAGTACCAATTCCTTGTCCCAGGGATCGACTTTCACCCAAATTTTACGCATGATCTGTCTCCGTGCTGCGCTTCGGCAGCGTCTGTGCATCGTCCGTGTTTAATCTATCAGCGGCTTTTCGGATGGGCCTTCAGGAGTTCAAGGGCTGCGTCCACACTGGCTTTTTCATGAATGATTGTGGCCATGGCCTGAACCATGCCTTGCGGGTTGGCATGCTGAAACACATTCCGCCCGATGGAAACACCCGCGCCCCCCGCATCAATGGCTCCTTTGACCATTTCAAGGATGGCGCGATCCGACGCCATTTTCTCGCCGCCCGCAATCACCACGGGAACCGAACACCCCTCGACCACCTGTACAAATGTTTCAGGACTGCCGGTATAGGATACCTTGACAATATCCGCACCCATCTCTGCACCCACACGGGCCGCATGGGAAATTACTTTCACATCGTATTCATCGGTGATTTTTTCGCCCCGGGGGTAGATCATGGCCAGGAGCGGCATTCCCCACTGGCGGGCATTGCTGCTGACCTTGCCAAAATCATGAAGCATCTCTTTTTCATCGACGTTGCCTAAATTCACATGGATGGAAACCGCATCCGCGCCCAGACGCAAGGCTTCTTCGACAGTGCAGACCAGGGTTTTGGCATTGGGATAAGGGCTCATGGTGGTGGATGCAGACAGGTGAATGATCAGGCCGATATCCGGGCCTTCGCCCCGAAGCCCCTCGCCGACCAGCCCCTTGTGCTCCACAATGGCGTTGGCGCCCCCCACAGCCACCTGCTGAATCGTTTTCTTCATGTCCCGAACCCCGGCAATGGGGCCAACCGTGGTCCCGTGGTCCATGGGAACGATGAGGGTTTTACCGTTGTTCCGGTTGATGATCCGCTCCATGCGAATCATTTTTCCGATATCCGACATGACATGCTCTCCTTAAACGCGTTGTCACAAACCAAACAAGGCCGTGAAAAGGTTTCCCTTCCACGGCCCCGAAAAAAAAAGCCGTGGCATCGTCTGATTCGACCCACGGCTTGTTGCAGCTATGTTGCGCGTATCAGCAGCGAATACCAAGCAGGTGGGTACCCTTGAAAAAATAATCGTACCCCCAATAATAATAAGCGCTGGTAAACAGTCTGATCACGCGACACCCATCCTTTTGATAGAAATTAAACGATAATGATACTCCTTTTAAGCGACCTGAATGGGGATGTCAATCTGTTTTTAGCATGTCGTGATCCCCGCGCAGGTAAACGCACCCGTGCCCCCTCATCAATTTTTTGATTTGTGGCCGCAGTAAGGACAGAAGCTAAATCCTTCTCCCATGGGACGTGCGCAGGCGTCACAAGTATCACCGGCCTGTTCGAGTTCAACCAACAGCTCGCCGTCTTTTACCGGGAGCATCTTCTTGTCCACCTGGTAATTGGCAGACTTGAGCACCCGCTTGACCCGGCCGTCCACTTTTGCAGTCACCGCCTTTTCCTGTTTCATGATGGAAATATTGAAGAGTTCCTGCCCTTTTTTCACCGTATCCCCGGGTTTGACATACATGACCCAGAGATCCCCGTTGCTGGGACAGCCCACATGATAGACATTTCCAGGCTCGGCCATTTCCACACTGCCGCCGGCTGCACCGGCAGGGGCTGCGGTCTTGACCTGAAAGGTGTAAATCCCGGAATCAAGCAGGTAACGGACCGTGGACAGCCCGGCATCATCTGGTTCCGACACATCCAGGATGGTCATGGCATGGGGTTTTCCGGCAGCATCTGCAAACTGGGTGGTCGTGCCTTTTTCCAGGCCTTCAAACCAGACATCCAGCGGTACCAGGTTGGGATCACTAAACGTATTTTGAAATTCAATGGTTTTCAGGGCATCCCCCGGATGATTCAGGTAAAGGACAAACTCTTCTTCGGACGGTTCCCGGTTCAGAGCCATGCGCAGTGCGTCGCGCTCCGCGTCCAGATCCACATCCTGCAGGGTCTCCAGTGGAGAGGCTTTCGTACGATTCTCAATGGCCCACGCCGCTTCCTTGCCAAAGGCACTTTCATACACCCAGTCTGCCGGAAATCCCAGGGGAAGTTTACCAAATTTTCCGAGCAATAGATCCCGGAACGCGTCGTTGGAATCCCGATAAATTTCCAGCCGATCCCGCTTCAGGCGATCGTCCAGTTCTGACTCGGGCAGCTCGGTGACCTTGCCCAGTACCTCGAGCAGGCGGTAGACGGCATCGTCGCCTCCGCGTTTATAGGCACCGGTGATGGCCAGAAAGGCCGTATTCCAGGTAATCTGGGATCCCGGTGTCACGTCGTGATACTTGATCAGTTTCCGGGTACTGGCCAAAAATTTCAGCATATGGGGCAGCAGCTTGATATATCCCTGCTTCATGGCCCCTTCCTGGGACGAACTGGTGGCGCCGCCGGGCATGCCGTGCGCAACCACGTCATGGTCAATCCCCCGGAAGTAAGGGGCCGTATACTTGTCATAATAGGGCATCACCTGCTTGAGCAGGAAGTTACAGTCACGGATCGCGTCCTTGTTCAAAAAGGATGTGAACGGTTTTTCACGGTTTTCACTGATATCTTCTTCAATATACGATGCCGTGGACAGGACTTCGCCCTGACCATACCATCTGACGGCCGCACCCAGCCCCACATCCACGATGTGGGTACCCGCATCCACGGCCGCGCCCACCGCCGGCACAAACAGGCCGTCCGTGTAATGACGATGATAGTGGAGCACCAGATCCGGATAGGTTTTCCGCAGTTCTGCCACCAGTTTGCGGATATATCGGGGCGGACAGACGCCGGCCATGTCTTTGAGTCCCAGAATGATCCGGCGGCTGGCTTCGCTGTCACTGCAGCCGGACACCCGGGCCACCATGGCCAGAATTTCCGCTGTCACCTGCATATACCGCTCGACAGTGAACCCATCGGCATAGGAAAGGGAAATTGCCGGTTCAAAAATGTTCCGGGTTGAGTTCATCACCACTTCGGCAAAGGGTTCCATGTTTTCCACATGGTTCAAAAAGTCAAAACACCGGATCACATCATAGTTTTCACAAATCATCTCACCGGTGAGCCGCATCAGGTTTTTCGGCTGGGGCTTGTAGCCGAGCACGTTGGTTGACCGGATGAGGATCTGCTTTAAGGTATCGGGGGCAAACGCGTTCCACGCTTTGGCTTCGGTGAACGGGTAGGTCATGTTGGCCAGCATGGCCACATGAAAATGGGCGCCCCCGCCGTTTTCAAGAGAGAAAAAGTTGCACCGGTCAATATAGGGTCCAATGAGCCGGTCCTCGGCCAGGCGGAAGCGGTTGCCACTGTTGGACTGGGTCTGATCCCGGGTAGTGGTGTCCGTGTAATGGATCCGTTTTTCCTCATGGGTCGTGGTGCGGATAAAATCCAACGTGGCGGTCCGATCCCAGCGGGGATACGGATACACATTTTTTTCCCTGGGCAAAAGCGGTTTGGCCGGATCAAACACACCGATCCGCTTGTCATGAGGCCCCCGGTATTCGCCCAGGGACAGATACGGATTGTATCCCTTGGCGGAAATTTCGGCAATCAGTCGGGAGATTCGCAGCACTTCGGGCGGCTGATAAATATAGGCCATGACCTCCGGGTTTTTTTCGATAAACTTGGTATCGTAATTGCCGGACACAAACGCCGGGTGCCGGACCACTTCTTCGTGAAAGGGAATGGTGGTCTTCACGCCGCCGATCAGGTATTCGGAAAGCGCCCGCTGCATGAGCTTCACGGTCTTGTGCCAGGAATTGCCGTAGGTGATCAAAAGCGCGGCCGCAGAATCATACTGAGACGGAAACTCGTAGCCAGCGGTGATGCAGGAATCAAGCCGCACACCCGGACCGCCCGGAGACACATACCGGGTGATCTGACCGGCGTTGGGTGAAAAATTATTCTGGGGATCTTCGCAGTTCACCCGTACCTGAATGGCATGCTGGAACGGCCGGGTCTCTTCCCTGTTAAACCGCAGCTCCGAACCAAAGGCCACGGCAATCTGTTCTTCCACCAGATCGATTCCATACCGGCATTCGGTGATCCCATGCTCCACCTGGAGCCGGGTATTGACCTCGATCATATAGGGGGTGCTGTCCTGATCAACCAGGAATTCAACCGTTGCAAGAGAGTAGTAATTCACGCTCCGGATCAGGTCTTCGGCATATGTTTTCAGGTTTTCCCGCAAGGCGTCGGTCAGTCCTTCCCAGGGAGACGGTGTGACTTCGATGAGCTTTTGATGGTTCCGCTGTACCGTGCAGTCCCGTTCGTCAAAGGCAAACACATTCCCGTGCCTATCTGCAATCACCTGAATCTCGATATGCCGCACCGAGGTCAGGAGCTTTTCAATAAACAGCCGGGGGTTGCCGAAGGAGGCCTGGGCAAAGGCGGATGCTTTTTCAAAGGCGCTTTCCAGCTGATCTTCGGTATACACCTCGTAAATACCGCGGCCTCCGCCCCCGCCTTCGGCCTTGAGCATGATGGGATACCCCATCTCTTTTGCCAGTTCCCGTGCTTCAGGAATGGTCACGGCCCCTTCGGAACCCGGTACAATGGGAACCCCCACCTGCTTTGCCTGCTTTCGTACCGCCACCTTGTTGCCTAAAAGCCGCATGGGCTCCGGCGGCGGGCCAATAAACAAGATGCCCGCTGCTTCACATTTGGCAGGAAACGTTTCATCTTCCGCACCAAATCCCCATCCCGGATGAATGGCGACCACGCCGCGCGCCTTTGCTTTCTTGATCACGAGATCCAGATCCAGGTAGGCGGTGGGATTCTCTCCCAGCAGAATCAGTTCATCCGCGCCGGTGGTGGACGGTGATGTTTTGTCCACATCCGTGGCGGTCAGGATGGCGACCCCGTCAAAGACCTCGGAAATAGCCCGGCATATCCGCCTGGCCGGGATCCCCCGGTTGGCGATCAGAATCGGTTTACCTTTCAGCTCGCTGACAACATCTTCAAATTTCTTTTTCATGATATGCCTTTCCACAAATCAGGATCGGATGCTCCTGCCTTCTTAAAATATATATTGCCGCGCCTGCACGGCATCCGCCCGCGAGACCGGTCGTTATTTTCTTTGCGTCAATCAGGCCCGCCTATGACAGACCTTCGGAAGCCAACCGCAACCTGCCGGTATAATAGATCATGCGGACTCTTTCGGTTTCCCTTCTGCTGTCAATGATCAGACCGCCATCATCTGCGACACCGGCAAGCACCCCGCAGGCCCGGGTATGGCCGCTGGTCAGGACAACCTGCCGCCCCTTCCAGATCAGTCGGCGATTCAAGGCGGCAAACAACGCTGAAGGCCGCCCGTCAGCCGCCATTCGGTTCATGGCATCCTGCAGGCGCGGAAACAGCCACACCCAGAATGACAGCGGCCCCATGTCCCGGAACGGCGGGGGCAGGATTCCCGGAACCGGTCCGGCCTGCGGTGTCAGCGCCGGTGCTGAACACAGATTGATGCCTAACCCGACCAGAATGGTTTCATCCCGTGCTTCCACCAGGATACCGCCGAGTTTTTCCACCCGGTTTCCGGTACGGTCCGCTTTCCGGACCAAATCATTGGGCCATTTCACAGCAAGACCGGGAACCGCGTCCTCCAGGGACCGGACAAGCCCGTAGCCAACCAGGAGGGACGCCCATTGTTTCCAGGGACCGTCAGACCCACCGCCCAGCGGCATCCAGCGCCAGGAAACATAGAGATTGCCTGCCGGAGAATCCCAGGTACTGCCCATGCGTCCGCGGCCGCTGGTTTGGGAAAGGGCCAGGATGGCATCTCCGGGCGACAACGCCCCCCGCTCCATACAGGTCCGGGCAGCGCCCATCGTAGACGGAATTTCTCCCACAACCCGAATCTGCCGGTTTGCCGCACCGGCAGCCCGGCCCTGCCAGACACCGGCTGCGGACTGCCAGGGCCCCCAATCGTCCGCATCAGCCGCCCAGCCCCCGCCTGCCGCAGCCAATCGCTGCGGGGTCAGGGGAGCGGCATCCATCGCGTCATTTATCAGACAAACCGGTTTTCCCTGCTCACTTCGCGTCACGTTCATCCGCCATATCCGTATTCAAGCGTGATGCCGCAGGATTCTTAAGAACCGGAATCCCATGCGTTTTTTTCATACACCGGCACGGCCTCAACAAATGCCCGCAACCCTGCGTCTAGATCTTTTTTGCATTCAAATCCTATTACTTATAATAATGGTGTCTTATTGTCAACCTTCTCCTGCAGCTTGACATCCCCTCACAGGAGCGGTATCAAAAGTCAAACGCCATCCCGGCCTTCCGCATGCCGGTTGATCCGCGCACGGGTGGCCGACGGCATACGCGTGGTCGTTTTTTGCTGAAATGAATGGTAATAATTTAATTTTATATAGTATTTATGTAAAGGGAACCCTATCATGACAGATATTATCGATGTATTTGCACGGGAAATTTTAGATTCCCGCGGCAACCCCACTGTGGAAGTTGATGTCACCCTGATCGACGGTTCTGTCGGCCGTGCAGCCGTCCCCTCGGGTGCGTCCACCGGTACCCGTGAAGCCCTGGAACTGCGTGACAGGGATAATGGCCGCTACCTGGGCAAAGGCGTCCGGAAAGCTGTTGAAAACGTCAACACAACGATTGCTGATGCCATCCGCGGCATGGATGCCGCCGATCAGGCAGCGCTTGATGCCGAACTGATCGCCCTGGATGGTACCCCCAATAAATCCGGACTCGGCGCCAATGCCATGCTCGGGGTTTCCATGGCTGCTGCCCGTGCCGCTGCAAACGCCTTTGGCCTGCCCCTGTACCGGTATATCGGCGGCGTGGCTGCCAAGGACCTGCCCATGCCCATGATGAATATCATCAACGGCGGGGCCCACGCCACCAACAGCCTGGATATCCAGGAATTCATGATCATACCGGTGGGCGCGGCATCCGTGCGTGAGGCCCTGCGCATGGGTGCAGAAACCTTTCACAAACTCAAAGGTCTGCTCAAGGAACAGGGGCTTGCCACTGGCGTGGGCGACGAAGGCGGGTTTGCCCCCAATCTTTCCACCAACGAAGCCGCCATCCAGTTTATTCTAAAAGCAATCGAGGCAGCCGGCTACGCGCCGGGAAAAGACATCTGCCTGGCCCTTGACGTTGCCGCCAGTGAGTTCTATGAAGACGGCGCCTACAACCTGGCATCGGAAAACCGGACGTTGTCCGCGTCTGAAATGATCGATTATTATGAAGATCTCATTAACAAATACCCCATCGTCTCCATTGAAGACGGCCTGGCCGAAGGTGACTGGGACAACTGGGCAAAAATGACCCAACGCCTCGGTGATCGGGTCCAGCTGGTTGGTGACGATGTTTTTGTCACCAATCCGGAAATTCTGGCCAGGGGAATCGCAGACGGCATCGCCAACGCCATCCTGATCAAGCTCAACCAGATCGGCACGCTCACCGAAACCCTGCAGGCCATTGATATGGCAAAAAAAGCCGGGTATGCCACGGTCATTTCCCACCGGTCCGGAGAAACCGAAGACACCTTTATCTCGGATCTTGCGGTTGCCATGAACAGCGGCCAGATCAAAACCGGTTCCCTGTCACGCAGCGACCGGATCGCCAAGTACAACCAGCTGATCCGCATTGAAGAAGGTCTGGGCCGTGCGGCAGCATTCTCCGGCGATCTGTTTACCGGAAAATAGACACGGCAGGGAATGTTGCCATGCGATATCGTATCGATCCGCTGATCCGGATCCTCAGCCTTGTTCTGGTTCTTGCCGGGAGTGCGGGTGCGTATATGCCCTCAGGCCCACATGTCCTGGATTTGATGGTTCACCAGGTCGGATCTCCGCGCACGCTTCAGGTGGAATGGCATCGCACGATCCCCCAGATCACACCGGATGCGGCAGCAGAAACAGACGCAGTCATTCCAGCACCGGTTGGCGCAACAAAAGGGATATTGCCGGCGGATACGACCCGACACGAACCCGAGGCGGCTATCATCGAAACATCGCTGGTACCGGAGGCCCTCTCCGAAACCCACTGGTACCAGCCACCGGCGTCCATCCGCACCGAAGCCCGCCTGCCCGGAGGCGAAGCGGTCTTTGTCACTGACGGGTTTTCTGAGATCCGGATTCGGGATGGCAGGCGCGTTTTTCATCTGCCGGATCGGCCCGAGTACCATTACCTGGAACTGCTCACCTATCCAGATCGGTTCCTGCTGAACCGCCGGCTCCTGGCCCTCGGCATCGACACCGAGGTGTACAGTCTGGGCCGATTCGAGGGACGTCCGGTTTATATCATCGGCGCTGTCTATCCAGATGAAACAAATCAGCCGCAACTCTGGATTGACAAAACGCGGAAGGTCCCGCTACGATGGCTGGAAACCGATGCGGATGGACGTGTGCTGGAGACCCGTTTTTCAGACTGGCGGCAGCAGGAAAAGGTCCGGTTTCCGCATCGCATTACCTTTTACCAGGATGACGTGAAACAGTTTGAACTGACCGTCAACACCCTGATCGTCAACCCGGCGGTTGCTCCGGATCTGTTTGATGTGGCTGCCATGGAGCGGTTGTTTCCCGAACCGGCAGATCCGGACACCCCCGCAGGCCATCAAGCAGACAGCATGACCCATGATATTGACGCCATCCGGGAAACCATTGAGGATTTTCGAAAACTGTATCAATAGAATTTAAAACAGGGGAGACCATGAATACAACCAAATTTATCTTTGTGACCGGCGGCGTTGTCTCCTCTCTGGGGAAAGGCCTGGCCTCCGCCTCCATTGGCGCACTGCTTGAAAACCGCGGTCTCCGGGTTTCCGTCCAGAAACTGGACCCCTATATCAACGTGGACCCGGGCACCATGAACCCCTTTCAGCACGGCGAAGTGTTTGTCACCGACGACGGCGCGGAAACCGACCTTGACCTGGGGCATTACGAACGGTTCATCAACACCCGGATGAGCACCAAAAATAATTTCACCAGCGGCCGGATCTATCACTCGGTCATCTCCAAAGAACGCCGGGGTGAATATCTGGGCGGCACCGTACAGGTGATTCCCCACATCACAGATGAAATCAAGCGCAGCATCCGCATGGCCGCAGAAGACGTCGACGTGCTGCTGGTGGAAATCGGCGGCACCATCGGCGATATCGAGAGTCTCCCGTTCCTCGAAGCGATCCGCCAGATGCGTGCGGACATGGGTAAAGAGAACGTTCTTTATATCCACCTGACCCTGCTGCCCTACATCGCAGCAGCAGGCGAGGTGAAGACCAAGCCGACCCAGCACAGCGTCAAAGAACTCCGCAGCATCGGGATCCAGCCGGAAATTCTGCTCTGCCGGGCCGACCGGCCGCTGTCAAAAGATCTGAAATCCAAAATCGCCCTGTTCTGCAATGTAGATGATGACGCCGTGATCACGGCCCAGGATGTGGACTGTATCTATGAAGTCCCCCTGGCCTTCAACCGCCAGGGCCTTGACACCAAAATCATTGAGCTGCTCCATATCTGGACCCGGGCACCGCGTCTGGAAAACTGGGAAAGCATCGTCAACCGGATCAAGTACCCCAAGCACACCGTGACCATTGGCATTGTGGGAAAATACACCGAACTCACCGAGTCCTACAAGAGCCTGAACGAGGCCCTGACCCACGGCGGAATCCCCAATGATACCCGTGTGAACCTGAACTTCATCAGCTCCTCGGAAATCACGGAAAAAAACGCGAAAGAGCGCCTTTCATCCGTGGACGGTATCCTGGTACCGGGCGGGTTCGGGTCCCGTGGCGTGGAAGGGAAAATCCAGGCGGCAAAATATGCCCGTGAAAACAAGGTTCCCTACTTCGGCATCTGTCTTGGCATGCAGATTGCTGTCATCGAATACGCCCGCCACGTGGCCGGCCTGGAGGGGGCAAACAGCTCGGAATTTGATAAAGACACCGACTACCCGGTCATTTACCTCATGACCGAATGGTATGACGATAAAACCCAGCAGATCGAAAAGCGGGATATTCACTCGGACAAAGGCGGCACCATGCGTCTGGGCGCCTACCCCTGCCGGCTCAAGAGCGGCACCTTTGCCGCCGAAGCCTATGCCTGTGAGCTGATCTCTGAACGCCACCGTCACCGGTATGAATTCAACAACGCATTCAAGGACGCGCTTGAAACCGCCGGCCTTAGGGTCAGCGGCGCCACGCCCAGCGGCGAACTGGTGGAGATTGTGGAAATTGCCGATCATCCCTGGTTTCTGGGCTGCCAGTTCCATCCGGAATACAAGTCCCGTCCCATGGATCCTCACCCCCTGTTCGTCGACTTCATTAAAGCAGCTCTGGAAACTAAAGATTCGGACTGATTGTTTTTTACAGTCAAAAAAAGCAAGTGACTCCGGCAGCTCTGCCGGGGCACTTGCTTTTAAAACAGTTTTAGGTGCTGTAAAACGCGGACGCCTAAGGCGGCACGTCGTGGCGGGAACGCTTACGGCGCTTGATCCGGTTCCCCATACCGCAACGCTGACCCCTTCACAAAGAGACGACGCCTAAGACGAATTTCCTGCCGGGCTGCCCAGGGATTCGTCAATATAAAGGAGAGAAGCCTTCAGCTTGGGGCATCGCTGAACCGTTTTTTTACCCTCTGAAATCAACCATCGATAATCAGCAGGCTGCCTGTTCCCCGGTACATAGGTGTCGATGATTTTAAAGCCCCGGTATTCATATTCGCCTTTAGCCACCTTTTTGGGATTGCCGGCAATCCGGTTTTTCAGCGGTGTTTCATCTTTGAACCCGGCAATTCTAACATTGCCGATGGTAAGCCTGATCACATCTGCCAGCTTTTTAATAATCCGGTCTGCCTGATGCTCATCCTTCAGCTCAAGGTAGACTTTCTGAAGCCGCCCGCCAGGAATCCATGACTGAATCACAACATAAAACACGGTGGTGCCGTCTGTATGGTCAATTTTTGCCGGGTAAAGGTAATGTCTTCGCGTTTTGTTTATCTTCAACTCGTTTATCACCTCCATGAACTCTTCTCTGGTTAAAGACATTTGGAACGCTCCTGTGCCAGGTAATCAATACCAGTAACCAACATTGTTCACATCAGGTGGTCATAAGCATAGACGATACGCGGGGACGCCCTCCCCGCTCATTTTTCCATCATCCTTAAACTCAAACCATTTTGCAATGAAAAAATAACTTTTTGGGTATATCCAAACAAAAATTTTCATACATAACATGTTAAGATAAATGCACTGTGGATAAGCACCGATTGATACCCGAATCTGTTCGTTTTTGAACGGATACAAGATAGATGGACATGGCCAAGGCCGGACTGATGCTAAAGTTTGTTGCGTATTCACCCAGATTTTAGGTATAATGGTAAATGTTAGGCTAAACAGATATGGATCTGAACGTTCAATCTATTAATGTTAGGAGCATATGATGAAAAAATACGCAATCACACTGGTATGTTTATTCATGTTACTCGCTGCCCCCGTGTGCGCAATGGCAGGTGGCCACGTCAACCTTCTGTCCACCCGGCAGGAGTTTCTCCTTCGCCCTTTCCTGGATGTGTTTGAACAGGAAACTGGCATAAAGGTCAATGTTGTTTATCTGAAAAAAGGCATGCTCGAACGGCTCAAAGCCCGGCCGGGTGAGGCGGATCTGATTCTGGCAAAAGATATCGCCAACCTTTCCGCCATTGCTGAAGCAGACCTGCTTCAGCCGTATCAATCCGCCGTAATCGACAAAAATATTCCCGCACCCTGGAGAGACGATGCGCATCTGTGGACAGGGCTGACCCTGCGTGCCAGAGTGATTTATTACTCCAAGGAACGTGTCGATCCGGCCACCCTCAGCACCTATATGAGCCTTGCAGATAAAAAATACAAAGGCAAAATCTGCATTCGCTCCGGCTACCACAACTACAATGTGGCGCTGATCAGCGCCATGATCGCTGAGAATGGTGAGGCAAAGACGAAAAAATGGCTGGAGGGATTAAAAGCCAATCTGGCCCGCAAACCCCAGGGGAATGATCGTGCACAGGTTCGTGCTATCGCCTCGGGAGAATGCGATCTTGCCATTGGAAATACCTACTATATGGGTAAAATGCTGGAAAATCCTGACCAGCGTGAGTGGGCGGCAGCCGTTGGCATTTTCTTTCCCAATCAAAAAACAACAGGTACCCATGTAAATATCACTGGCGGCGGTATCTTAAAAGCGGCAAAAAACAAGGCCAATGCACTGAAACTATTAGAATTTTTTACAGGCAACCTGGCCCAGACCATGTATTCTCAGGTCAACCACGAATATCCGTTGAAAAAGGGGATTGGTTACTCTGGTATCGTAAAATCCTTTGGTACCGGTCAGGAAGGTATCAAAAAGGGAAAATTTAAAGCCGACTCCCTTGCCATGGATAAAATCGCAGCCGAACGAAAAACCGCACTGAAACTGTTGGATGAAGTTAAATTTAACGAATAAATCATCCACCGGTATTGTGATCACCGCTCTCCTTTACGGACTTGATGCCCGCTAAAGGAGAGCCCTTTTTCCGAGCTCCTGGCACCCGCAACATGGATGGCACCGAAATGCGGTTTTATCTGAAAGCCTGCTGTCCAAGGGGCGTTCATCCTGCGGTGCAGTCAGCCCGCGCTGAAAGAAAAGGCCGGCCCCTGGCCGCTATATGAAAACAGATGCTTCACGACCATGGATCGCCATAGCGCTGCTGGCATCGGCCATCAGTGCCCTGCCATTGCTGACGATCATCTTTCTTTCCTTTGTGCCCGGCGTCGACGGAACCCTGACCCACCTGTATCATACCGTACTGCCCGGCTATTTGCTGACCACAGCAAAACTCACAATTGGCGTTGGCTGCGGAGTGCTTATCCTTGGCACGAGCACGGCCTGGCTGGTGACGGCCTATGATTTTCCAGGCAGATCCCTTTTCAACCAATTGCTGCTGATGCCTATGGCCATGCCGGCTTACATCATCGCCTTTGTGTATATTGAATTGCTGGATTATGCCGGGCCCGTGCAGTCTTTGCTCCGGCAGCGCTTCGACTGGCGATCCATGACCGATTATTGGTTTCCCCCCATCACCTCTCTGGGCGGGGCTATCTTTTTGCTTTCCCTGGTGCTGTATCCCTACGTATTTCTCATGGCGCGCACCGCTTTTGGGGAACAGGGACGGCGCTTGCTCGAAGTCGGCCAGACCCTGAATCTGAACCCCTGGACCGCCTTTTTTCGTCTGATACTGCCCCTTTCCAGGCCGGCCATTGTCAGCGGACTGCTGCTTGCCATTATGGAGACGGTGGGAGATTTCGGTCTGGTGCAATTATTTTCCGTCAATACCTTTACCGTCGGGATTTACAATATCTGGCTTGGTGCCTCCAATCTGCCGGATGCGGCCCGATTGGCAACGGGCTTGCTGTCCCTTATGCTGCTGTTTATTTTCCTTGAATACTTAACCCGGAAAAACAAACGCTATGCCCAGACTTCCGGTGAACCCATGCGTCTGAAACGGCTTTCCACAAAATCGGGAATACTGGCCTCGATGTGGTGTCTCTTTCCGTTAGTGCTGGGTTTTTTTCTTCCTTTTTTCCTGCAAATCCTTTGGGTTATCGAAGGTTTTAGTGATATTCAGACACACACCTTTGTCAGTGATGCCAAAAACACCCTCCTGCTTGGGATCACCACTGCCGTTGCGGGCCTTTTTATTGCGATCCTGCTTGCCTATGGCAAGCGGCTGGCGCCTTCAAAGGTGATGCATGGGATCATCCGGTTCGCCACCATCGGTTATGCCCTGCCAGGCCCGGTTGTTGCCTTGGGTGTTTTGATTCCCCTTGCATGGCTTGACCGCCAGTTGATTGCCATGGGAAAACACGTTTTCGGATGGGATCCGGGGTATCTTCTCAGTGGTTCCATCTGCATTCTTGTGCTGGGTCTGCTGGTCCGCTTCATGGCCATGTCTTTTGGAAGCGTGGACAATGGGCTGGAACGGATTCCCTATCATTGCGATGAGGCGGCACAGCTGCTGAAAACGCCCCCTTCGGGTATCCTCTTTCGTATCCATCTGCCATTGCTGAGAGGCAGTATGCTAACCGCTGTGCTCATGGTGCTGGTGGAAGTGATGAAGGAACTTCCAGCCACCCTGATGCTGCAGCCGTTTAACTTCAGCACCCTGGCTACCCGGGCATTTTCCTATGCCTCCGAAGAGATGTACAAGCAGGCCTCTCTCTGGTCAGTGACCATTGTCCTTGTGGGTATTCTGCCCATTTTCAGCATTAACCATCGCCTGCTTTCCACTGTAAAAAACCGAGGCAAAACACCTGACCAATGAACGATTCAAAACAACACACACTGCTTGCCTGTGAGGGATTGGTAAAACTATTTGACGGTGTCACGGCAGTGGACCATGTCAAGCTGTCACTTTTGCAAGGAGAATTATTGGCCATACTCGGTCCATCCGGCTGCGGCAAATCCACCTTGCTGCGCATGATTGCCGGTCTGTCTCAGCCCGATGCAGGGATCATCCGGTACCAAAACGCCATCTGGGCCGATGACCAGCAGTTTGTCAAACCGGAACAACGGGACTGCGGCATGGTGTTTCAGGATATGGCCCTTTTTCCCCATCTTTCCATTGGTGAGAATATCGGGTTTGCCATTCCTCCGGCGCAAAAATCCCATAAGGTAAAAGAGATGCTCTCCCTGGTCAATCTGGAAGGCATGGAACAGCGCATGGCCCATGAACTGTCGGGTGGTCAGCAGCAGCGCGTGGCACTTGCCAGAAGCCTGGCACCTGGACCGGGACTGCTCCTCTTGGATGAGCCCTTTTCCAGTCTGGATCTGAGACTGCGGCAGGAGATGCGGCGGGAAGTGAGAAAAATTTTAAAGCAGCAAGGCGTTACTGCTATTCTGGTCACCCACGATCAAAACGAGGCCTTTGCCTTTGCCGACACTGTGGCGGTGATGTTCCAGGGCCGCATTGAACAGCATGCTTCCCCGCAAACCTTATATCAACAGCCGGCAACCCAAAACACGGCAGCCTTTGTCGGAGATGCCAATTTCATTGAAATGGAAAAGGCCCTGGTACTTTTTCCCGGGCTTGAGCGTCTGGATACCAAGTTGAAACGGAAAAAGAATGTATTGATGTGCCGCCCTGAAGATGTTGTATTGAATCAGGACGGATGCAATGCCAAAGTCATTGGAACTGAATTTCAGGGGGGCTGGCGGGAATTAACCCTCAGGTGTACCCATGACAGCTGCCAGGCGGAATTGATGGCCCGTACAGACGCATTGACGCCATGGTCAACTGGGGAGACGCTCATGGCAATACCGCTTTGCGGATGTATTTACGCTCCAGACGGTCGGTTGCAGGGAACCGTACAATTGCACGAAAATTAAACCATAACTGGTTTTCATTTCCGTTCATTCGATAGCAAGCGTTTCCATCGTCGCTGCCGATGACGGTAGAACACGTGAGCAAAAACACAAACAAATGGGGTCAACCATCCGGCGCCAATTTCGATTTCATCGCGATAGCTCACTAACCCAGGTTTTATCTCTTTAAAAGTGATCTTGTGATTCCAGACCGGCGTAAGCAGACCCCGCTCGTGGCTTGAGATGATGTTTTGATTCCGATCGATTTTTACGAGTCGGATCGCGTGCACCCCCAAAGGAATAAAGTGAAGGAGATACAATTTAAACAGGTATTTATGACCTACCGCCCATTTGCTGTCAAGTGTCCCACGGTTCATCGACACGAAGGCTAATACAGGAGAGGCGATAAACTGAAGGGATTCCTGTTTGCTGAGCTTTTCCCACAATTCGCTTTCTGTGCAATTCAATTGTGTAGAAATTTGTACAAACATTTTATTCAGTGCTGATGGAAATGCTGCGGTTGCCCTTGACTTGTGATAGCAAGCGAAACGTTAGCAAAGGGCGTTAAATAAACATACGTATTTATTATAAAAAACAGTTTATTAAATAATGAAAAATTCCTATATGGAAGTAGACTGTGACCAAACAGAACACAATCAGAAGGAGCTCTTCAACTGCATAAAAAAGTTATCAACTCAACTTTCGGGGAAGTACTACCCGCCCTATCTCGTTGTCAATAAAGGCTCCGAGCGATTCTTTAACTATTCTTTTATAGGAAACTTTAGCTTTGAAAGCGAGGCAATGAAACAAACACCCCAAAAATCAACACGACCCGCCAAGAACACTGTCAATGACATGTTTCTTACCGGGCCGTCAATTACGATGGTAGCGGGGAGCGGATTCGAACCACTGACCTTCGGGTTATGAGCCCGACGAGCTACCAGACTGCTCCACCCCGCAACAACGAAGCGCACTCTACATGGCGTGAGGCCGGATGTCAAGCACTTCTCACATTATTTTTCAGCAGACAGTCAACATCCTGCAGGGCATCTGCTCACATTGTCTTTCATTCCAACAGTATTGGGCAACATCGCAGCTGAGAAACAAACCCTTCTCAAACCGTTTTCCCTGGCCATTTCACAATTCCGCCCGCCATATTGATCACCTGCCGGAACCCCTTGACCGCGAGCTTCCGGGCCGCCAGATTGCTGCGGATACCGGACCGGCAGTAGACCAGCACCGGTCTATCGACATCCAGCTCTCTGCAGCGGTTACCAATCTGCCCCAAGGGTATCAGCACAGCGCCTTCAAGACGCTGCTCAGCATATTCCGACGGTTCCCGAACATCCACGAGCACAGGCGGCGCATCAGATGCCAGCATCTCCATCGCCGCTTCCGGCCCCACTGTCGTCACCGGCAGAAAAAAACGAAGCCATTTCATATCCACATCCTCATGCTTTCGGTGTGTTGGCCATGCCGTTTGCATTCTTGATGATGTCCCAGGCTTCTTCTGCCGTGCTCACATACTGGAACAGGTCCAAATCACTTTCCGATATGGTCCCTTGCTCGACCAGGAACTCGAAGTTGATCAGCTCATGCCAGAACTCCCGGCCAAACAGAAGAATGGGCATTTTATTGATCTTTCGGGTCTGCAGCAGCGTCAGGGCCTCGAACAGCTCGTCCAGGGTGCCGAAGCCGCCTGGAAAGGCAATCAGGGCCTTGGCCCGCATGAGAAAATGCATCTTTCGGATGGCAAAATAGTGGAACTGGAAGCAGAGTTCCGGGGTGATGTACGGATTCGGGCTTTGCTCAAAGGGCAGGACGATATTCAGCCCGATATTCTTGGCTCCCACATCATGCGCGCCCCGATTGGCCGCCCCCATGATGCCGTCTCCGCCGCCGGTCGTGACCACGTATTTCCCCGGATCGGCGTTTTCCGCCACCAGGCGTCCCAGCGTTCGTGCTTCATCATAATACCGACTGTTCTTCACCGACCGCCGGGCGCGCTTTAATGCCGCCTCGAGATCCACATTGTGCGGATCTTTTTCCATGGCCGATTCAGCCGCCTCCATCTCTGCCCACGCAGTTTCCGGATCCAGCAGCCGGGCACTCCCGAAAATCACCACCGTCGACTCGATTCCCAGCTCAGACAGCACCAGTTCCGGCTTGAACATCTCCAGCTGCAGCCGCACCGGCCGCAACTCGTCCCGGAGCATCAGCTCCGTATCCTGAAACGCCAACTGGTAGGAAGACGACTGACACTGAGGAGAATCCACATGACAACTGGCACGCTTGGCATCATCGTTCGCTGAAGGAAAATGGCCGCGCTTGAACTTCATCATATCATCACTGTCCTTTTCACATGGCATACGGGTGAAAATCAATTTCATCCACGAGATCGACAAACAGCTCCAACAAATGAACGGCTTTTAATGAAAAGCCACAAGTGTTTTGTATACCAAACCGCCATGGGAATGGAAAGGACAAGAACGATCCATTAAAACTATTTAACCGGATCAGCCCCTCTGCTTCAGGTGCAAACAGCGGCAGTGAACCGGCTAAGATCAACGCCCGGTGCACCCGGCGCTTGGGAAAAAAGGCTGGCATCGTGCAGCCATTTAACCTATAATTTTCATGCAGCTCTTCACAGGACTGCATATTTTGAATTCGCGTTCAATCCGAAAACAGGTAACCTGCCATGACCACCCAACTGACTGCTGACGAACGCCAGTTTTTCCGTTTGCTAAAAGAAACCGCCCTTGCCAACCCCTTCAGTGACACACGGCGGGAGCTTGACATGCGGGTCGCCGCAGACCGGTTTCCGGATTTAAAAAAATACAGTATTGACAAAACCGTCCAGTCGGTGTCCAGCCGGCTGAAAGCCCTGTCCGATTCCGGCCGTTTCCGGGTGGATGCCTTTGCATCCGAAGACCGGGTGCTGGTCGAATTCGGGTACCTGTTTGAATTTTTCTACCTATTCCGGAAACAGTTCGATCACCTCATCAAAAAACAGGCACTGGCCGAAGACCGGGTGCTCAAGGTGCTGTTCACCGCAGAGCTGATCAGTTATCTGAGTCAGCGCGGGTTTTCCGACGAAGGTATCCAGCGGGGCATCGAAGGGGCGTACCAGTTCCGGAGAGCCTTTTATTTCATCGGCCGCAGCCTGATCGGCCGATCCACCGCCATGAAAAAGCTGCGCCTGGCGTTGTGGAATACAATTTTCACCCACAATGTGGACCTGTACCGGCGTTACCTCTGGAACCGGATGGAAGATTTTTCCACGCTGATCCTGGGAGAAACCGGCACCGGGAAAGGGGCAGCGGCCGCTGCCATCGGCCGGTCTGCCTTCATTCCCTTTGACATGCGGCGGCACCGGTTTGTCGAAAGCTTCACCCGGTCCTTTGTCTCGATCAACCTGTCCCAGTTTCCGGAAACCCTTATCGAGTCGGAACTTTTCGGGCACAAAAAAGGGGCGTTTACCGGTGCTGTGGACAATTACCGAGGCGTTCTCGAGCGCTGCAGCCCTCACGGTGCCATCCTTCTTGATGAAATCGGGGAAATCACCCTTCCGGTTCAGATCAAGCTCCTGCAGGTTCTTCAGGAGCGGGTTTTCTATCCGGTGGGAAGTCATATCAAAGAGCGGTTTCACGGGCGCGTGATTGCCGCGACCAACCGGTCCATTGATCAGCTTCGGAAAGACGGTATTTTTCGCGACGACTTTTACTATCGCCTCTGCTCCGATACCATTGTGGTCCCTCCCCTTCGGCAGCGGATCGCGGAAACCCCCCGGGAACTCACCGACCTGGTCGGTTTTCTGGTCACCCGCACCGTTGGCCGGCCGTCTCCGGAGCTGGAGCAAATGGTCCTGCATGTGATTGCGCATCAGCTGGGACCGGATTATCCCTGGAACGGCAATGTCCGTGAGCTGGAGCAGTGCGTGCGAAGCGTAATTATCAAAAATGCCTACACCGGAGACAGCCCGGTGCTGGATACGGATCTGGAGACGCTGCTCACAACGGCCATCGCGCGTGGCAGCATGCCGGCCCAGCAGCTGCTTGCCGGATACTGCAAGCTCCTGTACGACCGCCACGGCACCTTTGAGGCGGTTGCGCGACACACCTGTCTCGACAGGCGGACCGTTACCAAATATATAAAGGAATGGTCTCCGGAACGGGGTCCTTCTGTTCCGGATCCGGAAACACCCTAAGGCTGTTGCCACGACAGCATGGTCACAAAAAAGCCCCTGCCTCAAAAACAGGCAGGGGCTTTTCATTCAAGACCGCCGGGTCAGGTTAATCGAGCAGGAGCAGCATGTTCGGTACGGTTCCAGATACCCGGCTGCCCGGGCAAATGGTGTCGATAAAGAATGCCTGGCCACCGATGACAAACGAATGGACGCCCCCCCTAAGACTGAGTGTACCGGTATCATTACCGTTCCCGCCTGTCACAGTTATCAGGACGCCGCCCACGGTCTGACCGTTGAGATCTGAAAAATTAAAAACCAATACAGAATCTCAACAGGGCTTGCGCATTCCTATTGACAAAATTTCTATAAACTGAATAAACTATTTTGCATATGCACAAAAAGAAAGAACACATCCGTTGTCTGCCGGGCCGCAGGGCTCCGCATTCCCTGAACAACACACAACCCCACTGAGGATACCATGTTTCATCCCCTGTACTGGCACTGGCTTCTGGGGGGCATGCTCCTGATGCTTCTGGAGCTGTTCATCCCCACCTTCATGATCCTGTGGTTTGGCCTGGGCGGTCTGGTCACCGGGTTGATTCTGCTCATGGCACCGACAATTCCCCTGGCCTGGCAAATGCTTTTCTGGCTGATGTTTTCCTGTCTGTTCGGCGCGTTCTGGTTCATCATTCTAAAGCCCCGGATGACAGATAAAACCATGGCCGGGATTCAGCAGGAAGCGATTTTAGGTGAAACCGGTCAGGTCATCCGCATCCCGACCGAAGAAACCCGCGGCATTGTCCGCTTCACCACACCGCTCATGGGGTCTGATGAGTGGCCCTTTCTCTGCGATCAACCGGTCGCCATGGGCGATCGGGTTCGCATCATCGATATTTCCGGCAATACATTGGTTGTCTCACCTTTTTCTACAGGAGGAAGCACCACATGATTCCATTTATTCTGGTCAGTTTTCTGGCATTGGTTATCATCGTCACCCTGGCTCTGGGTGTCCGTCTGGTCCCCCAGGGCAGCAAATGGGTAGTTCAGCGGCTGGGGAAATACCACACCACGCTGGGCCCGGGGCTGAACCTGATCATCCCCTACGTCGACACCGTGGCCTACAAGGTCACCACCAAGGATATTGTACTAGACATCCCGTCCCAGGAGGTCATCACCCGGGACAATGCCGTGATCATCGCCAATGCCGTGGCCTACATCAACATTGTTTCCCCGGAAAAGGCGGTGTACGGAGTCGAAGACTACCAGCTGGCCATTCAGAACCTGGTCCAGACATCCCTCCGGTCCATTGTCGGGGAAATGGATCTTGATGATGCCCTGTCCAGCCGGGAACTGATAAAATCCAAGCTCAAAGCCTCTATCTCTGACGATATCGCGGACTGGGGCATCACCATGAAGACCGTGGAAATTCAGGATATTAACCCGTCCCAGACCATGCAGAAAGCCATGGAAGAACAGGCGGCAGCCGAACGGGCCCGCCGTGCCACGGTCACCCGGGCCGGGGGAGAAAAAGAGGCGGCCATTTTAGAAGCAGAAGGGCGTTTCGAGGCATCGAAACGGGATGCCCAGGCCAAAGTGGTGCTGGCCGAAGCCAGCCAGCGGGCCATAGAGAAGGTAACAGAAGCGGTTCAAAACAACGAGTTGCCCGTGGTCTACCTGCTCGGCGAAAAATATGTAGAGGCGGTGCGGGAGATGGCGACAGCGGAAAATTCAAAAACAATCCTGCTGCCGGCGGATATTCCCAATGCAGTCCGGGGCATCCTGAGTAAATAAAGGGAAAATCGGTCAGAACGGATAACCCAGAAAAAAATGAAACCGGTCGTCTGCCTCGCGGGAATCCGGATTGACCTTGCGGCCATAGTAAAAGCCGATAGGACCCACGGGGGTCTGATAACCGAGCCCCATGCCCGCGCCGTGGCGAAAATCGAGACGCCGCAGGTCCCCACCGCTGTCCATCAGGCTTCCGGTATCCATAAACAGGGTCAGCTCCAGAGATGCGTTTATCCGGTACCGCCCTTCGATGCTGCCGGAAACAAAGCATTTACCACCACGGGGATCACCGGCTGCATCATAGCGGAGTCTGTTTTCCGAATAGCCGCGCACATCGCCCGACCCGCCAAGGTAGAACAGCTGGTCATCGGTGAGCCCGCCTCTGGTGCCTGTTTCCTGAATATACCCCCACCGCCCCCGCAGGGCAAGCACCCATTTACGGCCCAGGGGGACATAGTGCCGGGCATCGAATCGGTATTTGATGAAATTGTCAGATGCGGTGGTAATGCTTGACGATATATCTGCGGAAACCGCCAGATAATACCCGGTTTGAGGGCGAATCATGGAATCTCTGGAATCATACCGCCCATGGGGGGTCATGCGCCAGTTCTGCCGGCGAACAAATCGCCGGCGATCCCCATCATCGGCGGCTGTTTCGCCCCGCTGATAGGGATCCCGGTACTCCCATTCGAGCCCGGTTCCCCAGTCAACATACCGTTTGTACCGCCGGCTCAGGCTGACAGACGCGCCCCGGATCCGACTGCCGAAATCCGTGTTAAAAATTTCATTCTTTTCCATGAACACCGACGCGGCCATTGCGGTATGGGTGCCCCACAGCCGGGGTTCGACGCCGCCTGCTTCCACACGGTAGCCGGTTTCCCGCGCGTGTCCGGACAGATAGACTTCCCGGTTCACACCCCACAGGTTCCGGTTTCCTGTTTTTCCATGCGCATACAGCCCCTTGGCGGAATCATAGCCGAATCCGCTTTCCACATAGCGGGAGTTGACGTCTTCCACATCGACAAACAGCTGTACATCCGTATCTTTTTCCTTCAGCCCCAGCGGCGTGACCCGGACCGATTGAAAGATTTCAAGATCCCGCAGTCTGCGTTCCCCTTCGAGCACTTTTTTCAGCGAGAAGCGATCTCCGGAGCGGATACCGAGCTCTTCCCGGATGTACCGGGATCGCGTGGTGGCATTACCCGCCACATACACGCCAGACAGGGTGACCACGGGGCCGGGTTCCACATGATAGACAATGTCCCGCTTTGCTTCACCGGCTTCCGTCACCTCCGGCGTCACCGTGACATGCGGGTATCCGGCATCAGCGGCTTTGGCGGACAGGATATTGGCATCCCCCTGAACCAGATAATCCCTGTAGGGGCTGCCCGGCTGCATGACCAGAAATCCGACGGCATCTGATTCAGAAAACAGGTCAAGTCCTTTCACCCGCACCGTTCCGACCCGCACCCGGCTGTTTTCGACAACGTCAAGGATCACGACTGCGCTTCTGCCCCCATCTGACAGGTCGACCCGCGAGGTGATACGGACATTCACATACCCTTTTTTCCGGTAAAGTCCTTTGAGCACATCCACATCCGCGTCCAGCAGATCCGGCTGGTAAATCCCCTTCCGAAACCGCCCCCGTGTTTTTGTCTGCATGGCCTTTTTCAGGCGTTCAGTGTCAATAGCGGTATTGCCCTTTACCGTGATCGCTGTCACAAGGGTCTGCGGGCCTTCGGTTATCATAAACGTGACACGCCGCTGCTTCACGCCTTTTTTGCTGAAGGTTTCAACCTGGGGCACAATCCGGGCGGAGGCAAAGCCCTTGTCATGATAACGGTCAAGCATCCCCTTAATCGACCGCCGGATGCCTGCCCCGCCGGCATTTCCGCGGTCAAAAACCGCCAATTCCTTTTTCAGGTGCCGCCGGGGAATCGCCTTGTTCCCCGAAAAAAGAAACCGGTACTTCAGGCCTTCGGAAACAGCCACCGACACCTGTACCCGGCCATCCGCGTCCCGGCTCACCGTCTGCGTGAGCTTCGCATCCACAAACCCGTTTTCCCGGTAAAAGGCAAGCAGTTTTTTCATGTCTTCCTGAAGCACGCGCCTGCTGAACCGTCCCGGTTCTCCTGGAATAAAATGATTCCGCCAGGTGGCGCAGCGAACGCGCAGCTGACACCGGGACATCGTCTGCTGGCCGGAAAACCTCAGATCATCCAGCCGTTCATATCCCCCTTTTTCAATCCTGACATCCAGCCGAATCCGCCTGTTTTCCGCATCTTCCACTTCATTGATCGACACGCGGGGATCCGGGAAGCCTTCCTTGCGGAACAGGGCTTCGATCACCGGGATCTGTGCCGGTATTTTCGCCGGATCATAGACATCCCCCTCATACACCGACATCAGGTTGATCAGCTCTTGGCGAAAAAAGGGATAGGCCCCGGATAGATGGATGCCACTGATCCGGAACGCCGGGGCCAGGGTATAGGTCAGACAGATCCCCGCTTTCTGAAGCGATGCAACACCGTGCACGGCACGAAACTGGCCGCTGAGCCGCAGAGCTTCCAGGGATCGCGAAAACCGTGTTGTTGAATACGGGTCGCCTTTGGAAATGGCGATCAAGGATTGCGCCAGCCTCGCATCCCGGTCTGCAGCGGTATCGGAGGCGGGCAGGCGAATCTCCACTCGCGCAACCGGGTCCCCCTCAGGCAGGGACTCACCTGCGGATGCACACAGCGGCACCAACACGGTCAGCAACACCAGCAAAGAGATCTGACGGCAGAGATCACTGAAATTCCAGGCGAAAGACCACACCGCCCCCAAACCCTCCCACATTATTCTGAAACCCCTTGATAATGGCATGTTCAAAAAGCCGATATTCCGTTTCCACCTCCTGAATGGTCTCACCCTGCCGTGTTTCCACACCGACCTTCACCGACATTCGCCGGGTCAGTTTTTTTCCGACTTTCACACGCAGATGTTCTGCTCCGGTCTCATCCCCTTCTGCCCCACCGGTCTCGATTTCCAGAATATCCAGACCGGTTTTTTCCTTCAACGTACTGCCCAGGGACCCGGCCAGAAACTGGGCCAGCATCTGCTGGGTGGACAGGGCGTTTCCCCCTTCACCTTCAATGAGCTCCTGCCTTGTTTTGCCGAACACTAAAAGCGACAGGAGATCACTTTCTTCCGCTTCCGGTTCAGACCGGAGCTGCAACCGAAGTGCCTCCGGTGTTCCTGCCATCTCCAGATAAATATTCCAGTTCCGAATCCGGGTCTGGCTCACCAGATTGATTTCCGGCCGGATGGCATAGGGATCCTGAAAATCGATCACGCCCTTTTTAATTGCAAAAGACCGGTCTTTAACCACCAGATGCCCGCTGACCGTCTCTACCCGGCCGTTCACCACCGGCTTTCCCAGGGTGCCGGTCACCGTAAGGTCCGACCGGACGGAGAGGTCCGCCATCTGATTGATGACCTGAAGCGGATGCCGGTTGGAAACCTCCAGATTCAACCGCAGGTCCGGCAGAGGGGCATCAATATCGTCTCCATGAACCGCCGGATTTGCCTGTATCTGCTTCAGCAGCGTTACCACGGCACGCCAGGGGGGACGGTATCCGTCCCACAGGTCTCCGTCCTTATCCACTTGAACATGGGTACCACCACGAACGATCTCGGCCCCTTTCAGAATCTGGTCGACAAGACTGAATGCGACATCCCGATACCAGGTTCCCTCGAGCAGGGTGACGGTTCCTGACAGCCGTCCGGCATCCGGTGACGCCTCACATTTCACCGATGCATTGACCAGGCTGTCAACGGTGTCGGGCACACGCACCGGAATCGCTGTCAGGTCCACCCGCAATTCAGCCGATCCCCGGTCCGGTCCCGTGCGTCGTATCTCCCCTGCCCCCTCAAACCGGCCGTCTCCCGCCCGTCCGGACAAGCCTTCCAGCCGCACAATGTCTGGTGACAGCCGCAGTACGCCGGTCCCGCCGGTCAGTGGCTCCGATAGACCCGGCAGGGTCATGCCCACATCCGTCACACGGATAAAACCGTTCACTTCTGGAAAATCAACCGGTCCCCTGATATCAAGCGATCCCGCCACCAGGCCGCCCAGTCCGGTAATTGGATCCGTTGACCATGGCAGCGCCTGCAACGGGAGCATGCCGTCAAGGGTGAGAGCATATCCTGCATGAACCGAGAGGCTGCCTTTGAGCGCAATGTTCCCCGTCTCTAGAATCGTCCCGTTAAACGATGAAATGCCCAGTGTTCCCTGTTCGAGCGTGAAACGGGCATCCTTTGCCTGCAGCCATCTCCATCCGCCCTGGTTCAGCTGCAGGGAATCGACCTCAACTGCGCCAGCAAGCTGTTGCGGCGCGCCTGCCGGTCCGCTGAGCCTCACCTTCCCAGTCACCTGTCCGGACACCTCGTGGATGCCGGCCAGACGCAGGTAAGGGGCCAGCTGCACATCCGTTCCCCCGGCCTCCAGACGGCAGTCGCCTGTCAGCACATCATACACCGCAGAAACCCGAAATCCGGCATCCCCGTTCACGGACAGCTGTCCCTCGTGAAATGCGATGTCAAGGTCCATGTCCGGCAGGGGCAGCGTGTTAACAGCCACATGGACTGCAGAGAAATTCCCGCTGAGCTCCGGAGCGGACAAAGGACCCTTTGCGTTCAGTCTCCCGTTGATCCGGGCCGCTACAGACACCGACGGGGGAAGCCACCGCCGAAATAGCCCTATAGACGCTACCGAAACATCACCCACCGCCATATCCAGTGTAACCTGCGGATCTGAAGCGCCCGCATCGGCAAAGCGAAGGTCACCGCTCAGCCCTACCCGGCCCTCCGGCCCCGGTTTCAGGACACACGCCGGAATCCGCAGCACGCCCCCAGCCCATGCCATTTCCCCGTCAAGACTACCGACATCCGCCCCTTGCCAGGACAGATCCCTGCCGGTCACTGTCAACCGGACCTCCGGCTGACGCCAGGAGCCGGTCACGCGTCCGCCCACCACCAGATGCCCGCCTGCTTCAGCATGCAGGTCTGAAAGCGACAATTCGCCTTCCTGCACGGCAAGATCCAGACGCCCGGCACGGCTGTTCAGCGGAAGCTCCGCAGTGCCGGAAACCGACAGCCGGGAGTCTCCACGGGTCATCCGGCAGGTATGGAGAACAGCCCTGTCACCCTTGCAGACCGCCCGCAGCGTCAGCTGATCGATACCCTGTCCTTCACAGGTAATCCCGGTTCCGTCCATGTCAACAATGGCGTTGAGCACGTTTTTCTCCCCTTGAACCGTTATCCTGCCATTTACCTGCCCGGCCGTGTCCTGCAACCCGAACACCGGCAGGACCTCGCTCAAGTCCGGTACCTTCACATCCAGCACCGCCGTGACCGAATCAGACGATACAGCGTACCTGCCGCTTCCCTCGATACGCGCACGGCCGGACGTGAACGCGAAGGCCTCCACCCGGGCCTGTGTACCGGAAAACTGTCCACGGCTGACCAGGGATGCATCCACCGGCCGCTGCATTTCAGCCGTGAAAAGCCGCTTCCCCTTCAGGTTTGTTTCCCATTCAAGGCTCAGGGCATTTGGGGTCCACCCCTGGCCTGTCAACTGGACATGGCCCGACACCTCCCCCGCCGGCAGGTCTGCTGAAATCGGGAGGCGGGCAGGTGTCACCCGGTCCAGGGAAAGCGCCGCATGGTAGCGCAGCTGCGCCGGGAGGAACGGCTCCTGAAGAAATCCGTTGGGAAACATCTCAGACAGATCCACTTTTCCGTTTCCGGTAAGACAACCCGCGTCCGACTCAAGTGAAAGGCTGCAGATCCGGATCTTCCGGTCTTCCATTCGGAGCGTTGCCTGTCCCCTGAATAGCCCAACCCCATCGATTTCGCCCTGTTCGATGATAAGCGTTGCCTGCATCTCAGGATCGTTGAGGGTACCGGTTCCGGACAGGTCAAGCGTTACCTGTCCCCGGACACCTTTCGGAAACAAAAATTCATTTTCCAGTGTTTCCAGATAGAACGGAAGCTGGCCAGACACACCGGTGAGCCGGATCTTCCGGAACCGGAGTTCATGGTCAAACAGCGCGGGCCAGTTCAGAGAGGCGTATCCGTATTTGATGGTGACAACCCGCCGGTTATCAACATCCAGGAGGGTACAGCCGGTACCGCGCAGTTCTCCGGACAGCAGGTTGATGTGAAGGGATTCCAGCTGGAGCTGGCCCGGGATATGCTGGTTGAGGATCTGCACCAGCAGGGCGTTGAAAAACGGCAGGGACGGAAGACAGATAACGAGCAGCAACAAGAAGGTCATGACGACCGCGGTTGTGAGAACTGTTTTTTTTATTCGGTTCATGGCGTGTTTTTCTGGTGGATTTTAAGTGGCCTTTTTATCCAATGCAAACCTACCAGAAAAACACCCGTCTGTCAGGCACCGAATCCAATGGACCGCTTCAGATCCGTTTTTCCGCCATCACTTCCGAAGCCGGCAGCGGCGGTTGAGAAAGCATCTGGGAAAGCCGCCTGTCTTTTTCCTCCCACAGGGCGTTGATCCAGTCGCAAAATCGGCTTTTAAACGCTGAATCATGGGTATAGTCTCCAATGAGCGCATCTGTGACCGGCAGCACCTCGATGTGCATGCGGATCGTATGAACCTCGCCTTTTAAATACTGACCGAAGGTTTTCGCGCCTTCCGGATAGGCGATGGTCACATTGACGATACCGGTCATCTGATCCCCCATGGCTCCCAGCACAAAAGCCACGCCGCCGGCTTTGGGTCTGAGAAGATGGGCATGGGGTGACTGCTGACGCGCATGTTTTTCAGGAGTAAACCGGGTGCCTTCCACATAATTGACCACCGATACAGGCAGGGTGCGAAATTTTTCGCAGGCCTTGCGAGTGATCTCGATATCGCGCCCTTTCATGTGCGGGTGTTTTTCTATAAACGCCCGCGTATACCGTTTCATGAACGGGAAATCAAGGGCCCACCAGGCGATCCCCATGAACGGCACCCAGATCAGCTCCTGCTTTAAAAAAAATTTCAAAAACGGTATCCGGCGGTTGAGCACCCGCTGCATGGCCAGAATATCGACCCAGCTCTGATGATTGGACAAGACCAGGTACCATTGATCTGACGCGAGTTGCTCCAGCCCTTCGACTTCAAAACGGATGTTCTGGAACAATTTCATGTTCACCGTATTGATATCGATCCAGGCCATGGCGATCTGGGTGAGTACCCAGCGCATCCAGCGCTGCCAGAAAGGGATGGGGACGAGCAGACGCAACAGGGCAAACAGCATCAGCGGGCCAAACCAGAACAGGGTATTCAACGTATACATGGAAAATGCCAGTACCCCACGAAGGGGGGCGGGAAGAAAAAAAAGCATGATAATTAACTCCTCACGCGAATGATCTATCTTATCCCAGAAACATGATCTCTGCCATCACGCCAGGGCTTCCTTACGATTGACCGATATCAACGCCATCAGTCAAGCCGTTACCTGAAAGACAACACACGCTCATTTAAAACACCTACGGACGCAGTTTTCAACAGAAGGGTCCAGGTCCCCAACACGCCCCATGCCCATCCCTTAAGCAACACCCATCATGGAGATGGACCGTAGGACGCGACTATATCATCATACCGTAGCCAGGTGCCGCCAAAGATATCCAGCGCGCTTCCCACGGTAAAATCAACATGCCCCTTTCCCAGGTCGCCAATGGTCTGGATATCCGCCCAGGACCGAATGCCGCCGGCATAGGTGACCGGGCCGCCTTCCCATCCGCCGAGCAATTCGACCACCGGGATCTCGATACCGCTGCACGTGCCTTCCACATCCACAGCATGCACGAGAAATTCATCACAGTACCCGGCTAACTGATCCAGGAGCGCCGGTGTCAGTATGGCATCGGTAAAGCACTGCCACCAGTCAGTGACCACATAATAGGCGTTTCCACGCCGCCTGCAGCTTAAATCCAGGACCAGCCGGTCTGTCCCCACACGGGTCACCAGACGGGTTAAGCGGTCCATGTCAATGGCGCCGTTATAAAAAACATAGGACGTCACGATCACATGGGAGGCCCCGGCATCCAGCCATTCAACGGCATTCTCCGCCGTCACGCCGCCGCCGATCTGAAGCCCGCCCGGCCATGCGGCCAGGGCGGCTCTGGCCGCCTCCCGGTTTCCGGGCCCCAGTTGAATCACATGCCCCCCGGTCAGACCGTCTTTTCGATAGCACTCCGCAAACCAGGCTGCGGGTTTTTCCGCCGTAAAATTGGTTTCCGGCACATCCGGTGCGGCATCTGTCAGGGTAGCGCCAACAATCTGTTTCACCACCCCATCGTGAAGATCGATACACGGACGGAAACGCATGCAGAACACTCCTTTTCTGAGGTTTCACTGACCTGCGGCGATGATATCCCCAATCTTTTCAGCCGAAAGGCCGA
The DNA here is from genome assembly GCA_002748835.1 of Deltaproteobacteria bacterium. Classification (GTDB taxonomy): domain Bacteria; phylum Desulfobacterota; class Desulfobacteria; order Desulfobacterales. The sequence goes on from PDTL01000015.1 coordinate 36,722, forward strand.
ACAGATCTTCCATGGCCACCGGATCGAGCAAGGCGTCATTCCAGGCAATGCCCTTTTCCTGCATGATGTTCTTGATCCGTTCATGCTTGCCGCCCAGGGCTTTGACTTTCACAAACAGGGGAACCGCGGATTTAAACGCGACATTGAACAACATGATGGCCGCATCCCGTCCTTCGGCGGACAGCACCGGGATCAGCAGGATACTGCGCTTATCGGAGAGGCCGCGGCCGATATAGACATTTCCTTCCCGCATGAGAATCCGCTTGGTCCCCTGAAGCGTGCTATCGGTTTCCACACGGGACGGCACATCCGCTAATATACCGTCTTTTTTCAATACGTCGATGCGCGTATGGGCATCCGGCTCTCCCAGCAGGTTGAGCCCGGTCACCCGGTAATGCACCGCGCCGCGCACATGTTCGATGATCTCCTGCAAATTTTTCAAGACGATCACATTCCGTGCGGTCAACGCGGACAGATCGATGCCCCGGGCCTCCAGACCATCAAAAAGAACGCCGGAGAGTTTCTCTGCGATACGGCTGGTTCCCACGGTCACGGTCTTGGCCTGATGTTTGATCGCATCCACGGGCCGGGACAGGTCGTTGATACTGGTCCCCATACAGTCAAACAGCGTGTCCAGCATATTGCGCGGCGTTCCCTTTATCTGGAAATCGATCTCAAAATCCGACACCGGCAGTCGGCCACTTAGATATTTCAAAAGCAGGGTGATATCCGAGACAGCCAGGGGGGTCATGTCCGCCGGAAACCGATTGGCCGATACGCGCTGACGGAAGTCCTTGTAAAAAGCGGCGGTCTGCTCCCGGAACTGGGGTTCTAAAATCACTTCATAAATATCCGCCCCCGCTGCCGTGGCGGTTTCCACGGTCTCCTGCAGGGCTTTCCGGTGATTGTACAGAAACCGGGAGCCTTCGTGAATGGCAAGAGCCGCATAATAGCCCCACAAGTGTCCCACCAACGTGCCCATGATGGGGGCCAGGTGTTCTGCAACCGGTGGCACGAAAAAGACATCCTCGGCATAAGGCGTGAAGCGGGACTCGCCCTCGTCACAGATCACCACTGGCGCCGCCTTGTGGGCTTTAAAAATGGCCGTGTCCTTGATAATGTCCCCCACGACCTGCTCCCGGGCACCGGCGGCGCAGACCAGAATCAGCGGCTCGGAAGACAGGTCGATATGCTTCTTGTCCTCCACATAATCACTGGAGAGGGTCTTGTAACAGAGCTCGCTGAGCTTGATACGGATCTCATCGGCTGTTGCCTTGTTGGGGCCGCTGCCCACGGCAGCCCAGTAGGTCCGGGTCACGGCCAGCCGTTCAGCAGACTGCCGGATCACCTCTTTCCGGGACAACAGACGCGTCATCTGTTCCGGAAGCCGGATCAGGGCCTGAAGTTCCCGGGAGACAAACTGGGAATCCCGCCGCCCGGTGGCAGATGCCAGATGAAGGCTGATCAGGGCCGTTGCCACGATCTGTGAATAAAACGCCTTAGTGGAGGCCACGGACATCTCGATATCCCTGCCGCTGCTGGTATAGAGTACACCGTCAACGTTGAAGGTGAGATCCGAATCCCGCCGGTTGACGATGGCCAGCGTATAGCCGCCCCGCTCCCTGACCATATCCACACTGCGATTGGTATCGGTGGTGGTGCCGGACTGACTGATGGCGATGACAAGGGCATCGGCCATGGACCCGCCCCCATCATCCGGGCCGAGCCTGAACCCACTGAGTTCCGAGGCTTTTGCCGATGCCACCTGCACATCGGTGGTGTTCAGATAATGGCTGAGGATCTCCGCACCGGCACGGGCCGCAACCCCGGCCGTTCCCTGGCCAATAAAAAATATACGGCGGATGCTGCCGTTTCGCAGGGCAGACAGGATCCGTTCCGGTACCTCGGTTTCCCCGAGTCTGGTTTCCATCCCGCCATCCCCTTCCACCGCTGACCGCCAGCGTCCTTGCAGCGTTTTTACCACCGAATCCGGGGCTTCGAAAATTTCCTTGAGAAAAAAGTGGGAAAAAGACTGGCGGTCAATATCCCGAGAAGTGATATCGGTGGTCAGCAGATCAGCCTTGGTCATGGGAATGGGCGTACCGTCATAGGTCATGGACCGGATACCGGACAGTCCGCCACCGCTGTCCTGGGAAAGAATCACGATTTGACCGATGAAAGGCCTGTCCCCGTTCGCACCACTTTTCCGGTTGCCGTCCAGTTTGATGTAGGTATCCGTCTCTTCCACAAACCCATACACCTCGGACGTGGGCATATATCCCCGTTCCCCGATGCCCACAAAAATGGCCTGACCGCTGCCTTGCTGTGCCAGAAACAGTTTACCCGGCGCCAGATCCGTCTGCAGAATAATGGCGTGGGAACCCTGAAAATCAGAGACCGCCCTGCGGAAGGCCGTCTCGATATCCGCCCCGCCGTTCAGATAATGCTGCACCTGCAGCGGAATCATTTTTGTGTCCGTGGTCACGGACTCGGGCAGGAGGTCCCATCGATCCTCATAGGCTTTTTTCAGCGCCAGGTAATTGTCGATATCCCCGTTCAGACACACATGAATCATTCCGGAACGGGTTCGCGTATGGGTCCGTGTCCCATTGTCCACCGGATGACAGTTGCTTTCGCTGATGGCCCCCACAGACGCCCACCGCGTATGGGCGGATACCGTATGATTCAGCCGGAAAAACCGGGAAACCACTTCGAGGATGCCGTCGTTCCGAACCTGGCTTCTGAGAAACCGGATATTGTCCCCCAGGGCACCGATCTCTGCGGCCACTTTATAGGTAAAGATCAGGCTCACCGGCTGGTCACCGTCAGAAACCCGCTCCCGGATCCGGATGGTGTTGTTCACCAGCACATCTGCCGTCATCCGGATGTTCAGATTTTTCTGAAGGCCTTCTGCTTTCAAACGATTTCGAAATGCGGTGTAATCCTCGCCGGACAGCACCACCAGGACAGAGATCCCGGCAGAATCCCGTCCCCGGACTTCCAGACGGTCAATGCTGTTCAGTACACTGTTGATCTCCCGATACAGCCCCAGCGCACTGGGGGATGCGGCCTCCGCTCCCCGCCCCATGAGACGCCGCACCTTAGCGAGGTTGGCGATCAGCTCTTCCTGAATTCGCCACTGGACATCCCGCAGCACATCCAGCCGCCGGTCCGATCGGCGAACCACATCCGCTGGTAGTCGCCCCATGGCAGCGTTCAGCCTTGCAGTTTCTTTGTGAATCACCCCTGCCAGCTGACTGGCAATCGCATCAACACGGGCAACCGCAACCGGATCCATGAACAGGACTTGAAACGCTGCATCGGTTTTCGCGTAAAGGGAGCGTCTGGTCAGGTCCCGAATTCCGGCCTCACCGCCCAGGTAGGCGTCATCAGATAAAAAATCAATGCCTGAAGCCCTGCTGCCGGCAGCCAATACCAGGTCATCCACCTGCCTGGCAAGCTGATCGATCTGCCGTGCCACACGGTGTGCATCCGCCGGTTCAGCAGCTCTGAATCCAACCATTCCGGCCAATCCGCAATTCAACTGGCTTACGGAAACGGGAAACAGGACCAGGGAACCGGGTGGCACCTGCCGCAGGTGACGGCACCAGTAAATGTCAGCAATGAGAACGTCACCGAGCTGTTTTAGCCCGTTTTTAATGCGTTTGGATAGATGCTGTATACGGATGTGCTTCATCGGCATCCCCTAGTGCCGTTTGTGAACAGTGTATGGGTTCCGGCGGCACAGCTGTGCGATTCTGCAATGGACAGAACGTCTAATTTTAGGAACACGACGCCGTTATGTACGAGACGTCTATCCCGCCTGACGGGTTTCGAAATAACGGGACATCAAACGGCGTGACCATTCGGCTGCCCGGGTCCCCAGGTATTTCTGATGCGCAATCAATACAGCCACCGCGATGGCTGGTTTTCCGCTGCCCAGATCCGCAAATCCGGTGAACCAGTCATACCGGTAATCGTTACCATCTCCGGTTCCGATGGATCCGGTCTTTCCACCGATGGTCAGGCCTGCCGGCAATGGATACGGGCGATATTTTTTAAACGCTTTTCTAGCCGTCCCATATCGGACCGTGGCGATCATCATTTTCTTCAGCGCGGCTGCTGTCTGCGGAGAGACCATGAGAGGCGCCGCTGTATCGGCTTTGCCTGGCGCATACCGGGCGGCCCCTGCCTCTCCTGTGACCGATGCAATCAGCACCGGTTCCGGCAGGTTGCCTCCGCACATGGGAAATGCACCGAGTACAACGCCGTGCAGGGGTGTAATCCGGGTATCCTGGTTGAACCCGCAGGCCAGCTCAGCCCAGTGGTAGGTATCGGTACCGGCAGTAAAACGTCCCGGTGTTACCGGAAGGTCTGCAGAAAAATCCCGGTTGAAACCGAATTTATCCGCATAGGTGTCGAGGAGTGTCTGCTGCAGTTCAATGGCACCGATTTTTCCGAATACCGGATTGACCGACTCGGCAAATGCCCGTTCGAGGGAAATCCGGTTCGTATACCGGTTGTTCTTATTTCTCAGCTGGCGTTTATACAGCGTATATTTTCCACCATTAAATCGCAGCTGGGTGGATGGAGACATCTGCTTTGCATCGATCACACCGGCAGCTGACACAATTTTAAACAGGCTGGCTGCAGGGAAATCATGGTTCAAGCAAAGATTTTCTTCCGTATGCCTGTCATCGTATCCGCCCAGGGCAATCACCCTGCCCGTGGCTGTTTCCATCACCACCATACAGGCATAACGGGGCCGTCCGCGATCCAATTGGCCCAGATGATCCAGAATCTGGTTCAGGTAGGGCTGCAACTCAGGGGAGAGCGTGGTCTCCACAGAGAGAAGTTCCCCGTCATGAAGTGTCTTGTATGCGCCTGGAACCGGACGGTTCCAGTTTACTTTTCTGGCCCAGGCTTTCAGAAAGGTGCTGTCAATCACTGCGGCTGCCGGCTTCGGTGCCGGCAGCTCTGTCTGAGGACGGTCCGGGGACCGCGAGACATCCTCGCGGTAGGCCCAGAAAAAGCACCCGGCGATGATCAACACCAACGCGCAGAAAATGAGCCGCCGGTTTCGCCGTTTCCGGGCCGCGATGCGTCGCCGGTTGGGCAGCAACGCCGCTTTGGACGGGCGATAGTTGCTCCAGTCCTGTCTGATGGGATATTCGCCCACGTCAACTCCCTGCCTTGAAGATCCTGTTACCGATCAAGAAATCCGGGGTCCAGATCAGGATACCGGTGTTCCCGGAGCCACATCCCCGTCAAGTGTCGCGATGACTGCGCCCTTCTTGTCCACGCAGGCAAGGACCATGCCGTTGGATTCGATACCCATGAGCTTGGCGGGCTTCAGGTTAGCCACAAGCATCACCTGCTTGCCGATCATGGCATCGGACGTATAGGATTTGGCAATACCGGACACCACGGTTCGCGGTTCACCTTCCCCCAGGTCCACGGAGAGTTTCAGAAGCTTGTTTGACTTGGGTACCGGTTCTGCGGCAACCACAGTTCCGACCCGGAGATCGACCTTGAAAAAATCATCAATACCGATCATGTTCTTGAGTGGCGGTGACAGTGTTTTTTCCGGCGCTGCTTCAGCCAGCGCCTCCGCCAGTTTCTCCGTATCGATGCGGGGGAACAGGATGATCGACTTCATCAGCGTTGTTCCCGGCTGCAGCATCTGCCACTGTTTTAAAAGCGCCAGGCTGAAAAACGGGGTATCCGGCACACCGCCCAGGCGTTCGTGCATGATCTTTGCCGATCCCGGCATGACCGGATAGATGAGGCCCGTGATCACCCGCAGGCTTTCCAGCAGGTTGTACATCACCGTATCCAGCTGAGTCCGGGCGGACGTGTCTTTGGCCAGCTGCCAAGGCAGGGTGACGTCGATATATTTGTTGATATGGCTGATAAATGCCCAGACCGCCTGCAGGGCCTTATGAAAGCGGAAACCTGCCATTTCCCTTTCATAGGTTTCGATGGTGGTCATGGCATGGGTGGAAAGCCCTAAATCAAAGGTTTTTTCCGTTTCTGCATCAAAGGCGGGAACCGTTCCACCACACCACCGGTGGGCCATGGTCAGCACCCGGGAAAACAGATTGCCCAGGTCATTGGCAAGATCGGAATTGATCCGGTGGACCAGGACGGCTTCGGAAAAATTGGAATCCAGCCCAAAGGACATGTCCCGCATGAGGAAAAAACGGAACGCATCCAGCCCATACGTGTCCTTCATGTCAAGCGGACTCACCACGTTCCCCAGGCTTTTTGACATCTTGCTCTGGTCCACGTTCCAGTATCCGTGCACATTCAGATGATTGTACAGGGGAATGCCAGCCGCTTTCAGCATGGTGGGCCAATAGATACCGTGGGGTTTGATGATATCTTTTGCAACGATATGCTGGACGCCGGGCCAGTAGCGATTGAATTTTTCGCCATCCGGATACCCAAGCGCAGACAGATAGTTCACCAGGGCATCAAACCAGACATAGGTGACATAGTTCTCGTCAAAAGGAAGGGTGATGCCCCAGGTCAGCCGGGTCTTGGGCCGTGAGATACACAGGTCTTCCAGAGGGTCGCGCAGGAAGGCCAGGATTTCGTTCCGGTACCGTTCCGGCCGGATGAACTCGGGATTCGACTGGATGTGGTCGATAAGCCAATCCTGATACTTGCTCATCCGGAAAAAATAATTGGCTTCTTTGATCCGCCTGGGTGCGACTTCATGATCCGGGCATTTGCCGTCCACCAGCTCCCGCTCATGGTAGAATCGTTCACACCCCGTACAGTAGAGGCCTTCGTATTCACTGAAATAGATATCACCGCTGTCATAAATTTTCTGGAGGATGCCTTCAACCACCCGGATATGATCCGGATCCGTGGTACGGATAAACTGGTCGTTTTCAATGGCCATTTCCGGCCAGAGGTTCCGGAACAAGGCGCTGATGCTGTCCACATATTCCCGGGGGCTCACCCCCTGTTTTTCAGCTGCTTCGACAATCTTGTCCCCATGTTCATCGGTGCCGGTGAGAAAATAGGTATCCAGCCCCTGCATGGCATGGAACCGGCATGCGACATCTGCGGCAATGGTGGTATACGCATGCCCCAGGTGGGGTTTGGCGTTCACGTAATAGATGGGGGTGGTGATATAAAAAGGCGACGCTTCCGGCGCCTGGCTGGGTGTCGTCATGTTCTGTTCCTTACACAGACACTTCCGTCAACTGTTTGTCGGCGGAATATCATAGGGTATCATCATATTGCATACGCTTCGGGTGTAGGCGGTCAGGTGCCACCAGTTCCCGGGCGACGACCGGTAATCGTGCCTGCTGCGATCTCCGCTTCGCTGCCGTCCTCAAACCGGACCACCACCCTTTCTGCCAGCACATTCTGACGCAGGACTTTGGCCCGGCCTTTTTCCGTCTCAACAAACCGGCCGCATTTGGGCAATTTTTTCTTCAGCTCCACATAGGTGCTGTTCTCATAGGTCAGGCAGCACATGAGACGGCCGCACAGACCTGAAATCTTTGTGGGATTGAGCGAAAGACCCTGCTCCTTGGCCATGCGGATCGACACCGGTTCAAAATTCTCCAGAAACGATGTGCAGCACACTTCCCGGCCGCACCGGCCAATGCCTCCGAGCATTTTTGCCTGGTTTCGGATCCCCACCTGACGCATTTCAATACGGATGCGGAACCGTTTTACCAGGTCTTTCACCAGCTGACGGAAATCGACCCGCCCTTCTGCGGTGAAAAAAAAGGTCAGCTTGGCTGCATCAAAGGCACTTTCCACGGCAAAGAGGTTCATCTGCAGCCCCAGACGTTCGATACAGTCCAGGCAATACGCATGGGCCTCGTCCTCAAGCCGCGCATTGGCCTCGCGCTGGGCAAAATCCGCCTTCGTGGCCATCCGGAACACCTTTTTCAGGGGCCCCTTTGACGCGCGTTCTGCCTCAGGAATCGGCGCATTGGCAACAATGGCAAAACCGAGTCCCTGCTCACTCTCAACAATGACCGCATCCCCCGGTTCCAAGACAAATGCACCGCACAAAAAATCGTATATTTTACCTGCCGGTTTAAACCGGACCCCGACTACTTTCCTCATAGCTCTCTTCGCTTGTACACCGGAGCAGCATCACCTCCAGTGCAAGGCGCATTGCCGCATTCGATTCCAAGGCCTTCCGGGCGCTGCGAACCGCTTCAATGCGCTGTAACCATATGGCCGACGGCACGGCTGCTGCCATAGCGGCAATTGCGTCTCCATGATCCCGATTATAGATCCCTGTGTGACGGCTCAACACGACCAGGGCATCCCGGTAAATAGATTCGATGATTTCCAATGCGTCTGATAACCGTGCCTGATCTCCTGCCAGCCGGTCTGCCACCGTCAGCATCCGAAGCGGATCGTTCCGGTCCGGTCCGGTCAATACCGGTACCAGCCAGTTTCTCAAGGTCTGCCATTCCGGATCCATCAGTCGCAGGGCCCGCCGCATACTGCCGCCGGACAGGGACGCCGGCAAGGAGAGAGGGTCCGGTGCCACGCCAGTAATGACGGAAAGCAGGCGGGCCACGCTGGTATCAGACAGCGGATGAAAGCGGATCTGCTGGCTGCGGGACGTCAAGGTGGGTAGGACATCCCCTGCCGCCGGCGCAGACAGAATGAAAATCGTCCGGGCAGGCGGTTCCTCGATCACTTTCAGAAGCGCATTTCCCGATTCCAGGTTCAGCTTTTGCGCATCCGGAATCCGGATGACCCTGAACCGGGCTTCCATGGGCTTTAACGAAATCGCCGATAACAGTTCACGGACCTGCGCCACCCGGATGCCGTTGCCTTCGGAACCAAGGACGTGCATATCTGGATGCTGGTCCTTCCGGATCAGTCTGCAGGAGCGGCAGGCTCCGCAGGGTTCGATACCACTGTCCGCATTCGGTTCCCCGCAGTTTAACGCCATAGAAAAAACCGTTGCGGCGGTTCGTTTTCCCACGCCGTCAGGCCCGGTGAACAAAAGCGCATGGGGAATCCGCTTTGATTCCAGAAACGAGCGCAGAATGAAAACGGGACGTTCCTGATCCAGTAACGCCCCGAAACGATAATTTGATTCCACCCGGTTCACGCGTTCTTCACCATCCCCGGAGCTTTTCCCCGGTGCCAGATCGCCTGGGGTCAGTAGTCGACCCGCTCTTTCAACTCTTTACCGCATTTGAAAAACGGCAATTTTTTGGGCTTTATCATCACTTTTTCTCCGGTTTTCGGATTTCGCCCAGTGTAGCTCTTATATTTTTTCACATAGAAACTGCACAAGCCCCGGATCTCCACCCGTTCTTCCTTGACCAGGGAATCAGTCATGGCGTCAAAAAAGATCTGTACCACCTCAGCCGCTTCAGCTTTTGAAATATCCGCTTCCACCTTCAATGCGGAAATCAGCTCCAATTTATTCATTCCTGCTCCTTTTTGCCGTCATTGCGATGACATTATGCGTGAAAATTGTAAAAAATAATTCATAAAACACATTGCCCATGCAAGTCAAGACGTTATGTAACCAGAGACGCCTTTTCAATCGTCGATGCATCCACCTGCACCCCCGCATACCCACACAGCAGCGCCATTTTCACGATCATTCGGCCATCCATGCCCCCTGTTCAAAAGTTCCCTAATCTTCTGTTAAAAATATAAAAAACATCTGTAACCGGTCACCAGATCACCGTTTGATTCCGATCTTAAGCCTCCCTTTGCCGACCTGATCTGGCGTCACTGAATGGATTCATCCAGAACCCGCTCAACCGTCAAGGCCCCGCAGCCGTATCCGCACCTGATAGCGATGATCCCGTGGGGTATCAAAATTGGTTTCAGCAGTGAATGCCGCATGCCAGCAGGCCGCGTTCACGGTCAGCCCCCATTCGATACGTAGCATATCCTGATAAAGCAAGTCCTTTTCCATCTCACCGAAGACCCACCACCGGGTGCCCGATTCCCACGTGCAGCCGATTGTCACGGTTTCGCCTGACGTATCCGTGGCCCTTTCTGATTCCAACGGTTCCCGTAAGTCGATGGTTTCCAGGGGATCCCGGAGATAACTGTAATTCCCGTACCAGGTCACGAATTCGGGCAGCCGTACACGGAACACGGCATCCAGCTTCAACCATTCATGTGCGTAATTCGACCACGTCCCGTCCACCTGGGCCCTGGCGCCGGACAGCCCGTTCCACATGAGCCGAAATTCCAAGGGCAGAAAGGGCTCCTGTGTGAGTGCGTTACGGTAGTTGTCAGGATCCGGTTCATCTGCTTCAAAAAAATCGTAACCTTGGCAGACCTGAAAACGGATCCATTCATGATACCGGCCTTGGCCCCCTTCTTTCCCCGACATCCGCAGGGTGATCACCTGCTCCAGATCCAGGGTAAGCAGGCTCTGCCGGTCAATCCGGTCCACAGAAGTTTCCATTTCAGGAAAATCATCCTGATCCACATCCGGGACATACCGGTAACGGATTCGGGGGTAGAGCGAATGCTTCATCCTGTCAGCATTACCTGGTGCGGTTTTAAACACCCGAAATAGCTCTGTTGAAACCGCAGCGCCCGCCTCCCAGAGCTCCCGGTGATGATAGACGTACCCTTCAGCGGGCACTGGTGCTGTTTCTGTTCCGGATGCAAGCTGTTCATCCGCATACCACTGGGTCAACCGGGCACCAACATAGGGATCCAGGGTCACCCCCGCATCCAGCGTCAAAGGAATGGACAACCGGTAAAAAGTATCCAGCCGGTGACTGTGGTTGATTTTCCAGGAAAAGCCGTCATCCCGATCCAGGATTTCCGGATCTTTCTGGTACAAAAAGGCATAGGTTGAACCGGCCTCGCAGAACACCGGGCCCTTGCCCAGTGCATGCCGGCGCAGGGTCCACCGAAGCTGCGGTACCTTCTGCAGGGTAGCGTCATCCGTATCAAGACGGCGGGCCACCACATTGTCATTCCAGAGCACTTCAGCACTGAAACGGTGCAGCGTCCAGTCCCGATAAAGGCCAAACCGGTTGGACCGGACCGTATCGTCATAGGCGTCCAGGCCCCGGTCAAAAAAGGACGCAAACTGATCTGCCGTATCCCTGTATCCCCGGATCCCGGATCGAAATGCCTTCAGATAATCCGGGTCACTGACAACATCCACGTCCGCTCGAAGGGTCCACCCCCTTCCCACAGGGTGATCGGTTTTCATCCGAATCCAGTAGCGGTCATGATTCGGACGGAGCCAGGTATCATCACCGTCCAGGTACCCCCAGTCCTCACTGCCGTCTGTGCCGTCATCCACTTTGCGATCCCTGAAATAGTCGCCCAGCCACACCCCGGTGCCGCCGCCAGCAAGTCGGTACCGGTATTCGCCGCCCGTTTTGACGCCCCGTTTTGTCATGGCATGCAGGTAAACAGTGGCATCCGCACTCGGACCCAGGGTCATGAACAGGGGCTGTAAGTATTCAACACCGTTACGAGTGGAATACCCGATATCCGGCGGAAGCAGCCCGGTCTGCCGTTTTTCCTTAACCGGGAACCAGAGAAACGGGGCATACAGCAGGGGAAACCGACGCGCCCAGAAGGCCGCATGGGTGAGCCGGCCATACCCCCCGAGTTCCAGGGAAAGACGGGCCCCGCCGATCTGCCAGTCCGGCACCTCACCCTCACAGGCGGTGACCCGCACATCATCGGCAAGAAACGTCGTCTCCCCGGTCTTTTCAATGCGTCCGGCCCGAATCCAGAAATGACGGCTGCTGAGAAACAAAACACCATCTTCGAGGACGCCGGTGCGGGTCCGGCTGTCATAGGCCAGTCGAGACCCGGACAGCCGTGACTCCGGATCCGATGCAGTGACATGCCCGGCGGCTTGGATGCGGCCCGACGTACGGTCATAGACAATCTCATCTGCCCGCATCTCCACATCCCCCTGGCGAACCTGCGCATGTCCCGATGCCCGCACGATTTGGCCGGCGTCTTCATAGATCAACCGGTCTGCCCGCACCTGCCATGCACCGCCGGCGGTTTCTGCAGATGCGTCAGAGAGACAAACAGCTATCAACATCCCCCCGGCGAGCAGCCGCACTGAAAGGCGTCCCTGGCAAACCCGCTGGATCATCTGAAATACGCGTCGAATAAGCCCCCCTTGAGCGCCGTTAAAAACGGTTGCCTGAGCATTCAGATGTACGTAATCCCTGTCTGAAATTCAATAGTTTTCCTGCATTACCCGGCCGTTCAGACACCCGCCCTTCCGCCACGCATCGCAAGATGGACATGACGGTTGAGTTCTCAAACACGATGGGGTATAACCGTCTCAATGCAGATGACCGGAAGATACCGGTCGGTTAGGAACGCGCCCGACGCCGGCCGAACAACAGTCCCTTTCCACCTGCCAGAGGATGGCGTCTGAACGGAATCAATCATGGTGTTTATCACACTCAGCGGCATAGAAGGTGCCGGAAAAACAACACAGATCCGAACCATTTCCGATTACCTTACCCAGCAAGGCATTCCTTGCCAGATCACCCGGGAACCCGGCGGCACGCCTATCGGGCAAAAAATTCGCCGTATCCTGCTCGATCCTGCCAACAGCGCCCTTACCGCAAAAGCAGAGCTGCTTCTCTATGCAGCCGACCGCGCCCAGCATGTGGATACCGTGATCCGCCCCGCACTGGCCCGCGGTGAAGCCGTGCTGTGCGACCGGTTTGCCGACTGCACCACGGTCTTTCAGGGGGCGGCGCGGGGCCTGCCGGTGGCGCTGATCGAACAGATCCATGCCATTGTACTCGAAGATCTGAAACCTGACATCACTTTTCTGCTGGACCTTCCCGCAGAAACCGGGCTGGCCCGGGCCGTGAAAGCGATTGAAAACGGAGAGCGGCATACCGATGAATCCCGGTTTGAAAAAGAACGGCTCGACTTTCACGAAAAGGTTCGCGCCGGATATCTTGCCATTGCCCGGCGGGAACCGGACCGGTTCCGGGTGATTGATGCGTCCCAGCCCACAGAACGTGTTGCCGACGCGATCCGGCAGCACCTGGCAGCAGTAATCGCCGTCCGGAAATCTTTTGCCGAAACCAGGCGACGTTAGCATTTGACACCTTTACTTTTCACATTAGGACACACGCGATCATGTCAACAACCCTGCTCAATGCCATCGGCAACACACCCCTGCTTGACATCCAGCGCCTGAACCCGAATCCAGCGGTCCGGATTCTCGCCAAACTCGAATACCTGAACCCTGGGGGTTCCATTAAAGACCGGCCGGCCCTGACCATGATCGAAGAAGGGGAAAAAAGCGGTGCCCTGAAACCGGGCATGACCGTGATTGAAGCCACCAGCGGGAATACGGGCATTGGTCTGGCCATGGTCTGCGCGGTCAAAGGTTATCCCCTTCTGCTCACCATGTCCGAGTCTGCCAGCATGGAACGGCAGCAGATTTTAAAAGCCCGGGGCGCGGACATCCTGCTCACCCCCGGCCATCTGGGAACCGACGGTGCCATTGAAGAGGTCTACAACCTGGCAAGAGAAAACCCGGACAAGTACTTCATGGCAGACCAATACAACAATCCAGCCAACTGGAAAGCCCATTATACGGGAACCGGGCCAGAAATCTGGCAACAGACAAACGGCACGATCACCGCCCTGGTGGCCACCATGGGCACCACCGGCACGCTCATGGGACTGTCCCGCTATTTAAAAGAAAAATCTCCGGCCATCCGCATCATCGGTGTTGAACCGTATCTGAAGCACAAGCTCCAGGGCCTCAAAAACATGAAAGAGGCCTACCGACCTGAAATATATGAAAAAAACCGCCTGGATGAAATTATCAAAATCGATGATGCGGCCGCCTTTGCCATGACCCGGCGGTTGGCAGCCGAAGAAGGGCTGCTTGTGGGAATGAGCAGCGGGGCTGCCATGGTGATTGCCGCTCAACTGTCCGCAGCCATGACAGACGGCACCTTGGTGGTCATCTTCCCGGACGGCGGCGAACGCTACCTCAGCACCTCGCTCTTTTCTGTACAGACCCCAGTCACTGTACAGCTCTTTGACACGGCGACCCGGAAAAGAATCCCCTTTACGCCCATGCGTCCGGGAAAAGTCAGCATCTACTCCTGTGGTCCCACAGTACACCGGCGCATGCACCTAAGCGAGTGCCGGCGTTATATTTTCAGCGATCTCCTGTGCCGCCACCTGAACCAGCGGGGGTACACGCCTCAGCATGTCATCAATATCACTGATTTTGACGACAACACCATTCACGGCGCGGATGCGGCCGGACAAGACTTAAAAACTTTCACCGACACCCACATCTCTGAATTCAAGGAGGATCTTGCCACCCTCGGTATCCTGCCCGCCCAGCACTATCCGCGGGTCAGCGAACACTTAGACGACATGGTGGCCCTGGCAGACCGCCTGGTCAACCGGAATGCTGCCTATGAACGGTTCCGCTCCCTCTACTTTGATGTGGATACCTGCGCGGATTATGGCCGTTTTTCCGGGGTGGATCTGGAGAAGATCCGCCTCGGGGCGACCGTGGATCTTGATGAATATGAAAAAGACAACCCCAGAGACTTCACCCTGCTCAAGCGATCCCGGCTTTCCGAACTCAAACAGGGACATTACGTTCGCACCCCCTGGGGAAATGTCCGACCGTCACTGCACCTCCAGTGTGCTGCCATCTCCATGAAATATCTCGGCGAAACCTTTGACATCCACACCAGCAGCAGCGAACTGATTTTTCCCCACCATGAAAACGAAACCGCCATTGCCCGTGCAGCCACCGGGAAACCGCTGGCCCGTTACTGGCTGCATGTGGACCCAGTGCTTTTATCCGGTAAAAAGATGCAGGAAAACCTGGGCATGATCACCCTTCCCGAAGTGCTCTCTCTGGGGTATTCGGCCCAGGAGGTGCGATTCTGGATGATCTCCACCCATTACCGGCGGCCCATGGAATTTTCCACCGAGCTACTGGATGCGGCAGCCCATTCCCTAAAACGGATTGACTGCTGTATCCGCGCGTTGAGCGCGCATACCGGCGGCGTTTCCCATCCAGACATCGACCCGCTACTGTGCGAACTGAAAGATGGATTCATCGACGCACTGGACGATGATCTGAACATTTCAGCCGCACTGGCTGTCGTTTTCAACACCGTCAAACAGGCAAACCGGCTTCTGGATGACAAGCAGCTGGATACCAAGGATGCGGCCAAACTCCTCACGGCATTCAAGCAGATCGATGCCACCCTAAAGGTCATGGATTTTAGGTCCCCCAAGATCACACCCGAAGTAGAAGCGCTGATCGCCCGAAGAGACCAGGCCCGACGGGAAGGGGACTGGGAAACCGCAGACCGCATCCGGGACGAACTCCTGTCTGCGGGGATTGACATTCACGATGAAAAGGCCGGAACTGCTTGAATTTATTACGCGGCGCCCCTGTCCATTTGATGTTCCCATAACAGCGGGAGACTGGAGATAACCGTGACACCTGAAACCCAATCACCGCTTCCCCTCCTGGTGCCCTATACCCTGCCCGGATCCCGACTGCTGAGCCTGGCAGAAGTCCTGTTCGGCGGCTGTGCCGTGATCCGGCCCATTGCCGGCAGCCTGTCCCATACCGCTGATCAGGCACGTGTCTCAGGCCGGCTGTCCCTTTTTACCCTGCCGGATATGGACCCGGCCAAGCTCTCTGCCCGCCTTCAGGCAATGGAAGAATGGGCCTCAATGCAGGGAGCGATGGATGCACAGCGGCTACGTCATAAGCCGGCAGCACCCGCCGATGATACCCAGGTTTCCCATCATGAAATCCGCAAATGGATTCAGGCAAAAGAAACCGCAACGCCTGCCAGGTCAGATCCCCTTTGGGACGCCGCCCTCCTGCTCATGCTGGCAGAAAAGTCAGATCTGGAAACCGACGCCATCACCCGCAGCCTGGATGCACTGGATCACAGGGCTGCCGACTTTTTCACCTCCCTGTCAGATCCGGACACCCCCCCGGACCTTCCGGAGCTCCCGGACACCTACCGTAGAGGTCCCGCGCAAACGGATCCCGCAGGCGGTCATGCCGCAGACCGGGTGATTGCCTGGAAGCAGGTGTTTTCAGCCCTGGAGGGCCGATTGCCCGGCAGTCTCGTGCTCCTGACTGACAGTCCTGCGGTCTGGGAGTGCCTCATCGGCGACCCGTCGGCCCAGGCTCCGGTATGCGCTTCGGTTCAGCCAGATCATACTGACCATGCCGATGTATTTCGTGCGTGGGTTAACGATCCGTCGATCAAGAGGCCCGTCTTTCCAGCCCCTGTGGAAAACCATGCGGTATACACCGTGAAACGCCAAGCGGTACCCCTGAAGGCACGCGAAAACACCCTGCTCTATCTGATCCAGCCGGAAGCCTGACTGGCGCCGGTGTATTCTGCCGGCGTTTGCCCGCGTTTCAGCTGCCCTGGTTGAGGCGCTATTTTTTCCGCCCCCATCAAGACTTTCCCTTGACAGGGATAAAAAAAATATGGATAGGTGACGTATTGATACGAAGAATGCTTGACCCGAGTCTGCATTCTAAGCTATCCGTATTTTTTCCAAATTATGGAAGGGGGTTTCAAACAAAAGGACCGGCCCGAGATCCCGGTTTTACGTCTGAAATCACGATGAACGATTCATTATTTATCAGGAGGTTTTATCCATGGGTTACACTCCCGCTGTTGATGACGAAAAATGTGTTGGCTGTGAAGAATGTGTCGATGTCTGTCCGGTGGATGTTTTTGAAATGCAGGACGACAAGTCTGTTCCCGTAAACGGGGAAGAATGTCTGGGCTGCGAAAGCTGCGTCGAAGTATGTGAAGCGAGCGCCATCACCATCACGGAAAGCTAAAAGACGTTTTCCCAAACGGCTCTCCTGACACACCTGGCGTCTGCCCGGTACCTTGAGAGCCGTTTTTGCATTCAATCCTCCCTCACCCTTGAAAAAGCATGCAATTTATGTTTATGCTTTTTTCTTTTGTTGACCGGGCAGAAAGCATCCGGCAGCACACTTACGATACCCGATACCGAATGTCTGACAGTCCCTGCATTTGACGCGGGGCTTAACCCGAACACCCGGCAGTAGAACGCTGTTCTTCAGGCAGTGTGCCGTCAGGCCGGAAGCCGAGTACTGCGACATGAGACAGTATACGATTGATGAACTCCGTCCCGGAGAATACGACATCCTGAAAACCTGCCTGGATGATCGCTATTTGCATGCCTCCATCGGTGATATTTACTGGATTCCGGTGCCTGAAGCCCTGCTTTCCGAACGTCAGGCAAGGCATACGGACTGCGCGCCCCTTGTGGTGGCTGTCCATCTTGAAGCAGAAAGGCTCAGCTGCGAATTTCTCCTCCGCACCCGTTCGGCCATGCGATGCGACTGCATGGCCTATGCGAATACCGCTCAGCGTAACTGGATCATTGATACCATTGACACGCTCTTTTCAGACTGCGGTATTCAGACGTGAAGGGAACCACCATGCTGAAAATCATACCCCTTGGCGGCCTGGGAGAAATCGGGCTGAACATGATGGTCGTCGAATATGAAGACCATGCCTTCATCATCGATGCCGGCCTGATGTTTCCCGAAGACGATATGCTGGGGATTGATATCGTCATCCCAGATATGGAGTATGTATTTCAGAACATTGAAAAAATAGCCGGGGTAGTCATCACCCATGCCCACGAAGACCACATCGGCGCCCTTCCTTATCTGCTGAAAAAATGCGATCTGCCCATCTATGGCACCCCCTTCACCCTCGGGGTCATTCAGCGCAAACTCGAAGAACACGGCATCCAGGACACCCGGCTCATCACCATTCATGCCGGCCAACACGTGGACATGGGCCCCTTTCAAATTGATTTTATCCGTGTCAGTCACAGCACCATCGACGGCGTGGGTCTTGCCATTCACACGCCTGTGGGTATTGTCATTCATACCGGAGACTTTAAAATCAATCTCACGGCCAGAGACGGCATGCTGACCGATGTGAACGCCTTTGCCCTCTACGGACAACAAGGGGTGCTTGCGCTACTTTCCGACTCGACCAATGTGGAAAAGGAAGGATATACCATTTCTGACGAAGCGGTAGGCGCCACCCTCAGCAGTCTGATCCACGCATCCAAAGGACGGGTTATTGTCGCGCTGTTTGCCTCCAATGTGGCCCGAATCCAGCAAATCGTCGATATTGCAAATGCCACTGGCCGGCATGTGATCTTCAACGGCCGCAGCATTGAAATGACCGTTGATATTGCCAGAGAACTGGGATTCATCGAGATGTCCGACGGCATGGAGGTGGATATCCGGGAGATTCAGCATCTGCCGGACAACAAGGTGATCCTCATCACCACCGGCAGCCAGGGGGAGCCCATGTCCGCCCTGGCCCGCATGGCGTCCGGCACCCATAAGCAGATCAAGATCCGGGACGCAGACACGGTGATCCTCTCGTCCAAGTTCATTCCCGGCAATGAAAAAGCGATCAGCAACATCATCAACGACCTCTACCGCCAGGGCGCCGATGTCATCTACGAAAAGATCGCAGATATCCATGTGTCCGGGCATGCGTTTCAGGAAGAACTCAAACTCATGCTCAACCTGACCCAGCCGCAGTTTTTCATCCCCATTCACGGGGAATACCGTCACCTGATCCATCATGCCCGGCTGGCCGAACACACCGGGATTGCCAAAGACCGGATTCTGGTTGCCGAAAACGGATCGATTATCTGTTTTGACAAGAGCGGGGGCCAGATCCTGGACACCATTGCCACGGGCCGCATCCTCATCGACGGGAAAGGGGTGGGTGATGTGGGAAACAGCGTCCTTAAAGAGCGGCGGTCCCTGTCTGAAGACGGACTGGTGATCGTCACCATGGTCCTCGAGGAAGAAACCGGCGTGGTGGTCTACGGCCCGGAAATCTATTCACGGGGATTTGTCTTCTGGACCGAAACCGGACACCTGGTAGACGACGCCCAGTGCGTTATCCTAGAGATTGTCGAGGAAGTAGGGCCTGACACCCCGGACCGCCTCACGATCATCCGGAACCGCCTGCAAAAGGCGCTCAAGCAGTATTTTAACTTCACCATCCAGCGACGCCCGGTCATTGTGCCCATTATTCTGGAACTTAAATTCTAAGACCTTTATGACAACGGTTTTTATGCGAGAGAAAATACACAAAGAGATCATCGGCATTCTGCTGGTCCTGTCCGTTATCCTGACCGGTGTCAGCCTCCTGACATTTCACGGATCAGACCCATCCATCCATCACCTGACCGTTAGCGGTGACATTGAAAACCGGTTCGGCCTGATCGGGTCGCATATTGCCGGCATGCTCATCGGACTGTTCGGGCTGGGCGCCTTCTGGCTGCCGGTGCTTCTGGCCATCGGCAGCTGGCATTTTCTCAAAAACCGACCCACACAGCCGCTCTACTGGCTCCCGGTCGGCGGCACCTTGCTGGTCATCGCCACGGGAAGCCTGCTGGCGTTCCAGCAGGACACCGTTCTGCTCATGGGAGAACGGTTTCCGTCCGGCGGCATGATCGGCGCCCTGATCAAAAGTCTGCTAGCCAGTTACGCCCAGGTGACCGGGGGGCAGATTTTTCTGGTCACCCTCCTGATTATCGGTCTTGTTCTGGTCACCGGTATTACCGTCAGCCAGGTCTTCCGCTTTATCCATCTCAAGGTTGATCAGCTCGGCGGCCTTGTCATCCGGGCCGTACAGACCGTCTGGACATGGATCCGGCAATCGCTTTTCAGACGCCGGGAGCAGAAGGCAAACACCTCGCGTCGGCTGCCAAAAGCAGAAAAAAAGCCAAAACCGGAACAGAAAAAAAACGAAACGGGAAAAACAGCGCCGGCCCTGGTGCCTGGCCCCCCGCCAGCCAGGCCAGCGCTTGTGAAAAAAAAATCCACCCCCGACCCGCAGGTTCTGCTCAAGGGATCGGACGGGTATGTGCCGCCCCCTGAGTCCCTGCTGTCCATGGTCCAGAACACCGCCTCAAAAGTGGATGCCGACACCCTGAGCAGCCAATCCCGGATACTCGAGGAAAAACTCAGCGATTTCGGCGTCAACGGTGCGGTTACCGCCGTTAACCCGGGCCCGGTCATCACCACCTTTGAATACGAGCCCGCGCCGGGCGTAAAAATCACCAAAGTGGTCAACCTGGCAGATGATCTCGCCCTTGCCCTGAGCGCCCTCAGCATCCGCATCATTGCCCCGATTCCCGGACGCAGTGTGATCGGCATTGAAATTCCCAATATAGAACGGGAGATGGTCGGTTTCCGGGAGATTGTCACCTCGAATGCGTTCAAGCGCTGCAAGTCCCACCTGACCCTCTGCCTGGGAAAAGATATTATTGGCGCCCCTGTTGCCGTTGAAATGGACAAGATGCCCCATCTGCTCATTGCCGGCGCCACCGGCGCCGGGAAAAGCGTAGGGCTCAACGTAATGATCGCCAGCCTGCTCTTTAAATCAACACCCGATCAGGTCAAAATGATCATGATCGACCCCAAACGAATCGAACTTTCCGTGTATGACGGGATTCCCCATTTGATCACACCGGTGGTGACCGACATGAAAAAAGCCACCAACGCCCTGTTCTGGGCGGTACGGGAAATGGAGCGGCGCTACGAGCTGCTGGCCTCGGTAAAAGCGCGAAACATTCTCCAGTACAACAAAAAAGTTGGCCAGCTGCCCCTCTTTCCCGAAGCGTCGGAATCGCCTCAGCCAGATCCGCTTCCCTATATTGTCATTATCATCGACGAGTTTGCCGACCTCATGATGGTCTCCTCCAAAGACGTGGAAGTGGCCCTGACCCGACTGGCCCAGATGGCAAGGGCTGCCGGCATCCACCTCATCCTGGCCACCCAGCGGCCGTCGGTGAATGTGCTCACCGGAATCATCAAGGCCAACTTTCCCACCCGCATCGGCTACCAGGTATCTTCCAAAATAGACTCCCGCACCATTCTGGACACCAATGGGGCGGAAAGCCTGCTCGGCAACGGGGATATGCTGTTCCTGCCGCCGGGTACGTCCCGGCTCATGCGGATTCAGGGGGCCTATATCTCGGATGATGATCTTCAGGCTGTGATCGAGTTTTTAAAAGCCCAGAAGCCGCCGGAATATGATGACAGCGTCACCCAAGCCGGCGAAGAATCCAACAGCTCCCAACCGGGCAGTAGTGATGAAGACCATGATGCCAAATATGACGAAGCAGTGGCGTTTGTGGCGCGATCACGGCAGGCCTCTATTTCTTCGGTTCAGCGTCACCTGCGCATTGGCTACAACCGGGCCGCACGGATTATCGAAACCATGGAACGCGAAGGCGTTATCGGGCCCCAGGAAGGCTCCAGCCCCCGGGAAGTGCTGGTGGCCGACCTGGATGAACGCCCCTGATGGCGGATAGGAAAGGATTTTTTGACCATGCTGAGCCAGACCGAGCGTTCGGTAGTCGAATCAACCCCGGGGTTTCTTCATCCGGATGAAGGCAAACGACTGCATGATCTTACCCTGGAGGCCGGACGAAAAGGCCCGGTTCTTGAAATCGGAAGTTATTGCGGAAAATCGGCGGTTTACATCGGCAGTGCCTGCCGGCAGACCGGCGCTACCCTGTTTTCCATTGACCACCACCGGGGATCAGAAGAACAGCAGCCGGGTGAAACCTACTTTGATCCGGCCTTGTACGACATCAAAACCGGCAGGGTAGACACATTACCGGCATTCAGACATACCCTGGATGCCGCTGGTCTGAACGAGGTTGTGGTGGCGGTTATCGGCGCATCTGCCGTGGTTGCGCGAAGCTGGCAAACCCCGCTGGCCCTGGTGTTTGTTGACGGCGGACATGACCCTGCATCCGCCCGGGCAGACGTTTTTGCCTGGTCTCCGCATATCCTTCCCGGCGGTTTTCTTGCCATTCACGATATCTTTCCAGATCCTGCCGATGGCGGACAGGGCCCGTATCAGGCCTATCTGGAAATCATCGCATCCGGACAGTTTGCCGAATGCGCCATGACAAAGACCCTGGGCGTACTGCAACGGATCAACTAAAACAACAGCCTATGGGCGGTTCGCGAACCGCCCATAGGTGCCATCGGTGATGACACTGCTGTCGTGTACAGGCTTGAAAATGACACCGTATGGTTCCAACAAAAGGGGATGACGATATACCGTTCAGCAGGCAGGCTTGTCAAAGTAGAACACCACGCTTTTTCCCATGACCGGGTTCAGCAGTCGATCCATCACGCGGGTCAGCAGCGGTTTTTTCATCAGATCCCAGACCAGAAATCGGTGGTACAGCTGAACCGCTTTGGAATCCTCGCGGGTGGGACCCACAAGGCACTTCAGCCACCAGTACGGTGCATGCAGACTGTGCGCGTGGTGGCCGCCCCGGTAGGTCACCCCGCCTTGGGAAAACAGTGAGATCACTTCTTTCCGGGTATAAATCCGGACATGTCCCTGATTAGCATTAAAATACGCATCCGACAGCATCCAGCAGATCTTTTCCGGCCAGAACCGGGGCACACTGATGACCAGCTGGCCTCCTGGCTTGACAATCCGGATCAGCTCATCCCGGGCCGTACGATGATCCGGGATATGCTCCATCACCTCCGAGCAGATCACCACATCAAAGGTGTGGTCATCAAACGGCAGCCGCGTGATGTCCGCTGTGGTCACGGCCCAGGTGCCGCCGCCGCTGAAGCCGAGTTCATCATGATAGACCAGCCGTGACCGGGTTTCCCTCACATTGGCAAGGGACAGATCCGCACCGATGGCTGTCACGCCGTCTAGCTGATAAGCCCCGCAGGTATGGCGGCCTTCGCCGCATCCCATATCCAGCACCGTGTCACCCGGCTGGATCTTTAACCGCTTGAAATCAACGGTAAGCACGTATCACCTCCCGATAGGCCGCCACGGTCCGGATGGCTGCCTGCTCCCAGGTAAACATTTCCTGAATTCGTTTGTAACCGGCAGCTCCCAGCGTATCTCGAAGGTCCGGGCTGTCCAGGAGTTCGATAATCGCACGGCTCAGGGCATCCGCATCTGCCGGCGGCACCAGCTTTGCCGCATGTCCCGCCACTTCCGGAAGCGCGCCTCCGGTGGTGGTAATCACCGGCAGGCCGCAGGCCATGGCCTCGCCCACCGGCAGCCCAAACCCCTCGTACAACGAGGGCACCACGGCAACCGACGCCCGGGCATAATGTTCCAGAAATTTTTCATCCGATACCCGTCCGGTAAAGGTGATCAGATGCCCGATTCCCAGTTTTTTTACCAAATTTTCCACGCCGCCGTTCTCTTTGGGCTGGCCAATGACCGTGAGCTTGACCGGGCGGACCTGGGCCACCCGGTGCACGGCGGTAAGCAGATAATAGAGGCCTTTTAACGCCATATCCGCGCTGTTGGTCACAATAAGCCGGTCCGGCTCCCGCTCGATACCCGGCAGCGGATGAAAGCGATCCATATTGATGCCGTTGGGCACAATGGAAAACCGGTCTGCGGGAATACCAAATGCCCGCACAATATCATCCCGTGAAAACGCGGACACCGTAATGATGCGGGGAAGCTTCCTGGCCACCCGCTTCTGCATGCCGATAAACGAGTACCACCGCAGGTATTTGAGTTTTTTCAAGTAGGACCGGGTGCTCTGAACCGCAAGCCGCCGGTCGACAGTCATGGGATGATGGATGGTCGCCACCGTCGGCACATACCGGCTGATCGCCCAGATACCATAGCCCAGGCACTGGTTGTCATGAATCACATCAAAGTCACTGAAACGATCCTTTAAAAACCGGAACGCGCGAAGGGAAAACGTGGCAGGTTCCGGATACCCCATGGTGGATACGCCCAGCCATTCCAGCAGGCTGATCGGGTCGGTGAGCTCCGATGCCTTTGGCGTTCGAAACAAGTCCTCGGGATTGTACAGGTCAAGAGTGTTCAGGCAAGAGAGTTTCGGGCCTTGTTCAAGCAATGGATCCGGCGGACCGGCAATCACCTCCACATGATGTCCCAGGTCGGTCAGCGCTTTGCTCAGGTTCCGTATATACACCCCCTGCCCGCCGCAGTGAGGATTGCTTCTGTAACTGATCAACCCGATACGAAGCGGGTTCCCGGTCTGGCCCATAAACGTCTTTCCCTGTCTGTTTTTGAAAATAAAACAGCCCGGCCATCGACTCCAGGCGATCCGTGTCAAGCCGCACCGAATCCCGGCTTTTCCCGGCCTTTATTTCGACGTCGGGTTCTAGTAACCAGATCATTCTATTATGACCCGAACCGTTGTACGTCAAGTAAATTTTCCACGATGATTTCTGACTTGACGGCATCGTGTTCATGTGTAAAGACGATCTATGGAGAAATTGGCACATGAATGCTTGTTATACCCGTTCTTTTTTCATCGGTCTCACCGCGACAGTTCTGATCGCCTCCCCCTGTCTCCTCTTCGCAGACATGTATGATATGGTGCTGGATATTTCCGGCGCGGCACGGCAGCGGCCGCCGGTTGACTTCAGCCACGAATTTCATATGGACACCTATGACTGCCTGGACTGCCACCATGACTACGCGGACGGTGAAAATATACTGGATCCAGGGGATCTTGAGGAAGGCAATCCCGATATCCGCTGTATTGCCTGCCATAAAGCCGGTGCTAAAATCGATGCCCAAAAAGCGTATCACCGCCAGTGCACCGGCTGCCACACCCTTGTATCCAAATCTGAAAAAAAATCGCTGCCGTTGTACTGTGGTGAATGCCATCAATCAACCGAATAATCTACGCACCCTTGCTTGACAGACAGATGGGAGGGCAAGCGACGTGATCAAAGCGAAACGAAAGCCGCTAGAAGAAATCGGCAATGCCATCGCCCCCTATGATCAGATCCTGATTTTAGGATGCGGTGGGTGTGTTTCTGTCTGTCTTGCCGGCGGCCAGCGTGAAACCTACGACCTGATGGACGACCTGACGCAGCACCTCAACGGATCCAAGCACCTGGCGGTCTATACCGTCGAACGCCAATGCAATGTGAAATACATGAACGGCCTTGATGAAAAAACAGACAACATTGACTGTATCCTATCCATGGCCTGCGGCGCCGGTGTTCAGTTTCTCGCGGATCGCTACCCGACACTCCCTGTGCTTCCGGCTGTTAACACCATGGCCATCGGCGTGGACCTATCTATCGGCCTGTATCAAGAACGCTGCCGGGCATGCGGTTTTTGCGTTCTCGGATACACGGCCGGTGTCTGTCCCGTGACCCGCTGCGCCAAGGGGCTGTTCAACGGTCCCTGCGGTGGAACCAACAAGGGAATGTGCGAAATCAGCCAGGAGATTCCCTGCGCCTGGCAGGAAATCTATGAACGCCTGAAAGCGCAAAACCGTCTGGATGCGATTCTTGATCTGCAGCCGCCCATGATGTGGGAGAATCAGACCTTGAGAACCGTTGTTCAGGATAAATATGCCGGCTGATCGGCTGAAAGTCAGCAATAGCCGTATGCCAACGAATTACACCCCCCTAACCCGGTGCCGAGCAGCAGAAAAGCAGCTGTCAGCCCTGAAGGGAGGAAGGCGCATCGCCCCATCATGGATACTTCAACAGATGCTCTGTACCTGGTGACGCAATTCATCCAGGGCCCCCTGGTCTGGGTCGCGTTCATCGTTTTTTTCGGCGGTCTACTCGTGCAGTCTGTCAGAATTTTTTCCCTTACCCGGGCAGCACAGCTGCCGACAGCCCGGATGATGGCATGTCAGCCGTCACCGGATCTTCCGAAGAAAAACTGGGGTCACCGCCTCTCCCGATCAATCCTCGGTGTCAGCCCTGCCACCACCCTGGTGACGAGCGTGTTTCATGTCTGCCTATTTGTGACCCCGCTGTTTCTGCTGGGCCACAATATCCTCCTGGACAACGCCTTTGGCATCCACCTGATTTCCTTTTCAGAGGCGACCTCAGATATACTCACCCGGATCTATCTGCTATGCGGGCTTTACTTTCTAACCCGACGTCTGTTCCTGCCCCGGGTCCGGGTCATCACCACGGTGTATGACTATGCGATGTTATTTCTGGCAATGGCCCCGTTTCTCACCGGATTGCTCGCGTATCACCAGATCTTTACCTACAAACCCCTGATCGTTCTCCATATCCTGTGCGGAGAAATTATGCTCATGGCAGTACCGTTCACCAAGTTTGTTCATATGATGTTTTTTTTTATATTTCGTTTTTTTGTTGTCAGCGAGTACAGTCTTGGTATCGGCAACCGCAACTGGTAATCCGGCCTGAGACCGGGTGTACACCATCACCACCCGGAGGTTACAGGCCATAAGCATCGGAGACCCTTTTTCATGGTACGTTCACTTGATACACCGGTTGACCCGGCTGCCATCCGGCAGCAACTCGACGCCAACAAGGCAAAGATGAAGTTGTCCCTTTCTGTCTGTGCCCACTGCAGTCTGTGCGCGGAAAGCTGCTTTCTGTTCATGGCCAACGACAAGGCGCCGAAATATATGCCATCCTACAAATTCATCAACTCCATCGGCCTTTTGTATAAACGAAAGGGCCGCGTGAACCGTACCGAGCTTGAAACCATTCGGGATATTGTCTGGAAGGACTGCGTCCTCTGCACCCGGTGCTATTGTCCGCTGGGTATCGACATCCCGGATATGCTGACTCTGGCGCGTGATATCTGCCGGTCCCAGAATGTTTTTTTGGAATATGACGCCTGACGCTTCGCGCCGATCCTTTATCCCCGACTAAACGATGGGGCATCTCATTGTCATGGGTGGATGGCAAACCGATTGCCGGCTGACGCCGATGTCAAAACACCCGCGAAGGAGTGTGGACACTATGGAAATGAAATCGGACAGTACACTGGAAAAAATCCTGAAGGCGGGTCATTTTGCCTTTACCGGTGAACTCGGTCCGCCCCGAGGTTCCAGCGTCGAAGCCGTCCGAAGCAAAGCAAAACACCTGATCGGCATCGTGGATCTGGTCAATATCACCGACAACCAGACCGCCAGGGTCCGGATGTCCAGCTGGGCCGCCGCTCTCATCGTCAAGGAGATGGGCCTTGAACCCAACTATCAGATGGTTTGCCGGGACCGAAACCGGCTGGCCATGCAGTCGGATATTCTCGGTGCCTATGCCCATGGCATCCATACCATGCTCTGCCTCTCCGGTGACCACCAGAAATTTGGTGATCATCCCCAGGCCAAAGGGGTATTTGACATCGACTCCATTCAGCTGATCAACATGGTCAAAACCATGCGGGACGCGGGCACATTTCTGAGTGGTGAAGCGATTGACACCCCCCCCCGTATGTTTATCGGCGCTGCCGCAAACCCCTTTGCAACCCCCTATGAGTGGCGGGTTCATCGCCTGGCAAAAAAGGTGGCTGCCGGTGTCGATTTTGTGCAGACCCAGTGCATCTACAATATGGATATTTTTCGACAATGGGTGCATCAGGCCAATGACATGGGTCTCACAGAAAAGGTCCATATTCTTGCCGGTGTCACCCCCATGAAAAGCATTGGTATGGCCACATACATGCAGCGTAACGTACCGGGAATCGACGTGCCCGATGGGATCATCAAACGGCTCAAGGGGGTTGAAAAGAAAAAAGTGGCCAACGAAGGCATCAAAATTGCCTGCGAGCAAATCGAAGCGTTCAAGGAAATGAAAGGGGTTGCCGGGGTGCATCTCATGGCCATTGAGTGGGAACATAAGGTGCCTGAAATTGCAGAACAGGCAAAACTGACCCCTCGACCTGATTTAGGCTAACGCCACAGAATTGATAACAATGGATCTCATCGCCTATCGTATCCTTTTTTAACCCTATCGATATAAAGGAAACGCCCATGTTCATGTCACTCGTCCGCGCACGGCGAAGTCAACGCACCTTTGTTCCCGATACGCCGCTCACCACCGAGCAGAAAGAGACCTTACTGGAAGCCGCGCTTCGTGCCCCCTCTTCTCGAAGCCTGAATCCCTGGGAATTTATTGCAATTGACGACCCGTCACTGCTGGAAAAGCTCTCTTACGCAAAACCCCATGGCGCCAGTTTTCTGAAACTGGCGCCGTTTGGAATCGTTGTGATTGCAGACCCTGACCGGTGCGATGTCTGGGTGGAAGACTGCGCCATTGCGGCAATATTTATCCAAATGGCCGCAGAAGAACTGGGGCTGGGAAGCTGCTGGATTCAAGTTCGAAAACGGATGCATGATGAGACGATTACTTCGGAAGCCTATATCCGGGAGCTGCTGAAGATCCCCGAAAACCGAGTCGTGGCGTTCATGATTGCCGTGGGGATACCGAACAAAAAGCAGCCCCCGCATCCAAACGCATCCCTGTTATGGGAAAAAATCCATTACGGTGTATACGGCGGCAGGTCCGTGTAAGGTACCCCATCCATCTTCGAAGCGATCTCTTATCAGCCGGTCCCTTGCCAGCAACAAGGTACCGGCATCTGTTTTTTTAACCCTGTTCGCAATACTTGACTCTTTTTTAGGCGTAACGTATATTTTAAGAAACTGTGAACAGATAAAGGGGCGTAATCTATTTATGGATGCAACCAGACCGCAACTCAGTGCCAACATGGAGCATTATGTTGAAGCCATCCACCGTGTTTCGCTGGACAAAGGGGCCGCAAAAGCGCGAGACATTGTCCGGATTCTTGCAGTAAAAAACTCATCGGTTACCGGCGCACTAAAGACGCTGTCAGCAAAAGGGATTGTCAATTACGCGCCCTATGATGTTATTACCCTCACCCGCAAAGGGGAAGCGATTGCTGACGAGTTAGCCCAGCGAAACCGCGTCCTCAAACAGTTTCTTACTGACGTCCTCTGCGTCGACCCCATAGAAGCGGCCGATGCAGCCTGTATAATGGAGCACGCGCTGTCAAAGCCCTTGCTGGAGCGATTAACCCGATTCCTTGAATTTGTCGATTCCTGTCCGCGGTCAGCTTCTTACTGGATTTCCGCCTTCAAATCCTATGCAGAGAATCCATCGGAGACCTGTTTGCACCAGGCACCAGATGGCAACGCATGCCAAGCCTGTCTTGGAAATACGTTGAACCGGATGCGCCCCTGAAATGCACGCCGACATAGCTATCGAACAGAAGGTCAAACAATATTTACTATTACTGCTGATTGCCTGCTTTCTTGCCGCCATCTGCTATGCAAGTTTTTCTTATCATAAAATTCAGAATAATTTCATCGCCCTTCGCGTTGCTCATGCAGGCGGTGGAATCCAGAGCCATACATACACAAACGCCTATGAAGCATTAAACGAAACCTACAAAAAAGGGGTCAAATATTTCGAATTGGATTTTGTTTTTACCAGTGACAGACAACGGGTCTGCACAGACGTCCTAAACCCCAACCCACCGAACTTGTAATGCACAATTTTTTTCAAACCCCAAAGGGTTCCCCATGAGTTACGCCTTAACGCTTTCCCTTTTTCACCTTTTCACTGTTTTTACCAATGGGATGACCAGTACACCAGACATTCTGATTAAAGGCGTATGCGCCAACTATCTTTTAGGATTTGTCATATCCATACTGGTAAACAAAGCGACATGTTCCGTTGGGTTGCAGTATGCTTATTTAAATGGATGAAAGGCATCATGAAAGCATCAAAATATAGTGTTGTACTTGCACTTATCCTCGGAACCTCGGCTGTTTTTTGCACGGCGGCGCCGGACAGATTTATTAATGATCTGGGTATGGCTTTTGTCTATATCCCGCCAGGAACATTTGCCATGGGCAGTCCGGCAACGGAAACCGGACGTATGGCGGACGAAACACAGCATCAGGTCACATTAACCACAGGGTATTATATCCAGACCACAGAGGTGACCCAGGAACAATGGCAGGCGGTGATGGGAAACAATCCGTCACATTTTAAACCCTGCGGTGCAGACTGCCCGGTGGAAAGTGTTTCGTGGGAAGATGCCCGGGCGTTTATCCTGAAACTCAATTTGCTGGACCGCTGCAGCACCTACAGACTGCCCTCTGAAGCGGAGTGGGAATATGCCTGCCGGGCAGGTACAACCACCCGTTATTTCTGGGGTGATGAATCCGATTGCAGCAAGGCGAACGTTGGCAACAGCCCTCTTACCGGCGAGTGCAAAGGCATCAGCCCCGGAAAAACAGTGCCGGTGGGAAGCTACCCGCCAAACCGCTGGGGGATCTATGACATGCACGGAAATGTCTGGGAATGGTGTAGTGATCTGTATGGTGAATATGAGAACGCTGCCGCCAAGGATCCCAAGGGGGCTTTCCATGGGATAAACCGATCCCTGCGCGGCGGTGCATACTTTGATCCTGCAACGTCCAGCCGTTCTGCCAACCGCTGCTGGGATCCACCCGATTACCGGGTTCAGGATATCGGTTTTCGCCTTATCCGTGTGCCGCGTTAGTCATCATGCTTGTTCCTTTGGTTTTTTTGGCAGTGCTGGCGGCGGATCCTTTTATCATTCCGGTACGCATGGACCGGTTCGCCCTTTTACCACGACAGATCCACAAAAGGCGATCAAGTGAAGACGCCAGGCTTTTAAAAAACAACCCATAAAAAACCCGGAAGCCCCCTCATCGAGAACTCCCGGGTTTCACACAATAAAAATTGTTTGCTGCGCTGATTTTAGAATTCCAGCGCCAGCTGCAGAGTCAGGGTAGTGGTTTCATCATCGTTTTCAAATTGCGCTTGAGCCGCTTCGAAGGTCAGCGCGGTATTATCCATAATTCCGGCACTGATAACGCCCAGCATTTTTGTTTCAGGAAGCATGTCACCACCGTTTTCAGATCCCTGGAATGCCAAACCAAAAGTGGTTTCCATGCCGGAGAGTTCGGCAGTATAATCGATTTCAGCGTTCCATGCTGACGGTGCATCGCCTTCAAACTCAATCATACCGTCGGTGAATTCCGGGTCATCCATGGCGCCCACATATTCACCGATCAAGGTAAAACCAGCAGCAGAGAGAATGACATGGCCGCCAAAACCGCTCACGTATTCTTTGAGCATCAGCCCTGCTTCAGCCAGCCCGTCACCCCATGCATCGGAATCCGCCAGGTTGTTGGTGTAGCAGACGCCCGCATCCAGGCTCATACTGTCTGATTCCATGGCATATCCGACATTCGCACCGAAATTGTCCACGTTGCTGTCTTCACCGACTTCATCCACATCACCGTTGAAACCAAAGAAAGAAGCGTACAGACCGTTTGCCTCATAACCGACCACAAAAGCGGTCTCGCGTGCTTCTCCAAGATCCTGGGTCAGCGGACCGGAGAGCATGGCGGTTTCAAACTTGCCAAAGGGGACGTAGAGTTTACCCACAGTCAGGTAAAGTCCGCTGTCACCGCTGATGGTGATGGTGGCTTCATCCACGACAACGTCTTCATCATCGCCGTATGAAAAAAGGATAAATCCGCCCAGGTTGTCGGTCACAGCTGCGTCCACGCCGAGTTCTGCTGTGGCCAGTGCCATATCCGTGGATTTCTCGGCATCACCGCCATCCGGTTCAACATTCTCGTAACCCAGTTCAAATTCCACACACCCACTCAGGGTCAACATGTCGGTCCAGCTGTCTTCAGCAAAAACCGTTCCTGCTACGAGCATGACTGAAAGGATTGCTGACAGAAGCATACGTGAAATCATTTTCATTTTTCATTCTCCATTTCTTAGCCTGTTTTTCATTTTTTTCTCATCATCTTAAAATACACGACATCCAGATTCTTTCTTCTATGGGTAAAACAAACCTCCTTTCTTTTATTTACAACTGGTATATCAATCAGACGGAAATCCCTGATCCTATCGGTACACGTCATCCGTCAGTCATCATGACCAGGCGGGCTTTGTGTACATCAAAAACCGCAATCATACTGCAGACGCCTTACGTCAATGCCCGCCCTTCCCCGGCCGTTTACGGGCATTGGGGACTTCAAACACCAGTGTGGCCGTATGTTTTATCTGGGTACAGTGCTTTAACGCTTCTCCCGTGGCATCGGTCTTGAAAAAATACCGGACAAACCACCGCCCGGTATTCGGGACAAAAAGATTCACCGTATCACCGATCACCTCTGTTTTTGGGTAATAATTGTCTTCGGATGCTGTGGAAAATCCGCTGTAAGTGGCATCCCAGGTCCCTTTTCCCATGTAGGGTTTTCCCTTGTAATAGACCTTCAGCGTCAGGGTTTCACCGGCTTTCACGGTGGAAATATCGGTTTGCGGCACCAGCTCCAGAGTCAGGCCAACCTGTGCCGGAAAGGTTTCGGACGGTGTGTCGCAAACCACATATGTCTTTGTGAACTGACTACTGTAAAGACTTTTTTCAATAGATTTCGCCTGATCCTTGATGGCGGTTTTGGGTTTGATGGTATGACGCTCCCGACCTTTGAAATCCGTATACACGGTATAGTAGCCGGGGTTGGTTTCCGCAGTCAGCACCCAAGTCCCGGGCTGATCGTACGCCACCATATGGGACTGAAGACAGGTGTCCGGCCGCACCGCCACCTCTGACCATTTCCCGTCCGGCGCATAGACCCGAATCTGCTTTATTTTTTTGGCTCTCAGGCCGTCATCCACTGGAATATGATGTCCGTAACAGAAAAACAGCGGTGATTTCTTGCCGTCATGCACAGTATACCGGCTCGATTGGATGTAAAGAGAGTGTGCCGACGAAAAACCGGGAGCCCCCAGCATCCCCCCAACGAAGATAACACCGGAAATCACAAAAGCCATCAGTTTTTGTTTCAGGTTCAATTGTTTCAGCATGAATCAATCCTTTTTGATCCGCTATTTTGGATAGTGATTCTTATGCACCAATGGCGCGCAACATCTGTGCAGCAGCAATGCCGGGGGCGATCCGCCGGCGGGCTTCTGGCGTCAGCTCAAGCGCACCCTTTGACTGAAATCCCCTGCAATCACAGGTTTTTGACAGTTCTTTCTCAAATGCCGCCCGAAGGTCAAGGAACGCGGCCTCCACTTCCGGATATTCGCCGTTTTCCCGAAACGGCAAGGTCATGCCGTCTTCGTGCACGCCGGTTTTATGCGAAGGCGTTTTCAACTCATAGAACACGGTCGGGATCCAGTCAACAGAACGCTCCCGGGTATCGGGATAAACCACGGATTCCCAGGCATCCGGGGGTTTTGGAATACCGCTCTCCACCCGCACCATGGCCATACCGAGTTTTGTTTCAAAGGGATCCAGGGTAACCCGGTAGTGAAGCCGGGGCCGCAGGTTTCCCTGTTTTTTTGAAATTTCCCACTCTATTTTCATGCGTGCTTCCTTTGTTCAATTGACCACTACAATTTCCCCGAAAGGCGGCACCGTGCTCCCCCCGCAGCCCTCGATGCCAACGACGGCCCACAACACCGGCCAGGCCGGTGTTGCCGGATAGTGCAGGCAAGCCAGATCGGTGAGATAAATCATGAATTTCGGCAATACGCCGTTTTCGTTTACCCAGTCAAATGCCGGCCGAAAGTCGGTGCCTCCCCCACCCACAGGTGACATGCGAATGGGCAGGTCTTCCCGCAGAAAGGTCTCGGTTTTTTGCACGGCCGTATCGCAGTAGAGCAGATGCACGGTCATGGCGCAGACATCAAGGATAGCAGAGACTTCCGCCGCAAACCGGTCCAATTCTCTTTTTTCAATGCTCCCCGAGGTATCCACTGCAATCACCGCCTCGGGGATGTCATCTCCGCGCATAGACGGCAGATAGATCCCCTGGTGCAGGTACCGCCGGTTGGGCGGATTCCAGGCATAATCATGGGGCACCGCGTTCTGGATAAACCGAAAAAGCTTCGCGCGCCAGTCAACCCGCGGGGACAGGATTTCATCGATCAACCGTTCCAGTCCCCCAGGAAGGGCACCAGCCGTCCGAGCCTGCTGGGCAGCCCTGGCCACCGCCATCTGCATCTCCGCTTCCGCCTCCCGGAGATCTCCCTCTGTTGCACCGCCTGGTTCGGGTGTCTTTGCGTCCCGGACTTCACCGGACAGCCCCGGATCGCCATACCCGTCGTCACTTTCATCGGATGCATCCGCATCTGCGTCCGCCGTTGTTGTATCGTTTCCTTCCAGATCCGATCCTTCTTGCGGCGCGGCATTCCGGGTTACCGGATCCACATCAGCATCTGCGCCATCGTTCACGGTATCCGCATGATCAGACGCGGTCTCAGATACCTCCCCCCCCTTTTCCTCCCGGGGGGGAGGTTTCAGCAATGAATAAATGGCATCTGCAGATTTTCCGTGCCAGTCGGGGTTATCCAGATACCCATCGGGCAATTTCAGCCCAGCCTCGATCAGGATCCAGTTAATGGCATAATCGCAGGCCATGTTCCACGGTTTTGCCGGGCGTCCGTTCCGACGCAAATGATGTCGGCAGGCCGGATGCATCACCACATGCGCCAGCAGCCCTTTCAGGGTTTCAACCGGCAACGCGTTTACATAGGCCGGATTGTAGCCCACGGTTTTCCCGTCGCACCAGGCAGTCTCGCACCACGGGTCTTCCCGGAACGTAAGCCCCAAGGCCAAGGTGCCGAAAAAAGGGTGTTCCAGTAGCAGGCCGGTACGTGCCCGCAACATATGGTCACTCAGCTGTGCCACGGCAACCTCCGTTACAGCAGCACATGGGAATGGTCCATGGCCCAGTCAGTGAAGGCTGAGGTTTCAACAACTGCCTGATCCGCCTTCACCGCTTCCCGGACCAGCATCACGCTGAACTCTGGCGGCAGGCGCCGGGCATAGGTCACCAGATTCGGCATGGTATCAGAAGAAGCCCTGCCGCCCACGGCTTCGCAGATCGCATAGAGGCTTGCTGGATCTTCCGGCACCAGTGCCCCTTCCGGTGCTGCGAGCACGGTTTCCGGATCCGGTAGATCCCGGCAGGTCATCAGAAACCCCTTGAGTTCCATGGCAGCTCCCTCACCCACCGTACCGGCAAGCAGCTCAAAATCGGGAATCACATCCCCACACCCCTGAAGGATACGGGAGACAAACTCCCAGGACCGTGGGGTGGGAAACGCCTTATCATTCTTATCCGGGTCAAACACATGCAGCAAACCGGGACGGAACCTGAGAAACGCCACCAGCTCCCGCGCCACGCCGGCACCGTCAGCCCAGCTCAGCCAGGCATCAATATCGATCTCAAATTCCAGATGGGTAAACCGGTTGGCAAGGGCAGACGGCATACGGTGCGTCACGGCCCGGTCGGTCTCACGGTTGCCAGCCGCAACGATGGACCATCCGTCGGGCAAACGATAGTCACCGATACGGCGGTCCAAAATCAGCTGGTAACAAGCTGCTTGCACCAGGGGGGGGGCTGCGTTCAGCTCATCCAGAAACAGGATACCGGATCCATCCCTGGGAAGAAAATCAGGTGCGCACCACGCAGCCCGGCCATCCGCATCAATCCGCGGCAGCCCGCGAAGATCTACGGGATCCAGCAGGATGGCCCGGATATCAATGAGCGGCAAATCAACTTCCGCAGCCAGCTGCTGCACCACCTGACTTTTTCCCACCCCCGGCGGTCCCCAGATGAATACCGGCTGGCCGATACGAGTCAAAGTCCTTAATGCCGCATGAATCTGTGCAGGTTTCATGAATATTCTCTACCCATGATGCAATTCAGGCCCCGGGTGCCGACACCCCGGCAGCAGGGGCCTGAACGAAAACAAATCTGCTTGAGCGCCTATAAGTGGGGAGCCCCCTTTACTCACCGCCTGACCCCACCAACGGGACGGTCAGAAGTAACAACCTGTTACGCTTACACTTACGGCAAAAAGACGCCCAAACAGAAAGAGGGATTATTTCATATCGTGCGCCTGGACCCAGATCACGGCATCCTGGGACAGTTCTTTTCCTTTATACGTATTCGCAGGGCCGGCACCCAGTGCACAGAATCCCCACCAACCGGCCTTAGGAATACCAAAGGCGAATTCACCGTCTTTGTTGGCCTTGATGGTCATGGTGACAAAGCAGTCCTGGGGCGCTTCTACAGCGGCTTTTTTGGCAAAGGCGTTCTTTTTCATATTCGGCTTGTGATTCATGTATTCCACTTCGATTTCCGCAAAAGGAACCGGTTTGCCGTTACCTTTGACCACACCACGGAACACATTGCCGGTCCAGAGTCCGTAGGGTTTGTCCAGGGGAACAATTTCTGCGGGCAGGCCGATTTCAGCATCCCAGTCTGTCGGGAAACCACCCGTATTTACATATGCTTTGGTGATTTGCTGGATATAGGCATCTTCTTCACCTTCAAAATAGGGAGACGGAATCAGGCAAAACACATTGTCGCCCATGCCGCGCAGCTTGTAACTGGTTTCATAGGCCTTGCCGCTGTTGGACAGGCTTTTCCAGGTGATCGGTTTCAGGGTGTTCAGCAGGTCTTTCTTCTTACCCTTGCGGACCACAAAAAAGGCTTCAGGAGTGCCCATGTCCATGGTATGACCCGCTTCAAACGGATGGGTGAACACCAGTTTCATGTCAATTGTCTCTGCCTTTTCCAGCGCGGACTCCGGCGTATAGACCATCTGGAAATGTGCAAGTGCCGGAACCGAGGTGGCCAAAACAAACAGGCCGGTAAGCGTGAGAAGTGCTTTTTTCATTCAACAATTCCTTTCAGTTAGTCAATATAAATAGTAAAAATTTGCCCGGAGCAAGCCGGGCAGTCAAC
Source organism: Deltaproteobacteria bacterium (assembly GCA_002748835.1). Lineage (GTDB taxonomy): Bacteria > Desulfobacterota > Desulfobacteria > Desulfobacterales. The sequence goes on from PDTL01000015.1 coordinate 73,370, forward strand.
CGTTATTATCAGACGGCAAACCGTTATTCCGTAATCTCGCTGCCGTCAACTTTCACCTGATGCCCGGGACCTGCATCGAAAATGACCAGGTAGTCCCCTGCAGGCTTGTCAAAGGAATACTCGCTGTCTTCATCCATTTTACCCGTGGCCACAACCTTGCCGCTTTTGTCTTCAACGCGCATTTTAACGCCGGACGCCGAAGAACCGTCCGAGAACCCGCCTTCGCAGGTCACGGTGCCGTCGCCGTTTTCGTAGCAGGAACACAGCGCAGAATGCGCCATCGCCGAACCGGCAAACCAGAGTCCGCAGACCAGAGCCATCACCAACAGAACCAGTTTCTTCATTGTACCTTTTCCTTCCATCCAGTTAATAATTCGATACATATCATAATAAATACATCCATATGGAGGCCGCTCACCTCATCAATTAAGGCGTTATTGCAGCATGAACCTCTTTCGGTCTGATCAACCCTATCAAAATGGTTATCGTAAGTGCCATACCATAAAAGACAAACATGGCTTGCAGACCGGTCAGCCCAAGCAACGAGCCGCCCGTAAAGACCAGCACCGCAACAACGAGGCCAATCAGCATGGGATAGCCCATGGAAAAAAGCATCCACTTCAGGGAACCCGACTGAAGTTTCACGGCAATCGCCGTTGCCAGACACGGCGGATACAACACCATAAAGAGCATGAGCGCAAGAGCATGCAAGGGCGTGAAGTCAGCCTCGCCTTTTGCCATGCGATCTTCTAATGTTTCATTGTCCCCCAGATCCTGATCGTACAGGGCTCCCAAGGTCGCAACCGAGCTTTCCTTGGCAGCAAACGCGCTCAGGAGCGCCACATTGACCCGCCAGTTAAAGCCGGCCCACTTTGTCGCCGGCTCCAGCCACTGACCGAAACGTCCCAGAAAGCTGCTGTTGATCCGATCTTTTCGCATTTCCCTGAGCAGACGGCTGCGATGTTTGAACATCTTCTTGAACGCTCTGTTGACCTTCTTGGCCACCTTGTCCTTACCCGGATTGGCAATAGTAAAAAAGACCGCGTCCCGAGTCTGAAAGGTCTCGTTCAATACGGCCTTGGCTTCGGATGTGCGGGCACTCATCTTGGCTTTTTTGTAATCTTCCCAGAAATGGATCAGGGAGATGAGATTATCATCGTTAACCTGATCTGCATAGGGGGTCTTCTTGATCTTTTTATAAAACTGAGCAATCGCTGCTTCTTTTTCCGCCAGGTAATGCTGCTTTTGCTCTGCGTTGAGCCCCGGGAACTGGAGCAATACGAAAATAATCACCGCAACCGCAGCCACGATGGTGGTGATTTTCCGCATGAACAGCCACACCCGCTCAATGGCTTTCCCCAGCACACCCCGAATGGTCGGCATATGATACGGCGGCATCTCCATGACAAAGGGAGCGGTATCCATCTCTTTCAGCACCGTCAGGGTCAGCAATCTGGAAACAGGCAGCACCATGAGCAGGCTGATGGTGGAGATAAAGAACATGGCCATCCCCTTATGGGCCGCAAAATAGATATTGATCAGAAGAATATACAGCGGCACCTTGGCCAGACAGTTGAGCAGTGGAATGATCAGGATGGTTGCCAGCCGGGACCGTTCATCCGGAATCCCTTTGGTCGACATCACCCCCGGAACCGCGCACCCGCCCACGTAAATCCCACCAAGCACCATGGGAAGGGTCGACTGGCCGTGCAGTCCGTACCGGCTGAGCAGCCGATCCATGATAAAGGCCATGCGAGGCATGTATCCACAGTCCTCAAGAAAGGCAATGAGACCGAACAGAATGAAAAAAATGGGAATATAGTTGAGGAGCGCATTGACGCTGTCCACAAACCAGAGAGCAAGCGCAGTCAACAGCGGCACTTCGATAAAACCGGCCCGAGGCATGAAGCCTTCGACCACGCTCCGGATCTTGGCCAGAATGGGCCAGGTATAATTGGTGATATTGTAGCCCTGCACAATGGAAAGGTAATAGAGCAGCCAGATCACACCCACCAGAATCATCGGCCCGAGCACTTTATGACAGACCAGTGTGTCCACACGGTCGGACAGGGGAATTTTCCCTTCCTGAGTTTTCCGCATGACGGTCCGCACCACTTCATCCGCCACCTGATGCCGTCGGTTACCGATAAAGACTTCAGGCGGAACGTCTACCGCGTCCAGGAACGCGTTCTTCAGATCTTCCACAACGGCCAGAACCGCCTCACCGTCCGGGTGAAGCGTCCGGATCAGGTCTTCGACATCCGCATCACTCTCCATCAGCTTAATGGCCAGCCACCGCCGCGGATAACGGTCCAACTGATGCACGTCGGTTTCCAGGTGACTTATAACTTCCGTCAGCCGGCTCTCCATCTCCTGATAATCAATACGCATGAACGATGACTGCGGCGCGGCGTTAAAGAACTCCGCCACCTTTCCCGTAATGTCTTTTTTCCCGCGTCCGGTCTTGATGGCCGCAGGTACTACCGGCACCCCCAGCTTCTCGGAAAGTCCGTCCGCATCGATCTCGATACCCCGGTTTTCCGCCACATCCATCATATTGAGGGTCAGAATCAGGGGAACCTCCATCTCCATAAGCTGGAAGGTAAGATAGAGATGCCGTTTCAAATTCGACGCATCGGCGATATTGATGGCCACCGAAGGAGACTCGTCAAGGATAAATTGCCGGGAGACCCGTTCCTCTGGAGAGTAGGAGGTCATGCTGTAGATACCCGGAAGGTCTACCACCTCCACCCGGTATCCGTTTTCCCGGTAATACCCGACCATCTTGTCCACAGTCACGCCCGGATAATTCGCCACATGCTGGCTGGCACCGGTCAGGGCGTTGAACAGGGTCGATTTTCCACAGTTGGGCTGGCCCGCCAGAACGACTAGTTGCTTATCAGTACTCACGCAGCTTCTACCTCCACAAATCTGGCTTCCGCATGGCGGAGGCTCACATTGCAACCTTGAAGATCAATCTCCATGGGGTCTTCCAGAGGGGCATTCCGGATCACCCGAATTTTCAGACCGGGGTAGACCCCCATATCCAGCAGCCGCTGGCCCAGTTTATCGCGAACGGAAAGACGTGTGATCCGGCAATCATTGCCGGGCTTGATCTGATCCAGCGTCATTTGAAAACTCCTCCATGACGTTAACACATCCGGCACCGCGTTGACGCCGGTTCAAAAAATAAGGTCAGCTCCGAACAGCTGTCTACATTCAGAAAAAAAAGCCGGGGCAAACTAAAAAAACGATGTCATAGCAACTTAAGCAAAGTACCTAATATAAAGTTAGGTTATACCCCCAAAAAAGTCAATTTGCAACGTACGCTCCCCACCGCTGCCTTGTCAAGCTTTTTCCCCTTTAGCCCAACCTTGCAGATCAATGTTTCCGATAAAAAATACAGCCCTGCCCGCACGCAACGCGCAGACAGGGCCGATAATCGACAAAGCGGTTCACACAGCACATCACTCACTGACCGAATTTACCGGTAAAAGGCATCACTTCACAATCCGGGGACGGAAGCGACGGACCGATCCTCGGCCGCCGCATCCGCATTTTCGGGGGATAATGACCCGTGATCCGTTCGGTGCCATGGAAAACCCCTTTTCGCCTTTAAAATAAAGGTGGTCCATGGGCATAATTCTTGACGACATCAGCGACTTGAACAGTTTCACACCGTCAGCCCGAATTTCGTTCAGACCTGCAGTACTGACAAACACCCGACCGAATCCATTGTACTGTTCACGAATGGTCTTGGTCAGAACCCAAGCGCTGTTGCCATCAAAAACACCTTCGGGTTTGAGGTGAAGGTTTCCGACGCTTTTTCGAAACGCCACTTGAAATTGCGTAGCCATCCTCCATCCCCTTTCATCCGAAAAGCCTATTAAGCGTTATTGACCACATCCTGACACCAGCTGGAGATTTCGTCTGCCGCATCACCCGGATCGCCGTCAATTTTCAGACCAGGAACTACAACGGTGCCGCCCATTTCCTGGATTTTCTCTTCCAGAAAGTCGACCGTACCACAGAAATGTTCGTAGGAAGTATCTCCGGGAGCGAACACGGCAAATTTTTTCCCGCTCAGATCCACGCCATCCCACTTCTCATAGAACTCCTGAAAGTCTTCCTGCAGTTCGACCTCATCATCCCCGTATGCCGGGCACCCCAGTAGAACAAGCTGATCGGCAGCGGTAAGATCGGATACGGCCGCATTTGCCGCTTCCTTGATTTCAGCCGTCAGTCCGGCATCCGCCAGCGCTTTTTCGACCATCTCAGCCATTGTTTCCGTATTACCCGTTGTCGATCCGTAAATGATCAGTCCTTTCATCAATCACTCCTTTGTTATAAAATACACAATTATTCAGAGGTATCCGACACCCGGAACCCCGTACGTCCACATTCGATACTACACCATAAATCGGGCCTGAGAGCCCTTGAACCGCATACGATCCACCGGCATCATGGACAGCTTCAGCAAATTCCTGAAAACAGCCCGCCCGATAGGCGCCACCGAGTCGATAGCATCCGTATCAATGACGATCTCGCCCCGACCCGTATCCCGCAAAGCCAGTAGATTGAACAGATCCCATGCCGCCTCACTGCCGAATTCACCACTGAGTTCCAGCAGGAGCACATCATCTTTCGACTGCGCCTGAACACCATAGCATGGCCGCATAAACGTCTCCTCCCGTTGCGTATTAACTCGCATCAGACAGAGCCGATCCGGGCACTGATTCCGCTGATGGCTCCGCCGTCTTCAGTCAGCGCGGAAGACAGCATACTTAAGCTTGACCCCGGCAGCATCTGCATCGGTTTATTGAATTTTTTGCACAGCATCTTCACCTGCCCGCAGGCACCGTGGCTGTTGCAGGTAACTGGACAAAGCACCACGTCAGACCGCCGAATCCGCGCCTCCAACGCCTCTTTTCCACCCTTCATATAACCGTCATGATACTCAAAAAGACCGCCACCCGACTCTACAAGACGCTTGTACAAATGCTTCATTCGGGTAATGCCACCCACTACCAGCACCCGTTTCTGGCACAGGTCAAAGTTCGGACAATCCTCACTACAATGGCTGTCACCGCCGTCATTATTGCAGGCACAAACCATAGAGCGCTCCGCATTTGACAGCAGGTCACCCAAGGTATCAGCCATGTCTCGGTTCCGGGCTTTCAGGGCATCCAACTCGGCCATTGCCTCGACATGAGCGGCTTCTGCAGAAACAGCCCGCCCCTCAAGATGTTCGCACCGCTGAACCGCCTTCCGTACTTGAGACTGAAGCCGATCATTTTCAGCGACCATCTCATCGCTGCCCACCCGGGATTCCAGAACCGCCACCTGTTTGGAAAGCGCCTCATTATCTTTCTCGGCCCTCGCCAAAAGCTGTTCTAGCTCGCGAACACGATCCTCCAGACGTCGCGCTTTTTTCTGGGCATCCTTGCGCTGCTTTTCCGCATCGGCGACAGCCGTTTCAAGACGCACCACCTTCCGCCGTTCCTTTAGGACATCCGCCATATTCATATGGCCAGCCATATGCACATCCGCATAGACCTCGGTAATGGACGCTTCAGACAAATCCGGTCGAAACGCGACACTGACAAACAAATCTTCCATCTCGCCAGATCGAAACCCCTTACGCCAAGCTGCCATCAGTTTTTTCTCAGGAAGCTCTGTATATTTCTCAAACGCGTCCCGATATTTCTGCCGTATGAACCGGTCCACACGCCGCGCCAGGCGTCCCTCTTCCTGCAAGCCATTCATGATCACGCCATGCATTTCGTAATGGGACATCTGTTTAACCTTGAAGCCCAGCGGCTTGAGCAGTTTTCGGTGCTCGTCAATACTCAAACACATCCCCATGAGCGGGCACTTCCACAGCTGAGACATTTCCCACGCAGCATGTATTTTCGGGCGAGCTTCTGTCGTGATGGACAACAGCTCAGACGCCTCAGACACTCCGAGAAGCGGAGACACATTATCTGAAGTTGACAGCATTGATACAATGTTAGCCATACCAAACTCCGATCGGCAAAAAATTCCGGCGCTGCACAACCCGCCACCACCGGACAAAAAAAGACTTCATAAAAGACACAGCTACCGGCTGACGCCGGCTCTCAGAAAAGAGACTAAAGCGAACACGCCACATCCTAAGCATCACCCTATTTAGTAAAGCCTGCACAGGAGAAATTTTGACACCCCGGAGAGCAAATCACTCATCTAAGCCACTGCCGGAAAGGTCTTCGGGCGACGGCTGACTGCTACACGAGCAGTCTCCGCAAGTCCCTCAGCCCCCCCCTTTTTCAGATCCGCTCAGCATGCGATAGAGGCTGCGGCCCATATACAAGACAGCAAGTCCTACAATGGCGACAACCAGCATCTGCTCTACCATTCTTCTCTCCCGGGATTAACGCGTTAAATAGCACCATTTTAAAAATGACCAATATACGATAGAGTTAGGTATACCTCATTCGTTTGCGATGTCAACTGAAAAACCGGTCACGATATAAAAAATTCAAGTTGACGCTGATTTTTTTGGTGATTAATGTAAAAAGATGCTAGGATAAATGGAGTGCCTGGATACATTTGACCTTGTCCGCTTGAGTTTCCTTTTAGCCAGGCCCATCGCAAAGACGGCAATTATTATAATTATGGAGCGTATATGAAAACAGATTCCGGCCTGACCGAAAGTCTGGAAGATTATCTGGAAGTGATCATGGATCTTGAGGCCACCCACAAGGTGGCGCGGGCCAAGGATATTGCCGAACGACTCGGTATCCAGAGAGGGTCTGTCACCGGCGCGCTGAAAAACCTGGAGAGTAAGGGGCTCATCAACTATGAGCGCTACGGGTTCATCACCCTGACCGAGAAAGGCGCAGTGACAGCCGAAAAAATTACCCGCCGGCACCAGATCCTGAAAGATTTTCTCCACAACATCCTGAAAGTGGATGCCGCAGTTGCTGACCAGACTGCCTGTCGCATGGAACATGTGATGGATGGCCAGTCCATGGAACGACTGGTCGCCTTTATCCGGTACATTGATACCTGTCCACGGGCAGGGAAGGACTGGCTTCAGGGCTTCTTAGCCCATTGCGAGGACCCCATCCCCTCGATTGAAAAATGCCGGGCCTGCATAGATGAAAGCCGTACACAGCTGGATAAAAATTCAGGGTAAATTCAGCTACGCACATCAGCAGCCAGACGACCGCTGCCCACGCGTTCGGGGTCCAACGTTCGCCTCCGAACTTCACCGCGTTTTGTCAGATTAAAAAGCGACCGCAAATTCAGACGAGAGGCCCCTGGACCCAAGGCCACGCCATTGCCCGCAGACACAGTCCTTGATACAATGAGGGGGACAGACGGACGGATACGCCTCATCCCGATAGCCCCTCCTGATCCTCACTCTACGAATTTGCCGATCCCGGTTTCCGTGATCGCAACCTCACACTGTCAGACCTGCGAGCAGTCTTGCGGCATCAGAATGGGATAAAAAATAGACGGGAAATACCTGGATAGAGAAAATATTGACTTTTTGCATTCTGGGATTACGTGCTGAACCGAACGGACGGACGGAAGAAAAAAAAGCCCGAACACCCGACCGACTCAACTGTCGGCCGGGTGCCCTTCATCATGCAAAGGAGGGGAGGTTGCCCATTGGTGCAAGGCATGCCAAAAGGAGGCAACGCATGCGCTGCGCCAGTACTGCAACCGGCAGGTGTGTCGCCTGCCGGCGTGGAAAGGCCGGCCCGAGTACCGCCTTCCCGCTGTTGATGGCTATGATTATAGCACCTCATTTCATTATGTCAACAGTTTTTTTAGGCATGCATAACTTTTTTATTTCGACAATACAAACGCAAAGATGCCGCCTGCGGCCCGCCCGCAAACGGCATCTCTACCAAGTGGATCTTGGAACAAAAGGAGTGTAGGTGGCGCAACGCTCACGCCGAATCCGTGGCAACCCAGCGGAATCAAACGTAACTGCCGCGACGGTGTCTGTCAGAGAAAAAAAATACCGGAGTAAGGTTCTCCGTACCCCCATTTCTTTCCAGACATTTGCAACTTACATCATGTATTTTTTCATGTCAACTATTTTTGTAAGGCATGCATAACTTTTTTTTCTAACATCCTGCTGACGGTGTCAGGGCCGCCTTCTTGATGGCTTTCAATATTCTAATTGGCATGAAATGCCTTATACTTTTTTTTGACAAAACGCTAGTTCCAAGCCTTTCTTTATGTTCAATGCACTTGATCGTTTATTGAACTCAACGCTCAGTTAATTGATTATTATTCAATTCAGTAAACCCATTAGGCTTGGTAGAAGGTATCCAAGAAATGTTAATAAACCTAATTGCCGCTTCCATTTCTGCTAAACATCTATTCGTTAAGTTAATGACATTGAGTTTTGATTTGATGGATGTGTTATAAATAGATAGTTTATATTAAGTAATCTTTTTTTGCAACGCCAAGATTGACAATCCAACGCAGATGAAAAGGAGAAAAAAATGGCAGTAACAAAAATCCGATACGAAAACGTTCGCGATCGTATGCGCCCTGGCGATGTGATTGCCTTTGGTGGAAAAGGTCATTTTTCAGAAATAATCAAATTCGCCACCCGGTCCGATGTATCTCATGTGGGCGTCATTCTGCAAACAAAAATCACTGATGACACAACGGATCGTTTTTTTTAACCAAATCATTGAATCCACATCCTTAAACGGATTTAATGGTGTCAATATCTCTCGATTCAGTGATCGCCTTGACACCTATGACGGAGAGCTGTGGTGGCTGCCTCTGAGCGAAGAAATCCGTGATAACCGATTCAATCAGACGTTGTTTTACGATTTTCTGTTTAATCAGGCCAAGGCACGCAAGCCGTATGATATGCCGCAGGCCATCAAGTCGTCACTCGACGCGCTCGACAACCTGCCTTTCGGGATGAACGGCCCAGGTTACAACCGGGAAGACTTCAGCAAATTTTTCTGTTCTGAGTTGGTCGCGGCAGGATTAGAGAAAGCTGGCGCGGTCGGGTCCGTAAATGCATCGGAAGTGACACCGATCGATCTGTGCCGATGGAACATCTATCAAAAGACGTATTACCAACTCAAAGGCGACGCGACAAAGAAAATATCGCGTTTTAACACCGCGTCACCCGCTGATTGGAATATATAATTGCTGGCAGGGTGTTCAATTTTCGGAACAAAAATGCAATCGCCAGGCAGGTGCCACACCGTCCCCAGAGGCGGAACGGTGTGACCACCAGCCCCAAAACGACCGGGGCTCGCTACCTTCCCTGCATCATGGCTTCGATATCCGCATCCACCTCACCGATGGGTTTGATATCAAAGTTTTCCACCAGTACATTGAGGACTGTGGGGGAAATAAAGGCCGGCAGGGTGGGTCCAAGGCGGATACCCTTGACGCCCAGAAACAGAAGTGCCAGCAAGACGGCAACGGCTTTCTGCTCATACCAGCCGATATCAAAGGAGATGGGGAGTTCGTTGATATCTTCCAGTTCGAACACCTCTTTGAGCTTCAGGGCAATCACGGCCAGTGAATAAGAATCATTACACTGGCCCGCGTCCAGAACTCTGGGAATGCCGCCGATGTCGCCGAGGCTCAGTTTATTGTACCGGTACTTGGCACAGCCGGCGGTCAGGATAATGGTGTCCTGGGGCAGGTTTTCCGCCACCTCCGTGAAATAGGCCCGCCCCTTCTGCCGGCCGTCACAGCCGGCCATGACAACAAATCGTTTGATGGCGCCGGATTTGACAGCATCCACCACCTTGTCCGCCAGGGCAAGCACCTGGTTGTGGGCAAATCCGCCGACGATGGTGCCGGTTTCAAGCTCGGTGGGCGGTGCGCATGTTTTTGCCATCTCGATGAGCGCAGAAAAGTCCTTGGCTTTTCCGTCTTCCCTTTCGGGGATATGACCGATGCCGGGATAGGCGACCACTCCTGTGGAAAAAATCCGGTCCTTGTACGTGTGTTTCTTTTTGATGGGGATAATACAGTTGGTGGTCATCAGAATCGGCCCGTTAAAAGCTTCGAAGTCTTCGTTCTGATGCCACCAGGAGCTTCCGTAGTTCCCCTTCAGATGGCTGTATTTTTTAAAAGCAGGGTAATAGTTGGCCGGCAGCATTTCTCCGTGGGTATAGACATCGACGCCGGTGCCTTCGGTTTGCTGAAGCAGCTCTTCCATGTCCTTTAAGTCATGACCGCTGATCAGAATGCCCGGGTTTTCGCCCACGCCGATGTTCACTTCAGAAATCTCGGGGTGCCCGTAGGCACCGGTGTTCGCTTCATCCAGTGCCGCCATGGTGGTGACAGCGATCTCGCCGGTTTTCAGCACCATGGCCACCATCTCATCCACAGTCAGATCCTGGGTGGTGGAGGCCAGGGCGTCAAGCAGATGGTCGTAGATTTCTGGCTTTTCCACGCCCAGAACCGCCGCATGCTCGGCATAGGCGGCAATGCCTTTCAACCCCAGAATCAGCAGTTCCCGCAGGGATCTGACATCTTCGTTTTCCGTGGCCAGAACACCCACCGTCTTTGCCTTGGTCTGAAAACCAGACACGTCATCGTCACACCAGAGGGCGGATTCATGCAGCAGGGTATCTGCCGCAGGCGCAGGGCTGTCTGCAAGCAGCCCTTTCATGTTATCCATCAGGGAGGTTTTTGCCGCCCCCTGCGCCATGGCATCCAGTTTTTCTTTCAGATCCCTTTTAATGGCAATGGCCTGCTGGCTCCAGTGAACCAGACTGTTGTCATCAAAATTGGCATTGGTAATGGTCGTAAACAGGGCTTTGGCCGTAAACAGACCAATATCGTTCCCCGTCTCCACTCCGTGCGCCTTCAGTCCCCGGCTCAGCACGGCGATGCCTTTTAAATTGTAAATCAGCAGATCCTGAAGATTGGCTGTGGTTTCTTCCTTGCCGCACATGCCTTTAACTGTGCAACCTTTTCCTTTTGCAGCTTCCTGGCATTGAAAACAGAACATCCTATGGGGCTCCTTTGTCCGAGGTTTATTTTTTCAGTTACCCCAAGACTACCCTGAGCTCGGATGGTTTTCCTTGATTCAGGTCAAGTTTTAAAAAAAAATCAGAACATCAAAGCTGTCGATCAGCTCTTCTCCCACCCGCAGGTTCTCCATTTTCGGAATCATGTACCGATCGCGCATGAGCAGCTTGATGAGGAACCGTGGCGTGCCGGTTTCGAACCAGAAAGACCAACGTTTTCTTTCATCCAGATACACATCCGCATCTTTGAGCACCGAGTAGAAGTTCTTCAGCTCGTCGCGAAACGCCGCAGCCAAGGCGGTGTCATGAACAGCATCCAGAATGGGTTTGTCGTATTCGTCCACCAGCACCACAACCGGCTGTCCGCTTTTCTGATAAATTGGGGCAATGGCCTCTGCCAGCCGGTCTGCAGGCAGCTGTTTTTCATAGCGAATTTTGTGTTCATTTTTGATATCAATCAGAATCGACGCTATCTTCGCGTTCAGTTCATCCAGGCTGCGCATCACCCCTGAGCCAAAACTGATCCGGATAACGGGGTCAACCCTCTCCCAGTCCCAGTTATGTTCCAGATAAAGCCCGTTGAAAAAATTTTTCCGCCCCTGAACGCCTGGTATAAGGTATCTAAAAAAGACTCTTTCCAAATCGGCGTGGCCGGGAAAGGAAATCGTATTTCCCGTTATCCACTAGTTGACGGACAAACGGCGTTTTATCCACATAATAATGCGGTTCACGGCGCATGGCCTCAAAACGCTGTATACCAATGGGGCAATTTTTTCATGAAGCGGTCCCCGTTGTCCGTCAGTGGTGTCTATTGCGAATTTTAAAGAAAAATAACCCATTGAAATATGGGATCATCTGCGGATTCCCAAACGCTACTGGACCGCTGACACCAGCCCCACGCCCAGAAACCCGAAGGTTGCAACCAGGGACGCCAGCGCTGCATACCTGTGCCACGGTTGTTCGGGGGTGCGCGCGTCATAGCCCAGGAGCGACGCGAGCATCACACCGCCGATGAATCCGCCGATATGGCCCCAGTTGTTGATACCGGGAAACAGGAAACCGAAGATGAGAATACTCACGGCCCAGCTACCGGCCTGGCGATAGACGGCCATCCCGTACATCCCGCCCCGGGACCGGCCGTAGAAGACCGCAGCCCCGATCCAGCCACACAGGGCCGCAGACGCACCGATCGTAAACTGGATACCGGCAAGGTAGGAGAGATAAAAGCCGGTCACGCTGGTGCCGATAAACAACAGGATCCCCCGATACCGGCCAAAGGTGGAAAAAATGAGGGGCGCCAGCTGATAACAGGCCGTCATGTTGAAGAGCAGATGAATCAAGCCGCCGTGGAGGAACCCGGCGGTCAGAAGCGACCACCACCGACCGAACCGGTCGATGGGAACGGTCCCGGTGGCACCCATGGCAAGCAGTGTCCCGCCTTTGGGGGCAAACAGCTGAAAAATACCGCCGCCGGTCCCCGGCATGCCACCGGAAACCACAAGGGATATGAGAAAAAACAACACATGGACCCCGATTCCATAACGAATAAGGGTGTCGATGGTCGGGTCAAACCGAAGCTGCCGCCCAGCCCTCCGGATACGGGACTGAGGTACATGGCAAAATGGACAGTATTCTGCTTCAGATGAAATCAGTTTTCCGCAGGAAACGCAGACCGTGGAACGGTTGACGGGTTTTGCCATTTGACCTCGCCTCCACCAGATATTTTTCGCCGTTTTTTTCCCATCATAACGCATATACAATGTCAGAAACCCCCGGCTGTGTCAAACCTTCCTGAGGATTTCGCAAAGACGAAAACCGGGTGTTTCTTTCCTTCACAACTGCACCCAAGTCTGCTAAGGCAATACCTGTCTTCATCAATAACCCCTAAGGGAGTATTCATGTTATGTTTGCGGGATTTTTCAAAAATCTCAGCATCCGCTGGAAGCTGCTTTTCAGTCAGTCCCTTCTGACGCTTGCCTTTATCATTGTCAGCTGCGGTATCGCCTACCCGATCCTGAATGCGTCATTCCAGGAACGTGTTGAAAACGAACTGTATAACGCCACCCACACCATCATGAGTATGGTCCGGACTGCCGCCAATGTCTCAATCAAGAACCGGCTGCGGGCGATTGCGGAAAAAAACAGGGATATTGCCGCGTATTACTATACTCAGTACACATCGGGAAACATGACCGAAGCCGAAGCAAAGCAGATGTGCAAGGCGGTCTTCTCTTCGCAGCGCATCGGAAAGACCGGTTATCTCTACTGCCTGAACTCCCAGGGTCTGGCCGTCATGCATCCCCGTATGGAGGTCGAGGGGGTTAACTTGAGTCATCGCCCCTTTATCCAGGAGCAAATCCATAAAAAAGAAGGGTACCTGGAGTATGATTGGAAAAACCCCGAGGATATCCGTATGCAGCCCAAGGCCCTCTATATGGTCTGGTTCGAGCCCTGGGACTGGATCATTTCCGTAAGTTCCTACCGGTCTGAATTCATGGAACTGATTCAGGTCAATGACTTTAAGGCCAATATTCTATCCCTCAAATTCGGCCTGAGCGGATACGCCTTTATCGTTAGCACAAACGGCGATGTGGTTATCCATCCCAAAATCACTGGCAACCTGTTTGAAAGCCTGGATGAAAAGCAGGCTGTCATTTTGAAAACCGTGATCCGAAACAAAAACGGGAAGCGCTTTTATTCCTGGCTCAACCCCGGAGAAGACCGAGTCCGAAAAAAAATGCTCATTTACAACTACCTGCCCGAGTATGAATGGCTGGTGGCGTCCAGCGGCTATGTGGACGAATTCTATGCACCGATCCAGATGATGAAAAGCCTCTTCTGGGGCGTCCTGATCCTGATGCTCCTCATCATCATCCCGTTCACCTTTTGGCTGAGCTCCAACATCACCCAGCCGCTTGACATGCTCTCCCTGCGCATGGAGCAGGGAACCCGCGGCGACCTCTCCCAACCGGTCCCGGTGCTCTCCGGAGATGAGATCGGTCGCCTGGCAAAATTCTGCAATACCTTCTTTGCCAACCTGGTTGCGGAAATGCAGGACAGGGAAACAGCGGAACATCAGCTCCGGCAAATCCGGAATGACCTCGAACGCCTGGTAGAAGATCGCACAGCTGAACTGGAGGTCATCAACAAGGATCTGGCCCTTGAAGTGGCGGAGCGCAAACGGATTGAGGGGGCGCTCCGGAGAGAAAAGGAGAAGTATCAGCAGATATACGAGAACGTGTCTGACTGGATCTATATCCACGATACTCACGGTAATCTGATCGAAAGCAATGAGTTCTTCATTAACAAACTGGGCTATACGGCTGAGGAACTGTACACGATGAACCTCCGTGACCGGATTTTGGCGTCTCAACGGTCGGGATTTGACCAGTACATTGACCGCATCCTCAAAAACGGCAAGGACGACGGACGACTGACCATCCTGACCCGGTCTGATGAAGAGCGTATCATTGAGTACCGAAATTCGGTGATTCATGATGACACTGGCGCGATTACCGGTATCCAGGGTTCTGCCCGGGACATCACCGCCTGGATTGCCACGGAAAAAGAGTGGCAAATCGCCCAAAAAGCACAAGAGCAGGCCATGGATGCCAAGAACCGATTCATCACCAACATGAGCCATGAAATCCGCTCCCCCCTCAATGTCATCATGGGCATGATTCAGGGCCTCATGGAAACAGACCCCACCGCCCTGCAAAAAGACCACCTGAACGCCCTGTTCGAAGCCTCCCAGAGGCTGCTCATCCTTGTGAACAAGCTAGCCGACTTTTCCAAGACCGAAGCTGGCGAGACCGCCCTGAGCCACTCGGATTTCTGCCTGCCGGCTATCATGGACAGAACAGCTTCGGCAGTAACAGATAACGAACTGGACCGTCTGACGCTGCTCCTGGTGGATGACAATGCCGTGAACCGAAAAGTCGCGTCCCGGATCCTCTCCCGGGTGGGTGCCCGGGTTGTGGAATGCAACAGCGTCCAGGCCGCCCTGAACGTACTAGGCGACCAGACGGTCAGCGCTGTCCTCATGGATCTTTCCCTAGAAGAAATGAGCGGCATCAATGCGGCCCAGCGCATCCGGGAAGCGCTGAACCTGCCGGACCTGCCCTTGATTGCCATGACCGCCCATTCCGAAAATGCCTGTGACCTGGACTGTTATAACGCGGGCTTCAACGCCATCGTGACCAAACCGTTCAACTCAGAGGCATTGTATCAGACCCTGAGGGAACTTGTTGTCCGGAATGCGGACAAGGACGAGGGATAACACCCCAAACAAACCGGTCTGGCACCCCGTGTCAGCCGATACCCACAGGCAGGACTTGATTTAAATTTCTAGGAGTTCAAAGCGTCATTCATGGTCCGCACCGCACACATTTTACCGCACATACTGCAGGTATCTTTCAGCTCCGGCTCGGATGACGCCCGGTACGCTTTCGGTTTTTCCGGATCCATGGCCAGATCGAACATCTGTTCCCAGTCCAGTTCCCGGCGGGCAACACTCATGGTATTATCCCATTCACGGGCGCCGGGGTGCCTTTTCGCAATGTCGGCGGCATGGGCGGCGATCCGGGCGGCGATGATGCCTTCCTTCATGTCATCCACATCCGGCAGACGCAAATGTTCGGCCGGGGTCACGTAGCAGAGGAAATCCGCGCCGTTTGCTGCGGCAATGGCACCGCCGATGGCGCTGGTAATATGGTCGTATCCCGGTGCCACATCCGTGACCAGGGGGCCCAGAACATAAAACGGCGCCCCATGGCAAAGCCGCTTTTCCAGCATCATGTTGCCGGCGATTTCGTTGATGGCCATATGGCCCGGTCCTTCGATCATGACCTGTACATTCCGGTCCCAGGCAGCCCTGGTCAACTCGCCCAGCACAATCAGCTCTTCGATCTGGCAGGCGTCGGTGGCGTCGTGCAGGGCACCGGGACGGCAGCCATCGCCCAGGCTCAGGGTGACATCATAGGCCACGCAGATGTCGAGCAGGCGGTCAAAGTATTCGTAAAAGGGGTTTTCCCGATCATTGGCCTTCATCCAGGCATACAGCAGAGAGCCGCCACGGGAAACAATGTTCATCAGCCGCCCGCTCCTGGTCACTTTTTCTGCGGTCTGGCGGTTCAGACCCGCGTGAATAGTCAAAAAATCCACGCCGTCGGCCACGTGGGTTTCCACCACGCGGAAAAATTCATCCACGGAAATCGTTTCAAGGGGCTTGTCATAATAGCCCACCGCGTCATAGATCGGCACGGTTCCGATCATGGCCGGGGACAGGGCAACCAGCTTTTGCCGAAACGCCTGCGTTTTCCCGTAACAGCTCAGGTCCATAATGGCGTCTGCCTTTAAGTCAAGCGCACCGCGCACCTTGTCCAGTTCCATGTCCACATCTGCGCAGTCCTTGGAAATCCCCAGGTTCACGTTGATCTTCACGCGCATGCTTTCGCCCACACCCGCGGGTTTCAGGGTGGTGTGGTGCTTGTTGGCCGGGATGATCACCTTGCCTTCTGCCATTTTCGCCATCAGATCTTCGGACCGGATCCGCTCATCCCTGGCGACCGCTGTCATCTCTTTGGTGAGGATGCCCTGTCTGGCCGCATCCATCTGTGTCGTATATCCCATCGTGATCTTATCTCCTGATTCGGTTAATTTCTTTTCGGACCTCCCGGATCCGCATGCCGATGTCCGGTGCTTCCACAATCTCCGTTACCATTGCCACGCATGTGGCACCGGCCTTAATCACATCCGCAACATTATGTCGTTTGATGCCGCCAATGGCCACAAACGGAATTTTTATATGTTCCGCCGCATAGGCCACATAGGAAAGCCCGACTGGCGCTTTGGCATCCACCTTGGTATCCGTTGCATAGACCGGTCCGACGCCGATATAATCGGCCCCGTCCGCTTCCGCACGATGGGCCAGCTCCGGCAGATGGGTCGACAGCCCGATCACCTTGTCCGGACCCACCAGTTGCCGTACGGCTGCCACCGGCAAATCGTCCTGGCCCACATGCACGCCGTCCGCGTTGCAGAGGATGGCGATATCCACGTCATCGTTCACAATGAAAATTGCGCCCGCTGCACGGGTCATCTTCCGGATCTGCAGGCATTCTTCCAGCTTTTCCCGCTTTGATTTTGTCTTTTCACGATACTGAACAATCCGGACACCGGCAGCTAACAGGGCCGTGACCACCGCAATGTTCGAACGTCCTGCCGAATGGGCTTCGGAAGTCAGACAGTACAGATCAAACGCATCTTCTCCGTGAGTTTTCAGGCCTTCTTCAATGATGCGATCCATTTTTTTCATCACCCATTTCTCCTCTGTCACCGGGTATCAACCCAAACTGCAACCCTTACCCCTGCTGCGGATAACCCTGTCAAAAACCGCCCCTTTCACCCAGCACCTGGGCCAGCACCACATCCGCCTGTTTGGCTGCCGTCACCATGACCCGGGGGGCCATGGGCGGACAGTCAGCCGTGCACGCGGACACCGCATCGCCCACCACAATCAGATTGTCGCCTAACTGCCGGGTACAGATGGCATCGCTGTCGCCCCATCCGCCGATGCCTGATGCCGCTACCACCGTCACGCCGGCCGGTACCAGGGTCTGTACCAGCATGCCCTTGGCCGCCGGGTCATCAAATGCCTCAATCACCGCATCGCAGGTATGAAAAAGACGCATTACGGTTCCGGCATCCAGTTGCACCGGATGCGCCTGGATCACGGCATCCGGATTGATCGCCTGCAACCGCTTCCGGACCGCGGTCACCTTGAAAGTGCCCACGTCGTCGGGCATAAAGGCCTGCCGGTTCAGATTGGACGGGGCCACCACATCCGGATCTGCGATCACAACGTTCATGATACCGCTGCGGACCAGCAGCAGGGCCGCGTTGGAGCCAAGCCCCCCGGCACCGGCAATGCCGATCTTTACCCTTGCCAGTTTCCGTGCAGCCGCCGCCCCCACATGGGGGACAATCACGGACCGGGAAAACGGAGACAGGCTGTCACAGGCGTCCATATCAGCACCCAGCATCCCAATCCTTGTACACAGGCTGATACCCGAGCCGGGAAATGGCCGCAGCCATCTCTGCCACAGACCGTTCATCGGAAATATCGAACTGGCCCGGGTCTTTTGCCGCTGCTTCATACCCGCCCACGGTGGTCCGGGAACCAGCGGACATGCGCGTCACGCCCAGCCGGATCACATGATCCCGAAACCAGCCGCTCTCCCGGGTGGAGATGGTGATCCCGGCCCGGGGAAGAAAAAGCCGCAGGGCCGTCATGCCCTGCACCATGTCCCGGTCAGACACGATGACAGATGGCTGAAATGCTCCGGTATGGGGCCGCATCCGGGGAAGGGAGATACCCACCTCCACCGCCGGGTAACGATCCTGGAGATACGCGGCATGAAGCCCTGCGTAAAACAAATCCCGCCGCCAGTCGGTCAGTCCGAGCAGCGCCCCGATCCCCACAGTGCGCATGCCGGCCTTGCAGGCTCGCTCCGGTGCATCGAGCCGGTAGCCGAAATTCCGTTTGGGGCCGGCCGGGTGCAGGTAGTCATACACCGCAGGGTCGTAGGTTTCCTGGTACAGGGTCAGGCCGTCGACACCCGCCTCCACCAGGGTGCGGTAGTCTGCCGTGTCCATGGGAAACACCTCGATGCTCACCGAGTCGACATGCGCCCGCAGGATCCGGACACAGTCGGCGATATAGTCAACACCTGCCCGTTTCGGATCTTCGCCGGTCAAGAGCAGAATATGCCTGAGCCCGGTCTCGGCAAGCGCGATGGCTTCTTTGCGAACCGCATCCAGTGAGAGTGTGTTCCGAACAATGGACTGGCGCCGATTAAATCCGCAGTACCGGCAGGCATTCACACAATGGTTGGCCACATAAATGGGCGCAAACAGCTGAATCACCCGCCCGAACTGCCGAAGGGTCCGTTCATGGGCTGCCTGGGCCATCTCCTCGAGCAGATCAACGGCTGACGGTGACAACAGGGTGGCAAAGGCCAGGGCATCCGGGGTGTCCATGGCAAGGGCCCGGCGCACCCCGGTCTCGCTGGCACCATGGAACAGATCATCCAGGAATTGTGACGGGAACGATTCCATCATCGCCGCATAGCCGTCATCTGCCGGCTGAAAAATTTCTGTGCCTGCTTTTTCCAGGATCGTCATATGGCTTCTCCCTGGGTCAGAAATCCAGTCAAAGGAGACGACGCCGCTGCTGTGGTCCGCACCGCTCCCGGCCCCGCGCACCAGGCCTCCCGACCGGCGGCAACCGCCCGGCCAAAGGCGGCGGCCATGCGAACCGGATCTTCCGCAGTGGCAATTGCCGTATTCACCAGACAGGCAGCCGCGCCCATTTCCATGGCCTCGCAGGCCTCGGAGGGTTTGCCGATTCCCGCATCCACCACCACAGGCAGGGGGATTTCATCGATCAGAATCCGGATCAGCTCCTTTGTCTTCAGCCCGCGGTTGGAGCCGATGGGCGCGCCCAGCGGCATCACCGCAGCAGCCCCGGCATTCACGAGGTCCCGGGCCACCATCAGGTCCGGACTGATATAGGGAAGCACCACAAACCCTTCGCGGGCCAGCACCTCTGTTGCCCGGGCCGTGGCATAGCCGTCGGGCAGCAGATACTTGTTGTCTGAAATCACCTCAATCTTCACCCAGTCCCCACAACCGGCAGCACGGGCCAGACGGGCGATGCGCACTGCCTCTTCCGCGGTACGCGCCCCCGAGGTATTGGGAAGCAGCTGCATGGTTTTCGGGATATGCTGCATCACATTGTCTGTTTTTGCATGAAAGTCGATCCGCCGCAGGGCCACGGTAATCACCTCTGCCCCCGAAGCCTCGGCCACATCCGGAATCACCGTGTCAGCCGCATATTTCCCTGTTCCGATGAACAGGCGGTTTTTCAGCTCTTTTTGGCCGATCACCAGCGGTTTCGGGTCGTCAGCGCCCTTCTCCTTTGCCATCATCCACCTCCCACAAATGTCACGATTTCCATTCGGTCCGCATCCGTCAGCACCTGCCCTTCCCGAGCATCCGCCGAAAGGATCTCACCGTTCAGTTCCACCACCACATGGGCCGGGTCCACATCCCGCGCCGCCAGATAGGCCCCCACCGTGATGCCCGATGCCACGGTTTCTTCGGCCCCGTTCACCCGGATTTTCATCCGCCCCTCCTGTTTCAGACCATAAAAAAAAGGCCTGCCCCGGAAAACGGGACAGGCCTTGAAATATGTTTGCAAGAACAGCCTTTACGCTTCCCTACGGCAGTACAAACTGCATCAGGTTCAAAGGGTTGGAAGCCATCACTTCCGTCTCAGCCGATTACGGCACCCCCAGCAGCATTACGCTATGTAAATATATAGACTAAATAAATAAGTTCAGAAAGTCAAGTGGCGTTTTTTACGAAAAACACCACACCCGCAAAGAGGAAAACCAAAACGCCATTATGATCCGCAGATGAACCCCAGATAGCAATATGTTGTTTCATCTCTCCGCCTGATGGGTCACGTACCAGTCATAGGTCATGCGGATTCCCGTTTCAAGGGATGTCGGCGCCTGCCAGCCCAGGGATTTCAAGCGGGAGACATCCAACAGCTTGCGAGGGGTGCCATCGGGTTTTCCCGTATCAAACACCAGTTTTCCCGCAAACCCGACGATCCGGCCGATCATCTCCGCCACCTCCCGGATGGTCACCTCAATGCCCGTGCCGATGTTGTAAAGCGGCATGGGGTTCTCACCGGTCTCCGCATCCATCACAAACAGGCACCCGTCCGCCATATCGTCCACATACAGAAATTCCCGCATGGGCGATCCCGTACCCCACACCGTTACGGTCTCCTGGCCGGCCATTTTTGCTTCATGGAATTTCCGGATCAGGGCTGGCAGCACGTGGGAGGTCTCGAGATCAAAGTTGTCATACGGACCGTAAAGATTGGTAGGCATCACCGGGATAAACCGGGTTCCGTACTGCCGGTTATACGCCCAGCACAGTTCAATGCCGGAGATCTTGGCCACGGCATACGGCGAGTTGGTCGGCTCCAGCGGGCCGGTCATCAGGTGGGATTCGGTCATGGGCTGGGGACACATCCTGGGATAAATACACGAGGAGCCCAGAAATAAGAGCTTTTTCACCCCCTGGACCCAGCTCTGGTGGATCACATTGGCCTGGATCATCAGGTTGTCATAGATGAATGCTGCCGGATAGGTATTGTTGGCCAGAATACCGCCGACCCGCGCTGCCGCCAGCAGCACGTAATCGGGCTGGACAGTCGCAAAAAAATCAGCCACCGCCGCCTGATCCCGCAGGTCCAGTTCAGCAAAGGACCGTGTCACCAGATGTTCATACCCGCGGGCCTTAAGGGCCCGGTGCAGGGCCGACCCCACCAGCCCGTCATGACCTGCTAGATAAATTTTTGCCTCTTTTTCCACACATCACCTGTTTTTATTCGTAGTTGGCAAAGGTCTTAAACCCCTGGGCCTGGCAGAGGTGATCTTTCTGCGCCTCTTTTCGGTCGCTCATGATCATCTCTTTTACCATTTCCTCAAAGCTGATCCGCGGCTCCCAGCCCAGCTGCGCCTTTGCTTTTGACGGATCTCCCAGCAGGGTCTC
Source organism: Deltaproteobacteria bacterium (assembly GCA_002748835.1). GTDB lineage: Bacteria > Desulfobacterota > Desulfobacteria > Desulfobacterales. The sequence goes on from PDTL01000015.1 coordinate 95,020, forward strand.
CACTTCCGTTGGCCGGAAATACCGGGGGTCCACCCGCACCACCGTCTTTCCGGAGATCCGGTCCACGCCGATCTCATCCACGCCACTGCCCTGCCACGCGATATCCATTTTCAGCTCACGCGCGGCCACGTTCACAAACTCACGCACCGAATACTGGCGCCCGGTGGCAATCACATAATCATCCGGTTGGTCCTGCTGCAGCATGAGCCACTGCATTTCCACATAGTCTTTTGCATGACCCCAGTCGCGTCTGGCATCCATATTCCCCAGATACAGGCAATCCTGCAGTCCCAGGGAGATGCGCGCCAGCGCGCGGGTGATTTTCCGGGTGACAAAGGTTTCCCCGCGCACCGGGGACTCGTGGTTGAACAGGATCCCGTTGCATCCGTAAATACCGTAGGCTTCCCGATAGTTTTTCACAATCCAGAACGCGTACAGCTTGGCCACCGCATAAGGGGAGCGCGGATAGAAGGGCGTGGACTCGGTTTGGGGCACCTCCTGAACCTTGCCGTAGAGCTCCGAGGTGGATGCCTGATAAAACCGTGTTTTTGCTTCCAGTCCCAAAAGGCGGATTCCCTCAAGCAGCCGCAGGGGGCCCAGGGCATCGCAGTTGGCTGTGTATTCCGGCGATTCAAAGGAGACCGCCACATGGCTCTGGGCCGCCAGGTTGTAGATCTCGTCCGGCTGTACCTGCTGAAGGATCCGGATCAGGTTGGTGGCATCGGTAAGATCCCCATAGTGGAGAATGAATTTCCGGTTTTTCTCATGAGGTTCCTGATACAGATGGTCGATCCGGTTGGTATTGAAACTCGACGCCCGCCGCTTGATGCCGTGAACTTCATATCCCTTTTCCAGCAAAAACTCCGCCAGATAGGCGCCATCCTGGCCGGTAATACCGGTTATCAACGCTTTTTTTCCCATAGGCCGTTTCTCCATAACCCGTGTTGCCTGTTGTTCAACCCGTATTCAGACCCAGCGTCACGTTATATTATTTGCAGTATCCGCATCTGTTTGCGCCGCCAGCGGGATCCGGAAACCATCATCCCTAACATAACCGGCACTGATAATAAATAGATACAAATACGATGAAATACAGGAGGGTATATTCGGCACCACGGTCACTATCTTATTGATTTCATACACACCCAACAGGGGGGTCATCAAAATCATACCAGCTGTTTTCCCGGCCTTCATGCCCCATGTTCACATGAACAAAAAGTGACCCGCCGGTTTCTTTTACCGCATCGATCACGACCGCATGTCCAATGTCAGGATGGGTCAAATAAGTCATCACGGGCTTGTTCCTATTGACCTGTTTTTTGACGATGGATTTCAATCCATCCATACCAGAAGCAGACACGGTATATTGTGCAGCGGTAACGTCGTAGTGCGCCATCAATTCATTCACCCTTTCAGACGATGGGATCACATAACTAGCGGTGTTAAAGTCTTTTTGAATAACAAGTGCCGTATAATAGATATACCGTGCCACCTCATTGACGGATACTGGCGCCGTGGTATCTTCAAGTTCATCCACGAACAGATTCCAATTAAACGCGTAATCGCCTACTGTCTCATCCAGTTCATACCCTGTACTGGTGCAATAGGCGACGTGGCCGGTGGGCCGCTTGCGATGGTAGTAGAGGATCTGCGCAAGTTCTGTTGACCAGCACCCGGCCCGGTGATGATCCGGTATAAACGTCGCATATTCATCCCGCTGAGCCCAGCGCGTATGGACGAGAAAGGACGCATCATACACATTTTCATCCAGTTTTAATTGATACAGGTTATCCCTCCATTGGCACAGGCTCCACAGATGGGTGCCATCATACGCCAGACCGTATGGATTCTTATTGGGGGCATTAACTGAATGAAGCACCTGACCTGCTGTCGAGATATGATAGATTCGCTTTTCTTCGTCATCCGCGACCCACAGATGCGTCCCGTCAAAAGTCAGCCCTCGGGGGTAATTGCCTGGAGCGGAAAAACAAGTTATCACGTTTCCCTGGGTATCTAATTTGTAGATCAGGTTGTTTGCCCTTTCCGATAACCCCAAATAATTCCCGTCAAAACATAGACCTTTTGGGGACGTGCCGGGTGCCACAAAGGAACCGATCTCGTTTCCTGCCTGATCGATCTGAATGACAGCGACTGTATCTGCATCAATAAACCAAAAATGCGCGGCATCATATGCCAGACCGCAGGGTGAGGAGCTGGGCAGCTCAATCCGGCCCATAATCACAGGGTCTCCCGCATGCGCTGAGAGCACTGCTGTTAACAAAAACAGAAAAGCGGTGATCAACCGATTGATATAGATAATCATTATTTATTTCCCGTATCTTAGCAACTCAACTTTTGGATTTCATTAAAAGCATTTTTTAATAAAAACAAATAGATATGAATAAAAAACACTAAAAATACAATTCATAAACGGGAAAGAATCAGACGATTCAATAAAATAAGCAATTGGTTTTAAATGCTGTAAAAAGGATACCGAAAGTTGAATTAACAACAAACAAATCCAATAAAAGGCGCTAACAGATGAAAACCAAAATACAGAATATACGCAACAGGAAATAATTTATCAGCAAATGGCGGCATTTTATCATAAGACGCCAGAAACGTGTCTTTGTCTATCAACAGCCACAGTAATGTAACACCATTGAAAACAATAAAGGTTAGAAGCACGACGGGGAACTGGGGGTGTTTAATGTATAAATAAATGACCAGCAAAGCAATATGCAGGGCTTGACGACCGCAAATTGAAACAGGATCTCTTGTCTCAATGTTATATTTTAACTGTTCTTTGGATTCTTTTAAAACCTTGAAGCAGGCACTGATGAAGATGACTTCTATAAGAATACTGAGCATAGTTGGTCTCCTTGATTTATCAGTTCAGATCCACATACGCCAGAAGATTGATCAGGATTTTAACGGGTTCCACAATCACCCTTTTAAACCGGCCGCCCCGGGAAAAACCACAGCGCCCATGCTGACGGTTATCGTAACGGGTAAACCGCTGTTTGTTCTCCTGCCTAACTATCGAAATTATAGTACAACTATATTATCAGAAGGCGTAAAAGAAGGAGGCAGGCCTGGCCACCATGGCCAGGCCTTAAAAAAACAATGGGTTACTGAAGTTTAAACTGATTAATTGCTTTCTCAAGCTGATCAGACAAGGTGAGCAGTTCTCTTGACTGTCCATTTACCTTTCCGCTATCCTGACTGATTTTACCGGCCACTTGACTCACCTCAGCTATTTCCATGGAAATTTCGCCGGCAACCAAAGAACTCTGGGCCACATTTTCGTTGACTTCGGCAATCCCCCGGGCAGCCTGGGCGACATTGGAGGCAATTTCATTCGTTGATACCGCCTGCTCTTCAACGGCAGACGCAATGGTCGTCACAATGCTGTTCACATCGTTGATCACCGTATTAATCTGTTCCATTTCCGTTAGTGTGGTCGAAGTGGATGACTGGATCGCATCAATCCGTTGCCGGATTTCAAGGGTCGCTTGAGCCGTCTGTTTGGCCAGTTCCTTGATTTCATTGGCAACGACGGCAAAACCTTTACCCGCTTCACCGGCCCGGGCTGCTTCAATTGTGGCGTTAAGGGCCAGCAGGTTGGTCTGTTCCGAAATATCGGTGATGGTTTCGGTCACCTTACTGATTTCCCGGGCAGCAGCGCCGAGTTCAGTCATCCGCTGGAACGTCGCGCTGGTTTTATCCACCGCATCCTCTGTCACTTCCCTTGCCTTTCCGGTATTACCCGCAATCTCAGAGACCGTCGAGTTCATCTCTTCTGTTGTGGCGGCAACCACGTTGACATTCTCCGATGCCTGTTCACAAGCGGCAGCAACAGATTTCATGTTCGCATCCATCTCTTCTGCCGCCGCCGCCACCGTGTTCGAGCGATGGGAGGAATCTTCAGAGCCGGCGGAAAGATTGTCAGACAAATCAGACAAACTCCCTGCTGAGACGTTTAAGGTGGCTATGTTGGAATGGATGTCACTGATAATACGGTGCACCTTTTCGACAAAGGTATTGAAACAGGACGCAAGCTCTCCGACCTCGTCACGGCTTCCCACCGCCAACCGCTTGGTGAGGTCGCCTTCGCCTTCAGCGGCATCCCGTAACCCTTCTACCACCATGTTAATGGGTTTCGTCACGGAATTGGCGACAAGAAGAATGATCACCGCGGCAATGGAAACTATCGAAGCGACCAGTATGAGGCTCAGTTTGGCCAGTTTGTTGATCGCAGCATATGCCTCGTCCATATGGGTCGAGATAACAATTTTCCACCCCGTCTCCTCAAGGGTTTGCAATGCTGCCAGTTTATCAACGCCATTAGAGCGGTAGCGCAAGATGCCATCAGGTGCGGCCATCATCTCACTGCCAAAGTCAAAGTCCGTGATGCGCTTGTTCATGATGTCGTTTTTATTGGGATGGGCGAGGGTTGTACCGTCCCTATCAACCATAAAGGCATAGCCGGTTTCACCGATTTTAATCCGGTCGATAAACGCGGCATTAAAATTTTGCAAGTGGATCAGAACATAAAACACGCCGATCACACGATCCCTGTCAACAACCGGCGCGGCAATGATGAAAATCGGGCTGCCGTCTGTCTTGCTTTTAAGCACTGAAGACATGTTCTCCTTGCCGTTTAATGCCGTTTTGAAATAGGTACGGTCTTTAATATTAAGTGAATCAACAATCTTTGGGTTTGATGAGGCAACCACTATTCCGGTAGAGGCGGCAAGATGAAAGCCGCTGTAGTACTGATATTCGTTTTGCATCCGGGCAAAATCAGCGTTTAGGTTCTTCCTGGCGGCCTTTCCTAAAAAGTTGTTTTTCAGTGCTGTTTTTAAAATATCCTGTTTTGACCAGTTAGCGACATCAATCTTTCGGTTGCTAAGCCAGTCTTTGATAGAATGATTTGTATTATCAACCGCCTGAGCAAGTTGCGAAATTTTACTTTTCTCAAGGGTATTTTTAGCCGTTTCGTAGTATATGAATGAGGAGAAACTCATGCCGAGGAGAACGAGAACAACCATGGGGACGAGGAATTTATTACGAATTTTTAAAAACATAACCTTTCTCTCTTCATTGGGGAGCCCGAGAGAGCTGTTTCTCTTTTTTGTGTTTGTGATATACAAAAAAACATGTGTCTGCCGAGGTTCACATGGCCACTGCAACGAGCCGAAAAGATCAGTTGCTGATTGCCTTGAGTTGTTCAAGGCTTATGGAATCGTCGTAGATTCCTGCTGAAACCTGGTAGGGTTGTCCCGGCACCTGAAGGACAAAGGTGATCTTGCGTGACGCTTCCGTTTCTCCGGGTTTGGGCCACCAGTATTCAACCCAGTCTCCATTGGGCTTTCGGGACGCATCGCAGATCATTTTGGTAATCCGGTTACCCTTTTTATCCACAATGCTGTTGAACTTTTCAGGTGTCCATTGACGCAGGGCAGGGTTAATTTGCCCTACGATTCTGCTGGCACCGCACTCATACACCTGCACATAGGTATCCTTCCAGACAAATTCACCTTTGGGATCGTTAAACGCAGGCAATCCCTCGGCACCCAGCGCCTGAAGCACTTCCACCCCTTTTAACACATTTTCGTAGATCTCTTCCGGCGTTGCCGGTTCTCCGGCAACAGCCAAGTTAGCAAAAAAGAGGACGAGAAGGACTACCATTTGATTGAATTTTTTCATGTTATGATCACCTTCTTTTTATTTGGGTTGGGGCAGAATAGGTATGCATTGACTCTATAAAAACTAACGGGAAATGATATATAAATAAAACCGTAAAGTCAAAATTTTTTAGATGTTTTTTGCCTTTTGCAAAACCAGAGGGACAGAAAGCAGTGGAGGGAACCGGCAAAGGCCGGTCTTTTTGATAACCGCATCCGGCAGATGCCAGGTTATCAGGGATTTCAGGCGTATTGCAATACTTTCGCCCCCTTGTCATTACGTTTATAAAAAAAAGGGGTTGCCAGAATTTTGTTTCAGGATTATCATATGAATAATTATTCAGATGAAGAGGTGTTATAATGGATAGATGCACAGTGAAGTGTATTCATGAAGAAAAGGTCAGAGAAACGACCGAGGCCCTGCCGGGAAACGACACGGTTGCCGGTATGGCGGAAATATTCAAGGCCCTGAGTGACCCGGGCCGGTTGAGGATTGTCCTGACCCTGCTTTTTCGGGAACACTGCGTCTGTGACATTGCCGCCATCTGCGGCCAGCGTGAGTCGGCAATCTCTCATCAGCTCCGGCTGCTTCGCGCGCAGAAGATTGTGAAGAACCGGCGGGAAGGGAAAACCGTCTATTATTCGCTTGATGACGCACATGTAGAGTCCTTGATCCGGATGAGCCTGGATCATGCGACCCATGATTAGAAACGGAATTAAAGTTAGAGAGGTATCAGCAAAATGGAGATCGTATACACGATAGTAAGGGAAAGCTGGCAAATTTATCTTGAGGTGTCTGTTTTCATGCTGTTCGGTTTTTTTGTGGCCGCGCTGCTCCATGTGTTTTTCAAGACAGATACAGTGCATCGGTACTTTGGGGAAGGGAGGATAAAACCTGTCTTTCTCGCCACCCTGCTTGGCATCCCCATCCCCCTGTGAAGCTGCGGTGTCATGCCTGTGGTCACAGGCTTAAAAAAACAGGGTGCCAATGATGGGGCGGCACTTTCTTTCATGATCGCGACACCGGAAACCGGGGTGGACTCAATTGCTGTATCCTGGGCGATGCTGGATCCCGTCATGACCGTTTTCCGGCCGGTGGCCGGCTTTATTACCGCCGTATCCACCGGGATTGTTCAGAATTTTTTCGGAACGCAGGAACTGGAACGGTCGGCTCCCATGGGAGCGCTGCTTCCCATGGCGCCGGAAGGCGCTGATGCGGCGGGCAGCCATGCGCACGCATCCGCCGACGCCAGCCGGATTTCATCGCTTCCTCGCCGAATTATCGACGGGATGCGGTATGCCTACGGGAATCTGCTGAATGATATCCAGCAGCCGTTTTTGTTCGGGATTTTGTTAGCCGGTCTGATCACCTTCTTTTTTCCTGAGGACTTCACCCTCTGGACCAACGAATACCCGCTTGTTGCCATGCTGATCATGCTTGGCGTGGGAATCCCCATGTACGTCTGCGCCACAGCTTCCACACCCATTGCCGCAGCGCTGATTCTCAAGGGGTTAAATCCCGGGGCGGCCCTGGTTTTTCTCCTTGCCGGCCCGGCCACCAATGCGGCGACCATGGCCGTTGTGAAAAAGCTTTTTAACACACGGGCACTGCTGATTTATCTGGGTATGATAACGGTCTGCTCGCTGGGCATGGGCCTGCTCGTGGATTTGATCTATTCGACTCTGAATATCAATGCTCAGGTCGTCGTGGGGCAGGCTTCGGCGCTGATCCCCCAGTCTGTGATGCTGGGGAGCGCTGTTTTACTGGCAGGGTTGATGGCCGCCAACTGGGTGAAGCATACCCGGCTGCGGCGAACCCAGACCGCCCACTGAAAAGAATCAGCCGCAGGGTTGTTCGGTGTTGGTGTTCTGGGGTGGGGCGGTTAACGCCACCTACTCCAGTACCATCGCCCCGGCCAACTCTGCGGCTAACGGCGGTGAAAACAGATACCCCTGTGCGCTGTTGCATCCCAGGTTTTTCAGGATATCCAGCTGACATGTTGTTTCCACACCTTCGGCCACAACCTGGATGCCAAGCCCATGGGAGAGGGATATCAGGGATTTGACAATCTCGAAACTGCCGTCCGGAACCCCGATGCGGCTGGTGAAGGACCGATCGATCTTGATGCTGTTCACTGAAAACTGCTGAAGATAGGACATGGAACCATAGCCGGTGCCAAAGTCGTCGATGGCAATGCCGATGCCGAGATTTCTCAGTTTGTCGATTTTCACCACAGTGCTCCGGCTGTGCATCAGAAGGAGGGACTCTGTCAGTTCCAGGTTAACGGCATCCGGGGAGACATCCGTGGTATCAAGCGCGCTCAGCAGGTAAGGCATAAATCGGGAATGTTGAAAATGTTTGACCGAGATGTTGATGTTCATCTTCAGCTTTTTCGTACTCGGAAGATTTCGCTGCCAGTCTTTAAGTTGCGATAGTGCTTCGGTTATCATCCATTCACCCAAGGTGAGAATGAGGTCGGATTCTTCCGCCACCGGGATGAACCGTTCCGGTGAAATAAACCCGTGAACAGGATGGTTCCACCGGATCAGGGCCTCGAACCCCCCGAGTCTGCCGGTGGTAATGTGCATAATGGGCTGGTAGTGGAGCTGCAGGCGTCCCACTGAAATGGCGTCTCGCAGCTCTTTTTCCACAGAGAGCTTTTCCATGGCCCTGTCATGCATGACAGAGTTAAACTCTTTAAAACAGGCTTTCCCGGAATCCTTGGCATTGTACATCGCAAAATCGGCATCTCTCAGTATCTGTTGGGCATTCTCGTAATGATCGGTTTCAGAGACGATTCCCGTGCTGGCGCTGATGTGGATGGTGTGACCGGCAATATGAAAAGGCTTGTCCGTGGCTGCCTTGATCCGTTTGGCAATGGCCGTAACCTGTTTGATGTCTGAAATATCGTCCAGGAGAATGGCAAACTCGTCCCCGCCCAGGCGGGCAATGGTATCCTGTTCCCGGAGACAAGACTGGATCCGTTTTGAAATGCTGATGAGAAGCTGATCCCCCACCAGATGCCCCAGGCTGTCATTGACGCTTTTGAACCGATCAATGTCAATGAGCATGAGTGCAAACTGGTAACCCGGCAGGTTCTGTTTCCGCACAAGCGCGTGGCTCAGCCGTCGGGACAGAAGGCTGCGGTTGGGAATGCCGGTCAACGGGTCATGAAACGCCTGATGTTTGAGTTTTTCCTCATATTTTTTCCGTTCGGAAATGTTTTCAAACACCATGAAAATGCCTTCAATTTTTCCCTTAACGCTGACCGGATAGGCCAGTGCGGAAATCGGTGTCTTGCTCCCGTCAGGGTTTACGCAACAGCTGATTATGTTCTGGGTTTTGCCGGAGAAAGCCGCTTCTACCAGTTCGGTTAGCTCGTTGGTACCGGTATCCTGGTTCAGCTGTTTGAAGATGCAGTTGCCGGTAACCCGATCCGGGGATTCGCCGGTCAACCGGCAGAAACTCTTATTGGCCTTTAAAATGGTGCGGGATGTACCCACAAGCAGAATGCCGTAGGGTGAATTGGAAAAGAGCTCGGAAAAAAAAATCTGATGTTTTTTTGACGTGTCTTCCGTGTGTCTGAGCACACGTTTGATACTGTTTTTTTCAGCCTCGCTCTTTTGCAGACGCAATCGAGAGGCTTCTACCTCTTCGATTTTTTTATTCACCTGACACTGAAGCCGCTCCCTGAGCGCTTTGAGTTCCAGATGCGCTTTTACACGGGCACGGGTGATGTCGCGGCTGACCGGCTTGCGGATATAGTCTGCTGCGCCTAGGGCAAACCCTTTGGCTTCATCCTGCTCTTCAATCTTCGCGGTGGCGAAGATAATCGGAATCTGCCGGGTGGTGTGATCACTTTTTAAGGCCTTTATCACTTCATATCCGTCCATGCCCGGCATCATAATGTCCAGAATAATTAGGTCGGGCTGCTGTTTTGAATGCACAATATCGAGTGCCATTTTTCCATTGATGGCAACGACGATGTCATAGTCGTCGGAAAGGATGGCACCCATGACATCAATATTGGCCGGGGTGTCATCCACGATGAGAATGCGTCTTCGGGTTCCGGCTTCGGCTGTCATGATTCGCTCCTGTATTCGGCCGACAGATCTGTGCGGATCAGATTCAGGGTTGCCAGGGCATTCTGGAAATCAAAGCGTCTGACTTCATTTTCAAGCTGCCGGGTTCTGTTGCGTAGACCCATCGCGTGCAGCAGGGGAGAAAGTGTTGTCATGAGTTGCTTGGCCTTGAGATTGTTCATTTCAAGCTGCAGGCTCAGATCCTCCAGCATGGTATGGAGCATACCCGGATCCGGGGCATCCGTATTCGGCACTGGTGAGCCGGCAGTATCGTCCTGAAAGCCCTTTTCAGTCTCACTGTGGGCGTTGTTCAGCCTGCGGGGCAGCACGGAAAACAGTCGGTGTGAATCGGTGGGCCTGGCGATATCGTCCATGCCGCACTGGAATTCGTTTTCTTTATACGCACCTTCAGTGCGCCGAGAATCCAGAACACGGACAATGGTGTCAACTAGCGCATACGGTTTAACCGGTTTGGTGAGAAAGGGGGTTCCCGTTGGCAGCATTTCGTTGCGCTTACCGGTTTTCAGTGTATTCCCGATGGCGATTAAGTGACCAGGCCTGACATGGATACGCGTTAGCAGGTCAATGATGGCGGTCTTTCGGGTCAACGAAAGATCCATATCCAAAATATACAGCGTATCTGGGGCGGCGGTATGGGAAAGGACGGCTTCCAGACAGTCCATGGTCGGGTCCATGTCCATTCCGGTGAGCGCAAAGGCGTCAAGGTGCTGACGGATGATAGTGCGGGTATTGCTGTTTCGGATAAAGGTGATGACCGGCTTCCCTCTGAAGGCACGCGGCAGGCAGGGCAGAGCTGTTTCAGGTTCTGCGCAGACGGTCAGCGGCATGCGCAGGGTGAATGTGCTTCCGGTGCCGGGGGTGCTGACCACATGAATGTCTCCGTTCATCAGCCGGGCCAGTTTCCGTGAGATCGCAAGGCCCAGTCCGGTGCCGCCGTATTTCCGTGTGGTGGATCCGTCTGCCTGGGAAAAGGCTTCAAACAGTTTGGGGAGCAGGTCTTCAGGGATACCGATGCCGGTGTCGCGGACGTTTATTTCAATGGCCGGGTTGTTTATATCTTTGGCTGGCTCGGCAGTGAGGGCTATCTCTCCGTTTTCCGTGAACTTGAACGCGTTGGACATGAGATTGATCAGAATCTGCTTGATGCGGAGGGGATCGCCTTCAATGGCATCGGGAAGGCCGGGGCGGATGTCTGCGATCAGCTCAATATCCTTGTCAATGGTTGCCCCCCGGAACATGTCCGTGACCTCTTCGATCAGATCCCGGATGGATACAGGGATGCGCTCTATTTCTACTTTGTTCGCGTCAATGCGTGAAAAATCAAGGACATTATTGATGATGTGAAGCAGGGACTGGGTTGCGGTTTTGAGAATGGAGACAAATTCCTGCTGCCGGGGATTGAGCGGCGAACCGGCCAGGCGCTCGGCCATGCCCGTGATCGCATTCATGGGGGTTCGGATTTCATGGCTCATGGTGGCCAGAAAAATGCTTTTGCTCCTGGCGGAGGCTTCGGCAGCGTCTCGAGCCTTCATGAGTGCCGCATTTTTCCTGCGAAGTTCCTCGGTACGTTGGCGTACGCAGGTTTCCAGCTCGTTTTCCCGGTTGGCGATTTTATGGGTCATCCAGTTCATGGTCCGCATCAACGCGAGAATTTCATTTTCATACCCGGCTTCGGTCGGCTCATTGGGCAGTGGCAGGAATCGATACAGACCGCTTTTGATGTCCGAACAAAAGCGGGAAAGCTCTTTGATTTGGTTTAGACAGATCCATCCAAAGCCGGGTAGATACGGGGCAGCCAGCACCAGTGATACCGCTGCTGCAAGTCCGAGGGTGATGGCACACTGAAAGTCGTTGCTAAGAAACGTGGCCCTGTCTCGTGTGGCAGCAATGACAGTGATGACGGGCAAGAATGCATAGACAGCAGCAACGATTTGTAATTTGGTTTTGATACGTAACATACTCAACTTTCTGGATTCATAAAATTTTCAACTCGATAAAGTGAGGGTGATCGGTAAAAAGAAATGGCCTGCCGGTTCATCTGTATGATCGTGCGTTGTGCCCGTTCACATTTACAATAAAGAGCTGTTTCCGGAAATCCAGTCAAACGGCTCTCAGATTCTGTCGAACCGTGGGCATCGGCTGTTGTTGAAAAAATGGGCATCCATGCCCGCTTGGCATTCACGTTCCTGAAAGCCCCCTGACCAGTGCGTTTAAGTTGGCTTCGTACCAGGTACGTATTTGTGCGGAGAAATCACCGCTGCCTAGTTTGAACGGTTTGAGGATCACCACCCGGGCACCGGCGGCTTCGATGATCTTGCCGGTGGCTTTCTCTGGCTTCCAGGCGCAGACAACGGTTTTCAGATGATGGCGCTTCAACGACTTTCCAAGTGCCGTGCGGTCTGCATCGGTCCAGTCGATTTCCGGTGTGAGAAACCACTCTGCCACAGATAGTCCAAATTCATCAATAAGGTACAGAAAATCGGTTGAGAACGCGATGACTTCAAATGCGTCAAGCGCTCCCAGGGCGATTTCAAACCGGGTGCGCAGTTTGAACAGGGCGCGTTTGAATGCGCCCAGGTTGGCGTCGATTTTTTTTTCTGCACCTGGATACAGGTCGCTGAGGTCAGCTGCCGTGATATCTGCCATGCGGGACAGGTTGGATGGACTGCGCCAGGCGTGGACCAAAAGAGCGCCGGAATCGGGGTGATGCATCAGAGGAACCCCGGATCGGCTGGCATCAAGCGGAGTGGTGGCATCGATCTCCACAATCCACGGATTGGCACGGCGGGAATAGGCGTACAGGGGGTCAGCCGGCCAGGCGCTCCGGACCGTGATCACCGCATCCGCAGATCGGACCAGGGGGGCGAAGTCGGCCATCTTTTTTTTCAGATACCCTGCATGGCGGGCCGGAAAATACCGGGCCGGGATGGCCCGCTTCACGGAAATACCGGTGCCGTCGGTGAGGATGCCCGCCAGGGCCAGGGTTATGTCCCGGGAAGCCAGAACGGTTTTGGTTTTACAGGCATTTTCACGGGAAACCGCTGCGTTCGGAAAACCGGTCAGGAAAATAAACAAAAAAAGAAAAACAAACGCGCGGCTCATACGGATGCCTCCCCAAAGCGACCGGAAACGGTTCGCCAGATGGTGGTGAGAATGAAAAAGCCGGTAGCCACCAGCACAATGGCCCCGCCAGACGGAATGGGGATGTCAAATTCCATGGGCAGGATGATCCCCAGTACGCAGCTGATGGTGGCAATGGCCACGCTGAAGCCGAAGAACCCGCGGATGGATCGACTGATGTTCCGGGCGGCAGCTGCCGGAATGATGAACAGGGCCTCGACCAGGACAGCCCCGACAATTTTCAGTGCAGCAACGGTGATGACCGTGATCATGAGGATGAAGCTGTAATCCATCACCTTGGCATTGATGCCCCGGGCATGGGCCAGACTCGGGTTGAAGCTGGCGAGCAGCATACGGTTGAAGAGCGGTGTCCCCACGCAGAGGCACAGGATGGAAATAAAGAAAAGCACGTTCATGTCCGTGTTGTTCACCGTGAGAATGGACCCGAAGAGCACGTTGTCCAGCACATGCATGTTGACTTTTCCGGTTACGTACAGAAGCACGCAGGCACCCACGGCAAGGGAGATGGAGAGAAACACCCCGATAACCGTGTCAGGGGACATGCGTGTCCGGTTTCGTGTGTAGTTCATGAGCAGCCCGAACAGGATGCAGAAGCCGAACAGGGAGGCATAGGGCGAGGTGATGGGCTCACCGATGAGTACGCCGATGGCCACGCCGGTGAGGGCCGCCTGCCCCACGGCCTGGGAAAAGAAGGCCAGCCGTTTGGTGACCACCATGACGCCCACGCCGCCCAGTACCGGACCGAGGAGAAGGGCACACAACAGCGCATTGACCACAAAGGCATATTGAAAGAAACTTGGCAGTACGCCGGATTCTCCCATGGCCATGAGGGGAGTACGTACGAGATCATATAAAAAATCCATATCCTATACCTCTAACCGGGAAGAGAAAACAGTGAAGATGGCCTCCGGTGTGAGCATCAACCCAGGGTCCCCGGAAAACAGCACGTGCTGGTTGATACAGGTCACCGCATCGGCCAGGGCTTTTACTTCGGCGAGATCATGGTGAATCATCAGGATGGTGGTGCCCTCGGATTTGAGCGTTTTGAGAAGACTGTGCATCACCTCGGTTCCGGTCCGGTCCAGTCCGCTGGCCGGCTCGTCCAGGATCAGGAGCGCTGGTCGCGGAATCAGGGCCTGGGCCAGTAGCACCCGCTGGCGCTCGCCGCCGGACAGACCACCGAACCGATAGTTTCGTTTTTCGATCATACCCACCTGATCAAGCGCCCTGTCGATCACATTGCGGGTGATCTGGCTCATGCCGGAAAAGACCGGCCGGTTCTGACAGATGAGGGTCATGAAATCATCCACGGTCATGGGAAGGGTCCGGTCAAAATCAAGGGCCTGGGGCACATAGCCGGTGATCCGGTCCCCGGGCCAGTCGATGCGGATGGTGCCGTCATGGGGCATCTGTCCGACAAGTGAACGGATCAGCGATGTTTTTCCCCCGCCATTGGGGCCGATGATGCAGTGGATTGAGCCGGGATCGACTGTGAAATTGATATCCCTTAAAATACAATTGCCCCCCAGAAACAGACCGACCGTTTCAAACGAAACCCGCGGTCCGCTGTTTGTGCGGGTTGATATGCCGGTTCCGGTCATCAGCTCAGCCCTCCTTTTTATCGGCAAAGGCTTCGATGAGAGCGTTGGTCAGAGCTTCGAGATTGGCGCGAATGCCCTTTTCAAAACTGTCCGGCGTGTATTCGCCGTGGGTGAGGTGGGACAGGTGCCGGATCCGGATCCCGGTTTCTTCATGAATGGTGGCGACATACTGCTCGGGAAAATCCATTTCCGTGAAAATCACATCCACACCCAGGGAACGGATGGCGTCAATGGTTTTTGCCAGCTGGGTGGCCGTGGGTTTGAGGCCGTGGCCAGGCTCAATCACTGCCGTGACCTGGAGTCCGAATTCCTGGAGCAGGTAGTCATATCCCCCGTGGATGGTGGCACATTTGAAATCCACATCCGATAGTTCTGCCACACGGGCCATGTACTCGGCTTTCATTCGCCGGAGCTTTCTCACGTATTTCCGGGTGTTTTTCCGGTAGACGGCGGCATGATCAGGGTCGATTTTCTGCAGGGCTTTTGCGATGGTATGGATCTGCTGGATGGAGGCGGTCACTGACACGAAGGTATGGGGGTTGACCCTCTTTTTCCCGTCCAGATTGCCGGCAACGGGGATCAGGGAAACATCCTGATTGGCCTGAATGACCGTGAGCTTGCCCCGCATGCCGGCGGCATCCAGGATTTCGAAGGCAAATTCGTCATGGCCAATACCGTTGACCACCAGAACATCTAGGGTCATACACCGTTTGATGTCGTCCGGCTGGGGCCGGTAGTTGTGCGGGTTGAATCCGGCGCCGATCAGGGGGATCACGTCTGCGGCATCCCCGACAATATGGGTGGTGAAGCTGTAATACGGATGCAGGGTAATGCCGATGCGGAGCTTTTTGTGCGGGCGTTCCCCCATGGCGCCGGCCGCAGTGATCAGCACCAGGCTGATGACGACAGCTGAGAGCAGACACAGTCGTTTCATTTAGATCATTTCTCCTTTGACTCGTTTGATTTCATCTTCGCCTTTAAGGGCCACGACTTCCCGCCATCCGGCACTGATCAGGGCCTGGTCGGTCACCACCTCCGGGAAGGTTGCGTTCGCACGTTTGTGCAGCCAGATTTCCGATGGGGCATGTGCCTGAACTGCGGGCGCATTGCCCTGCTTCTTGATGTGGTCATGGAGCATGATCAGCAGAAAGGTGCCGCTTTTATCTGCTGCCTCCGGCGTGCCCAGATAGAGTGCAATATGCCGGCTCTGCGCAGGGACAATTTTCAGCGACCATTTCAACCGGCCCTGGTTTTGCCAGGCGGCATCCTGAACAAATGGGGGCATATACAACTCCGCGAGTTCGGCAATGCCCATCCACCGGCTGTCTTCATCATCGTGAACCTCGTCGATTTCAATGGCTGCCGTGCGCAGGGCATTGAATGTCCCCAGCTCCTGTGCGGAGAGGCCGGTAAAGGCGTTGACCTGCCAGGATTCCATGTGTTTTTCGGCGGTGCCCCGGGTGCGCAGATTGACGGTAAGGCCGCAGATAATCAGCGTGAAGGCGGCGATGGCAAACAGCCAGCGCGTCTCGTTCCCACCGCGGGTCGGCGGGACAATTTCCGTGTGCATCAGAGTTGACACAGGGGTGTTTGTAGACATGATCCTCTCCTGAATAAACCCATCTTCATCAGAATAGAATTATATAGGTCAGAGTTCTTGTTGTCAAACAACGCACACATGGGCTTTTAATGAATTCTGCCCGAACAGGAAGTGAGCGATGACTTATCTTGTATGTTAAAAATATTGACATTGGGTCAAGAGTTCATTAACCTGCCAGCTCAAACTTATATTATAAGTTTAAAATTCGGTTTGTTGACAACGTATTTTTGGAAACCTCATCTGTGCTGTACGGTTCTTTTGCCTGGCAGGCGCTTGGCGGAAGCTCTGTTCTGGTGGAAGAACGCACTATAATCGTTAATCCCTCCATAGGGCCTCCTGTTTTCGATGCCCAGGGAGAACCTGTTGTTCAGGAGCCTGAAAAAAGGAATGCATGTTATGCGCACCCCGTTTACCGCAGGTGTCTGCGGTCTCTGCCTGTTGGTGTCACAGGTCGCCTTTGCGGACAGTCTGGATGCCGGCCGAAAGATCATCACGAAGACCAACAGAACCCTTGCCGCAACCCAGAAGACCATTGACCGTCTGGATGAAAAAACCCGAGCGATGCTTGATGAGTACAATCTTCTCGGAAACGAGATCGAGAATTACCGAATCTACAATGCCCAGCTTCAGGACATCGTAAACTCCCAGAAGGAAGAGATGACTGTCCTGGAAAAAGATATCGACCAGCTGGATGCGACGAGCGAGCAGATTATGCCGTTCATGCAGCGAATGATCGACGGACTGGAGACATTCGTGGCTTCCGATTTGCCGTTTTTGCCTGAAGAACGCCAGGAACGCCTGGCACGCCTCAAGGCCAATATGAAACGGGCGGACATCAGTGTGGCTGCGAAATTCCGCCAGATTCTGGAAGCCTACCAGGTGGAGAACGATTATGGAAAGACCATCGAGGCCTATGCGGGGGAGCAGGACGGAAAACAGGTGACCTTTTTGAAGGTCGGCCGCATCGGTCTCTACTACCTCTCGCTTGACCGGAGCGTCTGCGCCGTATGGCAGCCAGACGCCGATGGGTTTGTCATTCTTGAAGACATGGCGTTCAACCGTTCGATCATGAAAGCCATTCGGATCGCCGAAAAGCAGAGCGCCCCCGAGCTTTTCTTTGCGGCGGTCCCGCCAGCGGAGGTACGCGAATGAAGGTGTTGATGTCGTTACTGTTTGTGTTGTGTTTGTGCTGCCCAGTATCTGCCTGGGCGGAAGACAGCTTTGATGATCTTCTCCGGCGGATTCGTTTGGAAACCGATGGAGAACTGGCCGTGAACCGGGCGCGTGAACAGGCGTTTCTCTCTGCTGAAAAGGATGCAGCAGCCCTGCTGAAGCAGGCAAAGGCAGAACTTGCGTCACTGAAACGAACCGGTGAAAAGCTGCAGGATACCATTGATGAAAATGAAGTCGCTATTACCGCGCTTGAGGAAAAACTCCAGCGGAAAATGGGAGACATGGGTGAGCTGTTCGGGGTAACCCGTCAGGTGGCCGGTGAACTGAAGGCCGAATATGTTCATGACATAACCACCGTGCATTTCCCCGAACGCGGGGCATTCCTGCAGAATCTGGCCGAACGCAAGGGCCTGCCGGATATGTCGGCCCTTGAAAAACTGTGGCTAATCCTGCTGGAGGGGCTGAATGCCTCCGGAGAGGTGGTCCGTTTCGATGCACCGGTAGTACAGACAGATGGTACTTCCCGCGATCAGGAGGTGGTTCGCATCGGTACCTACGGCGCCGTGTCTGAAGGCCGGTTTCTGGCCTATGATCCGGAAGGTATGTATTTCACAAATGCGCTGAAACAACCCCCGACCCGTTTCCGGATGACGGCCAAAAATTTTGACACGTCGGCGCCGGGAATGGTGAAGATTATGATCGATCCCACCCGTGGCCAGCTGCTATCCATGCTGACCCGAAAACCGAGCCTGCGGGATCGGATCCGTCAGGGCGGGGTGATCGGATATATTATTATTGGCATCGGGATCGTGGGACTGCTCATCGGTTTTCTGCGATATGTCTGGCTAATGCTGATATCCGCACGAATCAATAAACAGGCACGGCATCTGGACTCGTTGAAAACAGATAATCCCCTGGGCCGGATTGCCAGTATTTATAAGGCAGCAATGGACAGGCCTCAGGCGGAAAAGGAAGTCTTGCTTGATGAGGCGATCCTGAAAGAGGCGCCCCGGGTGGAGCGTTTCAATACCTTCATCAAGCTCCTGGCAGCAGTGTCTCCCCTGCTCGGTCTGCTGGGAACCGTAACCGGGATGATCCTCACGTTCCAGTCCATCACCCTTTTTGGTACCGGCGATCCCCGGCTCATGGCCGGGGGGATATCCACTGCCCTGGTGACCACGGTCTTAGGATTGTGCGCGGCCATTCCGCTGCTCTTTGTTTATACGTTCATCGCGGCTAAATCCAAAAGCATTCTGGATACCATTGAGCATCAGAGCGTTGGGCTGATTGCCAGAGAGGTTGCGAAATCAGCATGAAGATATTCATCTATGTGATCGATTTCCTGGATAAGGGCGGTATCACCCTGTATGCCATTTTTCTGATGGCCATTTTTATGTGGATTTTGATCATTGAGCGATATCTCTATATCTACTTGTTTTCGTGGCGAACGGAGCAACGTCTGATTTCGGAATGGGATGCCTGCTGCGGGTTCAGGGATGCGGCGAACATCCGGGAATATTTCCAGTACGAGCTGAAGCATGCCCTGGTTGCCTGGATTGATGTGATCAAGGTGCTGGTTACGCTTTCGCCGCTGCTGGGATTGTTTGGCACGGTGTATGGGATGATTGAGATGTTCGACGTGATCGCGGAAAACGGTACCGGGGATGCCCGGGCCATGGCATCAGGTATTTCCGTTGCCACCCTGTCGACCATGTCCGGTATGGCCGTGGCGATCACCGGACTGTTTTTTCAGCATCAGATCGAGTCTCTGGCCAATCGAAAGGCACTGAAGTTCAATGATAAACTAAAAATTAAAGAATTCAGTTGTCAGCTGTTAGACGAACGTAAAACGCCAAAAAGGTTAAAATCATGAGACGATTGCACCGAGTCACCGAAGAACAGCAGATTGACCTCACGCCCATGCTGGACGTGGTATTTATCATGCTGATCTTTTTTATCGTGACCACGTCCTTTGTCAAGGAGACCGGTATTGACGTGAACCGGCCCAGCGCAGCCACGGCTGAAAAGAAAGTCAAGGGGAACATCCTCATTGCCATCAGGCCAAGCGGGGAGATCTGGCTGGACAAGCGGCAGATCGACATCCGGTCGGTGCGGGCCAATATCCAGCGGCTCAAGGCAAAGTTCCCAGGCAGCAGTGTCATCATTCAGTCGGACACCGATGCCAAAACCGGGGTGCTGGTCAAAGTCATGGACCAAATTCGCCTGGCCGGTGTACAGAACATATCCATCGCCGCAGCTGTGGAAGGAAACCGATGATACGACTGCCACTCAGCATGATCAGTGCCGTTGTGATTGTGTTTGGTATTTTTTTTGTGCTTCACGGAATGATTCAGGTGGGCGTCTGCCCTCACCTGAGCGGGGAAAAACTGTGCATGGTCGATTTTGTCCGTCTGAAAAAAGAGCAGGCCCTGGCAAAAAAAGAACGTGTGAAGCCCAAAAAACCGAAGCCTGAAAAAAAACCGCTGAAACCTAAGGTGATGATCCAGAAGAATGTGAAGACCGATCAGCGGCCCCTGCGTCATGACCAATTGGATATCAATCTACCCATTGATCTTGTGGCGGTCAGCGCCCTCGGAGATGCTGTGGTGTCGGGCGGCGGGGAAATGGCCATCAACACCCATGTCATTCCCCTGGCCCGGGTAAATCCCATCTATCCCAAGCGGGCCAAGATGATGAGAATGGAAGGATATGTGAAGCTGGCCTTCACCATCACGACCCAGGGGACGGTCAAGGATGTGGAAATTGTGGAATCCCAGCCAGCCAATCTGTTTGACGCGTCGGCCCGGCGGGCACTGCTGAAATGGAAGTTCAAACCCAAGATAGAAGACAATCAGCCTGTTGAGCAGCGGGCGGTTGTTCAGATCGATTACGAGTTGAATTCATGAAATCTGTTATCCGTTTGATGGCGGTCGTGGGAATCGTGTTGTGTTGTACGTCATTCGCGTCAGCCATGACCCTTCATACCTTCAAGAAGCTGGAAACCATCCAGAAGCTAATCAGTGAAAAAGCCTATGAAAAAGCTGAAAAAAAGCTGAAAAATGCGCTGAAAAAGCTGCCGTCCGCCAAAGAAGACCAGGCCTATATTTTCCACACAGCAGGTATGTATTATCTGCAGCAGGAGGATTATACGACAGCGGACACCTGGCTGCTGAAAGCCTGGGAACTGAAGGTTCTGCCAGAAAGCACACAGCTCTATCTGATGCAGACGCTGGCTGGTCTTCGCATGCAGGCCGAGAAATATACGGAAGCGATCCCTTTTTACGAAGCCTGGATAGAACAGGTCGAGGCGCCCCCAGAAGGTATATACCTGGGACTCGGGGCAGCTTATTTTTACACGGACCGGTATGATGACACGGTTTCTCTCATGAACACGGCCCTGAATAAGTTTCCGAAAAAGGAGGCACTCTGGCAGCTCCTGCTCGCGTCCTACTATGAAGTGAATGATCTTTCCAAGGCAGCAAAAACCCTGGCGCGGATGCTTCGGCATTGGCCGAACAAGCAAAAATACTGGCAGCAGCTGGCGAGCATTCATCTGGAGCTGGGCGCCCATGAAGACTGTCTGGAAATCATGCAGGCCGGGATCGCGAACAGCACCCTGTCCGGAGATACCGCTATTCGTCAGTATGTCTATACCCTGTATGAGAAACACCTCCCCTACAAAGCCGCCGTTGTGCTGGAACATGCCATTGAGACCGGTATTGCTGAAAAGAACCGGGAAAACTACGAGCTGCTCTCTTCCATGTATCAGGAAGGACGGGATCGGGAAAAGGCGATCCGCGCGCTGAAGCAGGCATCGAATTTTTCAGAAGACGGCAGGCATGATCTGAACATTGCCCAGCTTTATTTTGAGCAGGACGGCAAACTGAAGCAGGTGATCACCTACGCAAAACGGGCCATTGAAAAAGGCGTGAAGCAGGAAGGGAATGCGCATATGCTCATTGCCGTCGCCTATGCGGAACTGAATCAGCCGGATGCGGCCCGGCCCCACCTGAAGGCTGCTGCGGAATTCAAGGAAACCCGTAAGTCGGCGAACCAGTGGCTGCAGTCACTGGAAGAGTAGATACCGTTTAACACTTTGCGACAATCATTTTGTTTTCAATGTCCAGCGTCGGCTTTTAAAGCTGGTATTCAGCGTGTGTGAATGCGGTTTGAAAATAAAGTTAGGATAATCAGAGAAAGTTTGCCTTGATGAAAACTGTCACCGTCGCTGGTACGCCTTGCGCGGGCAAGACCGCAGTTATCGCCCATCTGGTCCGGCTGCTCAAGGCGGAGGGCCTAAAGGTTGGTGCTGCCAAATTCGATGCCCTTGCCACAACCGATGACCAGTATTACGAAGCGGTGGTGGGAATCCCGGCCATCAGCGGACTGAGCGATTATGTCTGTCCGGATCATTATTACGTCTCTAACCTGGAAGAAGTGGTGACCTGGGGCTGGGAGAAAAACCTCGATGTGCTGTTTGTGGAAACCGCCGGGCTCTGCTTTCGGTGTGCACCCCATGTGAACGGGATTCCGGCCATTACGGTGATCGACAACCTCGGTGGCCTGGATGCGCCGGAAAAGATGGGACCCACGTTAAGCCTTGCCGATGCCGTGGTCGTCACTAAGGGCGACAGGGTGTCCCAGGCGGAAAAAGAAGTGTTTCAGTATAAAATCCGGCAGGTCAATCCATCGGCGATGGTCATCCAGTTCAACGGATTGACCGGTACGGGTGCGGTGCCGCTGAAGCGGCTGCTGAAGTCCTGGCTGGAGGTATCGGATGTGTCGGAGCGAACCTTGCGGTATTCCATGCCGGCTGCCATCTGTTCCTATTGTACGGGAGAGACCCGCATCGGCAGTCCGTATCAGTCGGGAAATGTTAAAAAAATACGGTCATAGATGTTTGAAATTATAAATGAAAAAAGGGGACGCTCCGCTGCTGAGAGCGTAAAGGTGCTGACCCTCGTGGGCGGCACACAAAAGGACGGATCACCGGAACCCATCGGTAAGTTGCAGGTGCTTGCCGGTGAGTGTCTGGCCGTTGTCGGCCCCACCGGATCCGGTAAAAGTCAGCTGTTGTCCGACATCGAACAACTGGCCTTTGGCGATACGGTCAGCGGGCGTCAGGTGCGCCTGGACGGAAACACGGCTGAGGATTTTCTGCACACCGGTGGTATCGTGGCCCAGCTGTCCCAGAAAACAGGGTTTATCATGGACGGCACCGTCCATGATTTTTTGGCCCTTCATGCGGAAAGCCGTGGCAAAAACGGAAAAGACCTGATTGAAACCGTGCTGTCCATCACTAACACCCTGTGCGGTGAACCGGTTTTCCCGGAGAGCCGGCTTCAGCTCCTCAGCGGGGGGCAGTCCAGAGCCCTGATGATTGCAGATATCGCCTGCATTTCCGATGCGCCGGTGGTGCTCATCGATGAGATTGAAAATGCCGGTATAGACAAACACAACGCCCTGGATGTGCTGGTGAAGAGCCACAAACCCGTCATCATGTCCACCCATGATCCCGTACTCATCCTCATGGCTGACAAACGGGTGGTGATGAAAAACGGCGGCATGGAAAACGTGATCCAATCTTCGGATGATGCGCCCGGGTGTCTGAGCGAGCTGCGGGCTATGGACGCCCAGTTGACTGCGGCCCGGGAACGGCTGCGCAGGGGAAAGACGCTTTAACAGGGAGAATAGCCAATGAGTCGATACCAACTGGCCCTACCGCCTAATATTGTCCGAAAAGCCCTTGGAGAGATTCAGTCGCGATTTCCCTCAGTGGCGCTTTCGCCGCCGCAGACCCATGATGAAATGTCGTATTTTTTCAAGCATGAATTCGGGGATCCTGAAAAGACCGCTGACCTGACGGTGACCGCCTATCCATCTGCTCTGGCGCGGGCAAAAGAGCATTCCAGTGCATTTCAGACTCTGCCGGCAGATCTCCCGCCCATGCGATGTGAACTGTCCAGAGCAGGGCTTCTTGAATGTGCACCGTATTATAAAGTTATCGGCGTGGTGACCCTGATGATCATCCATCACCGCTCAGTGGAGCCGCCGCCTCGAAAATGGGCAGACCTCTGCCGGCCGGATCTGGTGGACAGCGTGGTGATTCCGCCGGAAAGCACCCCGGCACCGGCTATCTATGGGTGTTATATGGACAAGTTCTGCGGCGTGGACGGAGCCGTCGCCGCCAGCCGGGTGAATGCAAAATTGCTGCCCCAGGATATCAATAAATCCGTGGATGCCGGCGATTACAAAGCTGGCATGGTATTCCCCGCATTTGCCCGGACCTTCCGGACGGGCATGGCAAAAGCGGTGTGGCCGGAAGAGGGGGCCGTGGCGATTCCGCTGATCGCGTTTGTAAAGAAAAGGGCGTCCGAAGCAGCGGTGGAGACGCTCCGTTATCTGTGCAGCGAACCGTTTCAGCGCCTGCTGGCTGTGGACGGGCTTTTCTGCCCCATGCTGGCGTCGGTGCCGCTCTTTGATGAAATGATGGCAAACAAATCGCGTATCGCGTGGTTGGGATGGGAAGATTATATTCAGCTGGGGAAATAACAAAGGAGAATCCAGTGAAAAAATTATGGGGTAAAACAGGATGGACCACAGCCGCAGGTGCGGCATTGATGCTGGCTTTCACAGGAATCGCCGCCGCGGCTCCGGAGAAGACTTCCGGGTATGATGCGGTGATGGATAAAGTGGTGGTGTCGGCCCGGGGCGTCGAAAGCCGGATTTCTCAGACCCCCGGTGGCGTGGGGATTCTGGATGCAGAAACACTGAAAACCGTCCAGCCGGTAAGTGTCACCGATGCCCTGAAGCGGATTGCCGGCGTGGATTTTTCCGGAGATTCCCGTTGGGGCGCGGAGGTGAACATCCGGGGCCTGGGCCGGAACCGGGTGGTTTTTCTCATTGATGGATGTCGTGTGAACACGGCAACAGAGATCAATGCCCAGTTCGGTCTGATTGCTGTGGAGGATATTGAGCGGGTGGAAGTCTTAAAAGGACCGATCAGCAGCCTGTACGGCTCCGGGTCCATCGGCGGCGTGGTGAATGTCATCACGAAAAAAGGAAACTTCTCGGAAACAACAGAATATCACGGCACCCTCAGCAGTGCCTGGTCGAGCAACACGAAAGGCTTTCGCGTGTTTGCCGGTGCCGAGATCAATACACCGAAATTCTGGGCCTACGTGTCCGGGGGACACCGGGATCATGACAGTTATGAAGATGGCAACGGAGATACGGTCCATAACAGTCAGTTTGAGGACACGGCCGGAAACGTGAAGGCTGGTTATCGATGGAATGACCGGAACGAGACCCTGCTGCAGTACCAGTACCTGAAAGCAAAAGAGATCGGAATTCCCGGTTCGGGTAAGGCGGCCATGCCGCCGGTTACGGATGTGACCTATCCGGATACCTGGCGGGCACTGGCGAACCTCACCCATACCGTCACCCCGGCATCCGATCTCTGGAAGACCACCCAGGTCAACCTCTATTTTCAGGAGATCGACCGGAACGTTCGCATTGACAAGCTGCCGCCGGTAAAGAAAATGAAAGGCATATTCCCGTCTGCGAATCACACCACCTGGGGCGTGAAATGGTTCAATGCTTTTGCGGCCGGGGACCATGCCTTCAGCATCGGTGCCGATGCCTGGGAATGGGCGATCGACTCTACCCGGAAGATGGCCTTCATGAACGGAAACCTGGCCATCGACCAGCCCCTGGCTGATGCCGAACAGTTTTCCGGGGGAATCTTTGGTGAAGACAACTGGCAGATCACGGACCGGTTCAGCCTGAATTTCGGTGGTCGGCTGGATATGATCAAAGCGGAAAGCGATGACCTTTATACCTGGATTAAACCGCCGGCTCCCATGGTGCCAAACCCCCTGAAACGGGCGGCAGATGATTACGACGACACCAGCTGGGACGCTCGGGCCGGCCTTACTTTCAATGTTACGGACAGGGTGAGTATGACCCTGCTTGGCGGGTCGAGCTACCGTGCGCCAGGTCTCATGGAACGGTTCAAATATATCGTTCTGGGAAGTTTTGTTATTTACGGCAACCCGGAGCTGGATCCGGAACGGTCCCTGTTTGCAGAATACGGTCTGCATTACACGACAAATACGGTATCTGCGGGTTTCAACGCCTATGTGAACAGCGTGGATGACCTGATTGTGGAGAAGGTGATCAACCCAGACCGCCATGAAATGGCCAATGTAGACGAGGCGCGCATCCACGGCGCGGAAGCTTATCTTGACTTTCAGGTGAAAGAGGACTGGCGCGTCTATTCCACCATCGCCTGGACCCGTGGTGAAAATAAGACCGCAGACACGGACCTGGGTGATATTCCGCCCCTGAACGGGATGATCGGATGCAGCCTGGATCCGTCCATTGGGCTGTCCGGAGGCCTGGAGCTGGTGTGGGCAGACCATCAGTCCCATACGGCAGCCGGTGAGGCAGAAACGCCGGGCTGGGCCACGGTCAATGCCCGTCTGGGCTATCGATTCACTCTGGCCGGTACGGTCCAGGAATTGTCGGTGCGGGCAGACAACCTGCTGGACAAGACCTACCGAAATCATCTGTCCACCAGCCGGAAACCGGCGGAGCGGTTCGAGCCGGGCCTGAACGTTACGGTGGTATGGAAAATGGATATCTAAGCGATGCTTTCAAAAAAACGCATGGGCCTGGCTGTCGCCGTTGCCGTGGTGGCGGTGCTGGCCGTCCTGGCCGGTATCGGCCTGCTGGGCACGACACCGGAAGAGACACTGGTGTTCGGGGATAACCCGTCACTTCCCACCCTGACCTTCTATACCACCGGTCTGGCCACCACGCCGCAGATTCCGTTTTGGGCAGCAGTGGATCAGGGGGAAATTCTCAAGCACTGTAATCTTGAAGTGAAATTCTGGAAAAACCTGGATGATCTTCGGGGTGTGCTCCTGGCCGGGAAAGGCGATCTGTGGCTGGGACATACCGAAGGGTTCATCCAGGCACGGAAGGCAGGTGCACCGGTCTCCATGCTCTATGTGAGCGGGTGGCGAAAGTTCTATCTCCTGACCCGCGGCAGACAGGAGGGCGGCTTTTCCGCCTTTGCCGGAAAGGAGCTGGCCTTTGCACCCGCAGGATCACCGGCTGTACCGGTACTCGAAGCCTTAGGGGCCGAGGGTACGGACCGTATCCGGTTCAAGCCCTTTGAACCGCGACAGCTGTCCCTCATGCTCATGTCGGGAAAATTGGACGCGGCAATGGTACCGGAACCCCTTGTCACTCGGCTGCTCTCCCGCGTAGAGGGGCTTGTTGTTTCCGGGTGTGTGGAAGACCTGTACGGAGAGGCCACCGGCGGTCTGCCCCGCATGCCCATAGCCGGCATGGCCGTGAACCGACATACGGCCCAACGCCTGCCCGATACCATCCAGGCCATACTGGCGGCGGTGCTCCAGACGTCAAAACAGCTCGAGCAGACCGGAAATACGGGTATTGAATCACTGCCGGACGCGTTTGCGGCTTTTGTTGATAAGGAAACCGTACAAAAATCCCTTGAACGGGATTATGTGCATGTGGAAGCAGCCGCAGATGTCCGGGATGAGATTGTTCAGTATGTTGGCCTGTTCATGCCCGAGGTTCTGGATACAGCGGCCATTAATGTCAACAGCTGGTTCTGGAGGCGGTAGATGCCCTTTGTGTTTTCCACGGGCGTCATTCTGCTGGTCTGGCTGTTGTCAACCGCTTTTTTCGGGCGCACGCTGGTTCCCCTGCCCGTGGATACGGGGGTGACCCTGGGCCAGATGGCCCTGACCGTGGATTTCTGGAAACAGATCGGCATTACCGTGTTCAGAGGCGGCGCTGCACTGGGCCTGACTGTTTTTATTGCCCTGCTGACCGGTATCCCGGCGGGTCTGTCAAAAAAAACGATGGATATGATCGCGCCGGTGGTGGCCGCGCTTCAGGCGACACCGCCCATTTTATGGATCACCCTGCTCATGGTGGCCGTGGGTACAGGCACCACGGTGCCTGTCATGGTGGTTGTGGCCACGGTGTTTCCCATGCTGTTCATGAACGTCTCTCACAGCGTCGCTGCCCTGGATCCCCGATATTTCGAGATGGCCCGGCTTTACCGGGTCCGGCGGGTGCGGGTGCTGACGGACATCATTTTGCCCGGTATCTATCCGTTTGTACTGGCAGGGCTGTCCTATGCACTGGGCACGTGCTGGAAGGTGGTGGCAGTGGCGGAATTTCTGGGCAGCGCAAGCGGCATCGGGGCCCGGATCTACTGGGCCTACCGCATGCTCGATATGCCTGAGCTGTTTGCCTGGGCGCTGGTGCTTGTGGGGATGGGCGTGGGTCTGGAATACCTTTTGATTCGT
The DNA here is from genome assembly GCA_002748835.1 of Deltaproteobacteria bacterium. Lineage (GTDB taxonomy): Bacteria > Desulfobacterota > Desulfobacteria > Desulfobacterales. The sequence continues at coordinate 122,681 of PDTL01000015.1, forward strand.
CCCCTGCAATCTCTGGGCGAGGCCGGAAGGCGGTCCCGTGCTTGAACTGCATGACGTCGCCAAAACCCTTGATGGCACCTGCGTGCTGAAATCGGTTTCTCTGATTGTGAATCCTGGAGAAATCTGTTGTTTGGTCGGACCATCAGGTGCCGGAAAAACCACGATTCTGGAGATTGCTGCCGGTATTGCCCGGCCGGACAGGGGCCGGGTTCAGATGGAAAGCCCGCACATCGGGTATCTGTTTCAAGACACCCCATTACCGCCCTGGCTGAGTGCGACCCGCTTTATGGATCTCATGATGATATCGTCAGTGACGAATGCGGGTGAGCGAACGGCGCAGATCACTTACTGGCTGGAGCAGCTGGGTCTTTCTGCCGCTGCCGGAAAACGGCCTGCTGAAATGAGCGGGGGCATGCAGCGTCGACTTGCCATTGCAGCGGCACTGGCCATTCGTCCACGGATTCTGCTTCTGGACGAACCCTTCGCATTTCTCGACGATGACTGGCAGCACCGACTGTCCGATCTGTTGATCCGCGAGAGCCGGGACCAGGGCGTGGCCATCCTCATGGCCAGTCATCAGTTAGATCCGGTGCGGATGATGGGGGCGGCGGTGATAGAGATCTCCGATACCGTTGGCGGCATTTGCATTGGCTGATGCGTTGCTGATCGACGTGTCCAGATCACCGCTGAGTCTGTTCAGAATCAGGGGTGGGTCGCTGAAAGAATCCATAGCTGATGTAAAACATAATACTGCTGCTGATCGGCGCAAACGGGCAAACCGACAGGTAGCTGAACAGATTTGCACGGGGTGCGGCTGCGTGCGGAATCAATGTCGCGATGCCCAGGCCGCCCGCGACCAGCGACAATACCAGAAACAACCATTTTACAGGGCTTGCGGGGAACTTCACGTATTATTTCTCCGTGCGGTTTGAGCCATAACGGCTCCGGATCATCAGGGCAATACTGATGACGGAAAGCAGGATGGCGATGTATCTGAGCATATCGATCACGGCAATACCGTTTACGGCTGTGTGAACAGCCGTCAGTTTCATCAGCGTTATCAGGATCAGGCAGGTGAAAACAATGATCAACAGGGCGTATTCCGTGCGCTTTTTTTTCAGGAAAAGCCGCAGAGAGACCAACAGATGAATGATAAAAATAATCAGTAGCAGGGCGTTCAATTCCGAATATCCTTAGAAGGCGTTGAAAAATCGATCAGGAGACAGACCGCCCCGATTCCTGACGCATCCGTCTCCTTTAAAAAAATATCCTATCCTATGCATAAAAACATATCATTTCTATTCATTTCGTCAACGTGGTATTCTTTTTATCCGGTGACACCGCAGCATGTTGATTGCGGGTCTGTGACTCTGATAACATCTGAGAAAGGAAACGGAATATGAGTGAAAATAAATTGATAAATGCCCTGGATAAGGGCCCTGTCATTTGCGCGGAAGGCTTTTTGTTTGAGCTGGAACGACGGGGGTATTTGACCAGCGGAGAATTTGTACCAGAAGTGGCCCTGGAATATCCGCAAGCACTGGAAAGCCTGCACATGGATTTTCAGCGGGCAGGTTCGGATATTGTGGAAGCGTTTACCTATAACGGTCATCGGGAAAAAATGCGGGTGATCGGAAAAGAGGACCTATTAGAGCCCCTGAACCGGGCTGCCCTTCAGATTGCCAAGAAAGTGGCCGCGAAAAAGCCCGGGAATCTCATGGCCGGAAATATATCCAACACCAATATCTGGGATCCGGCGGACACGGACAAACAAAAAGAGGTGCGGTCCATGTTTGATGAGATGGTGGGCTGGGCCGTGGACGAAGGGGCGGACATGATTGTGGGGGAAACCTTCTATTATGCCGGCGAAGCCTATGAAGCCCTGGATGCCATCCGCGCCACCGGCCTTCCGTCGGTGCTGACCCTCGCGCCCATGGCGGCCAACCAGATGATGGACGGGGTGAGCATTGTGGATACCTGCCGGGAGCTTGAGGCCCGGGGGGCGGATGTGGTGGGCATGAACTGCTTCCGCGGACCGGAAACCATGCTGCCTCACCTGAAGGAGATCCGTGGGGCGGTTTCCTGCCACGTGGCCGGGCTGCCGGTGCCGTATCGGACCCATGCAGCGGAGCCCACCTTCTTCAACCTGTCAGACTCCCACCGATGCACCTGCCCATCACCGCATGGGCGGACGTTTCCCACTGCACTGGACCCTCTGTACTGCAACCGGTATGAAATCGGGGCTTTTGCGGAAGCTGCCTTTGACGCCGGAATCCGTTATCTCGGGGTCTGCTGCGGCGCGTCCCCCATGCTCATCCGCCAGGTTGCCGAAGCGGTGGGGATAACAACCGAAGCCAGCCGGTTTTCCGAAAAAATGGCCAATCATTTCATGTACGGCAATAACGCGCGCCTGCCGGATCACATCAAGGCATTGGGTCAATCCGCCTGATGAAAATCGCTCGCGGGTCCGGGTATCTGCCGGACCCGCGAACGTCAACGCCCCACTGTCCAACTGACATATCCGTCTTAGAAAGGTGACGCATGACAACACAGACTGAAAATCGTTTAGCCAACGCGTCGAGCCCCTATCTGAAGCAGCATGCCTTCAATCCGGTTGACTGGTATCCGTGGGGTGGGGAAGCGATCAAAAAAGCGCGTGAAGAAAAAAAACCGATGCTGCTTTCCATCGGCTATGCCACCTGCCACTGGTGTCATGTGATGGCTGGGGAATCGTTTGCCGATCCCGTCACCGCCGATCTGATGAACCGGTATTTTGTTTCCATAAAAGTGGACCGGGAAGAACGGCCAGATCTGGATGCCATCTACATGCAGGCCGTGGTGGCCATGACCGGGCAGGGGGGATGGCCGCTGAACGTCTTTCTGGATCCGGAAACCCTGAATCCGTTTTTTGGCGGAACCTATTTCCCCAAATCCCCGAAGCACATGATGGGTTCCTGGAAACAGGTGCTCGAGCGCATTGCCGCCCTATGGGGGCATGCGGAAAAACGGGAAGAGCTGTTGCGTCAGGGTGAAAAACTGCGCGATTACCTGACAAAATGGGCAGATCCGTGCGTGTCTGATGCGGATCCGGCAGCGATAGATCCGGACCTGTTGATTGCGCAAAACCGGGAGATACTCAACCGGATGCACGATGATGAAAACGGGGGGTTCGGACGTGCGCCGAAATTTCCGACACCACCGCTTTTAACGCACATGCTGCGGATTTCCCGGCTTGGGGGTACGGACGCCTCACTCGGTAAAAAAGCGCTTTTTACACTGACGCAAATCGCAAACGGCGGGATTTTTGACCACCTGGAAGGCGGGTTTCACCGATACGCGGTGGATTCGTCATGGCAGGTTCCCCATTTTGAAAAAATGCTCTATGACAATGCCCAGCTTGCATCGCTGTATCTCGACGCCTGTGAGGTGAGAGACAGCCGGTTATTCCGGACCGCAGCGCAAATGACCCTTGACTATATGATCCGGTCCCTAAAACTGCCTGAGGGCGGATTTGCAGCCGCAGAAGATGCCGACAGCGGTGAAGGACATGAAAAAACAGAAGGCGCATTTTACGTCTGGACCTATGAAGAAATCCAGGCCGTGCTGCCGGAACCCCATCGTAGCCTCTGGAATGACGCCTTTGGTGTCAAAAAGGACGGAAATGTCGCGGCGTCGTTCGGAGCTGAGTTCAAAGATCGGAATATCTTTTCCCGAAAAAAGACAGATGATGCCTTGGCAGCGGCCTTTTCCTTTTCAGAAGATCAGGTTCGCAGCCTGCTTTCCGAAGCCGCTGAAATGCTGACACGGGTTCGTGCGAAACGTATTCGTCCGGATCGGGATGACAAGGTGATCCTGTCGTGGAACGGTCTGGCCATTCAGGCTCTGGTCAAGGGTTCAGACGTGCTTGATCACCGGTATCTGGACCCTGCCGTGGCAGCGGCTCACTTTGTGAAAACCCACATGATGGATGATGGAACCGGCGAATTGTATCGAAGCTGGTGCGCGGGCAGGGCCGAAATCCCGGCGGTTGCCGAAGATTATGCCGAGCTGATACTGGGCCTGCTGGACCTTTACGCGGCAACAGCGTCAACGGACTGGCTTGACTGGGTGACCGAACTTGTGGCGAGGTGTCTTGACCAGTTCGTTGATGCAGAAAAAGGGATTTTTTATCATACACCGGAAGGCCATGACGGGTATCTGATCGTACGGATGTCGGATATGCGGGATTCGGTCATGCCGTCTCCGGCAGGGCGTTTTGCGCTCGGGCTGTACCGGGCAGGGCAGATCCTTGGCAGAAACCAATGGCTGGACATCAGCAGGCGCATCCTGCGAACCGGTATGGCACGGTATCAAAACGAGCCGGTTGCCATTCCCGCGCTTCTGGATGCCGTGCACCTGATCGGACTGACCTGAACCCAGAAATCCCTGGAAAATTCGTTTGTCTTGTTTCGAATGGTTGAGAAAGCACCTTGATTAGTCGCCTGCCGCCCGGCTGCTGCTTAGCTTTGCAAAAAAATCCTATGGAAAACCAATGGAACAGTTAACGGATTTAAAAGCGATTCTCCATTCCAACTTCCGTTTGAGTTTTGTAAGCCCATTTTTCGATTTTTTCGTAAATATTTCTAATAAAATCAGCGAAAGTAGCGCTCTTGAGCTCAAAAAATGTAGGCACACGAATTTTCGTTTATATATTTACATATTAAGTCATACACGATAATCATGTGAGCATGTATCTGAGACTAACCAAGCGGACCAATAAAAACGGCGACGTAGTCGAATATTACCAGTTGGCGCACAACAGGCGGCATCCTGTCACCCGTCGGACGGGCCGACAAACTGGACAGGGAGGAGCTTGTCCGTCTTTGTCATTCCATTGCCCGTGTTTGTGGGCTCGATATCACGGATCCACTTGCAGATGGAGACGAATCGGAGGAGCGTCAAAGCTGTTTCACCAAAGACATGAAAATCATCCAAACCTTGTCACTTGGATGTCCGTTCGTCATAGAATCGCTTTGGGACCGACTGGGGCTTAAAAAGACCCTGGCCGATATCGTTGAGGCCAAAGGGCTGAGGATCCCTTACGAGCGCGCGCTTCTGGCTATGACAGCAAACCGACTCTGTGAGCCCACATCCAAATTGGGTGTATGGGATCGATGGTTGTCGACCGTCTATATGCCGTCTTGCAATGGCCTGAAACTCAAGCATATGTACGATGCCATGGACCTTCTCTATGAGCATGCTGAAGATGTCGAAAAAGCCCTATTCTTCGAGGTGGCGAACCTGTTCAATCTGGATGTGGATATTATCTTCTACGACACCACAACCGCATCCTTTCACATCGACTATGAGGATGACCCCGAAGACGATGAATCAAATGCAACGCTCCGTCAATTCGGTCATGGTAAAGAAGGGTTCTGGGCTCCCCAGGTGGTGATCGCCCTGGCGGTAACCCGCGAAGGCATCCCTGTGAGAAGTTGGGTCTTTCCCGGCAATACAGCTGACGTCACGACGATTGAAAAAATCAGATCGGATTTAAGGGGCTGGAAACTCGGACGCGCACTTTTCGTGGCCGATTCCGGAATGAACTCCGAGCACAACCGAAAGGAACTTGCCAAGGCCTGCGGTAAGTATCTTTTGGCCTGCCGGATGGCCAGCATATCCAGTATTAAAAAGGAAGTTCTGAG
>PDTL01000029.1 GCA_002748835.1 Deltaproteobacteria bacterium
TTTTTGTGAAGAATCGATGAATTTCTATTCACTTACAGCGACCAAAATAGCAAATTTAATTAATTTTTTCAAGAAATTATTGATTGTTCAGCAGGCCCTGCATAGTTATAAAAATCGGGATTTCAGGTTATTATCGCGCTCATGACTTCATTCAAGGAAAGGTCACACCTTTGATGTAGCGTTTTCTCTCGAAGTTTCCAATAGTTCCGCAGACCTGAAAACGTCAAGCACGTGCAGGTGAGACCATGCCAGTTGGAACCGTTCGTTTTCAGTTGCTTACGAACCTGAAATCGAATAATCATTAGAATACTATACTTTTTCCAACAAAAGGAGACCGTATTGAAAAAATTATTGTTGACAACGATGGGCATACTAGCGTTCCTGATTTTGTTTCTGTTGTTGCAGCACACAACACCTGCCCACGTATGCGACAACAACGCACAGATTACCATTCAGCACGATGATCCCCTGGGTGTTTTTTATCCAGAACTGTTAGGCAGCAATCTGCAATGGACAGACAAGGGTGACGGTTTGTGGACTTCGGATGGAACTCTCCAGCCTTCGGCACTTGAAGCAGTGAAGCGCTTGCCAGTGGCGCCGTTGCGATTTCCAGGGGGAAAACTGGCCAGTACATATCGCTGGAGAGATGCGGTCGGCCCCTTGAAGGAACGTCGTGACGGGCTTGATTTTTTAGGAAATCTACAGCGCTCTGTGGTGGGTACAGATGAGTTTTTGCACCTTTTGACACAACTGAAGACCACTGGCATATTCACATGCAACATTATGGATCCAGCTTCCGATGCGGCCGCATGGCTCGCGTATATTCAAGAAAAAACAAGTGATGTTGTCCCGCGGTGGGAGGTCGGCAACGAGTCATACTTGCCCCTAGATCCTTCTTATATGACCGCTGTGAATTATGCTGAAAAATGCAAGGACATTATCGAAGTGCTGCATGCCGTGAAAAAGGATGTAAAAGTTGGCGCCATTCTTGAGGGTTCTCTTATTAACGTGCCTTGGGCCACGAGCATTATGCCCGAAGCGCACAAGTGGAATCATAACGTCATTACCACAGTGAAGGATGTGGCTGACTTCTACAGTGTCCATCTCTACGCACCACTTAATCACTCAGGCACCTATCAAGATATGGTAAGGGCGATTCAAACCGCGCCGTTGGCCCTTGGTAAAAATCTGGAAAAGGTGAGTGGACTAGTACAGCAATTTGCCCCTGGAAAGGAATTATGGGTTACAGAATTTAACCTGGGAACCGACAATGCGCAGGACAATTGGCGCTATGGCGTTTCACTCGCCCAGGCAGGCTATGTGGCGCAAATGCTGTTGCAATTTTGTCGGCATAATGTGCGCGGCGCCACATATTGGTCGTTGATCGGCAACCATAACTTTGGCATGATAAAAAACAGCGATAATCCGCGCCTGCGACCTGCGGGCCTGTTATACACCATGATGGCAGAGCTGGTTGGAGGGACGGCACTAAAAACCACCGTGGATACATGTGTCATGCAATACCCCGTCCTTGGCAATGTGATCGAAAATTTAAATCCCGCCATTGTCGACGCTCAAGCCTTTGATAAAAATGGGACCTGTTATTTGCTTGCCATTAACAGAATGCCTGACGCTACAGCAGTTTTATCCTTTCGTGATGAAAAGAATCTTCCTTTGCAGGTGAAGACGGCCACTCTGCTGTTCGGGGGAAATCCGCTCGATTCAAACGAAAATGAGGATAACGTACAATTACAGGATGCCGCACTCAAAGACGGACAACTGGAGCTGCCCGCCTGTGCTATTGCGCTGGTGCGCTTCGTTTCCAGGTAAAGACGGTATGATTAAGGATATGGCCAGCGGGGCTGCCAGGAGAAATGCCCGGTAGCCACTTGGACGAACACGTGTTCATATTTTCTGGTTACGTGCTCCCAATTGTAGTGTTCTTGTATCCTTTGCATCCCCTTTATTTTGAATGAATCCAGGTGATCAGCATTATCAAGGACCCATTGCATACCTTCCGCCAACGACGCCACGTTTTTTGAAAAAAAACGTCCGCAATTTCTCAAAACATTTTTGTTGAAATCAACATCTCTGGCGAGAACAAAACCGCCACTTGCCATGGCTTGCAATAATGCCGGGTTCGTCCCCCCCACTTCATTGCCATGCACGTAGGCCAGACAATTACATCGCAGTTCTCTCAAAACGTCCTGGTCATAACAATAGCCGGTAAAAATCACCCTGTCATTGGCCTCGTCGACAATCGCGCGGGCATAATCCGAAGGAAACGCTGCGGCACCTACCATGACGAGTTTGGCATCTGTCTGTAAACGATTGAAGGCCCGCACAGTAAGCAATGGATTGTTCTCTGGCTCGAAACGGGTAATTTGCAGAAAATATTTGTGTTGTGTTACTCCCAGGGATTCAAGATGACGTTTGGGGTTACAAGACTCAATAGATGCGCCATAGGCAATCACCTGGCTATCACAGCCATGCGTTTTCCTGTAATATGCTTGAATCCCTTCACAATCTGAAATCAGAACATTGGCGATGACGCAGGAAATTTTTTCAGATATCTTGTAGAAAAACCTTCCCACCGCCCCCCATTTTGAACGTTTCCATTCCAGCCCATCCGTATTGATGATGATGTTGCGTCCAAGCAAACGTAATGGGAAAAGACATACCGCATTGGCCGCATTAAAAACCATGTACAGATCATAGTTTCTTGTCATGCCATGCAAGACAGATAGAAAGGTATGCGAAAGTGTTTCAAGCGATTTTTTTGAAATGCATGGCAGATGAACCCGTTTTACGCCAAGAAACGTATCCGAATGCTCCGAATAATAGGATTGTCTGCAATATACCGTTACATCATGCCCCCTATCGATTAGCCTGCGGCTCACTTCTTCCACACAGGTTTCAAATCCCCCATAGCAGGCAGGAATGCCTCTGGTCCCGATCATTGCGATTCTCAATGGCCTGTTCCGTGGCACGTCTCCTCGCGGCGTCCGGATCCAGTTCACTTTTATTTTTGGGGATCTGAAAATCGCTTTGCTATGGATCATGATACGCCAAACAGCATAAAATGGAATGAACAGCATGGCACCCAGCGTCTTGTTACCCATGCCGATTTCGCTGGTTCCCAGCAGAAAATAGGCGCTGTGCAATATCACGAGCGCCCCGGAAAAAAATAACACAGCAGGAGAGGCGCCAAGCAGAACAGCCAACAGCGCGGCCAACATGGCCACACAGGACACTGCAAAATTCACTGAAAAGGGTGGTGCTCCCAAATACAACACATGCATCAAGGCGACAGGATGTCTTTTTATTATCGCCTTGCGCAATTGGCGTAACAGGCGTTTTTTTCCGGTCTCTATTTCACCGGCCGACCAGCGCATCCGCTGGACAGCTGCAGCAGTCAAATCCCGGGGCATGTAGTGATCCACCACGGCCTGCACATCAAAAACAACCTGCTCTCCCTGCTCCAAAAATGTTATAGATTGATCAAAATCTTCGGTCAGTGAAGTGCTATCCCACCCATATTTTTCCAGAATATCACGGCGAAAACACATGCCTGAACCTCTGAGTGGCGGAAAAATCCCAAATCGATGCAATCCCGGATATTGCCATAACTGCTTCAAATCCATGGCCAGGGCAGTGAGGTGGCGCAACCATCCGTCGTCGGGGTCCGCCACCCGATAGCGCCCTTGTATGATGCGGGCGCCCTGTTCGAGATCAACCGCCAGACGTATAAAAAAGTCCTTGGAAACCAGCGCGTCGGCATCAAGCATCACAACGGCATCTATCGTGGAATTTTCCAATATTTTTTTAAGTCCGAAGCGTAACGCAAAACCCTTTCCCTGGTTCACCTCATCCTTACGCTCATGGCAATCCACCCCTGCGGCAACCGCAATTTGGGCTGTCGCATCTGTACAATTGTCCGCAATCACATGCACAAGGCATTTTTCTTTCGGATATGCAGCTGCGTTGAGGGTCTCCAATGTTTTGAAAAGGAGCTTTTCTTCATTATGTGCCGGTATCAGCACACCAAACACGGGTAATTCCCTTTGACCATCTGCAGCGGTAGAATCAAGCTTTCTGCTTTTCAAAGAAAAAAATGCCAGAATACCCAAAAACAATAGCCAGATAAACAAAAGGATATTTAACAGGAATGAAAACAATTCCAGTAAGATAATCATTCTTTCCCCTTGAAGCACGAAATAAGCAAGGAATTTCCCCAGGAACGGGGAAAAAGGGCATCAAATATACCAATGAAAAGGCAAGGGACAATGGTGACAAGGCGCACAATTCTGTCGAGGTGCTTTCTTCGCCATGCAAGCGAATTCAGTTCAAAAGCAGCTTCGCCGAACGGCCCGAATGTCGTCGTCGGCGCAACAGGCCAAAAGCCTGCTTGGGCAAAGAGTCCCTGTATGTGTTCCGGTGTATATTCCTCTCGCACGTGTCCTGGATCGCCATGTTGCTGAAAAAATTTTAAAAAGCGTTTTTGTGTTGCCCCGCGTCGCGGTACATGCGCCACAAAACGTCCATACGGACACAATAACCTGTAGAAGGTTTGAATCAAGCCCAAATCATCCGGAATATGTTCTAGAACATCGGTGCAGTATATGAGATCAAACACGGCCTCCTGTCCTGCCAGTGAATAATCCTGAACTTTGAAGACGACATTCCCAAGTTCTCTTGCTTGTGCCTTGGCATTCGCAAGCCTTACCTGAACAGGATCAATCTCCCAGCCAGTAAAATGGGATTCCGGATAGCGCCGTGCTAATGCCAGCAAAAGATCCCCTTCCCCAAAACCAAACTCAAGTACGTTTTCCGGCAGGGGACGCTCCGTAAGGATCTGTAACATATGCAAAGCGCGCAATCTGGTATGCACAGAAGTGAGCCCAATGATGGCGCGCATCCTGTTTTTGGGTCCGTCTCCTCCCATATTTCCGCTACCCAATAAAAAATAGTCTCTAAAATTTTTGGCCTGCCGCCAAGGCTGGCCATAGGTAACAGAAAAAAAAACAGCGCACAACTGTCTGTGCCAGTTCGCTTTTTCTTTGATGAGAACAGTGGGACGCAGCTTACTGGCAACCGTCCAGACCAATGCTTTACCCGCCGTCCCTAAATAGTCTAGTAGCAGCATAAGCCCTCCGATTAACGGGCCTTTGCGTTGCAAATAGTAATAACGATGGCCGGCTGCAATGCTGGCCAGCCTGTTTTTCGACACAACACCCGAACTGCTTCCTGCCTCCAGATGAATAATCGAGGTGTCTGGGCAATAGGCGATGACGCCGCCAGCATTGCGAAGTCGTGTACAAAGATCCAATTCTTCTGCATATAGAAAAAACGCTGGATCAAAACCGCCAACAGCATCAAATGCTGCCTTGAGAATCATGAGAGAAGCGCCTGTACACCAGTCCACTTCCCTAACAGAGGAGAGCGCCGCTTCAGGATGGTAAAAGGTCAACTTTCGTGCCAGCCCCGGTAACAGAAAACGCAGTTTGCTCACAATGAATTGCCGCCCTGTCAGAATCCGGCCAATTGTCGGAAAATTTGCCGCCGTCTGTTGCAGCGTACCGTCCGGATTAAGAACTTTGGTACCCACTGCCACCAGAGGCGCTTTCCCCTTCCATTCATCCACAAAAGCCATCAGTTTTGCCACCGTATCTTCTGTACACAACGTGTCAGAGTTCAGGAGATAAAGATAGGTGCCCTTTGCATGTCGTGCTGCCAGGTTGCAGGCGCTGCCAAATCCAAGATTTTTTTTGCTGGATATGATAGTGGCAAAAGACGCACATTTTTGCAGTTTCTCCATCTCATCCTTGCCAGAACCATTATCAACCACAATCACCTCAAGCAGACTTCTGCCACAATGCTGTTTAAGGCTTTGCACGCACTGACAGGTTTGCTCTGCGGTTTTGTAGTTTACCAAAATGACGGAAACAGACCTCATCTTACCACCTCAAAATATCTGCCAATACTAGGAATAAACAGATCTTCGTTCAGATATGCCCGCACCTGCCAGAAATAACGCCCTGGTTTTTTAGGAAAAAATAAATAAGTCGTGGTTTTGAACTCATCATTTTCTCCGGAAGATACAACAACATCCTGGATCCCAGCGTCCGCACCAATGTATATTTCGTAACGCAGCACATTGACGCCGTCCTCTTTAACGGGTTGCCACCCCAACGTTATCGCTGAACCCTCAAGAAAAATAGCGCCGTCATGAGGAAAGGCCTGGAACACCTGGTCAGAACGCAGACTGGGCGTCACACCTGAAACCGGAAAGACCCATTTTCTCTGGTCGATGTCATGGATAAACTGGTCTGATTCCTCTTCAATGGGGACAGCGGGAATCGACTTGGAATCGGCTTCAACAGATGCGGACAAACCTGACATCGCAAGTAACTGCGCAATAATGAGAAGATACGTGACGTGAAAAAAATTTGTCATATTCGCCTCCTTTATTTTTTACGAGGTGCCAGCTTGATGTACGTCCTTTCATCATCAGGAGAAGGGGTGTTGCGAAATCGCTCTTCGCAAGTGAGACAACATGGAGGCGTATTATCGGTGTTCAGATTTTTCCTGAGCACCTGATATTTTTTACTATGCCAGATATCTTGAAATGATTTCCGGGTCATATTGCCCATGTGTAACTCCGGTGCAAAACAACACGCTCTTACATCGCCTTCGTAGGAAATCATTACATAATTCCAGGGCGCATGACAGGGTGGCTGAAAATCAGATCGTGTATCTTTGAACAGTTTTGGCAGATCCAGCCGAATACGCCTTTTACTGGCCTCCTCCTCTGCTTTAGCAAAAATATCCGAACATAATTCTGGAGAATAATACAGGCTTTCATCGCGCAAGGATTCTTCCCAAACAACCAGGTGGGACACCTTGATGCCATCCAGACCCACGTCATCAGCCAGACGAACCAGCTCCGGCAACTCTCGTATGTTGCGGGTCATGGCCACAAATTCAAGCCGAATAACCGTTTTTAGATGTTTCTTGTTCCGAACGTCAAGCGCATTGGCAATATTTTGCCAAACCTTTTCGAAATTCGACCCAATGCGAATGCCCTCATAGGTGTGAGCGGTTGCACCGTCCATGGAAAAAACAATGTAGGATAATGGTCTGGCCGCTTTTTCCAGAATTCTGTTCATGACCCTGGCATTCAATAACAGCCCATTGGTAAAAAAACCGATTCTGGAACTTTGGAGCCGCTCAAGAAGCGTGTAAAAAGCCTTGGACATAAGGGGTTCCCCATACCCGAACAATGCCGTCTCCTGTGCATATCTGGATAATGAGACGATAGCATCCAGCAAAACAGGGGACATATCTCCTAATTCCATTTTTGTACTGCTGCGTGAACACATGACACAGTTCATGTTACAACGGTTTGTGACTTCCACCTGCAACATCCACGGCTTGGACAAAGGACTCACCCGTGACATTTTGCCTGATAGAATCGACGCGAAGGTATTGATCTGTGTTGGCAATGTTGCATCGCCAAAAGCATAATTCAATTTTTCAAAAAAGTTTGGCGTTGAATTCGCCATGGTAACTCCTCCACTTCATTGTATTTCGGTCAGAATGTTCTTGGCGATTATTTTCCAAGCATATTTTTGTTCACACACTTCCCGTGCTGCGGCTATAAGTGTGTCGACAACGTTCGTATCGTTTCGTATCTGTCCAATGGCGGCAGCCATCTCGGCCGCATCTTCTGCTTTGAGATAGTGTAGCTCCGCTTCCACATCCAAACCTTCCACGCCCACTGCCGTTGAAACAACAGGGACACCCGCAGCCATCGCCTCTAACACCTTGAGCCGGGTTCCACCAGCAATTCGCAAGGGAACCACCACGGCCAGACAGTTCGCGTAATAATCCTCAATATGCGGGACAAACCCAGTAAAGACAACGCTTCCCGAAGCCATGCGCTCAAGTTTCTGTGAACGGCCGGCAGTATTACCGATGACCACGAGCCGCACGTTGGAAAAATGCGTTTGTATTTCCGGCAGCATGCTTTGCAGAAAAAATGCCACGGCATCATAATTTGGAAAATGCGCAAGGCCCCCAATGTAGAGTAAATCGGTGCGAAGTGTATTTGGGTTTCTGCGCTCCTTCTGCGGTTGAATCGTTTCTGTGTCCACGCCATTGGGAAAAAGCAGCACACGGGTCTGTGACAGTCGGCCTGCCAAATAATTCTGATCAGCTATCGACATGGCCGCAACCGTACGGAAACGGCGGAGTACCCGCATTTCCGAATATTTTATCCCTTGATAGGACACCCAGGCAATCATACGGAGCAATCCCGAAGCATGTTTCCATTGGCGCCTGGCCGGTATGAACGAAATATCGTGCTCAACCAGAACGAATTTTTCTGCAAACCGTTGTATCAGGGTCTTGTGTATGTTTTGCGCCATGAAAAAAAATTCGATAAAAACAAGATCATATTCTGGAACAAGGCGACTTGCCTTCGACATCATTCCAGGATGTTTCACCTGTGCGAACCTGGGAGGCATGCCCTTGATGATTGCCCCTGCCACAAGAAACAACCGATGCACAATTTCCTTAAAGGTTCTCTTTCCCTGCCTGGCGTCGCCAATAGAGATGATTTCAATATGCTCGCAAATTTTTTGCATCTCTTTTAGATGAGGCAGACTACTGCCATCTGCAAAACTCAGCAATCCGATACAATGCCCAAGCGCCTTGAATTCCCTGGCAAGATTATATAGACGCACACGCGTACCCGTATCCAGAGGGAGCGGAAAAACTGGCGTGATGATCAAGATACGCATTGCGTGTTCCTCTTTTTCTTTTTCACCATTTCTAATACAATTTTCATGTCTTGTGTGTTGACCGCTCCAAATAACACCAACGCAATGCAGCCAATCAGAAAGGGCTGTACATTTGCCCCAAGAATCAGGAAAGGAAAGATAAAGCCTGCTCCCGCCACAAGTGTTGCAAAAACAAGACGCCAGAGATTTCTGAACGGCCGTAACATCGGCAGGGCCTTTCGGAGCGCAATGGCATGCATGAAGGAAACCGCGATGGAACAAACAAAAGTGCCCAGAGCGGCTCCTGTTACTCCCCAAACATAGGTCAGTGGCATGGTCAGCAACAGGTTAATGACGACCGCCCCCATAACGAGATACATGGCCCATTTTTCTCTGGAATCTGCTTGCAGCAACACGCCGAGGGTGCTGTTAATGGTATAAAACGGAAGTACAAAGGCCAGTAATCGCAAAACAGGGGCACCTAGTTTAAAATCTGCACCAAATAACCGTGTCATAAAAAAATCTGCGCCACCAACGAGCAACAGGCAGACGGGCAATTCCACAGCCAACATCAGCCGCATAAATTGGGGTACAAGTTCTGTCAAATGATCAGGGTTATCTATGCATGCTCTTGAAATTCCAGGAAAAAGAACTGCCACAAAGCTGTCGGGGAAAAGAAATGTCAGGGCAAGCAATCGGTAGGCCGAACCATAGATCCCCACTTCCACTTCACCACAAAAAACCGAAATGACCAGTATATCCACCTTAAAAAAAAGCATCGCGCCAATGACCATCGCCCCGTAGGTGGGAATACCACGAAGCAGTCGTATCACAACCCTTTTGTCCATGCCGCAAACAGTTCCTGCTCTGGAAAAGAGATATAAAAAACCAACTGCTCGTGTGCAGACATAAACGGCCATAAGCATAAATAGACCAAAACCAAACGCCAAGAGAGTCAGGGAAATCGTCACCCGGAGAAGGTTTTCAAAAAAATTTTGTACAACAATCTGCCGTGAAAGTCCCAGAGATATGACGACGGCTTCCAGACAGAGTATGCCCGATGAAAATGGCAGGGATGCGCCAAGTATCCAACTGGCAGCCCTGGCCTGTTCAGTACCGCCAAGCAGAGATATTGCCAGCGGGAAACACAGCCAGGTTAAAAGGGATGCCGGTAACATAATAACGGCTGCGCTCTTGAGCCAGACGCCTGACACATCACTGTGCCGGCTGATTTCTCGGGTAAAGAGAGGCACCAATCCCAATGTGGCACAGGCCTGAAAAAGCATCAACAATCCCATCAATAAAACATATGAGCCGAATATTTCTGGAGACAGGACTCTTGCCGCAGCACCGAACAACAGAAACGAAAGCAGCGGCTGACACAAACGCGCGACAAAGATCCCCGCTCCTGTATTGATAATTTTACTCACCACGTATTTCCCTTTTCATGAAAAAGAACAAGATATCCTAGTATTGGGAGATGAACAGCCACTGTTATCTAATTATGGTATTAAGATAGGGAATACGACGAATAACCATGCGTTGAGTGATATACGGACCCAAAACCCCCACAGGGATGCACAATAAAGCAAAAAATAAAAAAGACCCGCCATCCAATGGGAAGACGCACGCATACAGCATCTTGAAAAAATTGATAAAAAAGGTGTTCATAAGATAAATAGGATACATATACCTACCGCACAATAATAAAAAACAATTGTTTTCAACCCAATCAATGCGTGAAAAATAATGAAGCACAGGAAGAGAAAGCATACCGACAATAAAAGGTGTCATCTCAACAAGGCTGGTGACCCCTATAAACAGACCAAGCATGAGGATAAACACGTATCTATATTTTTGAATGAAATCCAGGTAGGAGGAGTAATGTTTGTACACATAGTTACCAAAAACAAAATAGAAAAAATACGCGTTAAACTGTTTGATGGCAAGATAATCCGTTCCCTCAACAAACTGCAAAATAAATCCTAGTGCAAGGCAAACAGGCATCCAGTTTTTTTTCAATAAAAACTTAGCTAGTGATACAACAAAATAGAACAAAAATAATACGTAAACAAACCAGAGATAAGAACCAAACGAACTTTGTTTGGGTGCCAGGATGATCATGAATAGTGCATTGAAACCGGATACTGGTTTTTCAAGCGTGACAACATTCTGTAACAACATCTTTCCTGCAAAAACAATTCCTGCAAAGAGAAAATAAGGAATCAGCAAACGTATGGCCCTGCTTTTCAACAGGGAAAAAAAATCTGACAATACGTCGAGCCTTTTTATGGAAAATGCCGAGACAATCCCGGAAATAAACATGAAAAACGGCATATTAAACCAATCAGAGATCAAATACAAATAAACATATAGAGGAAGGTCCTCTGGTAACGTCGTATTCACTGCATGTCTAAATACCATGAGAAGAATCATCATGCCTCTGGCCACATCCAGATCAACATGGTATGTTTTTTCGATGTTATTTTTCCCCATCATGCGTGATTCCAAGTTGATCAAGAAGTGCATTGGTATATAAAAGAACGCATCCAAGGTGCCACCAGTATTGATATGCGATTTCTTGTTTGCGAAGGCCTGGGCCAAAAAGGTCTGCGAGCAGATACGCTAAGAGGCCAGCGGCCAGAGCCATCAAAGGCAACGCTATTTCAGGAATATATCGAAAGCGTCTCGCAACAAGAAAGCCCTTAATGCAAACTGAAGCGCCAAACAGAACAAACGCCAGAAGACCAGGGATCCCAATTTCAGCAGCCAGAAGCAGATAAATATTATGGATAACCGGCGGCAATCCAACAGAGGTGGTGAATTGCTCCATCATGCCGTATTTCTCACTCGCCTGGACAGAGTTATTAAGCCCAACGCCCTGGAGCGGATGGTCTTTGATTATATCCAAAGCCATGTCGTTGAGCGCAATTCTTGCATCAATGTTTGTCGGATCAGAATGGAACAGTTTGTATCGGATCAGATCCGACAGAGAAAGACCCGTCACCAGACCGACCACCAGGATAATTGACACCAGCATTGAATTTCGCCGGATGAAACGTATCCCTTCTTTTGTTGACAACATAACCATCGTACAGACAGCAATACTCACACAAGCGGCCAGCCAGCCGCCGCGTGAAAGCGTCAATGCCAGACAGAAACCCGCACTCAGCGTCGCACAGGCGAACAAGAACCTCCACGCTTTTTTATTGGTAAGGGCAAGCGCGGTAAAGGGTACCAACATGGCAGCCATGGGAATAGCCAGATAATTCGGGTGGCGGTACGTACCACCGACCCTACTGGTAAGCATGCCTGCCAAAGATTCCTTGAATCCTCCAACCGTGATGCCCATAAAAGAAGTTCCAGGAGGAATCAGTCCGTTATATTCAACGATAACGGCAACCACTTCCATCAGAGTCCCCATTGCAATGCCTGCAAACATAAGCCGCATGTTCGATAGTGTTTCCCGCAGACATCTCTCCTGTCCCAAACCCACGACGGTCACGAAAAGGAGGATACACTTGAATTCAAACATGAGATGATAGACGCCAAACGGCGGCTCAATGGACCCCGGTATGGAAACGGCCATTGCCAGAACATAAAATCCTATCATCAGCTTTTCAAACAAGGTGAAGGAATTAAGCCATGTTGCCTTATTAGATTTTACGATCATTGCGATGAGCATACAAAAGAAGACCAAATCGGTGAGGCTGATAAACGGGGCAGGTATACCACCGAAGTGTTGCCGCGTTACGCCAGTGGTCAAAAAAAACTTATTGGGATTGATGACCATGGAAACACCCAACCCCATGAGCAATAGCTGTCTATCTAGCCCCATCCTGTATAGCAGCAGAACCATGCTGATACCGCAGAGGGTCGCCATAATGAAGAAAAAAAGACGGAGATCGCCGCCGAGCAGAAGAGGGAGCATGCCTCCCAGCATTCCGATGCCTCCAATAAGCGGCATTTTATAGAGACGTGTTTGCATAGTTATACAAGGTGTCCGGGCTAATGAAATCTCCACATCCATTTAAGGAGATACGCAGGGTCTTGCTTTGGCTCTCTTTCGCTGATTTTTTTTGCGGGCACGCCTCCTACGATGGCAAACGGTTCCACATCCTGAGTGACGACGGCACCGGGCAACACAACGGCACCACGTCCGATGTTCGCCATAATGATCATACTTCGGGCAAAAACAATGGCGTGGTCGTCAATATGAACGGGCCGGATTTGCAAGTCAAAATTGCCTTTTGTTGAGATATCGTGTCCGCCCATGGTTATGAACACCTGCATGGCAATGTTCACGTTATTGCCAACCTGCAAAAAAGAATCCGGCCAACCGACTGCGGCTAGATAAGTGTCCTGACCGATGCACACATTGTTACCGATTTCCACACCTCCCGGTACACCCATTATTCTTAGGCGTTCGTGAATGCTTGTGTTCTGACCGATACGCCATCTCATTATGCGTCTGTAATACGCCTTGCGGATGCTGTGGCTGGGGATATGTCCGACAACGTGATTTAAAAAATAAACTTGAGCGTCGAGGTGCATATCCCAAAGATTGCGTATCATCTTTGGCATCTGTTTATAACGCCCACTAGACTCTTTCATGTCACCTTCCCCTGTATCGCCCGCTCTTTTACAAGTAGTTATAAAGCCAGGCCGGAATATGAAATTTTCTCTTATTGAGAACAGCGCCAGCGATAAATGCGTCAATGCTTTGTAACTGATCGCGAACATTCTGCAATACGGCCTTACGGGTCTTTTCGGCCTGGGCCACGACAATCACACCATCCACGATATGTGCAAGGCTGTAGGTTCCAGGACTCATGGCCAACGGACTGGCATCAATAATCACCATGGCATAATGTGAGGCGATATCATCTATGGACGATTTCATATCCTTGTTTATTGAAAATAATGTGCTGGAAAGCAAGGCGGCATCACCACGAGGCAGGAAATCAAGAAAATCACTCTGCTGTACAACCACTTCTTCAAGACGGGCTTTATGGGCAAGCAGTTCGCAGAACCCTTTCGCTTTCTCATCTTTTTTTTTGCCCTTTGCCGATTCAGTTCGGTAATCCGCATCAACAAGAAGCACCTTCTGCTGCAAGACCTCAGCCAAAAACCGAGCAAAACCGATTGCCACCGTAGTGGTTCCCACACCGGCAGCAGCACCGACAACTAACAGCGTATGAAGGGGTGTACGTGGTGAATACTGGAGTTTACTGGCCAGCAGCTGAAAGGATTTTCTAAACGCCTGATAAGAAGGGATCGACAACAGGTGTCCGGCAGACTTTTGGGGTGTAAATTTTAACATAGGATTTCCTTTTAAACGTATTAAATCTCATCATGCAACGGGTACTGGGTCTTCAAATCCATCAGAAAGGTCTGGGCCGGCGTGTCAAGAATTGCATTCATTTCATTGGGATTATCGATGGTCGCACGGGTCATTTCAGCAAGTAGAATATAGAAAAAACCCAAAATGATACCCGCAATAACACTGAGTAAAAAATTTAACATCCTTTTGGGCGAAACAGGCTTAATCGGCATCAGAGGAGGCTCAAAAATGGTTGCCGAAGAGAGTTGCGCCTGATCCATCACCGTATTGATTCGTGAGGTCTCCATTTTTTCCGAATAGGTTATAAAGGCTGCACGCTTCAGATTCACTGAGCGTTGTAACGCTTCCATCTCAATCCCTTTTTCATCCAGGACCTGAACACGGGATTCAAGCGCCTTTTTTTGTGCCTGTAAATTGGTTAATTCTTTGCCCACATTTTTAACCCGATTTTCGATAATTCTGATGACTTCTTGTTTAAGGCCATTACGGATACTGGCAATCTCCCCCATAAGCGCTTCAATTTTCGGATGGTTTTTCCCCAGTGTTTCAAGATCCCTGCTCAGGCGAAATTTAACGGCAACTAGCATTTTGAGCATTTCGATGAGTGTTGGATCATCACGAAGATCTGTTGACAGATCAGATTCAACATGTTGTCCTTTTGCCTTCTTATAAGCAAGCAAATCTCGCTCCAGACTGCGCAATAAAAGCTCCTTGTTTCGGATCCGCGTCGTGGTATCCATCAATTCCTTGGACGTGTTGTTTTTTTGCATCGAAAGATCGAAGATGCTCCATCTGTTCCGAAAATCACTCAACTTCTTTTCCGCCCGGTTGAGATCCTTTTTCAATGCAGTGGTCTGTTGCCGGAAAAACAGCATGGAAGATTTATTATTATTCGTTTTCGCAGTAAGATCAAGATAGCGATCCAGAAACGCCTTGAGAAATTCCTGCGCCATTGCTGGATGGGGATGAGAGAACGCCACCCGTAAGACATTCGTCCCCTGCATTGCCTCGACCTCAAGATGCTGCATAAACCAAATGATCCTTGACTGCTCCGCCGTAATTTCAGGCACAAGCCCCATACGCTCAAGGATATATCGAACGGATTGGCTAGCAGCCTTGACAGACGCCTTTATGCTTGCCTTAATTTTTTGAAACAGGGTCTGCGGTGCCGATGGCTTTCCCCAGTCAGCTGGAAACAACGCCAGTGTTTCTTGAATCAGCGCCCTGCTCTCCAAAATCTGTATCTGACTGTTTATCTGATCTTTTCGCTCAAGGTAAATGTTCAGCGGTTGTGTCATGGCGATCGTTGGAAGCGTTGCCTCGCGCCCCACATTGATCAAAATTTTTGCTTCACTTTCGTATTCAAAAGTAACAAGATAATTCCCGACAAATACAACGAGAATGCATATTACCACAATCGCAGCAAAACTCTTGAGTTGCCTAAAAAACACTTCAAGTAGATGTCTCACGTCTTTACCTCATACTGAATCATATCAATTTATGGTGTATACGTATGAAAATCCGCCATTAATAGATGCCTGTACCGGCATCATATTGCGGATACCGAACAATATGGCCTGGTTCATTTTATAAATTCTGGATGGCGGCACATAGATGACATCGTAACGGGAAAGCAGGATATCTTCAGACAGATCCCCCTTTGCAATTACTTTTTCTAGATTAACAAGCGTTGCCTCTGGGGCACCTTTCTTGTTACGACGCACAAGCACCACAGAGGAAAGATCTGCGGAATCTTTATACCCCAAGGAATTGACCAGGGCCTGAGCCACGGTTGTAGGTTGTGTCATATTAAACACACCCGGTCTGTTGACTTCACCCAGAACATAAACTAGATTGGAGCGGGACTCACGCAGTTCCAAGAGAACACTTGAAGCGGGAAAAATCTTGGAATATTCAGCCTGAATATCATTACGAAGACGACTCACTGTTTTGCCTGCAGCTTTCAACGGACCCACAAGGGGCAATTGCAATAGTCCGTCCATACCGACCACAATCATACGGCCATACGCGTTGCCACCAAGGGTTTCATCCAGATTCAGCTTTTGAAACTCCTCATAGGAACTATTTGATCTGACAAGAGAGAGGGTCAGAGAAGTCTGTTCCTTTAAGTATTCCCCCTTGATGAAACGCTTACGCAAATCATCTGCCAAAGCCATCACCTCTCGTCCCGCAGCCATTACCTCTCCTACAAACGGGGCAATCACATATCCATCAGAACCGACGATCAAATTCCTATTTAAATGTTCATTGCCATGAAACTCGGCAAGAATGACATCACCAGGCTCTATCCTGTATTTTTGTATCGTTGGTGCCGCAACTTTCAAATAGGTGATCAGCAACAAATCATTTGGACCGAGTTCATAGTCCGCCGACACCGCAGGCGCCTCTATGCTCGACCGCCATGCTTCCGGTTCAGAAACATGGGGCAACGTCATATCAGGCCTGGGGCTACCCGTGCATCCGATTCCCACCAGTGCGACAGGCATAATCAGAAGCAGACACTTTATTGGAATACGCCATAGACAAGCAACGGCAGTGAGTGCTGTATTGAAAGGACGATAAAAATCATCATGTAACATTCTTCTGATCTCCTTAAATATTAACTCAGCTTTCGGATTTGATTTAAAATTATTTAAATTCAATTATTTTTTTAATAACTTAATTCCTTCGCATTTAAAATTGTATTTTTAGAGAATTATATATCTATTTCTTGACGATATCGTAAAAAGTCAAAAATAACAGAATGTTATTTACATTTTCAGCACGTTAGTTCTGGGATCGATGAAACACACTGGCAACTTCCTGCGCTGCCAACGTTCCCCATCAACCGCCCAACCACTTTTTGATGTCATTTTTTTTGGGCACCTTACCGGTTATTTTCACCTCACCGTCAACGATAACCGCCGGTGTGCTGACCACGCCGTGACCGGCAATTTCCATCATATCACTTACTTTTTCCACGGTTGCATCCACGCCGGTCTCAGCCACCACTTCCTTGACCCGCTTTTCCGTTTTCGTGCATTTGGCACATCCCGGTCCGAGTACTTTTATGCGCATTTCGCGTTCCCTTAAAAAGAATTACAGCAGCATGTTGAACAGATACCCCACCAAGAGGATTCCGCAGGCCACGACGCACACAAAGGCCGCAATCAGTTTGGGTTTCAACACGTTCCGCAGAATCACCAGTTCCGCCAGGGACAGGGCGATTACACTCATCATGAAGGCCAGCACCGATCCCACCGCCGCCCCTTTTCCCAGCAGGGCTTCCACCACAGGAATCACGCCGGCGGCATTTGAATACATGGGCACCCCGGCCAGGACCGATACGGGCACTGACCACCAGGTGTCTTTGCCCATGATCGACGCCATGACGCCTTCAGGTACAAAACCGTGAATCCCGGCCCCCACGGCAATGCCCAGGATCACGTAGATCCAGACACGGCCAAAGATCTCTTTTACCGCGTCCCAGCCGTAGACGATGCGATCCTGCCAGATCATGGCATCTTCCGGGAGGGTGACGGCGTCAGCACTGGCTTCACGCACCCAGTCTTCAATGTGGTTCTCCAACTTCAGCCGGCCGATCACCCATCCGGAGACAATGGCCACTGACAGCCCTGTACCCATATAGATGGCCGCGATTTTCCAGCCCAGGAGCCCATAGAGCAGTCCCAGGGCGATTTCGTTCACCATGGGAGCTGAGATGAGAAACGAAAACGTCACGCCCAGGGGCACGCCGGCAGCCACAAATCCGATAAAGAGCGGCACAGCAGAGCAGGAACAGAACGGAGTCACGATCCCCAGCAGGGCAGCCAGGATATTGCCGGCAAATTCGCTTTTTCCGGACAAAAAGGCCCGGGTCTTTTCTGCTGTGAAAAAACTGCGGATAATGCCAACCCCGAAAACCACCAGGACCAGTAGCAGCAACACCTTGGGCGTGTCATAGAGAAAAAACGTCACAGACGCTCCCAAATGGGAACCTTCGCTGATTCCTAATAACCGGTAGGTGAGAAAGGAGGCCAGATCCGGCAGCACCCGGTACAGCTGCCACCAGGCCACCAGGCCCAGGACGCCGAGTATCCCCTGCAGCGCCATCATCAGCCATGCCGGGTTGCTTGCCAGATCCAATTGCGTACGCCCTGTTTTCATACGTCCCCCCAGTGCACCCGATATGCTCTTTATCCGCACCGATCAAGGATAAAAATCAAATATACCCCTTTTCCGCCAATCGCCTGCCCATGGCCTCCCCCAGCGCCATGAGCCCGTTCATGGGACGGATAAACACCTCAAACCGGGAAATCTGACCCTTGTCATTGAATTCGATCAGATCAATCCCCTTGAGGGATTTTTCGCCTACGTTTGCTGAAAACTCCAGCGCCCACCGGTGATCCGGCGTCAGTTCACGGTGATAGGTAAAATTTTCGAATACCTCGATCACGGTGCTTAAAATAGCGACGGCCTCCAGACGGGTGTTTTTGGGCTTCCACATGAAAGGGGAATGAAATTCCACGTCCGGTGCGAGGATCTCCTCGAGCGCGGAAAGGTTCCGGTTGAAAACGATATCGTGCCATTGTTCCAGGCGTGCTGCATTTTTTTCCGTCATGTCAGACGTCCTCCTGCTCCTGATGGTTCATTTGTTGAATACACACGTCGTTTGTATACACTATAGCTTCACGCAGAAAATGCAACCCGCTGATCGCTTTACCGCATGTGTACCCACTATAACCCAGGATCCCCGTCTTTTCATCAACCAATTTCGTTTCCGGTTCTATTCCAATCAACCATTGCGCGTTTTTTTCAGAGCCGATATGATCAGTTCAATCTGAACATCGAATCAAGATAACTCCTTATAGCGAGAGGTGAGTCATGAATCGCAATAAAAAACAGTGTACCGTTTTCATTGGCGCCTTGATCTCTCTGATCTGGGCGACCGTTGTTTCTGCTGCCACATATGACACGATGGTGCTTTTCGGGGACAGTCTGAGTGACCACGGCGGTCTGTTCAACTATGTGAGCCCCATTGTGGGGGAATTCAACGCGGAGACCAACCCCAATGGGGTCCGAAAGGTATGGAGCAACGGAGATGTGTGGGCTGAATATCTTGCCGAGACCTGGGATGCATCCCTGAACAATCACGCCATTGCCGGTGCAATGACAAAAGGACATGAAAGACAGGATGTTCAGGATCTGGTAGATCAGGGATTTTTACCGCCTCTGGGTGTGGAAGGCCAGATTGACAGCTATCTTTCAAGCCAGGCGGATCCGTTAAGCGACACGGCCCTTTTCATCATCTGGATCGGCGGAAATGACTTGCGGGTTTTTAGTCAGGGCCGGTCTGACGCAGCAAACACGGAAGCTCTTATCCGCACTGCTGCAGCCAGTGTTGCCGGTTCCTTTGAAAAACTCTACGCAGCCGGTGCCCGGAATTTTCTTTTCATAAACGTGCCCGATCTCGGAAAAACACCGCCCGCACTGGCCCTGGGTGAAACCGTTTCCCAGATTGCCTCACAACTCACCAGTGATTTCAATACCGGCCTCCTGGACGCCGTCAATGCGTTTTCCGCATCCCATACGGATATGGTCATGCACACCTATGATGCGTTTGCCTTTCTGAACGACCAGATCGATGCCGGCATCTTTGCCAATTCAACCGGCACGTATTTGGTGCTGGATGCGGACTGGAGCGATACCGGCGAAGTCAACGAACCTGCGGAGGATTACCTGTTCTGGGACGCCATCCACCCCACCACCAGGGCCCACCGTCTGCTCGCCGATAGCCTTGCCGAGCAGATTGCGCCGGGTTCCACGGACGATGACGATGACGGCTCCTGCTTCATCCAGACCGTGGCCGCATCTGGCACCACCGGTTCCTGGGTACCAGTGGCGATTCTGATCAGCGTGGGTGTTTCTGCAGCCGTCCGGCGTCGCGTTTGATCAGCAAGTTGATGGTTCGCGCCTTTTTTGCCGTTTGTGATGGAAAAGAGCTTTCGAATATCATCAAATATCTGCTGATCCCAATCCGTTAATAAATAAAAAAAGGCCGATTCTCCCAGAGGAGAATCGGCCTTTTCTGTATGGCCCGCAGTCAGCCTGTTTTGAGGTTTTAGCCGTTCACTTCTTCCTTCACGGTGGTCGCGATCTTGAAAAGCACGGTCAGGACCAGAAAGCCCGTGGCATACACGCCCATGGTGATGATCAGTTCTTTCACCGTGGGGATGTATTCGGTGTAATGATGCATGGGTGAAGGGACAAACCCGCCGGAGATCATACCAAGCCCCTTGTCGATCCAGGTACCGGCAAACACCATGATGCAGGTGAAAGGCAGGATGAACGAATTTGACCGCAGCGAGGGAACCACCAGAAAGACAATGGCGGTGAGCATGAGAATCATGGACGCCCACATCCAGGGGACCAGGGCACCGTGGCCATGGCTGCCGACAAACAGGTAGTTCATGTGATCCATGTGCTCCGGAATCTGACTGTAGTAGGTCACGAAGACTTCACACCCGAAAAAGAACACATTGGCGATCAGGGCATAGGTGACGATCTTGGACAGGGTCTGGATGGCTTCCTTGCCTGCATCGAACTTGGTCACGGCCTTAACGATATAGGCGAGCAGGATCAGGAAAGCCGGCCCTGCGGCAAAGGCGGATGCCAGAAAGCGCGGGGCCAGAATGGCGGTCAGCCAGAACCCGCGGCCGGGCAGACCGCAGTACAGAAACGCCGTAACCGTATGGATACCAAAGGCAAACGGAATGGAAATGTAGATCAGGGGTTTGGTCCATGCCGGCGGTGACACCTGATTGCGTTCTGCTTCGAGTACTTTCCAGCCCACGACAATGTTCAGAAACAGGTACCCGTTGAGTACCAGCATGTCATAGAACAGCATGGAATGGGGAGTGGGATGGATCACCACGTTAAAAAGCCGCATGGGCATCCCCAGGTCCGCCACGATGAAGAGCAGGCACATGATCAGTGCGGATACCGCCAGAAATTCACCCAGCACGGTGATCCGGCCGAATTTTTTGTAATCATGGAGATAATAGGGCATGACCACCATGACCCCCCCGGCAGCCACACCGACGAGATAGGTAAACTGGGCAATGTAGAATCCCCAGGTCACGTCCCGGCTCATGCCGGTGATTCCCAGACCGATCATGAACTGATCCATGTATGCGGCAAAGCCGAGGCCGATGGCGCCGAGCAGTGCCAGAATCCACAGGTAGTACTTGTTTGTTCCTTTTAATGCGGTTTCAAGCATATCAGCCACCTCACACGATGTAGTAGACGGTCGGGCCGGTACCCAGGCTCTGTTTCCGTCGGATGGTGTAGTTTGATTTCAGCGCCTGCCGGACCTTGGAGTTGGGATCATCCAGATCGCCGAAAACGATGGCGCCATCAGATGCTTCCACACATGCCGGCTGTTTGCCGACGGCCAGACGTTCTGCGCAGAAATTGCACTTTTCCACAACCCCTTTCATGCGGGTGGGGAATTCCGGAGCAATCGTTTTCAGACTTTTCCGCGGATCCACGAAGTTGAAACTCCGGGAGCCGTACGGACAAGCGGCCATACAGAACCGGCAGCCGATACATCGGTGAAAGTCCATCAGCACAATGCCGTCTTCCCGCTGAAAGGTGGCTTGGGTCGGGCAGGCCTGAACACACGGCGGATTCTGGCAGTGGTTGCACAAGGCCAGCAACGGCGTGTTTTTCAGTTTTTCATTCACATGCTCGTGTTCCCGCATGGGAAAGACGTGCCCGTAGCTGTCATCCCAGATCCACTTGATTTCATGCCGGGGGTTCGGATTGTCCGGCACATTG
Source organism: Deltaproteobacteria bacterium (assembly GCA_002748835.1). Lineage (GTDB taxonomy): Bacteria > Desulfobacterota > Desulfobacteria > Desulfobacterales. The sequence continues at coordinate 21,967 of PDTL01000029.1, forward strand.
TGGATGGCATGGCAGGCCTTTTCGATCTTGGCATTCAGCTTATCATTGAGCTTGCGGGTATCGATGACCATGGCCCAGCGTTTCGCGGTCAGGGCGCTGCTTTTCTTTGAAAACATCGACGATTTTTCTTCGGCAGCCGGTGCTTCCTTTGGCGCTTTGGCGCTGGTGGCATCATGTCCGGCACTGGCAGAGGCGATGGCATTCACCACCGGTCCGGCACTGAGTCCCAATGCGGAAACCCCGGCGATTTTCAGAAAATTTCTTCGGGTCTTTTCCATTATTTTTTCTCCTCCAGAACCGTGTGGCAGTCCCAGCAGTAAGGCCGCACCGATGCATAGTCATGGCAGCGGTCACAGAACTCTGCCTTGCTGGTGTGGCAGCCCAGACAGGATTCCTTGCCAGTGGAAAGGCTCATGTTGTAGGTTTTACCGTTGTCCGGACTGGTATACATGCGCTCTCCCTTACGTACGACCGTATCTCGCCATACATCCAGAAGCTGCATATGTTTCCGCGTCATGTACGCTTTGTCACGCACACACGAGCCCGCTTTTTTGGCGGTTTCGGACAGAACCGGTTCGGGTTTCGCTTTTGCGCCGCCCATATTGGACCAGAGGGGATAGGTGAACAATCCCAAAAATATCACAAGGCCGGTGATCACAAATTTCTTATGATACATCTATTATTCCTCCATTCCTTCGAGCGGTTCCCCGCGCAGGTCGGTTTCCCGGGTGGTTTCGCCCGGCAGTATCAGGGCGTTGGCCACCAGTTCATGGAGACCTGTCACATCCACTTCCGGTACCCAGTATTCCATCAGGGGCGGAAACGCCGCACGGTCAATGGCGCAGACGCAGGCAAGCATGTTCACACCGTATTTCTCGTGCACATAGCGGACGGCATTGGCGCGTGGCAGACCGCCGGCCATCCGCAGTTCCATGTTTTCACCCGCATTGAGCCCGGCACCAGAACCGCAGCAGAAGGTCTGCTCGCGAATGGTGTTGGCCGGCATTTCATAGAAGTGGTTGCAGACATTCCGAATCACGTAGCGGGGTTCTTCGAGCATCCCCATACCGCGGGACGGGTTGCAGGAATCGTGGAAGGTGACCTTCAGATGATCGTTCCGTTTCTTGTCCAGCTTCAGTTTGCCGTGCCGGATCAGGTCAGCGGTGAATTCAGCGATATGCACCATCTTGGTGGACCGGGCGTTTTCGAACACCGTGCCGGTGATCGGGCTGACCGGTTCTTCCAGGAAATCGGCAGGGCCATTCATGGTATCCATGTACTGGGTGATGACCCGCCACATGTGACCGCACTCGCCGCCGAGGATCCATTTGACGCCCAGACGTTTGGCTTCCGCGTACATCTTGGAGTTCAGGCGTTTCATGGTTTCGTGGGAGGTGAAAAAACCGAAGTTCCCGCCCTCAGAGGCGTAGGTGCTCCAGGTGACCTTCAGCCCGTATTCCCGCTTCAGGTACTCGAACAGCATGAGGTAGCCCATGGCCGTGTAGGTGCCTGGATCGGCAAACACGTCCCCGGACGGGGTGATAAAGAGGATATCCGCCCCTTTTTCACTAAAGGAGGGGGTACAGTCCACGCCGGTGATGTCTTCGATGTCTTCGACGAAGAATTCGAGCATTTCTTTGAAGGCATGGGGCTGGATGCCCAGGTGGTTACCGGTCATGTAACAGTTGGAGACCGGGGTGGCGATCCAGTCGATGTTCAAACCGAGGAGGTTCAAGAGTTCCCGGCCCATGATGGTGATCTCCGCAGTATCAATCCCATATGGACAGAAAACAGAACACCGGCGACATTCCGTACACTGGAACATGTAGTACCACCACTCTTTGAGCACATCCACGGTCAGCTTGCGGGCACCGGCCAGCTTCTTGAAAATCTTGCCGGCGGTGGTGAAATCGTTTCGGTAAACAGACCGGAGCAGCTCGGCGCGCAGTACGGGCATGTTCTTGGGATCACCGGTACCGATGAAAAAGTGGCATTTGTCCGCGCAGGCACCGCAGCGCACACAGATATCCATAAAGACCTTGAAGCTGCGGAACCGGTCCAGACGCTCCTTGAAGCCTTTGTGAATAATTTCCTGCCAGTTTTCCGGCAGTTTCCAGTCTTCTTCCGAAGGATCCCACTGACGGGCATTCGGAAAACCCAAGGTTTCCAGGCTTTCTTTTTTCCCGGCATAACAATACATCCCTTTGCGGATTTCCGTCGGGGTATCCATCCAGCCGGTCTTGGGCGGCCTGTGGTTGATTTGGGTCAGCCGTTCATCATTTGCGATAGAGATATGTTCAGCCATTCCTTACTCCTTTTCAACCGGGAGGCCGGCTTCGATCATCTTTTCCCGGAAGTCGTCTTCATACTCTTCGTAGGTATGTTTCTTGACCGGATAGTTCCAGGGGTTCACGTGCCGATATTCACGGGTATTGGCCAGCATGTTCCGCGTGGGGCTCATGAAGACGCCGCCCATGTGCATCAGCTTGCTGAACGGGAAATAGGCCAGAAGGACGCAGACCAGAAAAAGGTGTGTAAAAAACAGCGGACTCACACCATCGGGGATGGTGGGATTCAAGGTCACCAGACCCATGGTCAGGCTTTTGATCGCGACAATGTCCACTTTGGTAACGTAGCGCATCCGGATGCCAGTCAGTGCAATGGCCATAATCAGAAACAAGGGAAAATAATCAGCTGCCAGAGAAATGTAGTTGACCTGGGGATGAATCATCCGGCGGACAAACAGGTACAGCGCCGCACCCAGAAGGACAAAACCGGACATAAAAAGCCCCGGCAGGCCGATCTGGAGAAAACCGTCCAGGGCTTCAAGCAGCTTGATCACGGCCGGCACCGGCTCGAAAAAGAACCGCATGTGGCGCAGCAGGACCACCAGAAACGAGTAATGGAAGGCCAAGGCGGCGATCCAGAGCCACTTTTCCCATTCATAGGAAAGTTTTCCGCCATCCCGGACTTCCATCAGGGTATTCCGGAACAAGGACCGGAACACGGTGATTTCCAGGACCATACGGATGACAACACCGAGCTTTGTGCTCGGGTTATCCACCTTGGCCTGGTTAATCCAGGAAAAGGATTTTTGTTGGCCGCAGGTTGTCGGGATGGCAAAGGGCACTGCTGAACGCCCCCAGCCGATGATCTTCCTTGTAAAGCCGAACACGAAAATCGTGACGGCCATGTACGGAAGAATCACCCCGAAGATAAACTGCAGCCCCGATGCCTGGCCACCCGCGTAGGCGAGCCCTCCCAGGACAACGACGGCAATGAGTGAAACTAACACATGTGCATTCATTTACCTTCACCTCGCTTTGCGGCTCCAATCCAGTCTTCGGCACACGTTGTCCCCGGCAGGCGCGATTCTGGATGCCTCTGGAAAAACTGCGGCGTTTTCCATCTGCAGCACAGCCCGTGTCCGCCCGGCGAAAACCGTTACGAATGCTGGTCAAAGCCTCCGTTTTTATAAACATTGTGCGGGATAATCTCCGCCCCAACCGCTTCAACCTCTTTCATCAGTCCGGCTTTTTCCAGCAGCCGGAGGGTCCGGTTCCGGGTCTGATTGGCCCGGAACTCAAACAACTGCAGTTTACAGTCCATATATTTATCAAACGCGACCAGTGCCACTTCATCCAGCAGACGGTCGAGCAGGTCCATATCCTCGATATCCGTGCCCGCAGCGGTTTTTTTGACCAGATATTTCAGATCAAAAACAAAACGGACCGCATCCGACGGTTTGAAACTCTGTACGGCGCGGATCCGGACAATGGGATCCAGCATTTCCTCCACTGCGGCCCGATCCAGGGGATAGGAAAGTTTATCGAGCACGCCTTCCAGCCCGGTCAGGGTAGAACTCCCCACCGGATTGGCGAACGGATCTTTTTCTTTTCGGATAAACTTTGCTGTTTCAGCAGGATAGGTGTCGATTACGCGCTCAAACCACAGATTCACCAGTTCGGCCCGTTTGGATTGGAGGAGGTCTTGAATGCGCATAAGCTCTTCCTGTCCGTTTTCGCCCATGGTAGGCGGCAACGCAGATGCGTCACAAAAATTAAAAACGACAAAACAGACAACCTCTGCAAGGTTGCCGAAACCCGCATATCGTCAAACGCTCAAACGATTATGGACAAGCATTGTCCCTGCCCTGTCAGGCGACCGCCCGCCGCAGCCGGCCGGCGGTTGGTTAAAAAGGATTTTATATTCATTTCTGCATTTCCTGTCAAGAAGATTCAATATTTCGCAACATCAAACAGTTAGGAAATACAAGCCATTCCGCCGCTGTTAAATCCGCCGTGGTTTATCACGGTTCCGGTATCAAAACCCTTGACGCCGGACCGGCCGCCTCCTACAACCTTCTGACGTAACGGTTTCAACCCAGTGGAGATTTATCGTGCCTGATACCGATTTTTACCCGTATGAACTCCGGCTTGTCGATACCGCATGCGGGGCGGGCTATTTTGCCTGCTGCCCTGCCAATGACCCATCCGAAGCAGACCTCATGGCCCGCCTTGAAACCTGCCCCATGGACAGTTTCCTGCATCAGGCGCTCTTGCGCAGGGTTGTCTCCATGGAAACCGATCACATTCTTCACTACTTCAACCGAGGTGGTTCCGCGGTGCGGTCTGTATGCGCGGAAGCACTGCTGGCCAGCAGCCGCAGGGATACGCTGCCAGCACTGTCAGACCCGGATATGCTGGCAGAACTGGCTGATTGTTCCCCGCTGATCCATTTGCGTGCCGAATCCCTGCCAGACCGGGAGGTGCACCGGGAGTGGATACGGTTCATTGCCCCGAACCTGCTGAACCACCGGTTTACACCCGCTTCCAAAGCCCCTCCGGTACCGGAACCGATCCTCAGGCAGGCCGATACGACCCGCTGTTTTACCCTTACCGATCTGCCGGCGCTGCCGGATACCGTGCCGGAGTCGATCCTGTCTCCTGAAGACGGGGCCCGGGAAGCCCTTTTCAGGCTGGAAAAAACAGGCCGGCTTTGCGGCACAGAGATGCGGCATGAAGCCTCCTTGAGTCCCATTGCCCTGGTCCGTGACTGGCAGCTGTCCCTGCGCACCTCCATGGGACGGCACCATTTCTCCGTGACCGGCACCCAGCGCAGCTATGGAAAAGGGCTTTCCCTGGATCAGGCCCGGATCACCACAGTGATGGAAGTGGTCGAGCGGCTCTCTGCCTTTGCCAGTTTTGAACGAGGAAAGGCCACCGGCTACACAGCGTCCCACCAGCTGATTCGCGCCAGCTGTGCAGACCTCATCGCCAGCGGCGCAGCGGTGCTGGATCCCAACCAGATCCCCTTGGAAGTCCCGTATACCGGCACTGCCCTTCACTGGGTGAAGGGAACGGCCGCCGTCGGCGGGCAGACGATTCATGTGCCGGCCCAGATGGTCTTTCTCTTCTGCAACCTGGATGAACCGGATCTCTTTTCCGGTTTGAGTTCCACCGGCCTTGCCGCTGGGTGGATTCCGGAACAGGCCAAACTGGCGGCGCTGCTTGAAGTTATCGAACGGGATGCCGACGCCGTGACCCCGTTTCATCCAGCAGCCTGTTTCAAACTGGCCAGTGATGATCCGGAGGTCGGCCCCTTTCTCACCGATTACCGGAACCGGGGCATAGATCTGTTTTTTCAGGATTGCACCACTGAATTCGGTATTCCCTGCTTCAAATGTTTTGTCATGGGTGCTGACGGTGTGGTGGCCAAAGGGGCTGGCGCTCATTTAAACAGCCGGAACGCCCTCATCTCCGCCCTGACGGAAACCCCCTACCCCTATCCCGGAGGCCCTTGTTCCATCCCGGCGCCTCCGGTCATTCCGTACCGCCGCATGGCATCCTTCCCCGATGCCGGCACGGGCAGTTACGCCGGCGACCTTGCCGTGATTGAGCAGGTCCTGATCCAGAACAACCGGACACCGGTCTATGTGGACCTGACCCGTCAGGATCTTGACATTCCCGTGTTCAAAGCCATTGTACCCGGCCTGGAGCTCATGGCGGATTTTGACACGTTCACGCGGATCAGCCCCCGGCTGTACCGAAACTATCGTTCCCTGTTCCAGGGAACCTGAACGGCAGCATCGGGATTGTTTCTGAACAGTCGATACCGCTGCGGATGAAATTATGCTTCGGTAAAATACTGGACCTGATATGTCCAGATTTCCGCCCGTCCCTGGCGCCAGGCATTTTCCGGCAGTCCGGCTTTCATGCACAGGTGACCGAGAAAGGATGTAGCGTCCGGCAGCTGGTCCCAGACCTGGGGCAGGAAGGTGGCCCGGGCCCGGCCCTGGGCGAGGATGACGCCGTCGATCCCGGGCCGCAATTTTCCGAGCAAATCATCAGCCGACGCATAGTCCAGCGGCTGCGGTTCCGAGAGCACGCTCACTTCCAGATCCACCAGGGCCAGCTCCGCGGCTGACAGTGGCGGAAACCGGGGATCCTCAAAGGCGGCACTCCGGGCATTTTCTGCTACTTCCGTTCGCAGCTGGCGCCTTCCTTCCAGGCTGCCGATGCAGCCCCGGAGCACACCTGTCTTGTGCAGGGTCACAAACACCCCCTGGCACCGGTCAAAGGCGGCATCACTCAGATCCGGTGCGCCTCCTGTTTCCGGCTGCATCAGGGCTGTTTCCAGTGTATGCCGCGCCAGCTTCACCAGGGCTGCACCCTGAGCAGGGGTCAGCGGCGGTTCTGAACAACGGTTCATATCCTCTCCTTGTCCTTAAAAAGGAAACCCGCTATGATGAAAGCCATCTGGAGTGGCAGCCTGCCGCACATGTTCAGCGGCCCTGCACCCTCCTCCCCTTCCATTCGAAAGGAGACCCCATGAAAGATTTTAAAAAAATACTTGTTCCGGTCGATCTTTCCGACACTTCACCCAAGCTTGTCCCCTATGTCGTTACCATGGCCCGGAAATTCGATGCCCAGGTTCACCTCCTCTTCGTGGCCCGGGTGTTCGACTACTTTGTCGGACTCGACGTGCCCTATCCTTCCATTCAGCAGTTCCAGAGTGAAGTGATCAAGGGCGCGGAAGACAAACTCGCGGTCTTTAAAGCAGAGTTGTCTGAGCAGATTCCCAGAATCAAATCCAAAGTGGCCAACGGAGATATCGCCGAAGAGATTCTCACGTATATCGAAGCCGAACACATTGATCTGCTGCTCATGGCGACCCATGGCCGCAAAGGGATTGATAAGGTCATTTTCGGCTCCATTGCCGAGCAGATGGTCAAGACGGCGCCTGTACCCGTGTTTCTGGTTAATCCCTACAAAATTAAAAACAGCTGACAGGGATATCTGTTTACACCACGCGACCGAACGCCTTTTCCAGAAATCGGGGGGACCACTGAATCCAGGTGGGACGCCCATGCGGACAATGAGACGGTGTTGTGCAGGCGTCCAGCTGCGACAGGAGCTGGCGCATTTGCGACACGGTTAGGGTCTGGTGTGCCCGGATGGCGCCATGGCAGGCCATGACGCTCCGGCAGGCATCCATGGCATCTGCGAGGGTTTCCGGTCCTGGCGAAAACCCGATTTCCACCATTTTTTCCACCATTTCCCGAATCAGGTCACCTGGGTTCTGTTGATCGATCAGGGCCGGGACCGCTTTGACCACAACGGTGGACCCGCCAAAGGGTTCGATCTCAAGGCCGATGCGGGCCAGTTCCGGAATCAGGGCGTCCAGCAAGGCCGCCTCCCGGTATCCCAGTTCCACGGTCTCGGGCATGAGCAGCTGCTGAACCCGCCGGGCCCGGTCTCCATCTGCAGAGAGTTGTTCAAACACGATCCGCTCGTGGGCGGCATGCTGATCAATAAGAATCAGTCCGTCCGGTGATTCGCAGAGGATATAGGTCTGCCAGAGCTGGCCGATCACGGTCAGCTGCGCGAAAAAGCCAGCTGCCCAGAGATCGGCCTGATCGTCTGCCCGGGGAGCAGGTGTAGCCGTTGCGGGCCTGGGTGCGGCTGAAATTGAGGGGGGTTCTGTTTCTCGCGGTTTTTCGAACACAGGTCCTGGCACAGGGATGGCGTCAATGGGCGGCGGCGTTTCAACCTGCGGTGTGGGGGCATCCTCGTTTACCACATTGGGAACCGCGGTGGCCGGCGGCGGGTAGACGGTTGTGGACGGCCGGTCTGGTTCGTTCGGCTGGTGGCCGGAGAACGGTGGGGGCGGAGAAAGCGGCCGGGTGCCGGATGCCGACAGGTTCCGTTCCGCTGCATCCAAAGCACCGGATACTGCGGTTTTGATGCTGTCATAGATCAGGCGGGGGTCTGCAAACCGCACTTCGTGCTTGGTGGGGTGGACATTCACGTCCACCTCCCCTCCGTCCAGGGTCAGGGCCACCATGGCCACCGGGAACCGGCCTTTCATCAGCCGTCCCCGGAAGCCTTCAAAAAGCGCCCGCTGAATTCCCCGGTCCCGCACATACCGGCCGTTTACATACAGGTAGATTTTCTGGGAGGTGCTCCGGGCAGCCCGGGGGCCGGCGATCCAGCCCTCCATGGACACACTGCCATGGCTGAATGCGATGGGCAGGAGCTCGCCGCGTACCTGGGGTCCCAAAACATCCGCCACCCGGTCAAAGCGGTTTTTCACCCGGAGCCAGGTTTTGACCGGACGTCCGTCATGGTGCAGATGAAACTGTACTTCCGGCCAGCCCATGGCAATACTGGCCACAGCATCGGCAATATGTCCCATTTCTGTGTTGATGGTCTTTAAGAATTTTCGGCGGGCCGGGGTGTTGAAAAACAGATGCTCCACGGAAATCAGGGTGCCTGGAGGTGCCCCCACATCAATGACATCTTTTATTTTTCCCCCGTCGATGCGAATCTGGGTGCCCCCGTCTGCACCCCGCTCCCGGGTGATCAGGGTAAATTTTGACACCGCCGCGATACTCGGCAGCGCTTCCCCCCGGAATCCCAGGGTGTTTATGGCAAACAGATCCGCATCGGTTTTGATCTTGCTGGTGGCATACCGCTCGATGGCGAGCAGGGCGTCATCGGCAGACATGCCAATCCCGTTGTCCGACACCCGGATCTGAGACCGGCCGCCTTTGCCGATTTCAATGAAAATCCGGCTGCTCCCGGCGTCCAGGGCGTTTTCAACCAGTTCTTTCACCACAGATGCCGGCCGCTCGACCACTTCGCCGGCCGCGATCTTGTTGGTCAGGATGTCAGGCAGAATCCGGATGTGCCCCATTTGACCTCCTTACCGTTTGTTCAGTTGGCGTTTTCCCGCACCAGGCGGTAGAGAAAATCGGCCTCCATGGGCGAGAGGTCAAATTTTATGGACGCCGCTTCCACCAGCTGGTTCACCGATGCATCCGGCGCTGTTTTCCGTTCACTCCCCACCCATTTGACCGCTTCGCGGACCGCTTCACCTTCGGGTTTGATTCCCATGTAAGTCTCCTTATCGTACAGGTCTACAACTCAGGCCGTTTGGGTGTCACGGCGGCCGCCTGCTCATACTGAAAGGCGCACCGCAGCAAGGTTCCTTCGTCAAAGTGGCGGCCCAGGAGCTGCACGCCGATGGGCAGACCGTTTGATGAAAATCCGCAGGGAACAGACATCCCCGGAATCCCGGCCAGGTTGGCGGACAGGGTGAAAATATCCGACAAATACAGGGTCAGCGGGTCATTGACCACAGACCCAAGGGGAAACGCCGGCGTGGGCGCCACTGGAGAGAGCAGCACATCACAGGTGGTAAACGCGTTTTTAAAATCTTCGGTGATCAGGGTCCTCACCTGGGAGGCCTTGCCGTAGTAAGCGTCATAATAGCCGGCAGACAGGGCATAGGTCCCAATAATGATCCGTCGTTTCACTTCTGCCCCGAACCCGATGGACCTGGTTTGCTGATACATATCCATGAGGGAGGTTGCCGGCAGATCCCGAAATCCGTATTTCACCCCGTCATACCGGGCCAGGTTGGAACTGGCTTCAGACGGTGCGATCACATAATAAGCGGCGACCGCATAACGGGTATGGGGAAGGGACACCGGCACGCAAGTGGCGCCCAGATCTGCCATCTGCTTTATGGCTGCCTTTACAGCGGCATCCACATCCGGGCTCAAGCCTTCCTGTTCCACATACTCGGTGGGAATCCCGATGGTCAGTCCCTTTAGGCCCGCATCCAGATCCTTTTTCATGGCAGCCGTATAGTCAATCACCGGTTCGGGCACCGACGTGGAATCCCGCGGGTCATGGCCGGAAATAGCCTGGAGCAGCAACGCGCAATCCGCTACGGTTTTGGAGAGGGGACCGATCTGATCCAGGCTTGAGCCAAAGGCCACGAGACCGTACCGGGAGACCCGGCCATAGGTCGGCTTCAGTCCCACCACCCCGCAGTGGGAGGCGGGCTGACGAATAGAACCGCCCGTATCACTTCCCAGAGACCCCAGGCACTGATCCGCTGCCACGGACGCTGCGGAACCGCCGCTGGACCCGCCCGGAATCGTGTCTGTGTTCCACGGGTTCCGGGTCACCTGGTAGGCAGAGTTCTCCGTAGTGGATCCCATGGCAAACTCATCCATATTCACCTTGCCCACCATGACCGCCCCGGCATCGTTCAACCGTTCCATGACACCGGCATCATAGGGAGGAATAAAATTATCAAGCATCTTTGATGCACAGGACGTCCGCACGCCTTTGGTGCAGATCAGGTCTTTGATGGACAGGGGGATCCCGGTGAGCGGCCCGGCTGTTTTTGCGGCGATCCGTTTGTCTGCCGCCGCAGCCTGTTCCAGGGCCTGCTCGGCAGAGATGGTGAGATAGGCGCCCACGGCCGCATCGGTTTTCTCAATCCGGTCCAGGACGCTCTGTGTCAGTTCAACCGATGAGATGTCGCCTTTATCAAGCAGAGCCGCTGCTTCTGCGATGGTCTTTTCATACAGTGTCATATCATCTAATCGCTTTCTGTTCGCCGATAACAACCTAAAAAAAGCCGATCACCTGCTCAGCCGATCACTTTGGGAACAATGAAGTAGCCGTCTTCGGATTCCGGTGCATTGGCCAGTGCCGCAGCTTCGCCAATGTGCCCTTTTTCCGTGTCTTCCCGAAACGCATTGGTCAGATTCAGGGACCGGGCTGTGGGCGGAACGCCGTCTGTCTTCACTTCTCCCAGCTGGTCCACATATCCCAGAATCGCATCGATCTGTCCGGTCAGGGCATCCATTTCCGTCTCATCAATGGAAATCCGCGCCAGCTGCGCGACCTTAGCCACTTCCGCTTTTGTAATTTTCATCATATCCACCCTTTTCCAGTCATTCGTTCCTACAGTTTTACAAGGTAAGCATTGACATAAGCGTTTTTTATCCGGGTAAGCACCTGGTCTGCCTCGTGTTTTGTGGGATAGGTCCCCACCCGTACCCGGTACCAGGTCGTCCCGTTATCCAGATGTGCCGTGACCCGGTACGCAGGAAGCCCGTTTGTTTTAAGCGTGTTGACCACCCGTGTCGCATCAGCCTTCTGCTTGAAAGCCGCCACCTGGATCACATACTTCCCGGCGACCGGTGAGGAAAGGCCAGGTGCCGATTTTTTGGCCGGTAGCGGCGTCGGTTCTGCAGGTGCAGGCGCGGTGGAAAGTTTGGGTGCATCCGATGTCCCGACGAGTTTCTGGATCAGGGCGTTTTCGCCTGCCGGCACCGGTACGGACGCCAGTCCTTTTCCGCCCGTGTCCTTTGACGGAAGCTTGTCATAGAAACTAAAGTCTGATGCGTCCAGGGGCGCTTCGGCTTCCGGCATATTCATGGCCGGAGAAAAGGCCTCCAGCAACCGTCCCTTGATTTGTCCGGCGGTTGTCTGCAGGGCCGCCATATCAAACCGGACCGGAGAGATGCCTCGGCCCACGGTAACACCAAGAAAAAACATCCATCCGCACAGCAAAAAGATCCCCACCCCCATCACCCACAGGCGGGTGCCGGTGATTGCCACCTGGCGGACTTCTTTCCGGTTTTTATTCGGTGTGTTACGCCATTTCATGCCGGTGTTCCTTTGCGTGCGCCTGCCTGTGCTACATGGATTCCGGAGCCGATACACCCAGCAGTGACAGCCCGTTGCGGATCACCACCCGAATGGCCTGCATGAGATAGAGCCGGCCTTCGGTAAGCACCGGATCATCGGTCAGAACCTTATGCTTGTTATAGTAGGAATGAAACGCACCCGCCAGTTCCATGAGATAATAGGTGATCCGGTGGGGTTCCATGACCGAGGCCGCAAAACTGACCACATCCGGATACCGGAGCAGCAGCTTGACCAGGGCAATGTCATCGGCATGCGTGAGCTGCCTGACGGCTGCCGCACTCGCATGAGAACCGGCATCTGCGTGACCGGCATCGACGGCCCTGGCAAGGATACTCGAAATCCGGGCATGTACATACTGGACATAGTAGACCGGGTTGTCAGCGGTTTTTTGCCTGGCCACTTCGAGGTCAAAGTCCAGATGGCTCTCGTAATGCCGGGTGAGGAAAATAAACCGGGCCGCATCCGTGCCCACTTCATCGAGCACTTCCTTTAAGGTGACAAATTCGCCGGACCGGGTTGACATGGCCACGGGCTCACCGCCGCGCAAAAGGTTCACCAGCTGCACGAGGATCACGTCAAAGGCGTCTGCATCCTGGCCTGTTGCCTGGATGGCCGCTTTCATCCGGGGAATATATCCGTGATGGTCCGCGCCCCAGACATCAATTACCCGCTCAAATCCGCGGTCATATTTATCCTGATGATAGGCGATATCCGAGGCAAAATAGGTGGTCATGCCGTTGCTCCGCACCACCACCCGGTCTTTTTCATCGCCAAAGTTGCTGGTGTTGAACCAGGAAGCGCCACCGTCGTCGTAAATGATGCCCCGCTGTTTCAGCTCATCGATAACCGTCATCACTTTATCGGCGTCATAGAGGGTCTGCTCGCTGAACCAATTATCAAAGGTGACGCCGAACGCAGACAGATCATCCCGGATGCCGTTCAGGATCTCCGTTGCCGCGTACCGCGCACAGGCGGCCACGCCGGCAGGTTCGTCTGCTGAGAGAACAGACGCTTTGTCCGCCTCAGGCAGGGCGGCGGCCAGATCCCGTATATACGCGCCCTGATAACAGTCGTCCGGAAACGCAACCGTCATACCGTTTTGCGCTTTCAGACGCAGGTAGACCGAGCGGCCCAGGGTCTGGATCTGACGGCCTGAGTCATTGATATAGTATTCCCGTTGCACATCATATCCGCAATGGGCCAGCAGGTTGGCCACCGTATCCCCGACCACGGCGCCGCGGCCGTGGCCTACATGCAGCGGACCCGTAGGATTGGCGCTGACAAACTCCACCTGGATTTTTTTACCCTTTCCGATATCGGTTCGGCCGTAGGCGTCTCCCTTGTCATGGATCCGTGCCAGGAGCGGGGCCCAGCGCTCCGGGTTCAGGTAGAAGTTGATGAATCCGGGGCCGGCAATATCCACTTTTTCAAACAGGCCGTCTCCGTCCCCGAGAAACCGTACCAGCACTTCAGCGATGGCACGGGGGGCCATTTTTTGGGCTTTTGCCATGATCATGGCCAAGTTTGTCGACAAATCCCCATGGGCCAGCAACCGGGGGGATTCCAGAATGACCTCGGGAAACGCATCCGATTTCAGATCGCCGGCAGCATGCGCTGCGACCGCCGCTTCAATGATTTTATCCTTAATTAGCTGTTTCATTTCTCTCTAGTTTCCGATAAAGTGATTCCAAATAATTCGGCGCCGCCTGAAATGGATTCGCAAATTGATAGTTTATAAAGACTTTAGGGCGCCAAGTCAAGCCGGCTTCCCCGGCGGTCCATCCCGGAGTCCCCATAGGAAGAAGGAGTTCGCTATGCTGGTAAAAAAATGGATGAGCAGACAGATTATCTCGGTATCCCCGAAAGACGCCATGCAGGATGCGATTCGCACCCTGAAGGAACACAATATCCACCTCCTCCCGGTACTGGAAAACGACACGCTTGTGGGCATCATCAGCGACGGTGACCTGAAAAAAGCCTCGCCCTCGGATGCCACGTCCCTGGATATTCACGAACTGGTCTACCTGACCTCGAAAATCCGAATTCGGGATCTGATGACCCAAACCGTCTTTACCGTGCCCAGTGATGCCACCATCGAAGAAGCAGCCCAGATTCTTCTAAATAAAAAGATTCACGGACTTCCGGTCTTGGACGCAGCCAACCGGGTCGTCGGCGTTATCACGCGAAGCGACATCTTCCGCGTGCTGATTACCATTACGGCCGAAGGAAAACGGGGCATCCAGTTAGCTATCCGTCTACCGGACATTCCCGGTCCCCTCAAGGAAATCCGCCAGATTGTCCGGGACTTTGACGCCCGTATCGCGAGTATCTTAAGTTCCACCGAAGGGGTGGCAGACGATTTTATCAATGTTTATTTACGGATTTACCAGCTCGACAGATCCCGGCTGGAGGAGATGCTGGAGGCCATCAAACCCATCGGTACCCTGCTTTACATGGTCGACCACCGGGACGACAAGCGGACCATCTACGAAACCGGCATCGCCTGATTTGTCCCCGGGTTTTCTACACGGCAGCCCCACCCGGAGCGGGGGGGCTGCCGTCTTTACTTTTCAGCACCATTTCCAGCCGCTGCAGATTCTCCATGGATCCCACGGCAATCACCGTGTCTCCGGCCCTGAGCCGGGTCTCGAACGACGGGTTGAAATGCATGCTCCCGTCCATTTTCTTTAATGCAATGATGATCAGGTTGTACTGCTGACGGATGCCCGAGTCCTTGAGCATCACGTTCACCAGGGAAGAATTTTTTCCCACAGGGAATTCATCCATCTGAATGTCCGTATGGGAACGTGCCAGCGCCAGATCAAGGAAGCTCTTGATGGTGGGCCGCATGAGTCCCATGGACATTTGCAGGGCCCCCACCTCGTACGGAGACTCCACTTTATCGGCACCGGCGGCGATCAGCTTGACCTTGGCGCTCTCCGATCCGGCACGGGCCATGATGAAAATCACCGCACTCAGCTGACGGGCGGTGAGTACAAGAAACACATTGTCCGTATCTGTGGCCAGCGCCGCGATCAGATACCGCGCCCGTTCGATCCCCGCTTTTCTCAGGATCCCTTCATCCGATGCGTCACCGGACAGGTACAACCGTTTATCCTGCTCCATCACCGGTATCAGTTCCGGGTTCTTCTCAACCACCACCATGGCCTGCCCGTGCTCTTCCAGATAGCGGCAGACCACCTGGCCGATCCGGCCATAGCCGCAGACAATGCAGTGTTCCCCCATCCTGGCGATTTTCTTGTCCAAGTTCCGTCTCCCCAGTATTTCCCGAATCCGTCCCTCCACCATGAACTGGACGGCTGTCCCGGCCACATAGACCACTGCCCCCCAGCCCACGATGATCAGAAAAATGGTGAACACCCGGCCGGCGGTGCTGACCTGATGCACTTCACCAAACCCGACGGTGGTCAGGGTGATGATGGTCATGTAAACGGCATCAAGCACGCCCCAGCCTTCAAGGAAAACGTACCCGATCGTGCCCGTAGCCACCACCACCAGTGTAAATATAATGCCGACACTAAGATGTTTAACTGAATCCACGCAAATCAATCCATTCAGGCGCGCATAAGGGTGTTCAGGGACTGTGCATCGCAGGCTGTCTGCGGATACCCCGGCATTTTTTGCCATTATGGATTATTGGCTTGAAAAATCAAGAAGATTCCTCTAACTGTAAAAGACTTCGCATGGTGCGATTGATTTTATCTTAACTACCGGGTGTATAGACGATTGATGATTGACAAGGAAACCGCTAAGTACGAGCGCCTGCGTCTGGCCATGGTCAAAAAACAGTTGGAGGGGCGCGGTATCCGTGATCCGCGGGTGCTCGACGCGATGCGCCAGGTCCCCCGGCATCTGTTTGTGAGTGAAGCGCTTCAGGACCAAACCTACGGGGATTATCCCCTGCCCATCGGTGAAGGCCAAACCATCTCACAGCCACATATTGTTGCTGAAATGACCCAGTCGCTGAAACTTCACAGCGACGACCGGGTGCTTGAACTGGGTACCGGTTCCGGCTATCAGGCGGCCATTCTCTCCCGGATTGTGGCCAAGGTCTATACCATTGAGCGCATCCGTTCCCTGTTTCAGAATGCAAGACGCCTGTTTGACCGGCTCCAGTACCACAATATCGTGACCCGGTATTCGGATGGGACCTCGGGCTGGAAAGAAGAAGCCCCCTTTGACGCCATCATGGTCACGGCCGGTGCCCGGGAAATCCCTGCCCCTATCATCGACCAGCTGGCCATGGGTGGACGGCTGGTGGCACCGGTGGGCGGACGCCACGCCCAGGAGCTCCTTGTGCTGACCAAAACCCCGGATGGCGTTCAGATCGAAAATCTGGGCGGATGCCGGTTTGTCAAACTCATCGGCGAACATGGGGGCTGGCGTGAATAAGGCTGCCACCTGCTGGAGATAAATATTCCATGATCCGATCCCTGTATGACTGGATCCTGAAATGGGCAGAAACCCCGTATGGTGCCTGGGCGCTGTTTATCCTGGCCCTGTGCGAGGCCTCGTTTTTCCCCATTCCGCCGGACCTGCTGCTCATTGCGCTCGCCATTGCCGTACCTGCGCGGGCCTTTCACTATGCTGCCATCTGCACAGCCGGCTCCGTGATTGGCGGGTGTATTGGCTATCTTATCGGCTGGCAGTTCATGGCGCTGATCGGCACCAGGATTGTGGCGTTCTACGGGTTCGAGGCCAGGCTTGATTATGTACGGGATCTGTATGCAGCCTATGACGCCTGGGTGGTCTTTGTGGCCGGTTTTACCCCAATCCCGTACAAGGTGGTCACCGTGGCATCCGGGCTGTTTTCCATCCATTTTGGTGTATTTGTAGCCGCCTCATTCGTGTCCCGGGCTGCGCGATTCTTTCTGGTGGGCGGACTGATCTATCTGTGCGGTTCCCGGATTCACGTTTTTATCGACCGATATTTCAACTCACTGGTTACCGCGTTTACCGTGCTTCTCATTGCCGGATTCGCGGCGGTCAAACTCCTTTTCTAGGGAGTTTGCCTATTCCGATAACATGACAACGCGTCAGGGTCTATTCAAACGGTGTGAGGCATTCATACCCGTCTTCCGTGACCACGATGGTCTGCTCGAACTGGGCAGACAGAGAGCCATCTGCCGTGATGGCGGTCCAGTCATCGTCTAGAATCACCAGTTCCTTGCCCCCCAGGTTGAGCATGGGCTCCACCGTAAAGACCATCCCCGGCACCAGGGGAACCCCGGTTCCCCGTTTCCCGAAATGGAGCACCTGGGGCGGCTCATGAAAATCAAGCCCGACCCCGTGACCCACAAACTCCCGAACCACCGAGCATCCAGCGGCTTCTGCATGCTTCTGGATGGCCCAGCCGATATCGCCCAGCCGGTTTCCGGGTTTGATCATGGCCATGCCGGCATCGAAACTCTCTAAGGTCACGCGTACAAGTTTCTCCGCATCCGGACCGGGTGTACCGGCAAAAAACGTCCGGTTAGAGTCTGCATAAAACCCGTTTAAAATCGAGGTCACATCCACATTCACGATATCCCCGTCCTCGATCACCCGGGGACCGGGGATGCCGTGACAGATCACCTCGTTCACCGACACGCAGGTACTTTTGGGAAATCCCCGGTAATTCAACGGTGCCGGGATCGCGCCGTGTTCCACAGTATAGGTATGAACCAGGGTATTGATCTCATCCGTGGTCATGCCCGGCCGAATATGTTCCGCCACCCTGTTCAGGGTATCGGTCACCAGGCGGCCGGCTTTCCGAATACCGGCGATTTCTTCTTTTGTCTTGAGCCGGATCTGGTATTTTCGGTAGTAAAGGGTCTTCAGGCGGCCCAGCTCATCTCTAGCCGACGCCTCCCTTGCCATGCAGCATCTTTTGTATTTGCGTCCACTTCCGCAGGGACAGGGCGCGTTCCGGCCGATCTGTGTTTTTTCTTTTTTCACGTGTGTTCCCTTTCCCCTTCTCCGCATCGCGTACAGGGGGCCTAGCGTGCGCTCCCGGCATCCCTTCCAACACACCAAAACAGGATTACTATAATCGGCAGGATCGACCCTGTCAATCACCCATGCAGCTCAGGCCGCATCCGCCCGAAAGAGCGGAACCACTTGAAATGCATCCACATCGACCAGGCCATGATCGGTAATCTTGAGCTCGGGAATCACGGCAAGGGCCAGAAATCCCAAGGTCATGAACGGGTCAGGCAGGGGAGATCCCAAGGACGCAGCCACGTCCAGCACCGCATCCAGCGACGCACGTACCGTCTCTACCGGTTCCGTTGACATGAGTCCGGCAATGCGCAGGGGCACAGTCGCGGCCACAGCCGTGCCCTTGACGGCAGCATAGCCGCCGCCCATGTCGATAACCGCCCGGACCGCAGTTTCCATGGCCGCATCTGAATCCCCGACCACAATAATGTTGTGCGCGTCATGTCCCACACTCGAGGCCAGGGCCCCGTTCCGGATGCCCATGCCGTTTACCAGGCCTTTTCCCACCCGGCCAGAGCCGGTATGCCGTTCCAGTACCGCGATTTTCAGAATATCCCGGTCAGGTTCGGCGAGAATCATCCCGTTTTCCGTCCGGGGAACCATCCACAGGGTTTCGGTAAAGACCTGGGATGGTGTCACGCGGATCACCCGGGCTTCGCCTGCCTGAGCTGGCATGGAAAAGTCAATGGAACCCGGTTTCACGTTCATGGTGTTTGCCGGTTCCGGCGGTTTGGGCAGCCGGACATCGGAAAGTAGTTTCCCGTTTTCGGCAACGCATCTGCCGCCCGCATACACCGCCGCCACCTCAACAGTTTCAAGGTCTGAGAGTACCAGAAAATCCGCCCGCCGGCCCGGGGCAATGGCGCCGTGATGATCCAGCCGAAACCAGGTGGCCGGCACCAGGGTGGCCATGCGGACCGCGGTCACCGGATCAATGCCCAGCCGGATGGCTTTCCGCACCACCGCATCCACATGCCCCTCGTCCAGGAGGTCATGGGGATGACGGTCGTCCGTGCACCACATCATCCGGTGCCAGGTATCGGCGGTGATGGCTGGCGCAATGGCTTCCAGATTCCGGGCGCAGGTTCCTTCGCGGACCATGATATGCATGCCGCCAGACAGCTTTTCCAGGGCTTCTGCTGCGGTCAAACATTCATGATCACTGCCGATGCCGGGAAACAGGTACGCATTGAGCGGCAGACCGGACAGGCCGGGTGCATGACCGTCCATGGGTTTTCCCGCTGTCCGGGCTGCGGCCAGTTTGGCGGCCACGCCCGGGTCACCGTACATGACACCGGGAAAATTCATCATCTCTGCCAGTCCCACGATTCGCGGATGCGAAAAATAAGGCGCAAGGTCGTCTGCGGTCAGGGGGCTGCCGACGGTCTCCATATGGGTGGCCGGCACGCAGGAAGGCAGGGTGAAATAAACTTCCATGGGCTGATCGTTGGCTGAAGTCAGCATGTAGTCGATGCCGGCGGTCCCGAGCACATTGGCGATCTCATGGGGATCTGCCACCACTGCGGTGGTGCCCCGGGGCAGGATGGCCCGGACAAATTCAGACACGCTGGTCATGGAACTTTCAATATGCACATGGGCGTCGATGAATCCAGGAACCACGATGGCCCCGCCCACGTCACAGACGGTATTTCCGTCATAATCGCCCAGACCGGCAATCCGGCCATGGGTCACGGCAAGGGACGTATCCATCATTTTTCCCGAAAACACATCCAGAACCCGGGCGTTTTTGATCACCAGATCCGCAGGCGCGTCTCCCCGGGCCACGGCGAGCATGGTTTCGGTAATTGTCATGTGGGTATCTCCTTTATCTCGGTTTTCGCTTGTTCCAAACAGAAATTTATAAATTAGAAAAATGCCAAAAAACTCTCACGAATGTCCAAATAAAACCGGTCGGATTTGCTCCGATCCTAGGCCGACATTTTGGCCGGTCTAAAAACGGATATAATCTTGAGCTCATCTATCTGCATCGGAACAAATTGAGGCCTATCTGTTTCTTTTCAAAATCGCTATTATCAAGTCGTCGTATGATCGAACGAACCTCCCGAAAAAATATCGAAAAACGGGATAAAGGTCTGGATGACTTCATGCCCAAGCAAAAGGACAACCTCACACCCAAAGCCGAATATCTTCTACAAAAGTTCGAGCACATGGCCAGCGGCACTGCCCCCTTTCCCGATGGAAACGCGTTTTCAAAAAGCGAAAACAAAGCTCTATTTAATAAGGGTTGTCTTCGTCATAATATGGGCCGTTTAGGTCCCAGGGGTACGTGTCAAGTAGCGGTAAATACGGGCCGTGCAATTTGGTTAGAATAGGCGCTTTTTGAGTTACAGCAAAGCTAGCCAAATGATCGGATGTATAGATATCCACAAAACGAATGATTGCCGCTCTATCATTCGTGGAGGTGTTTGTATCAAAAGAAAATACTAACGGAACACTATTCGGGCTGTTGTTGTTGCGTGCTGAAATGCTTCCTTGTTCGATACTTGGGTGAATCCAGTTAGGGAGTGTGTTTTGATCAATTTTCCAGTTTATTGTGCTATAGAAGGCATTGTTTAGAGAAACTGTATGTGTACCTGCATTGTGGCCCCATGTATTTGGTTTGCTCGGTATAACAAAAAGCTCTGGGGATTGGGCTTTGATACTAATATTTTTAGTTGCCATTTGAATGTTATATCCTCGACTTGAAGCATATCCTTCAAAAGCTAAAAGTCGGCAGTCGTCCCATTCGACACCTGCAGGCAAATATGCATCAAAATAGCCGTTATTTATCATAATATCAGTAAAATCAATTTGAAATGACCTCCAAGCTGGATCATTCGGATTGTCCGGATCGGTCGATATTGGGAGCTGAGAGAGACCTACCTTATCCGCATGAACTAAAAATTGGTATATAGTGACTCCTGTTCCGGTTGCTTTTATTCCAGACCAAAAGAAATCATTTGACGCATTATTGTCATAGTCAGCAACTCCGCCGTTAAACAATAGAATTTCAAGATCATAAATATCTTCAACAGTTCCGTTTGGCACGCCTACCTGAAAAGCAACGCTGATATAAGCGGTAGTCGCATCAGCGGCACCAATAGCATCAAAATATCTTGCTTTAGCATCAAATGTAATCTTAGTGTTTTTTATTGATGGATGATAAATAAACGAGGCCCATTGATCTTGATAACGAAAAGCCGTTACTTCTCTAAGTGTATTTCCTAATATCTCATTATTATTAAGTGCACTACAAATAGCTTCACTGCCGGTGGTATCGAACCAAAAATCCCAACCTGGAGCGAATCCCCTCTGTTGACATGTCCAATTGCATGTAACAAGGGTCGTGGATGGTAACGATTGATCTATCGGTTTCCAATATGGGTTGCATTGTTGATACCAGGCCAGGCCACTATGTGTGAGGGGGTTTCCATCTAAATGAGAGTCTGACTCATCATCGGAATAACCGTATAGATTATCTCCAAGAATATGTGCGTAAGCCTTCATGGTGGGACCAGGATTGTATATAACCGAGATTTCATTAGCATGTCCAATACCTCCTAACACCAGTAACAGGTAAGTAATAACTACAATCTTTTCCATCATTTAATATTCTTTCAATGTCATTAAGTTAAGAGCATATCTACTTTAACTATTTAAATTTGTTTTTAATTTTTTATAGGCATGAGATGCTCGATTCTAACAACTCAACTTTCGGGATTCGTTGAAAGGAACCGAATATAAAAATAGCTATTTGAATTTATGATATAAAAGTTTGAAGATCCCCTAAGTTTGATATATAATAAATTTCACTAAAAAAAATAAAATCAAACAATAAGGGCTCACGTGATGCATAACGAAATAGATAAAAAAACACAAGCGAATATTGAATTATAGGCAAAATTGATGATTTTTTCAGCAAATTTTCTATTGCATCCGCTCTGCATCAATATGGGGTACGAAAACGTCATGGGTCTAGTGTCATGTCATGCTTGAAATGTTAGTATAATATGGTATGGTTAATAAAAAGGGAGGAGACCATGCCTAAGATCAAGGTAACTGCTCACCCCTTTTGATAAAAAAGACAAGAAAAAAATTGATAAAAAAGTAAGAAAAAGCTTGACAGGTTTTTTGAGGGGAAATAGCGAGAAGTTAAAGTTGGCTTGAATTGGCACATAATGGCCTATAAAAGGCATGCAGGATCCACGAACTCGGTCGACGTAATCATTCTGCA
>PDTL01000030.1 GCA_002748835.1 Deltaproteobacteria bacterium
ACTTGTGTCTGTTTCATGGGACCTCCTTTCTGGTCCCTTTTAACAAACCGGACAGTTTATTTGTTCTTGCTTAGGACAGTTTATTTGTTTCTAACAAGGATTTCCACAGGTCTTGACGAATGCAGCGGATACGCATATAATACAACGCTTTTTTTGATAAAAAAGATGGGGCAGCGCAAGGGCAGGCCGGGATGAAAAAAAAGAGTGGCAGGAACAACTGGGCAGACCACTATACGCGGCAGGCAAAGAAAGAAAACTATGTTGCGCGTTCGGTGTTCAAGCTCAAGGAGATCCAGAAAAAGTTCAAGGTCCTGGCAAAGGGGCAGCGGGTTCTCGACCTGGGCTGCGCGCCCGGATCCTGGATGCAGTATGCGGCGGAGGTCACCAGCCCCTCCGGCCGGGTGGTCGGCATTGATTTAAAAGCGGTCGGCGGTAGTTGGCCTGGGCATGTGGTGCATCTGCAGGGAGATGTCTACGACGCCCTGGCGGATCTGAAGGCCGAAGCCCCGGAGGGATTCAACGCGGTGATCAGTGATATGGCGCCGGCCACGACAGGCATTCATCATGTGGACACGGCCCGTTCCGAGAACCTGAGCCGTATGGCCCTTGAGGTCGCCGCGCATCTGCTGGTGCCCGGCGGCAATTTTATCTGCAAGATTTTTCAGGGCCCGGATTTCCAGGCCTATGTGAACGATGTGCGAACCCGATTTGAACGGCACGGCATTTTAAAACCCCAGAGCACCCGAAAGGGCAGCCGGGAGATTTTTATCATCGGCCTGGGGTGGAAGGGCGCCCGCCCCATTGACGGGACTGATGCGGAATTTGTATAAACGATCACGATAAATACAATGGGTTTGTATTCCGATGGGTTAACTATTAACATTTAAAGAAACACAGGAACATCCCGGTGCGTTGATCTGCTCACCGGGCAGGGAGGATGAATGTCTGGTCATAATAAGTGGTCATCCATCAAGCATAAAAAAGGGGCTGCTGATGCCAAGCGCGGCAAAGTGTTTACCAAGCTGATCAAGGAAATTACCGTGGCCGCACGCATGGGCGGCGGGGATCCTGCCGGGAATCCCCGACTGCGGGCGGCCATTGCAGCAGCCAGGGCCGAAAACATGCCCAAGGACAATATTGAGCGCGGGATTAAAAAAGGGACCGGCGAACTCGAAGGCGTTACCTATGAGGAGATCGTATACGAAGGCTACGGTCCCGGCGGTGTGGCCATTATCGTGGAATCCCTTACCGACAACAAAAATCGTGCAGTGGCTGAAATCCGTCACGTGTTCACCAAATCCGGCGGTAATCTGGGCGCCAATGGATGTGTTTCCTGGATGTTTGATAAAAAGGGCCTCATTGTCTGCGACGGTGAGGGCGTTGAAGAAGAGGCCCTCATGGAAGTGGCCCTTGACGCGGGTGCTGAAGACATAAGGCCTATTGAGGGTGAGCCGGGATTTGAAGTCCTTACCGCACCGGATGATTTCGAGCCGGTCCGCGACGCCATTGAAGGCGCCGGCATCGCGTTTTCCTTTGCCGAGGTGACCCTGGTGCCCCAGAATACCACCAAACTGGACGGAAAAGAAGCTGAGCAGATGGTCCGGATGATGAACAACTTAGACGACTGCGATGACGTCCAGAAATTTTATACCAACGCTGATATTCCTGACGAAGTTATGGAGTCTATGTAGGCGCTGAAAACCTGTCGCCGGCGACGCTGCCGGGGGCCTGGTTTTAGAGAAAAGGGTGACATGATTTAGAAGCTTTGCTATAGTCAGGGCGATTAAGTCTCATTTTAAGGCAGCGATTGATGGCATTCTGTACGATCCACTTTGGTAACGACGGATAACAGAGATCTTTATTTGTTTTCGACATACCTCACCTGAATCAAACATCAGATATCCCGCACGATCTGCCTGAATACTTTTATTTCATTACCGAAACGAGAGGAGTGATCCTGTGAAAATCGGTATCCCCATGGAAATCCATGAAAACGAGAAACGGGTGGCTGCCACACCGGACAGTGTCAGGAAACTGATCGGTCTGGGGTATGCGGTCGCCATCGAGTCTGGCGCTGGAGCCGCTGCCGGCTTTAATGATGAAAGCTATGAAACCGCCAATGCTGTCTTGGAAGATGCGGCCGGAATCTGGTCGTCTGATCTGGTGCTGAAAGTCCGGCCGCCGTCACATGATGAAGCCCTGCAGATGAAAGCAGGGGCAACGCTGGTGTCATTCATCCAGCCCGCCGAAAACAGTGACCTGGTCGAGGTGCTCAGGGAAAAAAACATCCGGACCCTTGCCATGGACCAGGTGCCCCGCATTACCCGGGCCCAGAAGCTTGACGCCTTGAGCTCCATGGCCAATATCGCGGGATACCGGGGCGTGATTGAGGCGGCGAACGTGTTTGGCCGGTTTTTCACCGGCCAGATGACGGCGGCGGGTAAAATGCCGCCTGCGACGGTGCTGGTCATCGGTGCCGGCGTGGCGGGGCTGTCTGCCATTGGTGCGGCCGGGGGACTCGGGGCTGCGGTGCGCGCCTTTGATACCCGGCCGGAAGTCAAGGAACAGGTAGAGAGTCTGGGCGCGACCTTTCTCATGCTTGATTTTGAAGAAGACGGCACCGGCGAAGGCGGTTATGCCAAAGTGATGAGCGAGGCATTTATTGCCGCAGAAATGGCCCTGTTTGCCGAGCAGGCCAAAACAGTGGACATCATCATCACCACGGCCATGGTACCGGGTAAAAAAGCACCGGTACTGATTACCGAAGAAACGGTGGGGCTCATGAAGCCCGGCAGTGTCATTGTTGACCTGGCCGCCGAGCAAGGCGGCAACTGTGCGCTGACCGAGCCGGGAAACGCAGTGGTTAAGTCGGGGGTGACCCTCATTGGGTACACGGATATGGTGAGCCGGCTTGCCAACCAGTCCAGCAGTCTGTACGCAACGAATCTATGTCACCTGATGGATGACCTGACCCCGGAGAAAGATGGTGCGCCGGTTTTTGACATGGACGACGTGGTTGTCCGCGGCATGACGGTGACCACAGACGGTGAGATCACCTGGCCGCCGCCTCCACCTCCCCAGGCGCCGGAGGTCACACCTGAAGCGCCCAAAATGGAAAAACCGGCCCCTGAACCCTCCGTTTTTCGTGACACCTGGAACCGCTGGTCGCCCCAGGTGATGCCGTTGATCTTTCTGGCTGTGGGCGGTTTTTTCCTGTTTCAGCTGGGCCGGGTGGCGCCACCGGCGTTTCTGCAGCATATGACGGTGTTTGTCCTGGCCTGTTTTATCGGGTACATGGTGATCTGGAATGTGACCCCGTCCCTCCACACCCCATTGATGAGTGTCACCAACGCCATTAGCGGGATCATCGTTATTGGCGCCCTTTTGCAGATTTCAGGGCCGCTGTTCAGTTTCAAAACCTTTCTGGCAGCCATCGCGATTCTCATCGCTACCATCAATGTCTTCGGCGGATTTCTCGTCACCCAGCGCATGCTGCGGATGTTCCGGAAAGGGGGCGATAATGACTAGCGGATTGATCAGTACGGCATATATTGCCGCAGGCGTGCTGTTTATCCTTTCACTGGGCGGGCTGAGCAACCAGGAGAGTGCACGCCGGGGAAATATCTACGGGATTCTCGGCATGACCCTTGCGCTCGGGGCCACGATTCTGTCCAGGGAAGTGACCGGTTATGCGCTTATTATCATTACCATGGGCATTGGTGCTGCACTGGGAATTATGGTTGCCCGAAAGGTGCAGATGACCGAGATGCCGGAGCTGGTGGCGATTCTTCACAGTTTTGTGGGGATGGCGGCGGTGCTTGTGGGGATCGCCGGCTATATCGACCCGAACATGCATTTTGAAGGCATTGAAAAGACCATCCATGAGGTGGAGGTCTATCTGGGGGTGCTGATCGGCGCCGTGACCTTCACCGGCTCTGTGGTGGCATTTGGCAAGCTTCGGGGAATCATCGGCAGCCGGCCGCTGCTGATTCCTTACCGCCATGTGATCAATCTGGCTGCCATCCTTGTGATGGCGGGCATCGGCATCCTGTTTGTAGGTGCCGACGGTAAAGGATTTCCCCTGCTGGGACTCATCATCATGACCCTGATCGCCTTTGGTCTTGGCTGGCATATGGTCATGGCCATCGGCGGTGCAGACATGCCGGTGGTAATTTCCATGCTCAACTCCTACTCCGGGTGGGCCGCATCGGCAACGGGGTTTATGCTGGGGAACGATCTCCTGATCATCGCCGGTGCCCTGGTGGGATCCAGCGGGGCCATTCTCTCCTACATCATGTGTAAAGCCATGAACCGGAGCCTTGCCAACGTGATTCTGGGCGGTTTTGGTACAAGCGGAGGCCAGGTGGTGGAGGGCGGCGACCAAGGGGAGGCCATTGCCACCAGTCTTGACGAAACAGCCGATCTGCTCAAGGGATCGAAAAATGTGGTCATTGTTCCCGGTTACGGTATGGCTGTGGCCCAGGCTCAGCATCCGGTGTTCGAATTAACGGAAAAGCTGAAAAAAGCCGGCGTAACGGTCCGTTTTGCCATTCACCCTGTGGCGGGTCGCATGCCCGGTCATATGAATGTGCTCCTGGCAGAAGCCCGTGTGCCGTATGACAGTGTGTTTGAAATGGACGAGATCAATGAGGATCTGGTGAAAACTGATGCGGTTCTGGTGATCGGTGCCAACGACATCGTCAATCCATCAGCGCTGGAAGATCCCAACAGCCCCATCGCCGGTATGCCGGTGCTGGAAGTCTGGAACGCCGGCACTGTGGTGGTACTCAAGCGGAGCATGGCCACAGGCTATGCGGGGGTAGAAAACCCTCTGTTCTTCAAGGAAAATACCCGGATGCTGTTTGGCGATGCCAAAGAGACCATTAACGGACTGTTGTCGGCTGTATAAAAATGATCAGCCGATATCAGACTCTCTCTCTGATATCGGCTGACCCCTTTCACGTGAAGTTGAATTTAAAACCTGGGGTGCAGGGGATCATCCCCTGCCCGCCGGAGGCAAACGGTTTTTATCCCTTCACAGCCATGATCCGCTGAAAGCCGTTCAGGGACTCAGCATCAGGGTTTCAGTACCGGCCGGAACCGTGAACTGGAAATCTTGCCGTTTTACCTCGGGTGCCATTTTTACCTGTGAAAACCGGATGAGGGTGCGGTCTTGGTATGCATTATACGTCACCACTTCCTTCACGGTTTCGCTGCGTCGGTTGATTTTTAGATAGACACTTGAAAACCCAAGGGATCCATCCACAGGGACGAGTCGGAGCACCACGGTTTCTTCCGTACTGGTCTCATCTATGGTCGCGTCGAATTGCGATCTTAACCGTTTGATATCTGAAAGAAAACTGGTGCCGCCCCCGCCGCCGAAGTAGCTATCGGCCTGGCCCATCATGACCTGTCGTTCTGCGGGCCGGTAAATCCATACCGTATTCCCGTCCGTGATGATACTGTAGGGCTCTGGCTGTTCGTATATCCAGCGCATCCGTCCCGGAGGCGAGAAAAGGGCTTTTCCGCCCGCCTCATCATCAATCCCCATGGCTTGAAGCGTGGACTTCTGGTAAAAATTCGCCGAAAACCCGGACTGATACCGGTTTTCCAGACGCGTGAGCCAGTCATCGACTCCTGGTTCAAGGGCAGGCGTTTGTGTTCCGAACGCTGCAACTGTTGATAGAAGCGTTAGCCCGATACTGATCATCAGTGTACGGCATCTGCTGGCGCGTGCGCTGTAATGCATCTGATTTCGCATGGTCAACTCCATGAAAATAAAAGGGTTTTCATATCCTGATTCGGGAGCCTGGTAATTCTCAATTCAAGCCTTTTAACAGGTCTGCAACGGCGCGTTCAGGGCATCACTCCGTATTCCTTGAGCTTTTTATGCAGGGTTTTTCGGGTGATGCCTAAGCGCCGTGCGGTTTCGCTCTTGTTTCCACCCGCAGCGTCAAGGGTGCGGAGAATGGTTTCCCGTTCCACATCCTTGAGCGAGACATCTGCACTGGGCAGCACCGCCTGGGGCGGTGTTTCATCTGCGGGCGGCGCACCGGGTTTGCGTAAAATGGGCAAATCTCCGGCATCCAGATAATCAGACCGGGCCAGGATCACCCCGCGCTCGATGGTGTTCATCAGTTCCCTGATGTTGCCGGGCCAGTCATGGCGCATCAGGTGATTCATGGCATCTGGCGTGAATCCCTGGATAGATTTTTTGTTCTGATCGGAAAACCGGGTCAGAAACGCTTGAGCCAGCACTGGGATGTCTTCACGCCTTCGACGGAGCGGGGGCATTTCAAGGTTCACCACATTGAGCCGGTAATACAGGTCTTCCCGAAAATTTCCCCGGGTGATCTCTTCGGCAAGATCCCGGTTGGTGGCAGCCACGATCCGTACGTCGATCTTGATGACCGATTCCCCCCCGACCCGGGTGATCTCCCGCTCCTGGATCACGCGGAGGAGTTTCGCCTGCATACTCAGGGGCATTTCGCCGATTTCATCGAGAAACAGGGTGCCGGTGTTGGCCTGGAGAAAGCGGCCTTCTTTTCGGTGGGATGCACCGGTGAACGCACCTTTTTCATGCCCAAACAGCTCAGACTCCAGCAGGGTTTCCGTGATGGCCGCGCAGTTGATTTTCACAAACGGACCGTTTTTCCGGTGGCTATTGGTGTGAATGGCGCTGGCAATCAGCTCTTTTCCAGTACCGGATTCTCCGTAAATCAGAACCGTTGCCTCGGAAGGCGCCACCTGGGCCACGGTATCGAGCAGTTGAATCATCTCGGGTGTTCGGCCGATGATATCGCCGGTGTCAAAATGGCGGCCCAGCTCTTCTCGAAGCAGCCGGTTTTCGGCTTTGAGCTTCAGATGATCCATGGCCCGTTCCATGGTCAGCTTCAGGGTATCAAAATCAAGCGGTTTGGTCAGATAGTCATAGGCGCCGTTTTTCATCGCCTTTACCGCAGATTCCACAGAAGAATAGGCAGTCATGAGGATAACGGGGATCGCCGGATTGAGCTCCTGTATCCGGTCAAGTGCTTCCAGCCCGGACACCTTGAGCATTCGGATGTCCATGAGGATCAGGTCATAGGCCTGCTCCCGGACCGCGTCTATGGCCGTGGAACCGTCCTCTGCCTGGGTAATGGTATAGCCCCATCCTTTTATCAGGGTGGCCAGCATGGTCCGGTGGGCCGTATCATCGTCAACGATCAGGATGGATTGGGCATGGCTCATTGATCAGGTGCTTCCTTTTCTTTTTTAGGTGCGGATTGCCGGATTCAGCGGCAGGTAAAGGTTAAACGCCGTTCCTTTCCCTTCACGGCTGCGAACCGTGATCCGGCCGTGCAGTGCCTCGACTATGTTGTGGACAATGGCAAGCCCAAGGCCGGTTCCCGTTGATTTGGTGGTGAAATAGGGGTCGAAAATATGCGCCAGATTTGATGGGTCGATGCCGGTACCGGTATCTGTCACCCGGATGACGATCTGGCCTGAAGTGGCACCGGGAAACAGGCCGATGGTCAGGTCTCCACCCTGGGGCATGGCCTCGATGGCATTGAGATAGAGGTTGAGCAGTACCTGACTGAGGCGGTCAGCATCAGTGTTCAGGATGCAGTCTTCTGCCTTCAGATCCAGATGCCGTTTCACATGAGCCGCGTCCGCAGCGGTGTTGATCAGCCGCAGGGAGTCGTTCAGAAATTCTTGAAGTGGGATGTCCCTGCAGGTCAGGGTAATCGGTTTGGAGAGCTCCAGCAGCTGGGTGACCACACGGTTCAGACGGTCCACCTCCTGAATCATGATGTCGGCAATCTCCTGATCTTCCGGAACATCCCGATACCGATCCTTGAAATAGGTGGCAAATCCCTTGACCGAACTTAACGGGTTACGGATTTCATGGGCCACCCCGGCAGCCAGCTTTCCAATGGAGGCCAGGCGTTGACTTTTGGCCACTTCCCGTTTCAGATCTTTGACTTCAGACAGATCTTTGATGAGAAGCAGGGAGCCATGGGAACCGCCGTCCGCATCCCGCAGGACGGACCCGTTGACTTCAAGGGGAACCAGGCGGTTGGGCGCCACTTGGCACTCGATCTCTGTTTCAACCGGTCCCCTGCGTTCGGGGAGTGACCTGAGGAAGGGTCTCAGATCAGGGGGCATGATCTGGCTCACGCGTTTTCCCGTGGCTTTGGCCGGCTCCAGGCCAAGAATCCCTTCGGCAGCGGAGTTGATTGTCGATATCCGGTTATCCGGATCCATGGCAATCAGTCCGATGGGCATGTTTTCGACCACATTATCCGAAAAGGCCTTGATGCGGGTCAGGAGGGCCCTTGTTGCCTGGTGGTTCTGGACATAGATGAGCAGGATAAAACCGGCAAGGGCGATGGAGAGGAGGGCAGCCCCCATGAGCAGGGCGCTGCGGGCCTCTTTTTCGCGGGCTGCCTCGATGCCGCTCATGTCAAATCCGGTATAGATAACCAGGGGGTTTTTCAATGGGCTCAGGATGGCCTGGGGGTGATCGGCATCAGGGCTGGCCCGAAACAGCTTGTAGAACAGCACCTGTGCCTGAACCTGGGGCTGCAGGTGGGTACCGCCTGCGGGGATGAATTCCCGAAACACCTCAAAGACCCGGCGATTATCCGGGCCGTCCACGATACGGCGCTGAAGCGTGCGGTTTCCCCCCTCTTTGCACGGGGTGATGAAGTGGGTATAGGTTTTTCCAATATGACCCGGTGAACTGTGTGCCAGAATGCGGCCTTCGGCATCACTGACAAATATATAGACGATGTCCGGCTGCTTGGCGGTCTCTTTGATCAGGTTTTGCAGTTGGCGACGACTCCACTGCATGTCCATGCCGATGCGTGTCCCGGCCTCAAAGGAACGGATCAGGGCCGCCCCTTTTTCCATCAGGAGGCGGGCGCTGTTTTCATTGGACCGCTGGATGTTCTCTAAGGTGCTGAATGCAAATATGGGCAGTAGAATAATGAGGGCACCGATAAATATCCAGGGAAGCAGGCCTTCTCCGATGCGGGATACAGGGGGGATTTGGCCCGAAGACGGTAGGGGACGCGGGGTCGTTTGCGGCTGTTTGCGAAATCGTGACATACCTACTTGGCTCTCCGGTTTATTGTGTCTGCATGCGCCGAATTCAGGGCATCGGAAACAATTTGCAAAAAAGACACCAGCGTCGTTTTATAACCGATTACGCACCCTGGGCAGGGTAAGGATGTAACATAAGTATCCAGATGGGTTCCGAAGTAGATTGCCATGGATACAATGTATCCATGATGGTGGATAAAATCAAGCGCGTTCCATGGCCGCAGGCACTTATTAAAGACGCGTGTGGGTGGCGAAATAAAAAAAGAAAAAATTGTATATATATTATTATTTTTTATTTCAGTTGGTTGCTATGGTTTTTTTTGAGTTGTTCCAAAAAAAACAGAGCAAAACAGATTGTTGGCACGCAGGATGCAATGTAACAGCGTAACCGAGCAAACCAACAGCGCAACATGTTGAAAGGAGGTGATCATACCAGAAATAACACTAGCAGTACATTTTGATAGGTAGTCAATCCGCACACACAGGTTGGCGGACCAGAGGGATGGCTCCATCCCTCTGGTCCGGGACTACCGCCCCAACTGAAGCTATCAGCGGGGTCACCTGGATGAACAGCCGCCCGGAAATCGCGTGAAGACCCCGTCATGACGCCAATCAGATGCGTCTTCTTCACTGATCGGGGGCATCATCCACTGCGGAGATTCAAAGAAACAAACGCGGACGGGCGGTTTCAACTCCCCCTACCCTCCCCCAAACCTTGCTGCCCGCCGCAAAACACAACAGTAACGCCGGGATTATCGCTTGAAATGGCTGGTAATTCCGGCGTATTTTTTTCGGAGTTTCGGTTTTTCAATTTTTCCTGTGGGATTCCGCGGTATCGCATCAAAATGATAGATTCTCGGCCGTTTGTAACGCGCTAGTCCTTCTGCAAATTCACGGACCTCTACTTCGGAGAGGCGCTGATCGGGTTTTACCTGAACAATGGCGGTGACCAGCTCACCCAGCCGTTCATCCGGGGTGCCGATGACCGCCACATCCTGAATGGCGGGATGTTTGATGAAAAAATCTTCGATTTCAACCGGGTAGATGTTTTCACCGCCAGTGATGACCACGTCTTTTTTCCGGTCCAGTAGCCAGATGAAACCGTCCTTGTCCATGCGGGCAATATCGCCGGTACGCAGCCATCCGTTGGACAGGGTTTCTTCGGTTGCCGGTGGATTTTTGTAATAGCCCAGCATCACGCCGGGGCCTTTGACGAGCAGTTCGCCTGGTTCGCCCAGGGGGACCTGCTCCAGGTTCCGGTCGACAATCTGGCACTCCCAGTCAAATCCCGGAATGCCGATGGCACCGATTTTTTTGATGTTGTCCATGCCCAGATGTACGCAGCCCGGACCAGCGGCTTCTGTCAGGCCGTAGTTGGTGTCATAGTGCTGGGCGGGAAAGACGGCTTTCCACTGCTCGATCAGATGCGAGGGAACCGGCTGGGCGCCGATGTGCATGAGCCGCCACTGGTCGAGCTGGTAGTCAGCGAGATCCAGGGTGCCGTTTTCGATGGCCAGCAGGATGTCATAGGCCCAGGGAACCAGCAGCCAGACAATGGTGACGTTTTCTTCAGACACGGCTTCCAGAATCGCCTGGGGTTCAATCCCTTTTAAGATAACGGCTTTGGCTCCCACAATCAGGTTGCCGAACCAGTGCATTTTTGCACCGGTATGGTAGAGCGGGGGGATGCAGAGAAAGGTGTCCGCATGGGTTTGGCCGTGGTGGTTGTTTTCCACATAGCAGGCCGATTCCAGGTTTCGGTGAGTGAGCAGTACGCCTTTGGGTGTTCCTGTGGTACCGGAGGTGAAATAGATGGCTGCCGGGTTGGTCAGCTCCAGGGAAACACGGGGATCTTCCGCCCATCCGGTTTTGAGAAAATCTTCATAGGCAATGGCATACGCGGGTATTTTTTCCCGGGGTCCGGTGAAAATGTAGAGTTCAACGGTTTTTTTCAACTCCGGCCGGATGGCATTGATCCGTTCTACGAATTCTTCTCCGAAGATTACGACGTTTGCTTCAGACAGCATTGTGCAGCGTTTGATGGTTTCTGCCAGAAACCGAAAATTCAGAGGCACAGCCCAGGCGCCGCTTCTGAGAATACCAAAGTAGATGGGCAGCCATTCCAGGCAGTTGGTCATGAGTTGTACGACCCGGTCTCCGGAGCGGATCCGGTGGTTATGCAGGGCATTGGCCAGGCGGTTGGCTTCGATATCAAACGCCTGCCAGGTGATGGCCCGCCGGGAAGCAGTGGCCGGGTCCCGCTCGATCAGGGCGACTTCATTGCCGTACACCCGTGCGTTTCGGGCGAGAATCTCGGTAATCAGCATGTCAAATCAAATCCTTTCGATTACGTTTACATCACCGGGGCCTACGGAACCGTCGGCAAAAAGGATATTTGTATCGCACTCGTGTTAAAAAGGCAAATTTGCTAGTTGATTTTAGAAGAACGTCGCCCTGATCCGGAAGAAAAAACGGTCCGCAGCAGGCAGGGGCCTGTACTGCGGACCGTTCGTGTTCTATTCGGGGTTAGGATGTGCTGACGGGATCGGTATGAAAGAACGAAAAGAACCGATTCGCTGCTTTTATGAGCGGGTGTGGGCTAACCGCGGTGAAAAGCCCGGCTAGCCCTTGGTCGTTATTTGTCATCTTTGACTTCTTCAAAATCCGCGTCAACCACATCATCATCTCCGCCGCCCTGAGCGGCCTGCTGGGTCGGATCCATGTCCGGACCACCTTCAGCGCCAGCCTGAGCTGCCTGCTGGTACATGGCTTCCGCCAGCTTGTGGGATGCCTGGGTCAGTTCTTCGGTTTTGGCCTTGATCGCTTCGGTATCGTCAGCTTCCATGGCTTTTTTCAGGGCGTCGATCTTTTCATTGATATCGTTTCGGGTGGCTTCATCCACCTTGTCTTCGAGTTCTTTGAGCGATTTTTCGGTCTGGTAGATCATGGAGTCGGCGGTATTCTTGGCTTCCACCGCTTCTTTCCGCTTCTTGTCTTCTTCCGCGTGCATTTCAGCGTCTTTTACCATCTGCTCGATTTCCGCCTCGGACAGACCGCTGTCGCTGGTGATGCGAATGGACTGCTCCTTGCCAGTGCCGAGATCCTTGGCGGAAACAGAGACAATCCCGTTGGCATCAATGTCAAAGGTAACCTCGATCTGGGGAACACCGCGGGGAGCGGGGGGAATGTCCATGAGCTCGAAGTTGCCGAGGGTCTTGTTGTACTGGGCCATTTCCCGCTCACCCTGGAGGACGTGGATGGACACCGCCGGTTGATTGTCCGCAGCCGTGGAAAAGACCTGGCTTTTCCGTGTGGGGATGGTGGTGTTCCGATCAATCAATTTGGTCATGACGCCGCCCAGGGTTTCGATCCCCAGTGACAGCGGGGTGACATCAAGCAGCAGCACATCTTTGACATCCCCCTGGAGAACTCCGCCCTGGATGGCCGCACCGATGGCCACCACTTCATCCGGGTTCACGCCTTTGTGGGGCTCTTTGCCAAAGACTTTTTTC
Source organism: Deltaproteobacteria bacterium (assembly GCA_002748835.1). Lineage (GTDB taxonomy): Bacteria > Desulfobacterota > Desulfobacteria > Desulfobacterales. The sequence goes on from PDTL01000030.1 coordinate 12,600, forward strand.
ACTCGCTCCTGAACTGCGGGCATACGGGTCATACCGCCGACCAGTACCACTTCGTTGATTTCAGACGGGGAAAGACCGGCATCCTTGAGTGCTGCCTTACAGGGTGCTTCGAGATTATCCAGCAGGTCTGCCACCAGAGATTCCAGCTTGGAACGGGTCAGCTTCATGGTCAGATGTTTTGGACCATTGGCATCGGCGGTGATGAACGGCAGGTTGATTTCGGTCTCCATGGCGCCGGAGAGTTCCATCTTGGCTTTTTCCGCTGCTTCCTTGAGTCGCTGGAGGGCCATTTTGTCGTTTCTCAGGTCAATGGCCTGGTCTTTTTTGAACTCATCTGCCATGTAGTCGATGAGGCGCAGGTCAAAGTCTTCCCCACCCAGGTGCGTGTCTCCGTTGGTGGCTTTGACTTCAAACACACCATCACCGATTTCAAGGATGGAGATATCAAAGGTACCGCCGCCCAGGTCGAATACGGCGATTTTTTCATCGGACTTCTTGTCAAGACCATACGCCAGGGAGGCAGCCGTGGGCTCGTTGATGATCCGGAGTACATTCAGGCCGGCAATACGGCCGGCGTCCTTGGTGGCCTGACGCTGGCTGTCGTCAAAGTAGGCGGGTACGGTAATGACCGCATCCGTCACGTCGCTGCCCAGGTAGTTTTCGGCAGTGGCCTTGATGTTGGCCAGGATAAAAGATGAGATTTCCGCCGGGCTGTGCTGTTTACCCTTGATATTGATGCGGATATCGCCGTTGGCCGCTTTTTCAAGTTTGTACGGCAGGATTTTTTTGTCGCTCTGGACAATGGGGGCGTCAAACTTGCGGCCGATCAGACGCTTGACACCGAAAATGGTGTTTTCCGGGTTGGTGATGGCCTGACGTTTGGCAGCCTGACCCACCAGGCGCTCGTCACTGTCATTGATGGAAACAATGGACGGTGTGGTGCGTCCGCCTTCCGCGTTAGTGATAACTGTGGCGTCTCCGGCTTCCATGACAGATACACATGAGTTGGTTGTTCCCAGGTCGATTCCGATTACTTTGCCCATTTATTGTTCCTCCTTCTCAGCCTGCTCAGCCCGAAGCGGGCCCACGCAAAATTCATTCGAATATTGTGACATTTTTATTGGTTTCGTTAGTCGGCTGCCTCTTTTTCAGCAGCGGGCGATGCGGTGGACACCACCACCATGGATGGCCTCAGCAGGCGGTCATGTAGCGTATAACCGGTCTGAAATTCCCGGATGACCGTATTCTCCGGGTGTTGATCAGACGGTTCCTGCATCATGGCTTGATGATATTTGGGATCAAACGGCTGGTCCAGTGCCTGAATCGGCATGACTTTATATTTTTCGAGTACCCGGATCAGCTCCTTTCGGGTCATGTCGACACCTTCGCGGATACTGGTGCTATCGCCGTTTTCGTTAGTCCCCGCTTCAAGGGCCCGATCCAGGTTGTCGATAATCGCCAGCAGATCTTTTAACAGGGATTCATTTGCAAACTTGCGGAAATCGTCCATCTGGCGTTGCGAGCGTTTCTTGTAATTATCGAATTCAGCGGAACGTCTCAGAAGCTGATCATAGATACGGTTTTTTTCCGCAGTGATCAGGTCCAGTTCAGAGGCTGGCTCTGGCTCCGCCTGCGCATCGTCAGCGTCTGTTTCAGACGCATCTGTACCAGCGGCTTCAAACGTATCGGTATCTGTTTTTATTTCAGATTCTTCGATCACCGGACTGTTTTCTTCGGGTGCAGCGGCTGCATCAGAGCGGGTTGCATCCGTTTGGTTAGGCTCTGCCAATGGTAACTCCTGAACTCATTTAAATTGTAGATAATTTTTAAGAATTTGCCGTCCGAAATCAAAATTTATCAACAAAATAAGACGCGTTGAAATGATGTCAAGAAAGCAAAGTAAAGAAGTTTGAATTGACACCCGGGATCATGGGGAAAATCTGATGAGATGTCCGGAAAAATGGGGGACCGGCACCGCTGCATGACCGGGAGCGATCCGCGACACGGGCGTCTGCACTTATCGCTGCTTCCTTCCGGACCTGACGAGGTTCATGCGCGCCTGTTACGCGGCGGCCGATCAGAGCGGTGCCGATCCCGCATCCTTCCTGGAACGGCGAGATCTTAAATAAAACTATTTTCTAATTGAATACGGAAGGGATATCAAGGAAAAAGTTTAAGCCATGGATAAGGCGGATGGGAAAGATTTCTGACGATCCCTTTTAAAAAAAATCTGGAAAAAGCGGGAAACACCATTTTATAAGAACTCAATCTCAACAATCAGAAATTGATGCATCGACCCTTATACGTATGATGCGGGTTGAATGGGAATGAAGATAGATGATTTCAGATATGAACGTCTGCGATCCAGATGAAATCGTCAGGAGTGCCGGCAGCACCCTTAACCGCTATCATTTGGTCTCAGAAGGAGACCGGGTATTGATTGGACTTTCCGGTGGTGTGGATTCGGTGGTGCTGCTGCATGTGATGATGCAGCTTTGTCCGAACTGGGGCGGCCGTGTCGGCGCAGCGCACCTGAATCACGGCCTGAGGGGCAGCGCAGCAGACGATGATGCACGTTTTGCTGCCGGTGTCGCATCCCAGCTCGGGATTCCTTTTTATATGGGTCGTGCAGATGTAAACGCAGCCGCCCGTGAGCGGGGCCTGTCCATCGAAGAGGCGTCCCGTCAGGCACGCTATACGTTTCTCTCAGAGACCGCGACGCGCGAGGGGTATCAGAAGATCGCGGTGGCTCATCATGCGGATGACAATGCGGAGACCGTGCTGCTGCACCTGTTGCGGGGCGGCGGGCTTTCCGGTCTTTCCGGCATGTCTCCGCTTCGGGAAGATGGTGTGATACGGCCGCTGATCCGTGTGCGCCGGAAGCAGATCGAGGCGTTTGCTGCAGTACGCGGGCTGGCTTTTTGTGAAGATGAAACCAATCGGGACTGCCGGTGGCTCCGCAACCGGATCCGGCATCAGCTGATGCCGCTGCTGGCGGCAGATTTTAACCCTTCGATTGTCGCGTCTCTGAACCGAATGGCGGCCGTGATTGACGGAGATAATGATTGCCTGTCCCGGCAGGTGGCGGCCCTTGTCCGCGACGAGATGACGCGGGACGGGAATCACCGGGCGGTCTTTCATCGTCATGCGCTTTCCGCGCATCATCCGGCCCTTGTTCGGCGACTGCTGCGAGAAGGGATCGCCGCTGTCAAGGGTGACTTGCGCGGGGTGGGAGGGTCGCATATTGAAGCCCTTATGGATCTCCTGGCCAAGACAGATACCCGGTTGCGTCATATAGATCTTCCCGGGCAAGTACGGGCCGCGCTGGACAGCGAGACCCTTTCCTTTACACGCCAGGACCGTAATTTGCGTGATATGCCGCCGGAAACCCCACGCGAATCGTTTTCCTATCTTTTGCCGGATCCGGGGGACAGTCGGATTCGGGTGCCGGTTCCGGAAGCCGGTATTGTGATCGCGTGCTACAGGGAATCGCGTGCGTGTGCCGAAGCCGGCCATGCCGGTAACCGGATCGCCCTGGATCCGGACAATCTCTCGTTTCCGCTGTTGATTCGGAACGTGCAGCCCGGCGATCGGTTTTCCCCGTCCGGGATGGGGGGAAAACACCAGAAGGTGTCGCGGTTTCTGGTAAACCGGAAGATTCCATCCACCCGACGGGGCCGGGTTGCGCTGCTTGTCAGCGGGGAGACCATCCTCTGGGTGATCGGTCTTCGCGCTTCAGCGGCTGCCGCTCTTCCGACGCCTTCGAAAAAACGTGTGATTGCGGAAGTTTTACTTGCCTAAAGCAGATTTGTGATTAAATTGGAAAAGATGTTGTTTTGTCGCCATACCACAGATAGTTGAGAAAACGGCAGCCGGGCTGGTGCTGAAAAGAATTGGAGGTTATCATTTGAACCCGTTTCCAAAGAACTTGGCATTATGGCTTGTCATCATCCTGATGATGGTTCTTTTGTATAATATTTTCAACCAACAGAACTACGCCGAAACCGATGTGTCCTATTCCGAGTTTCTGACACGTGTCGAAGAAGGCCGGGTTTCGGATGTGACCATCCAAGGACAGGACCTGATCGCCAAAGATGAGACCGGCACGACCTTCAAGGTGTTTGCACCCAATGATGTGGACCTGATTAAAACCCTGCGGGACAAGGGGGTGTCCATTGCCGCCAAACCCCCGGCCGAACCCCCCTGGTTCATGTCCGTGCTAATTTCCTGGTTGCCGATTATCGTCCTGATCGGGGTGTGGATTTTTTTCATGCGTCAGATGCAGGGCGGCGGTGGTAAAGCGCTTTCCTTTGGAAAAAGTCGGGCTACGCTGCTGTCTGAAAATGCGACCAAGGTCACCTTTGAAGATGTGGCTGGTATTGAAGAGGCCAAGGAAGAACTCGGAGAGATCGTCGATTTTCTGCGGGAACCCCAGAAGTTTACCCGTCTGGGCGGTCGAATCCCCAAGGGGGTGCTGCTCATGGGATCTCCGGGAACCGGGAAAACCCTGCTGGCACGGGCCATTGCCGGTGAAGCCGGTGTGCCGTTCTTCAGCATCAGCGGGTCTGACTTTGTGGAAATGTTTGTCGGCGTCGGTGCCTCCCGCGTGCGTGACCTGTTTGTCCAGGGCAAGAAGAATGCGCCCTGCATTATTTTTATTGACGAGATCGATGCGGTGGGCCGTCAGCGCGGTGCCGGTCTGGGCGGCGGACATGACGAACGGGAACAGACCCTTAACCAGCTGCTGGTGGAGATGGACGGATTTGAATCGAATGAAGGCGTGATTCTCATCGCCGCCACCAACCGGCCGGATGTTCTGGATCCGGCACTGCTGCGGCCGGGACGCTTTGACCGCCAGGTGGTGGTACCCATGCCGGATATCAAGGGGCGTCAGCGCATCCTTGAGGTCCATATCAAGCGGACCCCCATCGGGCCGGATGTGAATGTGAAAATTCTTGCCAAAGGAACCCCGGGCTTTTCCGGTGCGGATCTTGAAAACATGGTGAACGAGGCAGCGCTCCTTGCAGCCAAACGGGACAAGGAAAAGCTCTCCATGGCCGACTTTGAGGATGCCAAGGATAAAGTCTACATGGGCCTGGAACGCAAATCGAAAGTCATTCGAGAAGAAGACCGGAAGACAACCGCCTATCATGAAGGCGGCCATGCGCTGGTGGCCCGGTTTCTGCCCGAGACCGATTCGGTGAACAAGATTACCATTATCCCTCGGGGTCGTGCAGCTGGAGTGACCTGGTTCCTGCCTGAAGAGCGGGATTTTAAATACCGGGAACAGCTTCAGAATGAGCTGTCTGTGGCATTCGGCGGACGGGCGGCAGAAGAACTGGTCTTTGGTAAAATCAGCACTGGCGCTTCCAACGATATCAAGCAGGCGACCAGTATCGCTCAGCAGATGGTCCGTTCCTGGGGGATGAGCGATCTTCTGGGCCCCATTTCCTACGCCCAGCATGATGAGCAGATCTTTTTGGGCCGGGAAATCTCACAGCCCAGGGATTACTCGGAAGAGACGGCAAAGAATATTGATGCGGAAATTCATCGACTTATTACGGAAAGCTATGAGACCGCCATCCGAATTCTCAAGGAGAATATGGATATCCTTGACACGCTTGCAGATCTGCTGCTTGAAAAGGAAACTGTGATGGGCGCGGAACTGGATGCGTTGATCCTTTCCATGCGCCCGGGAATGGAGCTGCCCACCGCTGGTTACGCAGATGATGATGAGCTGGAAGCGGAAGCTGCAAAAGCCAAAGCTCCAGAGGAAGAGACCGCATCCGAAGCGGATGCCGCTGATGTTGCAGTGAATGACGAAAAGCAATCCACGCCCGCAGGTGATGATGACGACACGCACACCGCATGATCTGGTCTGGGGGGCTCACGCGCTCTCCATGGGCCGCCGGACCCTCATCATGGGAATCCTCAATATAACCCCTGACTCTTTTTCTGACGGCGGCCGGTTTCTGAATAGGGATACCGCCATTCGTCATGCCCGTCAGATGGTGACCGACGGCGTGGATATCCTTGATATCGGGGGCGAATCGACCCGGCCGTATGCGGATGAAGTACCGGAAGAAGAGGAAAAAGACCGGGTGATTCCTGTGATTGAAGCCCTGGCCGCCCATGTGGATGTCCCCATCTCCATTGACACCACCAAGGCCGCCGTTGCGGCAGCGGCGATCCGGGCTGGTGCGTCGATCATAAACGACATCAGTGCCATGGATTCGGATCCGGGGATGGTCGAGGTGGCAAAGGAGACCGGGGTCCCGGTGATTCTCATGCACATGAAAGGCTCTCCCCGCACCATGCAGATGGCGCCATCTTATGATAATGTGGTCGAAACTGTCACCGCCTATCTGGAACACCGGGTGGCATTTGCAGAAAGCCGGGGCATTCCCCGGTCACATATCATTCTTGACCCGGGGATCGGATTCGGAAAATCCATGAGGCATAATCTGGCCTTGTTAGCCCATCTCTCTCGGATCTGCGCCATCGGGCTTCCGGTTCTGGTGGGAACCTCCCGAAAATCGTTTATCCGCAGCCTGCTGGTCGACGCGGCGGGCGAACCGCCCAGTGCAGACAGCCCGGTGGTACAGAATGGAACCGATGCATCCGTGGTGGCATCGGTCATGAACGGCGCTCATATTGTACGGGTGCATGATGTAAAACAGACAGCCGAAACCCTGAAGGTGGCCGATGCCATCCTTGAGGAGAAAGCATCGCTTTTTTAGGTAGATGGGAGTGACCAGCCAATGCTTCTGGTGATTGATGTGGGAAATACCAACACAGTGCTGGGCATTTTTGACGGGGACCGGATGATCCGGGACTGGCGAATCCGGACCGAACGGTGGACCACCGCGGACGAGTATAACTTCCTGCTCTCCGGCCTGTTTGCCGCCGGCGGTATCCGTCCCGAGGCCATTCGGAAAACCATTGTTTCCTGTGTGGTTCCCCCCATCGTATCGATCATTGAAGGGTTCTGCCGTAAGTACCTGGGCCATGCGCCGAACTGGGTCGATGCCCGTTCCGTTTCCCATGTGATGCCGATTCTCTATAATAACCCGGCAGAGGTCGGCGCAGACCGTATCGTCAATGCCATTGCCGCGTATAAACGATATCCACAGGCCCTGATTGTGATCGACTTCGGGACTGCCACCACCTTTGACGTGATCTCCGCTCAGGGCGAATATGTGGGCGGTGCCATCACCCCCGGTATCATGGTGGCGTCAGACGCCTTGTTTATGGCCGCATCCAAGTTGCCGCGTGTGGATCTGTTCTCTCCGCCGGACCAGGTGATTGGCCGAGACACGGCAGACAGTATCAAGTCAGGTATTATTTTCGGCTATGCCGGCCTGGTGGACGGCATGGTTGCCCGTATGTCCACAGAAATGAGGTGTGATCCCGCCCCCCGCGTGATCGCCACCGGCGGTCTGGCTGACCTGATGGTGCAGGTCGCGGAAACCATCGAAATCGTCGATCACGCCCTTACCCTCGAAGGCCTGCGGATCATCAGCGAGTCCTAGACAGTATTAAGGGGTCGGTGTGACAATGATGCGACCGCGGGAAGTGAAAGAGACCCCCTGCTGGGTTTGGGTGCCGATCATGATGGCTTCGGCGATGGGTGCGTTAACCGCGCGGTTCGCGGTCCATTTCACGATGAAGTTGGCACCGGACCCGCCGCGTGTATCTTTTTCCGGAATCACATAGCGGACCGACTCCAGCGGGCGTAATTGAATCGGCGCGTCGATGAAGGCCTTCACTTTTTTCCCCTGTGTCTCGAAATAATCGACCTGCTGGAGCGTAATGGCGTGGTGTGGATCGATATTTCGGATACTCAGGGTGATGGTGAGTAAGAAAGGGCTCTCTTTGTTCCCGCTGTAAATGTGAGAGTACGCCGGTACATAAAGCGTCTGTCCGGTTGAAAGGCCGGCGGAATCAGTGGCTGAAACGGCCGCCGGCAGCAGCAGCCAGATGATCGCTACGCTGTTCCACCACTTGTATCGGGTTCGTATGTTTCGCATGACGGTGTTTCGGTCCCTGCAAAAAAAACGCACGGGAAAAAGGGGCTTCCTTCCCGGCATCCGGCAGTGGGGTGACCGGGGCCGGTTCATGCTTTTCCCGCATGCTTCAGTTTATCTTTGAATGTCTGATAAAAAATCTGGTTTTCCGTAAGCCCCCGACCGAGAATGACATCAAACTGGTTCATGTTCTTCAGGTTGACAATGAGGTTTACGCTGCGGTTGAAGGTCATCATGTTATCCATGGTCCGGAACCGCTTGGTCAGGAGCACCACAAATGTCTGTCGCCGGGCATCCATGCTCATCCGGTTCAGAAAAATCAGAATGCCGTTGGTGTCTGGATTTTTTGAGTCAAAGTGTTCATTGATGACGACCATGTCGTAGATGTTGTACCGGAGCAGCTTGAGCGCATCCCGAATATTGTCCATTTCCGTCACATGATATTCCATGATGTGGAGGATTCGCTTGATTTCTTTTCGGCGTTCCGGGTCTGACTCGCAGAGGAGAGCGGCTTTTCCCTCTTCTTCAATGAAGCTGAATGCATCACCCGCCGCATCGCTGTCAGGTGGATTGTCGAAATCTGCGGATGGGTTTTCCCGGTGCGTATCGTCATCATCAAAACTAAACGAAGCGATGCTGAAATCGGATACTTCGGCAGGTTCCTCACGTACCGGCTGCACGGTCATTGGGTGTTTGCAGCGGGGGCAGCGAATCGAAAGTTCATGATTGCGCGGGACCTTGTCTTCCGGCAGCTTGAATTTGCTGTTGCAGTGCTTGCAGCTGATATTCATGGTGTGCAGGCTCCTGATTGAAATAGGTATCCGGTCATCATCCGGTTACCGGTTGTAGCCCTTATCGATTTCAAGCGTATCGATATCTGTGGTTTTTTCACCTCTGGCACTTTTGACGTAGTCGATCCCCCGCCCGGTAACGCCTTTGTGTGATGCGTAACTTTTGGCGGTCTGTTCGGTGATCAGACCTTTTTCAAATAGCTCGATGATGTAGTCATCAAATGTGCACATGCCAAAAGCGCGGCCGGCCTGCATGACGTCATAGAGCGTTTTGCCTTCTGCTTCTCCGTTGAGAATAATATCCCGTACCCGGAGGCTGGTGGAGATCACTTCGAAGGCAGCGACGCGGGACCCACCGATTTTCGGCAGCAGACGCTGACTGACGATCCAGCGGATTGTGTCCGAAAGACGGATGCGGATCTGATTTTCTTCTTCGGAACTGAACATACCGAGAATACGGTTGACGGTCTGGCCGACGTCGATCGTATGGAGCGTGGTCAGGACCAGGTGACCCGTTTCCGCGGCACGCAGCCCGATTTCGACAGTTTCGCGGTCTCGCATTTCCCCCACCAGAATGACTTTGGGTGCTTGGCGAAGGGCTGAGCGAAGGCCCCTGGCAAAGGTGTCGAAGTCGGTTCCCAGTTCTCGCTGGTTGAATGTGGCGCGTTTGTGCGGATGCTGGAATTCGATGGGGTCTTCGAGGGTGACCACGTGAACGGCACGATGCTCGTTGATATGCTCGAGAATGGCCGCAAGAGACGTCGATTTACCCGTCCCGGTGGCGCCGGTGATAAAAACGATGCCGTTGCGTTCTTCTGCTATTTTTTTGAATGATAAAGGAAGCTTAAGTTCATCAATGGTGGGGACTGTGGTCTCCAGACGCCGGAGTACAATAGAGTAGTTTCCGGACTGGGAGAAGATATTGACACGAAAGCGGGCTTTTCCGGGAAGTGCGTAGGAAAGGTCGCAGGAGCCCAAAGTGACGAGATTGTGGATCAGCCGTTTGCTGTTGCTGATCAAATTGAGGGCAAAAATTTCCGTCTGCATGGGCGTAAGCGTACCAATATCCGGTGTGATACGCACCGGAACAAGCTCGCCGGAGGACTCAACCTGAAGGGGTTTTCCCACAGTCAGGAGGAGGTCGGAAACATTTTGATGGGAATCGAGCATTTTTGTTAGGATATGATCGATTTCCTGTTTGGTCATCGCCGTATGTCCTTATGCTGAAGGTTATCCGTGGCTGTCGTGTATCAGACTTCGGTAAAGTCTGTGGGCGGATTTTTCAGCAGCGCACGGAATTTTTGTTTGTCATTGGCCTTGGCATACGCCTCGTCACCAGAGATCCAGCCTTTGGAGTAGATATCCAGGATGGCGTCATCCAGGAGCTGCATCCCGTATTTTTTACCGGTCTGTATCATGGAGGCGATCTGGTGTGTTTTCGCTTCACGGATCAGGTTCCGGACCGCTGGGGTCGCAATGAGAATTTCCAGTGCCGGGCATCGGCCTTTTTTATCGATTCGTTTGAACAGCACCTGGGCCACCACGGCCCGGAGTCCGTCTGCCAAAGTGGAGCGGATTTGCGGCTGCTGGTTGGCTGGAAACACTTCGATGATACGGTCGACGGTTTTGGCGGCGCTGGATGTATGCAGGGTTCCTAAGACCAAGTGACCCGTGGCGGCAGCTTCTATGGCAAGGGAGATGGTTTCCAGATCCCTGAGCTCACCGACCAGAATGATGTCTGGGTCCTCCCTGAGCGCGCCGCGAAGGGCCGAGGTAAAGGTTTTGGTGTGCTGGCCCACCTCCCGGTGGTTGACAATGCAGCTCTGGCTTTTGTGCACAAATTCGATGGGATCTTCGATGGTGATGATGTGGTCTTTCCGTATCCGGTTGGCATAATCGATGATGGCGGCCAGGGTGGTTGACTTCCCACTGCCTGTGGGGCCGGTGACCAGAACAAGTCCCCGAGGGAGCAGGGCCAGTTTGGGGATAACAGCAGGCAGACCCAGTTGTTCTGCGGTCATGATGGTATTGGGGATCTGGCGGAAAACAGCGCCGATGCCATTTTTCTGCATGAAGAAATTAGCCCTGTAACGAGACAGCCCGGGAATCTCATACCCGAAGTCAATGTCTCCGGTTTCCTCGAAGATCTTTATCTTGTCTTCCGGTGCGATTTCGTAAAGCATGGCACGGAGGTCGTCGTTGTCCAGCACCTTGTATTTAATCCGTTCCATTTCTCCATGGAGGCGCAGGGCCGGCGGATGGGCGGCTGTGAGGTGCAGGTCGGATGCGCCCTGCTCGTGCATGAGTTTGAAAAATGCATCGATCTTTGCCATAAATCTTTTGCTCCTAAAGAAGACAACCGGCCAGAATCCGGTTGTTTTGCGCGTTGCTATCGCATGAAAACAGCTGCTACCAGGATTGCGTGTATATTTCATTAAAATATGTTAGGCGTTCAGTTTAAGTCAAGAGAATTTCCCGGTGCCTGGGGGATCCGTTTGGTTGCTAAGGGTCAAGGGCCGGCCGTATAACCTGTTGGGGAGGAAAGCGATGGAAGATGCCTACGGCGGTATTTCAGGAAAAACACTTGGATTTATTGGTGCAGGAAATATGGCGGAAGCCATGGTCGGAGCGCTGATATCATCCGGTCGCGTAAAGCCGGAAGCGATGATGGCCAGTGACAGAAATGCAGACGCGCTCAAGCACATGGCCGATGCATACGGAATCCGGACTACGCCGGATAACATGGCCGTGTTCGTTGCCTGTGATGTGGTGGTACTGGCCGTCAAACCCCAAATCATCCCTGCGGTCGTGACCGCGTTGGCATCCGGAGCGGGCTTTTCTGAGAAGGATCGGCGGACACTCGTGATTTCCATTGCCGCCGGCATCCCCCTGGATGCGTATGCATCGGTGCTGTACGCACCCCTGTCAGCGGAAGCCGAAGTCCGGATGCCCATTGTGCGGGTGATGCCCAATACACCGAGCCTGGTCTGTGCAGGTATGGCCGGAATGTGCGGGAATTGCCATGCCCAGGAAGACGACCTGGTGCTGGCAGAAACACTCCTCAGCGCCATGGGGAAGGTGATCCGGGTACCCGAAGAACTGCTTGATGCGGTGACGGCCCTGTCCGGGTCCGGACCGGCCTATGTGTTCCTGTTTGCTGAAGCCATGACAGCGGCGGGTATAGCAGAAGGCCTGGATAGGGAAACTGCACGGCTACTGACCATTCAGACCATCCGCGGGGCGGCGAAAATGATGGCGGAACGCCCGGAAGCACCGGAAGCGCTGAGGCGGAACGTGACCTCGCCGGGCGGTACCACGGAAGCGGCGCTGAAGACGCTGACTGGGCAGGGTTTTTTTGAGATGATTCAGGCGGGTGTCCGGTCGGCTGCCGCGCGTTCGCGGGAATTGAGCCGTTGAGTCAGTGGCTTTTCAGAAAAAAAAGACTTTTTATGTTTGAGATTCACGGAAGCGTTTTATATTATCAATAACTGTTTGTATGAATCCGGTTGGGGCCGGTGAGGGAAACGGGAAATGAGAAAGGATGAGATCATCGTTTATGTTTGGTGAGGTGGCCGTAGAGAATGTATCACTCAGCGCCGCATTTATTGCCGGCCTGCTGTCGTTTTTTTCCCCCTGTGTGTTGCCGTTGGTGCCGTCGTATTTTACGTTTATCACGGGTTTCTCCCTGGACGAGCTGACGCAAGACAGCGGCGCTGCCATACGGCGCAAGGTGTTTCTGTCAACCTTGCTCTTTGTTGTGGGGTTCAGCACTGTTTTCAGTTTTATTGGGGCATCTGCCTCCTATCTGGGGGTGTTGGTGACACAGTATCAGCAACAGATACGGATGGTGGCCGGTGTGCTGATCATTTTTTTCGGCATCCATGTGACCGGACTCTTCCGGTTCAAGCTGCTGGAAATGGAAAAGCGGGTCCATCTTGTCAAACGGCCGACCCATGTGCTGGGACCGCTGATCATCGGAATGGCCTTTGCCGCCGGCTGGACGCCGTGTCTGGGACCGATGATGGGAACCGTTGCCGGCATGGCAACCCTGCAGGAAACCGTCTGGCAGGGCGTGGGGCTGATGGGGCTCTACTCGCTGGGCTTGGCGCTGCCGTTTTTGGCAATTTCAGTCTTTATCCAGTTTGTGCTCGATTTCATGCGGCGGACAACCCGGTTTATCCCAGTGATCAATGCGGTGGCGGGAATTCTGCTGATCGGACTGGGATTTCTGCTGATTACCAATCGCTTGACCACATTTATTTAACACATACGCTTATAGGATACATAAAGGAATACCGCATATGACGATTAGAAAACACTATATCACATGGCTGACCCTTATAGCTGCAGGACTGATCTGTGCAGCCCCTGCCATCGGGGAATCCATTTCCTGGACCCCGTACGATACGGCGGAAAAATTGGCGGAAACCAGCGGCAAAGTCCGCTTCCTCTATTTCTATACGGATCACTGCGGATACTGCCGCAAAATTGAAGCCGAGACCTTCGCGGATGCGGGTGTGGCCGCCTATATCAATGACCACTTTGTGCCGATCAAGATCAATGCAGGCAAGAATCGCAATCTGGCCGCATCTTTTTTTGTCCGGGGGGTACCTGCCACCTGGGTGATTCCCGATAAATCCAAACCGATTAAGCTACCGGGCGGATATATACCGCCGGATCGCCTGATGCCCATCCTCAAGTATTTTGGAACCGGCAGCTACAAAACCATGACATTCAACGCCTTTCAGAATGCATCATAAGCAAGATCGCGTACGGAGGCTGTTTCATGGAGACGGGTAAGCTGTCGCTGGACATCACGGCGCTTTCCGATATCATTGTCAGCGCGGATCATCCAGTCCCGTCCGTGGACGGTGATTACCGGCTGGCCTCGGTTTTCATGCTGCTCAAGGAACCCGAGGTTGATCCGCGGCTGCTGACCGTATTAAAAACAGATAGCCGGGGGTATGCCTGGCGCAATCAGATGGCGTTTCCCGGCGGTCATGTCGATGAAACCGATGCGTCTCCCCTAGCAGCCGCGTACCGGGAGCTGGAAGAAGAGCTGGCCATTCCGGCAGATGATGTGCATTTTCTGGGCAGCCTGGGGCAGTATGTGACGATCCAGAACCGCATGATCGAGGCGTTCCTGGGGGTCTGGTCTCCCCGGCATCCCATCCGGTTTGACGCGTCAGAAATCGCAAAGGTGTATGAAGTTCCGCTTGCCGGGCTTGTGGCGTCCCATGTCAATAACGGCTATTCCGGTCATGTGCCGGGCTGGGAGACCCTGCGCTATCCCCATGAAGATGTGGTCATCTGGGGGGTGACGGCGCGGGTGGTGCATCATTTTATCGAAACGGTTTATCATCCGTAAAGCGGACGCCCCGGAATCTGCTGTCAGCTGTCTTTTTCCCGAATCACATATCTGCCGATCAGACGGGCACTCGTAGACACCAGGATGCTGGAAGCGAGTAGAAACAATAAGACGGGAATCCAGACATCCCGCTGAAAGGCAGGTGTATGGAGTGCCACAGTAATCCCGGTCAGAGAGAAAAGCGCCGTGATAAAGGCCAGTATCAGCTGGCAGATGTTCATGATCGTGCCGTCATACCACGGAATGATGATTTTTCGAAAAAAAGGGCGCCTGGGCATCTGGCCCTCCTGAGTTAGCGTTCGATACAGCGTCGAGTATTTTGGACGGAATGTCAATTTATTGTGAGCCTTATCTTTCTTTTTTTTTGAATTTTTTTTGTGTTTGGCTGTGATGTGCCCCGTTTACAAGGGTTTTCAACAATTGTGACGCCCGCCTAGTTCTTGATATTTCAAGGTTAATTCATTTCCCTTATTAAATCTGGTGATATACAATATGTGGTAAAAAAAATACTTGACTCAGTCTATATCTTGTGTCACTAAGAAGTATCGATAACCAATGGACCGGCACATGACCGGAGCCCTGCCACATATGAATCGTTCATCAAGACACGAAGCTGGCAGGCGACTCAGTATCCAGGCTGGGCCAAAACGTGGATCAGGCAACGAAATGCAGCGTTTTTCGTTGTTTTATGGTCTATTCCCCTACAGGGGCGGTTATGGTAACATTTTCCTAACTTGTAAAGACACATGCGCGAGGCTGAATATGTTTGAAACCATCAAAAAGCGGAACGGATCTGTTGTTGAATTTGACTCCTCTAAAATCACCCAGGCCATTGCGTCTGCGGGAAAAGCCAGCGGCGAATTTGATGAGCGGGATGCCAAAAAGTTGACCTTGAGAGTGCTGACCCTTGCCAGGGAACTGCGTCTGGGGTCGCTTCCAGAAGTGGAAGAAATCCAGGATATCGTTGAGCGGGTGCTGCTGGACTCTCCGTATTATAAAACAGCCAAAGGCTATATCCTGTATCGGGAGCAGCGTTCCCAGATACGAAAAATTACCATCAAGGCCAATGTGGATCTGGTGGACAACTACCTGGACAAGCTAGACTGGAAGATCCGTGAAAACAGTAATATGAGCTATTCGCTTCAGGGCCTGAACAATTATATTTCCTCCGGAATCACGGCGGAATACTGGTTGAACCGGATTTATCCGCCGGCGATCCGCAAAGCCCATCAGGAGGGGGATATCCACATTCACGATCTGAGCCTGTTGTCCGTCTACTGCGTCGGCTGGGACCTTCAGGATCTGCTCCGCCAGGGATTCAAAGGGGTTTCCGGAAAGGTGGAGAGTGCACCACCCAAGCATTTACATTCTGCCTTGGGCCAGCTGGTCAACTTTTTTTATACCCTGCAGGGGGAGGCCGCCGGCGCCCAGGCTATGTCGAATTTCGACACCATGCTGGCTCCGTTTATTCGATATGACAACTTGAAGTACGAAGACGTAAAACAGGCGCTCCAGGAATTTGTCTTTAATATCAATATTCCGACCCGGGTCGGCTTCCAGACCCCGTTCACCAACATCACCCTGGATCTCAATGTGCCGGCCAACCTGAAAGATATGCCGGTGATCATCGGTGGTAAGGATCAGGATGTGACCTACGGCGACTTCCAGCCGGAAATGGATATGATCAACCGGGCGTTTGCCGAGGTCATGATGGAAGGCGATGCCAAGGGCCGCGTCTTCACCTTTCCCATTCCCACGTACAATGTGACCGCAGATTTCGACTGGGACAACGCGAATCTGGAGCCGGTCTGGCAGATGACGGGGAAATACGGTATCCCCTATTTCTCCAACTTCATCAATTCGGACATGTCTCCGGATGATGCCCGGTCCATGTGCTGCCGCCTGCGGCTGGACAACCGGGAACTGATGAAACGCGGCGGCGGGCTTTTCGGGGCCAATCCCCTGACCGGATCCATCGGGGTTGTGACGATCAATCTGCCCCGGATCGGGTATGTGGCAGAGACGGAGGACGCCTTTTTCAGCCGCCTGGACGAGATGATCACTGCGGCGCAGGACAGCCTGATGATCAAGCGGAAGGTACTTGAGCAGTTCACGGACAAGAACCTGTATCCCTATTCCAAGTTCTATCTTCGCCAGATCAAGGAGCGGTTTGGTGTCTACTGGAAAAATCATTTTTCCACCATCGGTATCATCGGCATGCAGGAAGCCTGTCTGAACTTTGTTGGCAAGGGCATTGCGGATCCGGAAGGGCACGCGTTCGCCATCCGGGTGATGGATCATATCCGTGAGCGCCTGGAAGCAATTCAGGAAGAAACCGGAGAAATCTTCAACCTGGAAGCCACACCGGCCGAAGGCACCTCCTACCGGCTGGCCATGCTGGACAAGCAGGCATTCGACGGTATCATCTGCGCCAACGAAGCCGGGTATCGGGCGAACAATGAAGACCCGTTTTACACCAACTCCACGCAGCTTCCGGTCAACCATACGGATGATGTGTTTGAAGCCCTGGATCTCCAGGATGATCTGCAGACCCGATATACGGGCGGAACGGTGTTGCACATCTTTCTCGGTGAGCTGATCTCGGATGTGGAGGTGACCAAACAGCTGGTGAAAAAGGTGGCATCAAACTACCGGCTTCCCTACTTTACCCTGTCTCCCTCCTTCAGTGTCTGCGCTTCCCATGGATATCTGCAGGGAGAGCAACCCACGTGTGACTGCTGTGGTCAAGAGACGGAAGTCTACTCCCGAATCGTGGGCTATCTGCGGCCGGTTAAGCAGTGGAACAACGGCAAGCAGACTGAATTCAAGATGCGTAAGACCTTCAAGGTGAAAGACGCATCCTAATTCTGGAATACGCCTTTTCTCTCAGGGCGACCGGCTGCAGTGATTTGTGTCCGGTCGCCTTTTTTTTGTAATCAGCCATCAGCGTTTCGCTGTGGGCGTTGATGGCATCTGGATGCTGATGGCTAACCCATGCGAGGGACTATGCAGTTCGGCGGAATGCTGAAAAATTCTTTTATCGATTATCCGGGGAAAATTTGCAGTGTGGTGTTCACGGTGGGGTGCAATTTTCGATGCCCCTATTGCCATAATCCGAATCTGGTTCATGGAAACGGGGATGTAAGCCTTCTGGGGGAAGGTGTGCTTGCCTTTTTGAAAAAGCGTCGGGGGCTGATTGATGGGCTGGCGATCACCGGGGGAGAGCCGACCTTGCATGGGGCCCTGCTGCCGTTTCTTGAAAAAATGAAAGTTGAGGGCTTTCCCGTAAAGCTGGATACCAACGGAAGCCGGCCGGAGGTGCTCGCCGATATCCTGGACAGGGGGCTGGTCGATTATGTGGCCATGGATCTTAAAACCCTTCCGGAAGCCTATCCGCAGGGGTTAGGGGCGCCGTCGGATATCGCATCCCGGCTGAAAAGGTCTATCGCGTTGATTAAAAACAGTGGGGTGAGGCACGAATTCCGGACCACCTGCGTCCGCCCCTTTGTTTCTGTTGAACTGATGCCGGAGCTGGGCACCTTGATTGCCGGTGCGGATCGCTGGTGCCTGCAGTCGTGCCGACTGGACGATGTGCTGAATCCAGATTACTTTACAGATCCCGATGCTGCGCAGTTTACCCCTGAAGAAATGGACATGCTCAAAGCCGCTGCCACCCCCTATGTCGCTGACTGCCGGGTGCGGTAAGCCTAACTTGTGAAAAGGGAGACGGAACATGCGGCTGCATATCGTCACCACCTGTCAAACGGAATTTATCGATATCACATCCAAAATTGCAGCGGTGGTTCGTGCTGCGGGCATGACAGACGGCATGGTGTTCATTTCATCAGTGCATACAACCGGCGCGATCACCATCAATGAGAATGCTGATCCGGATGTCACCCGAGACCTGGCGGCGATTCTCGACCGGATGGTCCCATGGGAAAATGGGTATCATCACCGAGAGGGAAATGCGGCGGCACACATGAAAACCTCACTCATGGGCGCATCGGAGTGGGTGGCAGTCGAGAACGGGAAACTGGTGCTGGGCACCTGGCAGGGGATCTATTTTTGCGAGTTCGACGGCCCGAGACAGCGGCAGGTGGTTGTAAAGCTGATAGATGACAGCCGTTGACAGTCTTTTGTCTGCCATTCTCCCGCTGTTGGGACGGATTCGGGTGTAGCCGCATGGCGGTTCCCGGTACTGCCATGCGGCACATGCAGCTAAAAGGGGATATCATCTTCCGGCGGACCCATGGGCGGGCCGTCCGGGTAGTTACCGCCAAAGCTGTTGTCAGCCGGCTGCTGCGGAGCTGCCGGCTGCGCGGGCGGTGGTGGCGGCGTGTAACCGCCACCTTGCTGTTGATATCCGCCCTGCTGGCCGCCATAGCCGCCGCTCTGCTGGGGCGGTCCCTGGTTGTACCCGCCGCCCTGGCCACCGCCATACCCGCCGCCGTCTCCGCGTCCGCCGAGAAATTTTACAGTGTTTGCAATAATATCCGTACTGTATCGGGTGATACCGTCTTTTTCATACGAGGAGGTCTGCAGACGGCCTTCGACATAGACGGACCGGCCTTTTGAGAGATAATTGCCGCAGTTTTCCGCAGTTCTGTTGAAGGTCACCACCCGGTGCCATTCGGTCTGTTCCTTGCGTTCTCCGGTCTGGCGATCGGTCCAGCGCTCGCTTGTGGCGATGTTGAATCGGCAGACCGCGGTTCCGCCCTGTGTATAGCTGATCTCGGGGTCGCGTCCGAGATTCCCGATGAGCATGACTTTGTTCAGACTGGACATAGGCTACCTCCCAAAGGGTTTCAGGTATGTTCTGTATGCGACACGGATGTGTTTCGCTGGCTGATTTGGAAAACAAGTCAGCTGCAGAACGTGTATTTAGCGCGGATACCGGCCCGGAGGCAACCGCGAACAGCCGGGGCAGCAGCCTCGGCAGGGTATTGTTGGAATCGTATCGGGCTTTGGGATTAGATACTTAAATTACGGCAGGTTGTCAATCAGATTGGTGCGCCATTGAGTCGGATTCACTTGTATTCGCGTAAAGAAGCGGGTATGGTTCCGGACAACGACTCGGAAAATGGAGCTGGAGCGGTTTTTATGGGGGGCACTAGTTACGGTTGTCTAGTACGGAGTAGGAAGATTCAATGCGCGTTTTTTCTAGGATTACAGAGAAAAAAAATGTGAAGCGGATGTCTTGGCTGCTTCCGGTTGCACTGGGCGTGCCGCTCTGGCATCTCCCGGTACTGGCCGCTGATAGTACCGGCAGCGGCGATATCTCGTGGGTGATGATCGCCATTGGTTTGTTGGGTGGGCTTGCTTTTTTTCTTTTTGGCATGGAGATGATGAGCGAGGGATTGAAAGCGTCTGCCGGCAGCCGGATGCGTTCCATTCTGGGCACATTGACCCGGAACCCGTATATGGGATACCTGGTGGGAGCCTTTATCACCATGGTGATTCAGTCGAGCAGTGCCACCACCGTCATGCTGGTCAGTTTTGTTCAGTCGGAACTCATGGCGTTTTCCCAGACCCTGGGCGTTATTCTGGGGGCTGGCCTGGGAACCACGATCACGGCGCAGCTGATTGCCTTCAAGCTCAGCGACTATGCCTTGGTCATGGTGGCAGCAGGGGTGCTTTTCCGCATGGTGGGAAAAAAGGACGGCATGAAAAACCTGGGTGATGTGATTTTTGGCTTTGGGGTGCTGTTTTACGGGATGAAGTTGATGAGTGGGGCCATGGCGCCCCTGCGGACCCATGACGCGTTTATCGGCTGGATGCAGGGGCTGGAAAATCCGGCACTGGGGCTTCTGGCGGGCACGGCGATGACGGCCCTGATTCAGTCGAGCAGTGCGTTTACCGGGATTGTCATCGTCATGGGCCAGCAGGGTCTGGTGTCATTGGACGGAAGTATCCCGCTGATTCTCGGAGCCAATATCGGCACTTGCGTTACAGCAGGGTTTGCCAGTATCGGCGCCTCCCGGGACGCTAAACGCGTAGCGCTTGCCCATTTTATCTTCCGTGTGTTCGGGGTGTTGGTTTTTATTCTCTGGATCCCCGCTTTTGCCGAATGCATCCGATGGATTGCCGGTTTCTTCGGCTCCGGCATCGGTCGTCAGATCGCCAATGCTCATACCATCTTCAATGTAGGGCTGGGCGTGGTCTTTCTGCCGTTTACACCGGTGTTTGGCGCGTTCATCATGAAATTGCTGCCGGAACGCAGTCTTCCGGAAGATTCCTATGAGCCGAATATATCTTTTCTGGATGAAAATTCAATTATTTATCCATCTCTGGCACTGGATCTGGTACGGTCGGAAGTGGCGCGCATGGCCGGCAAACTGGAAAAGATGCTCCGGGCCATTGCCATCCCCTTTTCCATTGATGAGGAACGGATGGATCGTGAATATACGGAACTGACCCTGATTGAAGCGGTGGATCTGCGCGAGCGGGAGATTGATTTTCTGGAATATAAAATCAGCGATTACCTGTACCGCCTGGCACGGGAAGGGGTCTCGGAAAAAGAAGCGTGCATGGTCTACGCCATGATGTCCATCGTAAAAGATATGGAAAGCATTGGTGATATCATTGTCCGGAACATCAAACCCCTGATTCCCAAAAAACAGGCCCTTGATTCCGACTTTTCACCGGAAGGCCGGGAAGAACTGGAAATTTACCATCAGAAAGCCTGCAAGCAGATCCGGCTGCTCAAAGAAGCCTTTTTGGAACGCGACGTTGAAAAAGCCCGGTACATCATGGAAAAGGAAAAGAAATATCTGGATCTCGAATCCCAGTACCGGATCCGGCACCTGGACCGGATGATTCATGCCCGTCAGGAATCGGTGGATACGCATGAGGTGCATATGGAGCTGATGAACTTCATGACGCAGATCATTGTCTATTGTGCCAATATCGCGAAAAACTACCTGAATGCCTGCCCCTTGAGGCGGGATTATGCCTAACTCCCGGTGGTGATTTGTTTTTTTATAGGGGAGTATATATAACTTACGAAATTACTTTTTTTCGTTGGCTCACCTCGGTGAAAAAAACAGGCCGGCTCATGGCCGTTATATCAGCGCTTTTTCAACAATCTCCTGCACGTCCGCAGACAGTGCCGGTGAACCGGCAATTCGCTCGAGCTGCGATTTCATCAGCGCCTGGCGCGCGGCATCAAATTTTTTCCAGCGATTGAACAGGCTCACCATGCGGGCTGCCATCTGCGGATTCAGACGGTTCAACGCCAGGACACGGTCGCCGAGAAAGGCGTATCCCCGTCCGTCCAGCTGGTGAAAGTTCCAGGGGTTTCCCGCGCAGAAAGCACCGATAAGAGACCGCACCTTGTTCGGGTTTTTGATGGAAAAACTTGGGTGATCCATCAGGCCGATAACCCGGTCAAGGGTGCCGGCAACGGGCGCTGTTGCCTGAAGGGTAAACCATTTGTCCATGACCAGGGCATCTGCCTGCCATTTGTCTTCAAACGCTGTCAGGGCCATCTCTTTCAGCGGGCTTTCTGTCGCTGTCAGGGCCGTGAGGGCGGCCAGGGCGTCGGTCATGTTATCCGCGGTTTCAAACTGCCGAAAGGCGCTCTGGTAAGCAGCGTCCGTACCGGTCCGGGTCAGGTAGAAAAGTGCCTGGTTTTTCAGGCTGCGCCGGCCCATTGCCACTGTGGTCAGCTCATAGGGCCCGGTGTCTGCCAGCCTCTGATATTGGTCGCGCCATAACGGCAACAGTGCCTGTGCCAGTTCTGTCATGAGGGTGTTTCGTACGCGGTGAATCGCATCCGGATCAATGGGTATCCCGGCATCGGCCATGGCATTGCCCAGTTCGGTTTCAGACGGAAGGCTGAGAAGCTGGGCGATCAGGGCCGGATCTGCGGTGGTGTCAGACAGGATGGAGGCATAGGTGTCTACCAGAAGCGTCGGCACGGCAACCGGGTTTCCGGATGCGGCGGTTTCAATCAGCGGGCGCACGAGCCGATGGGTGAGCTGTTGGCCGGCTTCCCATCGGGCAAAGGGGTCTGTGTCGTTTGCCAGAAGAAAGGCAAGTTCCGTTTCCGTAACGTCGATCCGGACCCGGACCGGAGCGGAAAAACCCCGAAATAATGAGGGCGTGGGCCGCGAGGTCAGGTTGTTGAACGTGACGTGCTCTTTTTCTTTTTTCAGGTGAATCAGCCGGGTGCCAGGCTGTGTTTCATCTCCTATCGGTATTTCCAGGCCGTCTTCGCCAATCAGTCCCACGGCGACGGGGATATGAAACGGTTGTTTTTTCGTCTGGCCGGGGGTGTCAGGGCAGGACTGGGTAAAGGAAAGGGTGTAGGTACCCGCAGCACGGTCCCAGGCTGTGTCGATCTGAACTTCCGGTGTTCCGGACTGGATATACCAGTTCCAGAACAGGGAGAGATCTTCACCCGAGGCGTCTGCCAGGGTTCGCAAAAAGTCCTCGCAGGTGACCGCCTGACCGTCAAAACGTTCAAAGTAGAGATCCATGCCTTTTCGAAAACGATCACTTCCGACGATCCGGTGGATCATCCGGATTACTTCGGCCCCCTTGTCATACACGGTAGCGGTGTAGAAGTTGTTCATCTCCTTATAGGCGTCCGGTCGGATGGGGTGGGCCATGGGTCCGGCATCTTCGGGAAACTGAGCGGCACGCAGTTTCCGGACATCACTGATGCGTTTGACGGCCCGGGACTGCATATCCGCAGAGAATTCCTGATCCCGGAACACGGTGAGGCCTTCTTTCAGGCTGAGCTGAAACCAGTTTTTCAGGGTGACCCGGTTGCCGGTCCAGTTGTGGAAGTACTCATGGGCAATGACGGTCTCGATGCCGGTGAAATCGCTGTCTGTGGCCGTATCCGGCCGAGCCAGCACATATTTGGTGTTGAAGATGTTGAGCCCTTTGTTTTCCATGGCTCCCATATTGAAATCCCCGACGGCGACAATGAGGTAGAGATCCAGATCATATTCAAGACCATAGACATCCTCATCCCACTTCATCGCTTTTTTGAGGGAGGCCATGGCATGGTCGCACTGATCGGCATTGGCATGTTCGGTGTAGATCCGGAGGATGATCTCCCGGCCGCTGGCGGTGGTAAAGGTATCTTCGATGCAGGCCAGGTCGCCTGCCACCAGGGCAAACAGATACGACGGCTTGGGAAACGGATCTTTCCACAGGGCAAAGTGACGGCCGTTATCCAGGTCGCCGGTCTCGATGAGGTTGCCGTTGGACAGAAGCACGGGGTATTTTTCCCTGTCAGCAATCACCCGACAGGTGAAGGTTGCCATCACATCCGGGCGGTCCGGATAAAACGTGATTTTGCGGAAACCCTGGGCTTCGCACTGGGTGCAGAACAGAGAACCGGAGGCGTACAGTCCTTCCAGGGAGGTGTTCTCGGCCGGATGGATGCGCACCGTGGTTTCAAGGGTGAAGGGTTCCGATGGTTCCGGCAGCACCGCTGGAGAGATCGTGAGCCCTGCTTCGGTCTGGTGATACGCTGCCTCCGGTATAGGATCTCCATTGATGGAAATGGAAAGCAGTGTCAACGCGCGGCCGTCCAGGATCAGGGGCGTATCAATGGCAACCGTTTCCTGTCGCAGCAGGGTTAGGCAGGACCGGATCAGGGCATGATCTTCAGCCAGTTCAGCCGTGATGTCGGCCTGCAAGACCCGAAAGGCCGGCGGCTGGTAGTCTTTCAGGTATGTTACAGGGGTTTCGGCCATGATAAACGCCTCCTTGACAGATAGAAATGAAAACAGCCGGCAACGTGCCTGGATTACGGAAGTGCTGAAACGCAGCTGGTATTCACAATAGGGCCAAACCGCTTTGTTGTAAACGCTTCATCCACGGGGGTGGGGCGCATTGGCATCGGTATCGACTGAAGAAAGCGATTCCAATAGGGATTGCGGCAGAGAGGCGCAACAACGCATCAGGGGAAGCCGTACAAATACAGTCTTCCCCTGACGCAAAGCGTAATATCATGATGGGGTGTTCATTTACTCCTGAACAAACAGGAAAAGCGAATCAATGAACGGCTTGTCTTCAGTATCAATGACCTCAACGATCTGCTTGTGAAGCCGTTTTTTGTGTTCGCCGAAAATACCGCGTTTTTTCTGAAAGGTGCGGGCAAATGCCAGGGCATCTTCCATCAGTTTTTCGGGGTTTTCGGATGCTTTTTCAATCACGTGATCGGCTTCCAGTTCTACTGCCGTGGCACGGCGGCCGGTCAGTTTCAGTTCATTGAACCGGTAGTAGGGGATGGCTTTTTTTACAAAAGCGATCATGCCCGGCAGAAAGGGGATGCCGAGATCGACTTCCGGAAAGCAGAAGTAACCGCGGTCTGAACGCATCATACGGAAGTCGCAGGCACAGGAAAGTATGGCACCATTGCCGAAGGCATGTCCGTTAATGGCAGCAATCACCGGCATGGGGAAGAGGAGCAGCTTTTTAAAGACCTCGTTCATGCTGAACATAAAATCCTTGATGGTCTGCATGTCCCCGGCATTAAAACAGCCCATGAGAAATTCCAGATCAATCCCCTGGGACCAGTTTTTGGGATCGGTGGAGGTGATGATGGTTGCATAGATGTCTTTGTCTTCAAGAATTGCGTCAAGGGATGTGAGCAGCCCTTTGGCAAAATCCGGATTCTGACGATTTTCTCCATTGTTCAATTTGATGACGGCAACCGAACCGTCTTTTTCCCATTCTACAACAGCCATTTTCGTGACCTCCTTACCCGTTAGATCGCTTGAAATCAGTCCCAATACGGATAAACACCGTCTGCTCTGATAAATAAAATTAATAGTATACAAAATAATTTTAACACAGGGTGAGCGCAGCCTCAACTGAAAAAACAACAAACATAAAATTAAAGATAACTGTTCAATTCTGTAATCGGGGGGCGGCAGGCAACCTTTCACTGCCGCACACGCCGATTAGAAAACAAACGCAGATCCGATCGAAAGGAAATAATCATCTGCCAAGATGGATTCAGGGGTGTTTTCTGGCCGCTAGTCCATTGTGAGTTCCTTATCTCCAATCAGCTGGATTATTTTTATAATTTTAAATGAAACCAGATAGTTTGAGGAAGCCTTTTTTTCCAGACTCGAGGGTTCCTTTCTCCTTGCAAGCTGGGCGATCCGTTCATCGTCCTGCACTTCTTTCACTTTTTCCAAATAGATCCGTATACCGGAAAAACCATTTCCTTTTTCCAGGAAAAGATAGTGTGCATAGGGATTGCGCTGCAGATTATTCCTGTTGAGCCGGTTTCGCATGATAAAGGTGAGATAGCCGTCATCAAGCAAATGCGGTCTGGCATAAATCGCCCCGTTGACTTTGCCGGCATCGTCAGCAGTGGACATCACCCCTATACCGTCTGTGTCGTTAAAATACTTTTTCAGATCCATTGTATCCTCCTAATGTTGATTTTGTACAAGCGTTCTTCAAAAGATGCAGTGATATAATTTCAAGATACAAAAAAAGAACCCAGCACCTTGACTGGCCGGACGCGGTTCATGCCTTAACCGCAGCAGCTCTTTTGGAAATGTTCGTACAGGGTTCAGAAAATCGGTGCAGGGAGAGCCTTTCTTATGTTCCCTTTTTTTTATTACCCGCGTCGGTAAACAATGACAGCTTTTCTGGAAACGGCTGCAACAATGCCTGGTTCCAAACATATGTTTTTCCAAAACGAACCGCATATTTTTCCAGAAGACGCGTGACGCCTCGCAACGATATTCTTTCATCACGATACGCTTCGATGGTCGTGATGATATCTTTCTTTTCTTCTGCAGAAAGTCCTTCCGTCAACAGACCATAGGCATGGTACAGGGCATTGACCATGGCGTTTCTGCAAAAAGGCCGTTTGAGAAGTAATGCCATCTCAAGGCGATAGCGTTGGAAGACCGCTTCGCAAGGCAAGTTATCATGGTTGGCAACGATTTTTCCACATGTTCGAAAGCGTTTTTCATTATAGGCCAGGAAGAGAAACTTATACGATGCATGAAAAGCGATGAGGCCCTTTATTTGTTTCGCAGCTGCAATTTCCCGAAAACGGGCACTGGCATAAAGTCTTATCAGAAAATGTTCACGGATGTCCTTGTCGCTCAGCCGACTTTCGTCATCAACTGCTTTGTTGCCGGCTTCTGCCAGGATGCTTTCTCCGAGGATGCCGCTTCCCCAGCGGAGGAGCTGTTGCGTGTTTTTCCCACGAAACACCGTTGCGTCGTACAGGCCGCAGGAGGGAGATTTGCTTTTCAGTATCGCGCCATCACATCCTTTGAAATGACAGAGGATGTCAGCAGACGCCCGCTTGAGCTGAGCGGTTACCGGTCGGGATTTGGCCGGCTGCCAGGCCTCGATACGATCACCTGAAATACAGAGGCGTATGGGATCTCTGGGCACACCCAGGCCCGCATCCATTTCCGGGCAGATATCGACAAAACGGGCATGGGTTTTCAACAGATCAATGATCGGCACCTGTAGCTGCTGACCATCGTCGCGGCAGGCACCAAACCCCAGGCAACGACTGACAAGTACTGTCGGTTGTGGAAAAAAACGCGGCATGGGTCTCCTGATCTGCAAAAAGATGACATTGTCATCCCGCCCACGATGGGAAAATAGGCAAGTGCTTCTGATTGCAAACATCTTGCAGTTAAGCGTTAATCCAGCGACCGAATCCAAGCAAGCGTTCGGTCGCTGCTGAATGTACCCTATACAGTGACGCCTGTTTAAATGTCAACACGGAGTACCGTGGCCGTTCTACCCTCTCGTTGAACCAGGATATGCGGTCGTACTATTCGGACATGCTGCAACCTTCCCCAATGATTCGGGAAAATGTGTCGTCGTAAACGATCCCTTTTCCTGCCTTGATTCTACCAGCGTTTTCATACAGGTGCAATAACTGGCCCATCTGCTATGGCTTTACCGTAAACGTAACACTGCTGGAATAGAGCACGGTGGTGCATTTGTCAGCCAGGTGTTTCAGGGCATTATTCTCTGTGACATTCTGGCGGGTATAGACATTGACCAGCCAGTTTCCGGCCGAGGGCAGACGAAACTGCCCCTTGCCATCAAACAGCATTGAAGCAAGAGAAAACTGTTCTGCGGCGCCAAAGGCATCGCTTTTGGCGGTGATATATTCAATGCTCAGTGACGGGTCGGTACTCAGCACCTTGCCCATAAACAGGACCTTGAATTTGACAAGGTCGCCAGCGTGTACCGTTGAAAGATCCGTCATGGGGATAATTTCCAGTTCCTGTCCCAGGGATTGGGGGGTCTGCCACGTGCCCACGGTAAAATAAGAGACCGCGAAAGGATGATAGCGCATGCTGCGAAGAATTTTTTGGGCCGTTGTTACCGCGTTCATGGGTTTGGCTACCCATCGTTTCTGTCCCTTTTTATCAATATAGCATGTCCAGTAATTGTCTTGGCTCTCGGCACTGACCTGATATACGCCGACAGGGCTGTCCTTGCCCAGAATAATCTTTCTGGCGGCAAGATCGCCGGAAACAACTTGCAGGTGGTCGTTCACTTTTAGGGTTTCTGCTTGCTGGGCAGCGGGTAAGGGCAGGGCGGTTGCCTTCAGCTCTGGATCGTAGAGGGTAAACGATTCAAGGGTCAAATCTGTCAGCAAGTCGTCCAGGGGAAGGCCATGTCCATATCCCAGGGTAACAAGCACATGCCTGGGCTGATGCGCGGTTGAATCAAAGGTGTTTACCCAGAAGGTGTGGCCAAACGCCATTGAACCCTGGACGGTCAAGCAAAAAATGAGGAAAAGCGGGGTTATATAGTTTTTCATTTTTTTATCCTTTTGAAAACAGTACACTTTACGGGGTACATACCCCTGTCATCAGAAGTAATAGGTCAGCCCCAGCCCAGCAGATCGGGGTGCGGCGTCTTCGCTAATATGGTATCCTTCGATATATGAAGAGTGGGTGGTTACATAGGCTTCATCAAACACATTTTTTGTCCACAGGGAAACAGTAAAGGATTCTCCTTTGTAGCCCAGGGTCAGATTCACCCGGTTATGACTATCAACTTTTTCTTTGTTTTTAGCACTGGTATAGTAATCCCCGTTACCCAGCAGATCAGCCCGGCACCAGAATCCTGAGAGATGGGTATAGGAAAGGCCTATATGATAGGTATAGTTCGGTGCGAACGGCAGCTCGTTTCCCTCATAATCATAGGGCTGACCTGTTATCATATCCATGCTAACCCAGTCATCAAATTTGACATCTGAATAACCCAATCCGCCAAAGATGCGCACACCCTGAAAGGGGCGCAGTTCCATATCCATTTCTAATCCTTTTGAATGCGCTTTCGCCGCATTGGTGACACTTCTGACGCCCGGCCCGGCAAGCCATTCTTCCACCTGTTTGTCTGCAATATCAATATAAAACAGGGCCGCATTGAGGATGCATGTGTTTTTCCAGCAACGGGTCTTGATGCCTGCTTCATAGTTCCAGGTCTTTTCCGGATCAAAGGTTAATGTACTGGCATCACTGGCAAAGGCAAAATTATAGCCGCCGGCCAGAAGCCCTCGGGAAACACTGGCATAGGTCATGATATGCGGGGTAACATCATAGGCCGCGCTGATTTTCGGCAGCCACTCCCGGTGTTGTACAGTGGCGCTGTAAGGCTCAGGCACCATAATATTTTGTTGATGGCCACTAGCATCCAGAGAATCAAAACGCAGGCCCGCTGTCAGGTGAAGTTGATCGAACAGGGTATAGGTCACCTGGCCGAACAGGGCATAGCCATCGGAATCAAAATCGGTGGTACGGCTCTGGCCAAAAAACTCGGCAAGGGCACTGTTTTCATCTGTGAAACCATAAACCCCTGCCAACCACTGAAAGGAACGGCTGTCTTTGATTGAAGAGAGCCGAACCTCCTGGCTGATGGTCGTATTATCATGGAAAAAGACCTGATCCCCAAAGGGCATGGGGCCAAACTCACCATCATTTTGAAAATCGGTTTCAAAATCGTTGCGGGTGGTGATGGCAAGCAGGGTAAAAGCGGGAGCCTCATATTTTATTTTCAATGCCTGGCCATTATTTTTGTCTTGCCAGTCGTTGGCCCCGTCCCAGTTGACATGATACCGCTCTGTGGCGGATGGTCCGTCCAGATAACGCAGATGTCCATAACCGTCATCTAGTGTGGCAACATTAGCCAGCAGGGTGATGTCCAGATGTTCGGCAGGCAGCCAGCGTAGGGTAATCTGGCCATTGACGTGGTCAATTTTGCCGGCCTCATCGTTATCATTATAGATATTCACGGTGTAGCCATCTGACATTCTTGTCTGCCCAGCAAGACTGATAAACAGTTTTTCGCTGATCAGCGGCACATTGAGACTGGCTCCCAGGCGATATAAGGGGACCGTTTCATGGGTGTCATACATGCCAATATCGCTGAAAATCTTGCCGCGTAATTCATCGTCCGGCTGGCGGGTAATGATTTTAACAACCCCGGATTCGGTATTCCGTCCATACAGGGTGCCCTGGGGCCCGCGCAGGATCTCCACCCGCTCCACATCCAGCAGATCAGGATTTTGCATATAGGTTATGGGGTAATTGATATCATCGACAAACAGACCCGCTGGGGTATTCAAGGTCACATTATGGGAAGAGATGCCGCGGATGATCAGCATGTTTTGGTTGGTATTCTGTTTGGGGAAGACATTTGGAGAAAATCCGGTCAGGGTTTTGAGGTCCTGGATATTGGCATCCTGAAGCGCTACCTCATCCATCACATCCATACTGATGGGCACATTCTGGACATTTTCCTCAAGTTTCTGGGCGGTTACGGTAATGGTATCAAGGAATGTGTCGGCAGATACTTGTTCTGCCATGACGGGCTGGACGCCAAGCATCGCCACAGCCAGGAATGACACGGCAAGCATGGTTTTGAAAGATGGATTCATTTTTTTCTCCTCTTTTTTATTGTTCCGTTTTTTGTATGCCGGGCAAGAGCATATACGATCTGGGGGGATACGGCTTATTAGGAAGGAAAAAATTTTTATTCCAGATGAAATTTTATGAGAGAAGTCAATAAAAATTATGGATTGGAAACATATCGCCCGGGCAGCGGCATCAACGCATGTTGTCAACAAATAGAATTGTCCGGTTTTAAAATACATAAACTGTCCGGTTTTGCTCCTTCCGTTTTTCTTCACTTTCAGGCCACCTCCAGGCCC
>PDTL01000016.1 GCA_002748835.1 Deltaproteobacteria bacterium
ATAAATATCAACATCACTTCAAAAAGCGATGCATTCATCGAGAGACCCGTTCTCTGCTTCCTTACTTGCTGTCACTATTCAGTTTTCAAAGATCAAATGAGGTTGCAGCTTTTTAGCCACCAGCATTGCCCATTATTTTAAGCGAGCAACATTTTTAAATATATCCAAACCAACTGATCTTGTCAAGCAGTTTTTACAGATTTTTTTTCCCGTTGTTTCGGGCGTCCCCCCAAAAAAGAGAACCGGCAACTGAACGACTGCTGCCGGTCCACCTCATGAATTTTCTAAATGGTAGGCACGTCCGGAATCGAACCGGAGACCTCTACCGTGTCGGGGTAGCGCTCTAACCTGCTGAGCTACGCGCCTTCAGGACGTGATGTATCTAACAGACACCCCCATGCTTGTCAAGGAAGATTGATAAAAAATGCATCATCGGCCGCCTGCGAAGGAGCAGGCGGCCGATGACAGGCACATGCAGGGTCCTTGCTCGACTCATCTCTGAGGAG
Organism: Deltaproteobacteria bacterium; assembly: GCA_002748835.1. Taxonomy (GTDB): domain Bacteria; phylum Desulfobacterota; class Desulfobacteria; order Desulfobacterales. The sequence goes on from PDTL01000016.1 coordinate 507, forward strand.
AACGGCATCATTCGAACTGGCGATTCGTCACTGTGGACCTGTACATGCAGCCGTTAATCTGCTTTCCGGCGAAGAAAGGTGGGAACATCCAGATCCGTCCCATCCACAACCACCTGATGACCCCGGTAGAATCCGCCGCTGCCTTCTCCTGCAGCCCCCTGCATGCGGACAAAGGTCGGAGACTCCAGCTCATCCACATCCAGATACCCGCTTTTAATCTCTTCTTCGGTCATAGGACGGACGACGCCACGGGTGGGCGTCTCCTTTTTCTTGCGATCTCCGGAAAATATTTTTTTAGAGGGGACAACCCGAGGCTGAACACGCCCCATCGGCTGCGGTACCACCCGGTGCAGGGGTTGCGAAGAAATCGATTCGTCCGGTTTTCCCCCGATACCGGTGGCAATCACCGTAACCCGCATTTCATCACCGAGTTCCTCGTCAATGGCCTGCCCCCAGATGATTTCCGCATCATCACCGACCTCTTCATAGATGCGGTCACAGGCTTCGGTCATTTCATCCATGGTCAGTTCACTGCTGCTGGTGATGTTCATCAGGACAGCACGGGCACCGGAAATGGAGATATCCTCCAGAAGCGGATGGGAGATGGCCCGTTCAGCCGCTTCAATAGCCCGATTCTCTCCGGTGGCGATACCGATCCCCATGAGCGCCATGCCCGCCTGGGACATGGTGGTTTTCACGTCTGCAAAGTCAAGGTTGACCAATCCCGGCCGCATGATGAGATCGGTGATGCCTTTGACCGAGTGATGGAGTACCTCATCTGCTTTTCGAAACATTTCCACCATTTTGGCATTTTTGGGCGCAATTCCCCGTAACCGATCATTGGGAATGATAATCACCGTATCTGCGACATCTTTGAGCTGTTTAAGGCCTTCTTCCGCCTGACGTGACCGCTTCTTCCCTTCAAAGGAGAACGGACGTGAGACGACCGCAACCGTCAGCGCCCCCAGTTCCTTGGCAATTTCTGCGATCACAGGTGCTGCACCGGTTCCGGTTCCACCGCCAAAACCGGCGGTAATGAACACCATATGACTGTCAGACAGCGCATCTCTGAGTTCATCCGCACTTTCGACAGCCGCATCGCGGCCAATGTTCGGGTTGGCGCCTGCACCCAGACCTTCGGTCAGCTCCGAGCCGATCTGAATTTTCACCGATGCTTTGGAAACCTCCAGTGCTTGGGCATCTGTATTGGCAACGATAAAGTTAACGCCCCTCAAGTTCTCTTCGATCATGTTGTTGATGGCATTCCCTCCCGCACCGCCAACACCGATAACCTTGATCTTTGCCTGATTCGTTGTGCTCTCAACATAAGTAAAAGACATGCCGTTCCTCCTCAGCCCTATAAAAGTTGAATTATCGCCAGTTCTTTGCCCTTTTATACCAGCAGACCTGCCTGACAGGTCCGCATTTCATCTACACCACATCTTTGAACCATCGTTTGACCGCTGCCCACAAGCCCCCACCGGACGTCTGCCGCTGAAACCGATCCCGGGACCGGTTTCGGACACCGTACAGGATCAACCCAACAGCAGTTGCATACTTGGGATTATTCACCACATCCACCAGCCCGCCAATACCGCAGGGACTTCCCATCCGAGCCGGTACGCCGTATATCGATTCGGCGATTTCCGTAATACCATCGAGCAGTGCCGTTCCACCCGAGATCACCACACCGGCGCTGATCGCGTTTTCCATGCCTGCCTGGTACAATTCCCGCTTGGTCAAGGTAAAAATCTCCTCCACCCGGGGTTCCAGGATTTCACCCAGTATCTGTTTGGACAGCTTTCGGGGCTCTCTTCCGGCCATACCGGGAATCTCGATGGTTTCATCCCCACGAATGGAACCGGCAATGCAGGTGCCGTATTCGATCTTGATCCGTTCAGATTCCGCAAACGGCGCTCTCAACCCCACAGAGATATCATTGGTCAGGTTATGCCCGCCCAAACCCAGCTCGAAGGTATGGCGGATATTATTGCCTGAAAAAATAGCCAGATCCGTTGTCCCTCCCCCAATATCGATCAGTGCCGCGCCCAGTTCCCGCTCTTCATGAGACAGCACGGATTCCCCGGAGGCCAGGGATTCGATGATGATCTGATTGATTTCAAGCCCGGCTTTGTTGGCGCATTTTTCCACATTATGAATGGAAGACGCTGCACCGGTGACAATATGAATTTTTGCTTCCAGACGCACACCGGTCATGCCCACGGGATTCTGAATACCAAACTCATCATCGACGATGTATTCCTGAGGCAGCACATGGATCACTTCCCGGTCCACGGGGATGGCAACCGCCCGGGCCGCCTCGATCACCCGCGCCACATCCTGCTGCGTGATCTCCTGTCCCTTGATGGCAATAATGCCGTGGCTGTTAAACCCGGTGATATGGCCACCCGCGATCCCCACATACACGTTCCGGATCTCGCACCCTGCCATGAGCTCAGCCTCTTCCACCGCTTTCCGAATTGAGTCCACGGTTGCATCAATATCGACGACAATCCCCTTTCTCAACCCTGTGGAGGGATGGGTGCCGATACCAATGATATTGATATCTCCCCCGGCGACTTCACCGACCACGGCGCAGATCTTGCTTGTACCGATGTCCAGTCCCACTATGATGTCTTCATGCCCCTGCACGGCGTTCCTCCTTTTCGTTACCCCCGGCCGTTTTCCGATTGCGGTTCCAGGACCACCCGGTTCACCCTATTCAGATCAATGGTCTGAACCGCAGCCAAGCTCTCTTTTTTCTGTAAATAGGCCATCACGTCCTTCAGGCGTTTCAGCTTTTTCCCGTAGTTTCCAAATCCCAGTTTAATCGTTAATCGCGTTCCCTCGAGCTTCAGCAGCGCGCCCACATCCCGGTCAAGAAGAATTTCCGGTACCTGAGAGGCAAGATCGGTTTCCTCAAGGGCTGTGAGCAGTGCCATCATGCTCTGATACACAAGCGTTTTCCTGTCGTCCTGAGGAAACACATCTTCGGACCGTATCCCGCTGATCTCCGGTACCCCTTCAGGCGAAACAGGAATATCCGATGCTTCCAGTGTTTTAAACACCTCTCCTTCCGCATTGAGCAGAAGCGGTTGTCTCAGGTCGATCACGGCTACGGCCACATGCTCTTTAATCCGGATCTCAATGCGTCCCGGCAGCTCTCGGCCGATCTCCGCAGACTGAATCCAGGGATGGGCCAGCAGACGCTCCCGGCAGTGTCTCAGGTTCAGAGATAGAATATTCACCCCTGCTTCGATGCCGGCCAGGTCCAGGATCTCGTCGCGCTCGAGCCGGATCCTGCCCTGGATGTCAACCGTAGAGGCGGCAAACACCTTACTCTGAGTAAGCCCGTCATGCACCAGGATCCAGCTAAAGGTGCAGACCAGGACAAACACAATCAACCCCAAAATCCGGGACACGCTCCGAAGACCGCGCCAGAAAGGTTTGTCCTGACGACGCTTCCGACGGTCTCCGCGCCTGTTCAACCGGTTTGCCTTTGTCCGGCGTCTTCCTGATTGCTGTTTATCCGACATAACGGACCTCGGGTTCCAGCAGGACAGAGAACCGCTGACTGACTTCGGCCTGGACATGGGCCGCGAGCAGGCGCATGTCCCTGCAGGCGTTTGCGTGTCCGGGTGCTCTGTTGATTAAAAAATTCGCATGCATTTCAGATACCGCTGCGTTTCCGATCCGAAAGCCCTTCAGCCCCGCCTGTTCAATGAGCCACCCCGCCGGTTTTCCGGCAGCCGGGTTTCGGAAATAGGAGCCGGCACTCGGCGCGCCCACCGGCTGACGTGCTTTGCGCATTACCAGGATCGCATGCATGGCTGCCCGTACGACAGCCGGCTGTGCCTGTTTAACCAGGAGGGTTGCTGAGAGCACAATGCCTCCCTTTTCCAATGCGTCCGAATCCCGGATACCCAGGGTCCGGTAACCGGTGATCAGCCGATCTTTTGAAATGTTCACCAGGGATCCTTCTACAGTGAGTACTGTCACCGTTTCCAGCAGGTCCCCGATGGTACCTTGGGGTGTACCGGCATTCATCACCACGGCGCCGCCGATGGATCCCGGAATGCCCGCCAGTGGCGCCACACCGTCCCAGCCCGCTTTCATGGCAAGTCGGCACAGGGCTGGCAGTTTCCACCCGGCAGAGGCTGTTACCCAGATATCGCTGTCTGAAACCGGTTCTGATATCGGCGCTGTTCCCAACTGAGACAGGGAGATGACCACCCCGCGAATCCCTTGATCCGAGACCAGAAGATTGCTCCCGCCGCCTAACAGTATCCAGGGAATGCACCGCTGTTTCAATGCGCCGATCAAGTCGATCAACCCGGATAGGGATGCCGGATAAACCAGGTAATCTGCAGGCCCGCCGATACGAAACGTCGTAAACCGGTACATGGGCATCGCTCGCCTGACGCAGCCGGCTCCGTTTTTGATGAGCCAATCTGACAAATCTGGCCCTGACGCCCCTGTGGTTTGTGTTCTCATTCACTCAGCCAATGCCTCCAGAAGTGTTTCCCCCATGCGCCAGACATTGCCGGCCCCCAGCGTTAAAAAAACATCACCCGATTCCAGCACGGACGCAAAGTAGGCAACTGCTTTTTCCGTGTTCTGCAGATATACCACGTGTTTATGCCCGTGTGCGGCAAGTCCGTCCCGGAGTCGTTCACTGTCCACACCGGGAAGGGGCATTTCACCTGCCGGATAGATGGGAAGAATTCCAAGAAGGTCGCTCTGATAAAAGGCCCGGGTAAAGGCGTCGAACAGGGCGCGGGTCCGGCTGAAACGATGGGGCTGAAAACAGACCACCACCCGATGATCCGGAAAACTCCGGCGTACCGCGTCCAGGGTGGCCTTGATTTCTGTGGGATGATGACCGTAATCATCATAGACCCGGATTCCCCGGGATTCTCCTTTCCACTCCAGACGGCGCTGCACCCCAGCCATGGTCTCTAAGGCGTCTTTCACCACCGCAAAGGGGATGCCCAATTCCATGGCAACTGCGATACTGGCCAGTGCGTTGTAAATGTTGTGCTCGCCGGGCAGGTTCAGAGAAACGTCGCCGAGCCTCTGCTTTCCCTGAAGAACGGAAAACCGACTTTTCATTTCAGAAAACGTGATGTCTGCCGCCCGCAGATCTGCCTGGCGCGAAAATCCGTAGGTGACAAATCGCTTTCGGATCTGCGGAATCAGATCCTGAACCGGCGGGCTGTCCATGCAGACCACGGCCAGGCCGTAAAACGGGATACGGTGAATAAATTCTAGAAACGCCGTCTTGATGGCATTCAGATCTGCATAATAATCCAGGTGCTCCAAGTCGATGTTGGTCACCACAGCAATGGTCGGCGTCATTTTCAGAAACGAGCCATCGCTCTCATCCGCTTCGGCAACAATGAAATCACCGTTGCCGTGCACCGCGTTGGTTCCATGGCTCTTGAGCTTGCCGCCAATCACGATGGTCGGATCCAGTCCGCCCTGCCCCATCACGGAGGACACAATGGATGTTGTCGTCGTCTTGCCATGGGCACCGGCAATGGCAATGCTGTACTTCAGACGCATGAGTTCGGCCAGCATCTCTGCTCGGGGAATCAGCGGAATGCCCTGTTTCCGCGCCGCCTGAACTTCGGGATTTTCTGAACCAATGGCCGATGACATCACCACCACATCCGCACCGTCAATATTTTCGGCATCGTGCCGGGGATAGACAGTTCCCCCGAGCGATGTCAGGCGGCGGGTGATATCAGAAGATTTGATGTCTGATCCAGACACCTGATACCCCAGGCTCAGCAGCAGTTCCGCGATGCCGCTCATGCCGATACCGCCGATACCGACGAAAAAGATATGATATTTTTTATGATACATCTGGCAATTCCATCCCGATCAGTACGGGTCCATCAAATCTGGTTTTCCGCCACCTGACGGGGTTCCAGCACTCGCCACCCCAAGCCGGAGGTCTGAATCACATCCACGCTCTCCAGACAGGTGCTGCCGTCCGGCAGGGCCTTCTCGTAAAAGACCTTATACATACCGTCAAACAATTTCTGCCTGGCAACCACCGTACACGAATGGCAAAACCCAGCCGTCTCCAAGGTGCCTTTATCCGGTCCAAAAGAAACAGCTTGCACCATGTCCGCACCTGCGGTGAACGTCATGACAAACAGGCTTGCCGCGCACACACCCAACATACATAGGATCCGCATCGTTTCTCTCCTTTATCTTTTATCATTACCGGTACAGCATCTATTTCGCCGAACCGAGCTCATACGGGGTCAGGCATCGCCTGAACCCATCAGCCTTTCACAGGCATCGATAATCAGGTCTGCTGCATCCGGGTGAGCCAGCTTCCGTGCCTGCTCGCCGATCTGCCGCCGTTTTTTCCCATCCTGAATCAAACTGGAAAGCAGCTCGCCCAGAACGGCTCCGCTGAGTTCAGACTGGGGCAGCAGCACCGCTGCGTCTGCATCGGACAAGTGCCGGGCATTCCAGGTCTGATGATCATCCGCAGCAAAAGGGTAAGGCACCAGCACGGCACATTTTCCCAGAAGAGCCAGTTCCGCCACGGTTGTAGCACCGGCTCTGCAGATCACCAGATCCGCAGCGGCATACAGCGGCTTCATATCATGGAAAAACGCCGCCACCGTGTGAGAAATCCCCGTTTCCGCATAGGCCCGGGACACGGCGTCCGCATCTCGCGGCCCGGTCTGATGCACAACTGAAATATCCAGGGCCTTCAACGTTGGCAAGGCATCCATCATGGCCTGGTTGAGGGGCGCTGCACCCTGGCTTCCCCCCACAACCAGCAGATTTACCGGTGTGCCCTTATCGGTCTCTATCGGTTCCCTGTTCCCGGCAACCAGCTCCCTGCGCACAGGATTCCCGGTAAAAAGGGTTTTCGTTTCCGGAAATGCCCGGGTCCGGTCTGGAAATGAGATAAAAATCTGGCTTACCCATGGGGCCAGTATCCGGTTGGTCAGGCCAGGCACCGTGTTCTGTTCGCAGATGGCCGTTGGTATCCCCAGCAGGCGGGCTGCCACAATCACCGGTCCGGCCGCATACCCGCCCATGCCCATGACCATATCCGGTCGTTCGCGCCGGCAGATCCGCACCGCAGCCGCAATGGCCATGGGCACCCGACGTAGCGCGGCGAGAACCGTCCGCATTTTTTTCCCTTTGATGCCCTGGACGGCAATCACCCGGTGCGGATATCCCGCACGTCCCAGAATACTGAGATCCATGGGGCGCCCGGCGGTGACAAATACCACCCGGTTATCGGGATCCCGCTGCTGGAATGCCTCGGCGATGGCGATAGCCGGAAACAGGTGTCCTCCGGTTCCGCCGCCGCCGAACAGAATGCACAGACCCATTGTCTTCACCCTGTTGTTGATTCAGACCAATATTCATCAGTATACCCACACATGCCATATCCACGAGTAATGCCGTGCCGCCGTAGCTCAGAAAGGGAAGCGTCAGTCCTTTGGTCGGCAGCAGTCCCAGGGTCACCCCCATGTTGATGCAGATCTGAATCCCCAGGACCGTGGTCAATCCGCCAGCCAACAAGGCACCAAAACGGTCCCCTGCCCTGCTGGCGATCACTATGCCCCGAAAAATCAAGGCAGTGTACAACATAATAACGGTCATGACCCCCAGAAAACCGAGCTCTTCACCGATAATGGAAAAAATAAAATCTGTGTGCGGTTCCGGCAGGTAAAACATTTTCTGACGGCCCTGGCCGAAGCCCTGGCCCCAGAGACCGCCTGATGCAAATGCAATCAGTGACTGATGGAGCTGATACGCGAATTCGTTCTGGTATTTCTCCGGATCCAGAAAAGCAAGCCACCGGGCCTTCCGATACGGTGCCTGAAACAGATACCAGATCGAAAATGCGCTGATGGGCCCGATCGCAACAAGGAGGTGAAACACCCGCACCCCTCCCACAAACAGCATGATCAGCGTAATCAGCGTGATCACCACAAAGGAGCCAAAATCCGGCTGCAACAGAATGAGCAAGGCAAAGGGCGCCAGAATCAGAACGTGGGGCAGGAGACTGACGGTCCAGCGATCCAGGCAATCCTGTTTACGGGTCAGTGAATAGGCGAGAAAAATCACCACCCCCACCTTGACCATCTCGGACGGCTGAAACGATATAACGCCCAGATTCACCCACCGTGTCGCCCCACCGGCGGATGTTCCCAATCCGGGTATTTCCACCATGATCAGTGCAGCCAACGAGACCAGAAGAACCAGGTAGGCCATTTTCTGCATATTAAAAAACCGGTAGGGGAAATGACGGAAAAAGATCAGCACACCAAAGCCGACCATGGCGAAAATGGCCTGTCGTTGAAAATAATGGAATGCACTGGCAGCCTCCCGCATGGCAAGCATGGAACTGGAACTGAACACCATGACCATCCCGATGCCCACAAGGATGATCACGGGAAACAGAATCCAGCCATCATAGGCAAACCTGTCTTTATATCCGGTTTCCGTCATGACCTGACCTGCCTGATCAACGTCTGTACCGATTCCCGAAACACATCGCCCCGGTGACCGTAACTCTGAAACATATCGAAACTGGCGCACCCCGGTGACAGAAGCACCACACCATCGGTTCCGGCAGCCGCATATCCAGCCTGAACCGCTGCATCCATATCCGCTACCCGAATACCGCTTATCACCCCTTCGAGCTGGCGCTGAATCCCGTTGGCCGCTTCACCCATCAAAATCAGCGTCTTAACGCTTTGGGCAACTCGGTCTTTCAACACGGAAAAATCCCCGTTTTTATCACGACCGCCCATGATCAGGACCACCGGCATCTCGAACGCGTTCAACGCCTTTTCCACCGCATCCACATTGGTGGCCTTGGAATCATTGTAAAAGGCGACATTTCCTGCAGTTCCAACGTATTCGATCCGGTGGGGCAGCCCTGAAAAGGTTGCCAATGCCGTGCGGACTCCGGTGTCCGTTGCACCGGCAGCCAAAGCAGCAAGGGCAGCTGCCGCCATATTTCCCTGGTTGTGCCGGCCAAAGAGTTTTGCCGCTGACAGCGGAATTGATTGCCTGTCCTGTCTGGTTCCGGAAAAGACAAGTTTGGCTGCCGCAAGGCAAATGCCTTCCATTCCCGGGGGTATTGCCCCATATCCCTGTACTGTCGCGATCAGTTCATCTGAAAGGGATGCGGCCCAGGGGTCATCCATATTGAGGATGGCCACATCATCCGGTTTCTGATTTTCAAACACCCGCCGCTTAGACCGCTGATACGCCGCCATGCTGTCATACCGGTCCAGATGATCCGGCGTCACATTCAGCAGTACCGCCACATGGGGCCGGAAGGTGTCGATGCTGTCCAGCTGAAAGCTGCTCACTTCCACCACCACCACGTCCGGCTGGGGCGATGCCATTACAGCGGCTGACAGCGGCGTTCCCAGATTCCCCCCAACCCACACCCGTTTTCCGGATGCGGCCAGCATGGCGCCGGTCAGCTCGGTGACCGTGCTTTTGCCGTTGGTGCCGGTAACAGCCACAATGACGGCTGTTGTGAATCCTGCAGCCAGTTCCAGTTCTCCGATGACGGGAATGCCTGCTTTCCGGGCGGCCTGAAGCGGTGGAAGTGTCACGGGCACACCGGGGCTGATCACGATACCCTCCGCCGATACAAACGCGGCTTCCGGATGCGCGCCCTGGATCAGCTCCACGCCCAGACCGCTGAGCGCTGCTTCTGCGTCCGGATGTGTACCGGACGGATCGCGGTCATTGACAGTGACCCGGGCACCGGCGCGGGACAGCAGACGGGCCGCTGCCATGCCGCTGCGCCCCATTCCCACGACCAGTATCCGTTTGTCCCTGACCTGCATAAGTCCCGCTTTCACCGTATTTTCAACGAACTGAGCGCAATCAACGCCAGCATGATCGATACAATCCAGAACCGGACAATCACCTTGTTTTCCGGCCATCCCCGTTGTTCATAATGATGATGCAGAGGTGCCATCCGAAAAATCCGTTTCCCACCGGTCATCTTGAAATATCCGACCTGCAGCATCACAGACAGGGCTTCCACCACAAAAATACCGCCCACAATCACCAGCATGATCTCCTGTTTGGCCAGCACGGCAATGGTTCCCAGAATGCCGCCCAGGGAAAGGGAACCCACATCCCCCATGAACAACTGGGCCGGATAGGCATTGAACCAGAGAAACCCGAACCCTGCGCCGCAGAGGATGCCGCAGAGGATGGTAATATCCCCGCATCCCCTGATGAAGTTGATGTGCAGGTATTTGGCAAACGCCGCATGTCCGGCCACATAGGTGAACACCATATAGGTCGCGGCCGTGGTGATCACCGGCCCGATGGCCAGACCGTCCAGGCCGTCGGTAAGGTTCACGGCATTGGATGTGCCCACAATCACCAGGGCAGCAAAAGGGATGAAAAAAATCCCTAAATCCGGATTCATATGCTTGAAAAACGGAATCGTTACATGGGTGTCAAATTCCGGACACCGGTAGATCAGCACCCCGGTGATCAGGCCGATACTGATCTGTCCGGCCAGTTTTCCCCGGGCACTCAGTCCATCCGTGTTCTTTTTCACCACTTTCAGATAATCATCCGCAAACCCGATCATCCCATAGCAGACGGTTACCAGAAGAATGATCCAGACATACGGGCTAGCCAGATCGGTCCAGAGCAGGGCGCAGACGATAAATGCACCCAGAATCTGAATCCCGCCCATAGTTGGTGTTCCGGCCTTGGACAAATGGGTTTGCGGGCCGTTTTCCCGGATCACCTGTTTCACCTGCAGTTTTCGCATGTTCCGGATCACCATGGGTCCCAAAAAATAGCTCAGGGCCAGGGCCGTGATACTGGCATAAATGGTCCGGAACGTGATGTAGCGGAACACATTCAAAAAGGTATAATCCGTATGCAGGGCGTAGAGCAGATGATACAGCATCAGGTCGTTTCCATTTCTCTGGTGACCGCGCCCGCTTCAGCATCCCCATGCGCGAGCAGGGTCAGTATCGTCTCCATTTCCATGGCCCGGGATCCTTTAAGCAACACGTGGGTGTGCGGGCCGAGCTGTTTTTTCAGCGCGGCCGCAATCGATTCCTTAGAAGCGACCGTAACCGAAACCGCTGTCATGCCCCCGGCCAGTGCGCCTTCACGCACATCTCCGGCATAGTCACCGGTGACATACAAGTGTGTCACGCCGCATGCGGCACAATGCGCGCCGATTTGCCGATGGCAGGTTTCTGCCAATGTGCCCAACTCCTTCATATCCCCCAGGACTGCGATCCGGCAGGGTGCATCGCGCTCTGTCAGTACATCGATCGCACCCTTCATGGAGACTGGGTTGGCGTTATAGGCATCATTCATCAGTGTGGCACCAGATGGATCTTTCCAAATTTCCAGGCGACCGGGCATGGGTATAAACGACGCCAGCCCTCCCGCAATCGTTTTTGGAGATAGCCCGGCAATGTGTCCCACACCGGCGGCAGCCAACGCATTCAGGACCATAAACCGGCCGAAGGTATTCAATCGGACCCCCGCCTCTCCAGCCGGTGTCTGCAGCACAAAGGAAAGCCCCTCCGGTGTTCGCGAGATCTCTGCCGCACGGATATCCGCCCTATCCGATGTGCCGAACCAGAGTATCGGCCCGCGGGCAAGGGATTCCATGGCCGCCACCCGGCGATCCTCCCGGTTCAGCACCAACGGGCGACCCGGTTCCATGGCCGTCATCAGCTCGGCCTTGGCCGCAGCCACCCCATCGATCGACCCCAAACCTGCCACATGCGCAGCCCCCACATTGGTGATCACCCCGATATCCGGCTCACAGATCCGGGTCAGGGTATGGATTTCACCGGGTCCATTCATGCCCAGCTCTGCCACGCACCAGCGATGGGACGGAGTCAGGTTTAGCAAGGTCAGGGGCAAACCGATCGCGTTGTTGAAATTCCCCTGCGGCACATGGGTTTCAAACGTGGACGCCAGCACACACCGGATCATTTCCCGTGTGGAGGTCTTACCGGCAGACCCGGTCACGGCAACCAGACCAGGATTATAGGTTCGTCGGCGCCATCTTCCCAGAGCCCCCAGGGCACGGGTGGTATCAGGCACACGGATCACCCGAATACCTTGAGCGGCAAGAGACGCAGCAACCCCATCGTCCATCACCATGACACCGGCAGCCCCGCTGCGGACTGCCGCATCAATATAGGCATGTCCATTCAGCCGTTTTCCCCGGATGGCCACATACAGGCTACCGGGTTCAAGAGTACGGCTATCTATTGAAATTGCTGAAAATTTGATTGATTGATTGCGATCATTCCTCGCGCTTTCCGATTCCCGGCCACCGGTCGCACGGATGACCGCTTCAAGGGGCCATGCAGGCGGTGTTAGGTGCCGATTGTTCATCATTCCGCCAATGCCTTTCGTGCTTCATCCCGATCATCAAACGGGTGCTTTGTTTTCCCGATGATCTGATAGGTTTCATGCCCCTTGCCGGCAATCAGTACCGCATCCCCGGGCCGGGCCAGTTTCATGCCGAGCCGGATCGCACGCCGGCGATCCGGCTCCACCAGGAAACCGCCCCCCTCCGTATCTGACGGCCCGCAGACGTCTGGATCCACCGTGAGTTCCCGGCAGACGACAGTATCGATACCAGAACGGATATCGCTGATAATTGCCAGCGGATCTTCGGTGCGCGGGTTGTCGGATGTCACAATGGCCACATCACTGAGCATTGTACCGATCCGCCCCATCTGCGGGCGCTTACTGCGATCCCGGTCTCCGCCGCATCCGAACACGCTGATCAGTCGACCGTCTTTTACCTGTTTTATCCCCAGCAGCACTTTTTCAAGGGCATCCGGGGTATGGGCATAATCGACAAACACGTACCGGCCGCAGCGATCCGCAATCCGCTCCAGCCGGCCGGGCACAGCTGAAAAGGCGGTAATCCCGGCTGCAATTTCCCCCAGGCTCAGCCCGGCTGTCTGAGCAATCCCAGCTGCCACCAAAATATTTTCCAAATTAAACCGGCCTGCCAGGGCAGATGAAAAGCCGATTCGATTCCCGCCAAACACCAGTTCACCGCGCACCCCGTCCAGATTGAATGACACGGTTGCTGCGTGCAGTCCGTCTGCTTCATCCGGCCCCACTCGAAGGCAGGTGCCCGCATAGGTATCGGCCAGGGTTTTCCCCACGGGATCTGCGGTATTGAACACCAGCCCCGGTTTCACCGTCACGTTGCTGGACTCGAATACCGCACTGAAAAACCGTTCCTTACAGATCCGGTAGGCGGCCATATCCCCATGATAGTCCAAGTGATCCTGGCTCAGGTTGGTAAAGGCCCGGATATCAAACCCGCACCCGGCAAGCCGGTGCAGATCAATGGCATGAGAAGAAACCTCCATAACCACGTGGGTCACGCCGGCCAGTCGCATGGCATGCAATGTCTGCTGAAGTTCCAGTGCATCCGGTGTGGTCATGGGTGCCGGCACCACCTGATCCTGGTACCGGACATTAACCGTACCCATGACGCCCACGCAATGCCCGGCTAAGGTCAGCATTGATTCCACCAGATAGGAAGTGGTGGTTTTGCCGTTGGTTCCCGTGATGCCGATCAGACACAGGTCGTCTGCGGGATTGCCGTAGAACGCGGCCGCAATCGGTCCGACCGCCTGCCGGGTGTTTGGCACCACAGCCACAGGCACGCCTGCATCCACGGGCCATTCCGCCACAACTGCCACTGCCCCGTTGCGTACGGCCTCGGGAATAAAGTCATGTCCGTCTGCGGAAAATCCATTGACAGCGATGAAGAGACTCCCCGGCGTCACGGACTGAGCCCGGGTAAACACACCGCTGATTTCCGGATTTGCCATACATCCAATTGCGCCGTCTACGCTGTTCAGCAGTGTGCTCAGCTTCATCCCCTGATGTCACCTTTCCGATCCACAAGCAGCTGATGGTTCAAACCAGTGGGTCTGACATTCAAATAGGTGAGGGTTTCACGGACAATATCCCGAAATACAGGCGCGGCCACCACCCCGCCGTAATACGCGTCTTTTGGTTCATCAATCACCACCAGCACGGTAACCGAAGGATTTTCCACCGGCGCGAAACCAACAAAGGATGCGATATATTTTCCCCTGGCATAGGTTCCGTTTCGCCCGGCCTTCTGGGCCGTTCCGGTTTTTCCGGCAACCGGATATCCTTCAACCAGGGCATTACTGCCAGTCCCCTCTTCAGACACGGCCATCATCATCATGCCTCGAACCGAGGCGGCGGTTTTTTCTGAAATCACCCGTCGCACCGGCTCCGGCGAAAACAGATCACGGATCTGCCGATTTTCATCGGTAATCGCCCTCACGATATACGGCTTCATCAGCGTGCCGCCATTGGCTATGGCGCTGGTCGCCGCAGCCAGCTGAATGGCGGAAACGCTGATCCCCTGACCAAAAGCAATGGCACACCGGTCCAGGGGCGTCCACCGTTCATGGGGCGGCAGCAGACCGGCAGTTTCAGCCGGACAGCCCACCAACGAAGGCACACCGAAACCGAACCGTGTCAAAAATGCGTACAGGTCCCGCTTCCCGATTTTTTCTGATATCTTGGCAGCGCCGATATTGCTCGAATGTTGGATAATGCCACTCAGACTCAGCCATTTTTCAGGATGGGTGTCATGGATAACATCCGGCCCCACCCGGTAATTGCCGTTTTCACAATAAAAAATAGATCGCGGACTGCAGGATCCGCTCTCAAGGGCTGCTGATGCTAAAAAGACCTTTAGTGTGGATCCAGGCTCAAACGGATCGGTCACTGCCCGGTTGCGCCAGATATCCGGAGTGAATGCCCGGAACCCGTTCGGATTAAATGCCGGATAATGCGCCAGCGCCAACACGGCACCGGTTGCCGGATCCATCACCACGGCCATGCCGGAAGCTGCCTTGTGCTTGCGAACGGCTTCAGACAAGGCCTTTTCCGTGACATACTGAATGGTTTCATCCAGGGTCAGCACCAGGCTGTCTCCGTCGCGGCCCCGTTCCCCTTGCCGGTTATAGCAACGGGATCTGGCATCTTTCACCAGGGTCATTTCCGCAGTTCGCCCTTTCAGGACTTTATTGTAGTGGTATTCCAAGCCTTCGAGCCCGACCTGATCCACCCCGCAAAACCCGATAATCTGGCCCGCCAGTTCTTTTTGCGGATAAAAACGGGTCGAATCTTCCGTGCAGATCAATCCGTCGAGGTTCAAGGCATTAAGAGCGGCTTTTTCACGCGGAGAAATCTGGCGCTTGATCCAGACAAACCGCCGTCTTGATGTCAATTTTTTAGCAATCTTTTTTCGAGACATCCCAAGAATTTCGGACAATGCGGACGCGGTCTGCGCCACATTCGTATCTGTAATCTGACTGGGCCGTACCGCCACGGAAGCGCTGTCTGTACTCACAGCCAGCTCCCGCATGCTGCGGGTCAGAATCGCTCCCCGCGTACCGGTGAGGGCAACTTCCCGAATCGTCTGTGTTCGTCCCCGGTCTGCCAGGCTAGGGGAGGGCAGCACCTGGAGGTAGGCGGCACGAACCATAATCACAGACAGCAAGAGCAAGAATACCGATCCCACGACCGCCAGCCGGATCCGAACAGACGCTTTTTTTTGCGGTTTACTCATTGATAATCACCATCTGTTTCTGGGACGGCATCGTCAGTCCCAATTTTTTTTCCGCCTGTTGTGAGATCTCTCTGGGCGATGCCAGATATCCCAGCTCGATCCGAAGCTGCGTCTGCCGGCTGCGGAGCTCCTGACGCCTGGCTTCTGCTTCCGCATGTCGATAGCCGATCTGGCGGCATTCCACGCGGCACCAGGTCCAGAAAAACACCTCGCCGACAAGGACAGCCACCCACACCAAATAGACGACTAATGTTTTTTGAGAAGCCATATTACCCTGCCACTCAGCCCAAACGTTCCGCCACCCGCAACAGAGCGCTGCGCGACATGGGGTTGGCCGTCACCTCTTCGTCTGTGGGCCGAAGCGCCTTCCGAGTCAGTACCTTCATGACCGGCTGCCGCCCACACACGCAGTGGGGAAAATCTTTCGGACAGATGCACCCGGTTGCCAGATCCCGCATTCGGTGCTTTACAATCCGGTCTTCCAGAGAATGAAACGAAATCACACACAGACGCCCGCCCGGTGCCAGCAGATCCGGCGCGATCTGCATGAGGCGTTCCACCCGTTCAAGCTCCCGGTTCACCGCAATTCGCAGGGCCATAAAAATCCGGGTGGCTGGATGGATTTTCTGTTTGTCAGCCACCTTCTGCGGGATCGCCCCCTTGACAAGCTCGGCGAGTTCCCGACTTGTCTGGATCGGCTGTGCCTGACGGCGCTCGACTATCCGCCGGGCAATTTTTCGAGAAAACCGTTCTTCACCGAATTTAAAAAAGATGTTGGCCAGCGCCGACGCATCTGCCGTGTTGATGATATCTGCAGCACTCTGGCCTGCCCGGACATCCATCCGCATGTCCAGCGGCTCGTCAAGCCGGAAACTAAACCCCCGGCCGCTCGCGTCGATCTGATGCTGGGAAAGCCCCAGATCGACAAGGATGCCATCAACTGCCGGGATGGCCAATCGGGCCAGGATGCTGTCTAACGCATCAAAATTCGCATGAACAAGGTGGACGTGTGCCGTTTCAGAGACCAGAAGGGCGTTTGCATGAGAGATCGCGTCCGCATCCTGATCGATTCCGATCAGCGTTCCCGCCGGCTGCACCTGCTCCAAAATTCGACATGCATGGCCGGCACCCCCGAGGGTTCCATCAACATAAACACCTCCGGGGCGGCAGTTGAGATACCGCATCACCGCTTCGGGCATGACCGATGTATGGTGGTACGGCATGATTAGATACCTATATTATCAATTTCCCTGCAATATTCTTCATCATCAAGGGCGTCCTGCATTTCCGTATCTCCAGCATCCCATCGCTGTCGATCCCAGATTTCAAACCGCTCCAGCATACCGGTAAGCACAATCTCCTTCTCAAGACCGGCATATTCCCGAAGGGGTTGGGGAATCAGCACTCTCCACTGCTTGTCACAGGGGCACTCATAGGCAGCGCCGACAAAAAAACGAACAAAACGACGTGTCCGCTTATCTTTTTTGGCAAGGGCCAAGGCGTGCCGTTCAATCTCCGACCATTCATCGAACGTGTAAACAAACAGGCAATTGTCCCGACGCGTAATCATCACGCCATCTCCACCGCCGGTCTGAATCTCAGCCCGGAACCTGGACGGAATAATGATGCGTCCTTTTGTATCAATTGTATGGTAGGAGTGCCCCCTGAACATACGCCCGGCCTCTCTTTTGTTGTGGCACTTTAAACCACATCACTACACAAATTTCAATTAAATGTTAAAATCAGCCTACATTAAATCCACCAAGAGTCAAGAGAAAATACAATTTAATCTATATTTTTTTGAACTATCTTAACACGTTGAATAGGGGTGTGGCGGAAAGTGGAATTCAGGACTTAAAAGTGGAGGAAGCGCGCAATGACAGGGGTTAAGGCCGATAGCGAAGAAGGTCATCAAGGCATGACAGGGGGCCGCGTCTGCCCAAAAGTTCATTTAGGGGATCTAAATAAAAACGTTCAAATCAAAAAATCAAGGGCCATCAACAGGGCATTGCGCCCCGAAAACGCCCGCAAAAAATTATTTACGCCGAACCAGAAATGTATTGATCCGGTTCCCTTCCATTTCTTTCACGGTCACAATAAACCGCCCAAACACAAAATGTTCCTTTTCCTGGGGGATGCGTCCGATTCGTCCCATCACAAAACCGGAGAAGGTGTCATAGTCGTTCGATTTGTCAATGGTCATATCGAGAATTTCATTCACTTCATGGATGGAGGTCTTTCCCTGCACCATCCATTCCCGGTTCTGGAGACGAATGATATTGGGTTTCACCACATCGGTCTCGTCATGGATCTCGCCCACAAGCTCTTCAAGCACATCTTCCAGCGAGACCAGGCCGACCACTTCACCATATTCATTCACCACAATAGCGACATGATCCTTGCGACGCTTGAACTGATGCAGAAGCGTGTTGATCTTCACACTTTCCGGCACAAAATACGGTTTTCGCAGCAGGGGCCGGATATCCCCCACGGGCTCATGGGTTTCCGCCTGCCGTTGGAAAAGATCCTTGAGGTTCAGGATTCCCGCCACATGATCAATATCGCCGTCGATCACCGGTATCCGTGAAAAACCGGATTTCGCCACCGCTTCCATAGGAAACGGTTCATTGCAGTCCACCACGAACATATCCGCGCTCGAGGTCATGATCTCAGAGGCACAGATGTCATCAAACTTAAAAATATTTTGAATCAGCGTTTTTTCTTCAGCCCGGATCTCCCCCGCCTCTTCTCCGACTTCGATAATGGTCTTAAGCTCTTCTTCGGTAACTGCTGGCAAAGAAGAGGGCCGACCGGTGATCCGGGTAAGCAGCCCAAGTAACCACACCATGGGCCGCAGCACCCAGTAGAGTCCGTACAGGGGATAAATCACCAGCTGAGAGACCGTCACATTATAGGTCGTGGCCAGGGTCTTGGGGACAATTTCACCGAAGACCAGGATCAAAAGGGTTATGGCGCCGGTCGCCAGACTCACCGCATTGGGCGCTTTAAGACGGATGGCCACTGCCGTTGCCAGGGATGCCATGCCCAGGTTCACAATATTGTTTCCAATGAGGATGGTCGTGAGCAGTGCATGGGGATCTGACTTCATCTTCCGGATCAACTGTATGGCGCGGCCGCCGTCACGAGCCAGATGTTCAACTTTAAGACTGCTCAGGGAAAACAGTGCCGTCTCGGCGGACGAAAAAAAACCTGACAGGACCAGCATCATCAACAGGGCCACCAGCTCCGAGGTCATAGAAAACATCTCCTTTATACTAGCGTGCCATCCGGCACATCATCTGGTTCAATCATTGTTTACCATCTTTTAACCGATCGCGGGACAACTGGCAAGAAAGAACTCAACCCTTTAGAATTAAAGCATTCAATCACAAAAGGTCAGACGTTTGTTCCAAAAAAAAAGAATGGTCATACAAAATACTTGACAATACCGGCCCGGCTAATAGTATACCTCCTTTAATATGAATTGAATGTCACGCTGAACGGTTAACGTGCCTGTGGATGTGGGTGGGTCCGCCTGAAACGTATAGACATATCGAAACCGTTCGGAGTCACAAACAGCTTACCGAACTTTAATTTTAAGTTCAGAACCTAGGGTATAAGGAGAAAGAAAAACATGGCTCAACAGATTGCAGATCTTCGGGATCAGGAATTTGTCCTGCACGAAATGCTGAATGTCGAATCCTTCAGCAAAAATGAACAGTTTGCAGACTTCAACAAGAAAACCATTGACATGCTTCTGAAGGAAGCCCGTAATCTGGCAGTGAACGAGATCCTTCCCGTGAACAAGACTGCCGACGTTCACAACGGACATCCTGAAGGTTGTAAGCTGGAAAATCAGCAGGTCTACGCGCCGCCCTCATATCACCGTCCATACAAGCTGTTCTGCGAAGGTGAATGGGTTGCCATGTGTGACGAACCTGAATTCGGCGGCCAGGGCATGCCCCACTCCGTCGCCATTGCCTGCGGCGAATACTTCACCGGCGCCAGCTGCGCGTTCATGATGTACCCGGGCCTGACCCATGGCTGCGGTAACCTGATCAAGACATTCGGTACCGAGGAACAGAAGGCAACCTACCTGAAAAAAGTGTTCACCGGCGAATGGGGCGGCACCATGTGTCTGACCGAAGCCAATGCGGGTTCCGATGTCGGGGCTCTGGAAACCGTTGCTACACCTAACGGCGACGGCACCTACAACATCGTTGGTAACAAGATTTTCATCTCCGGTGGTGACCATGACATGGTCGACAACGTCATCCATCCGGTTCTGGCCCGCATCGAAGGCGCACCGGCCGGTACCCGCGGCATCTCCCTGTTCCTGGTTCCGAAAATACGCGTTAACCCAGACGGTTCCCTGGGTGAAAACAACGACGTATACGTCACCGGTATCGAAGAAAAAATGGGGATCCACGGCAACGCCACCTGTTCCATCGCTTTTGGCTCCTCCGGTAACTGCATCGGCACCCTGCTGGGTGAAGAAAACAAAGGCATGAAGGCCATGTTCGTCATGATGAACGAAGCCCGTCAGGGTGTGGCCATGCAGGGTCAGGGGTTTGCAACCGCATCCTACCTCAACGCGGTGGCCTATGCCAAAGAGCGGATCCAGGGGCCGAACCTGATGAACATGCTCGACGCCGATCCGCCCAAGGTTCCCATCATCCAGCATCCGGACGTCCGTCGCAACCTGCTGATCATGAAATCCTATGTTGACGGTATGCGTGCCCTGCTCTACTACATGTCCTACTGTTTTGACATGGTGCACGTGGCAAAAACCGAAGAAGAAAAAGACAAGTACAACGGACTGATCGAAATTCTGACGCCGGTATGCAAGGCCTACGGTACAGACAAGGCCGTTGAAGTGTCTTCTCTGGGCGTACAGATTTACGGTGGTTACGGTTTCATTGAAGAATATCCCCAGGCACAGCACTACCGTGATGCAAAAATCGCCTGCATCTACGAAGGCACCAACGGTATCCAGGCCATGGATCTGCTGGGTCGTAAACTCGGCATGAAAAAAGGCAAGCCCATGATGGATTTGTTCGGCGAAATCATGAAGACCGTTGGCGATGCCAAAGAAGCCGGTCTGGACGATCTGGCCGCCGGTCTGGAAAAAGCCATTAACAAACTGGGTGAAGTGGCCATGAAAATGGGTCAGGTTGCCATGAGCGAAAAAATTCTGGACGCATTTGGTTCCGCCACCCTGTTCCAGGAAGTCTGCGGTGACGTTGCCATGGCATGGATGCTGACCTGGCGCGCCATTGTTGCCCAAAAGACCATCAAAGACGGAAACGTCAAGAAAAAAGACGCTGCCTTCTACGATGGCCAGCTGATTACCGCAAAATTTTTCTTTGAACAGCTGCTGCCCACTGCCATGGGCCGTATGAATGCGGTGCTGAACACCTCTGGCGCTGTCATGGAAATGCCCGAAGAGGCATTTGCCAGTTAATCAGCAAACGGCCAGGGACGCTGCCGGCACAGGGTATTCCCTGGGCCGGATACAGAACCGGCAGCAGTGAAACACGATAAAAAAGGCCGGATCTTTTACAGATCCGGCCTTTTTATATGGGGACGATTCGTTTTTACCGTCAGCGTCCCCTTTCAGGGGCGCGCTATACAAACGCGTTGCAGGTCACGCAGGGTTACGGGGCCCCGTTAACGGCAATCGCCCTGATCGCTCATCACATTCGGATACGTTCCCTCCCAGATACGCGTTTCTCACATTCGTGTTCGCGAGCAGATTTTCCGCAGTATCTTCGAGCACCAGCTTTCCGACCTCCAGCACATATCCCCGGTTTGCCAGCTTCAATGCGGCCCGGACATTCTGTTCCACGATGACCACGGTCAGACCGGCCCGGTTGATCTCCGCCACCGTATCAAAAATCGCCTGAATCAGAATCGGCGCCAGGCCTAGGCTGGGTTCATCAAGCAGGAGAATTTCCGGCTGGGCCATGAGGGCCCGCGCAATGGCCAGCATCTGCTGTTCTCCGCCACTCAAGGTGCCGGCCAGCTGTTCCCGGCGTTCTTTTAATACGGGGAACAGCTCGAAGATCCAGGAACGGGTATAGGCGATCTTTTTTGAATCCGTGCAGAGAAACGCACCCAGGCGCAGGTTTTCCGCGACGGTCAGGGTACCGAACACCCGACGTCCCTCGGGCACCTGTGCAATCCCCATCTTGACGACTTCATGGGCTTTTAGTTTATAAATCGGAGTATCCTTGTAGAGAATGCTGCCCGAAGCCGGTTTGACAAGACCGCTGATGCTCATGAGGGTGGTGGATTTTCCGGCGCCGTTGGCACCGAGGATACTGACGATCTCGCCCTTTCCTACTGTAAGGGTGATCCCCTTCAGGGCGTCGACGTTTCCATACTTCACAACCAGATCTTGAATCTTAAGCAACATGATCAGTCTTCGTCCGTTCCGAGATAGGCTTCGATGACCCGGGGATGGGTCTTGATGTCCTCAGGTGCGCCTTCGGCGATCTTTGAGCCGTATTCCAGCACCACAATACGGTCACAGGCTTTCATGACAAGGCTCATGTCATGCTCGATCAGAAATACGGTGATCCCCCGTTTCCGTATGGCCTCGATGAGTGTCACCAGGGCCTCGGTTTCCTGATCGTTCATGCCGCCGGCCGGCTCATCTAAAATCAACAATCGGGGCTCGCTGGCCAGGGCCCGGGCGATCTCCAGAAGCCGCTGGTTGCCGTAGGAGAGATTGACGGCATCGGTTTCCGTAAACGCGCCCAGTCCCACAAAATCGATTTCCCCCAGAGCGCGCGCCAGTGCGGCTGCCTCTTCCTGCTTTTGTCCCGGGGTACGGAACATGGCAGACAACAGCCCGGCGTTCATACGGCAGTGACAGCCGGCCAGCACATTTTCCAGCGCTGTCATGCTCGAAAACAGCCGGATCGACTGAAACGTCCGGGCAATGCCCGCGCGCACGATCCGGTTCGGCTGCAGACCGGTGATATCCGCATCCGCAAACCGGATGGTCCCCTGGTCCGGCGTGTAGTTGCCGGTGATCAGGTTGAAACAGGTGGTTTTCCCGGCGCCATTGGGGCCGATCAGACCGACCACCTCGCCGGTGTCCACATGGTAGGTGACCCGGTTTACCGCCGTAAGGCCGCCGAAGGTCTTGGTCACATTATCCACAGACAACAGCGGCATCAGGCACCTCCTCCGGGCTGATTGGCGGCCGTGGTGCGGTGCCGGTCATATCGGTAGGTTCGCGGCACGGGCGGAAGAATGCCCTTGTTGCGGAAAATCATCATGGCCACCATGGCCGCCCCGAAGACCAGCATGCGGGCAGAGGCAAATTCACGGAACAGTTCAGGCAGTCCGATCACGATCACCGCTCCGAGCAGCACGCCGGGAATACTGCCGGACCCGCCGAGGATCACCATGGTGAAAAGAATCACCGACTCCCAGAAGTTGAAGGATTCAGGCGCGATAATGGTCATCTTGGCGGCAAAGATGTTACCGGCCATGCCAGCCCAGACCGCGCCAATCACAAAGGCGGCCAGTTTATAATACGCGGTATTCACCCCGCAGCCTTCGGCAGCCACATCATCGGCCTTGATATAATTGAGGGCTCTGCCAAATCGGGAGGCTTCCAGGCGGCGGAACAAAAAAATCGATACAACCAGAAAACTGCCGATGAGATAGTAAAACTGATGGGGTTTGGCAATTTTGTATCCGAAAATCATGGGCCGGCTAATCCCGAAGATCCCGTTGGACCCGCCGGTGATGCCGAAGATATCGTTGATCAGAGCGATCCGGACAATTTCCACCATCCCGATGGTCACGATGAGAAGATAATCTCCGCGCAAATGAATGATAGGCCGCGCCACGATCAGGGCAAAGATCCCGGCCGTCAATCCGCTTAACGGAAAAAGCCAGAGTACGGGGATGTGCCACGTGGTGCTGATGATGGCGGTGGTATAGGCACCCACTGCGTAAAAGGCCGCATGCCCCATATGAAAGAGCCCTGCATGGCCGAGGATCAGGTTCAGACTCAGGCCGAGAATGGCATAGAGTCCCACATTGTTCAACACATCCACCCAGTACGGATTTTTTATGACCAGGGGGAACACGAGCAGGACCAGCCCGATCCCCCAGTAGCCTGCAATTGTCGATCGCTTCATAGCTTGTCCGCCACCCGTTCGCCCAGAAGGCCTGTGGGCCGAACGATGAGTATTAAAATCAATACGCCAAATGCGATAGCGTCCTTCCATGCCATGGAAATATACGCCGCGCCCAGGGCTTCGATCACCCCCAGGATCAATCCGCCCAGCATGGCGCCCGGGATATTGCCGATGCCGCCCAGGATGGCGGCCGTAAACGCCTTAAGCCCGTAGATCCAGCCCATGGTAAAGTTGATCTGCCCGTAGTAGAGCCCCACCAGCACGCCGGCCACACCGCCCAGGGCCGGACCGATGATAAAGACCCGCCTGATGACCCGGTTCACGTTAATGCCCATCAGCATGGCCGCCCCCTGGTCAATGGCAGCCGCCCGGATGGCCATGCCGGTCCGGGTTTTCTGGATAAAAAAGTAGAGCCCGGCCATGAGGGCCAGGGACACACCCAGGATCGCAATCCGGATGATCGGCATGTTCATTCCGAACAGGGATACGGCTGCACGCGGGACAATATCATGGGGATAGACCTGAAACCGTGACCCGTAAATGAGCATAATGGCGTTCTGCAGAAAAATGGAACACCCCAGGGCCGATACCACGGCAGACAGCCGCGGGGATTCACGCAAGGGGCGATAGGCCACCCGTTCGAGAACCACACCGGCCACTGCCACAAATCCCATCACCATAACGGCAAGGACGAGACTACCGACCACTGGACCCAGACGGCCCGTCAGTCCCAGGGCGGTGAGCAGGGTCAGCCCCAGATAGGCGCCCAGGGTAAAGAGATCCCCGTGGGCAAAGTTGATCAGCTTGAGAACCCCGTAGACCATGGAGTATCCCAGCGCGATCAGGGCATAGATCCCCCCAACAGCCAGGCCATTGGTCAATTGTTGAAAAAAGAACTCCATAGCATGCCACTCCGCAGTCCGGGTGTCCGTCGGCACGGGGTGTGATCTGCCGACTGGCGGACATCCCAAATCAGAACCGGCTCACGGAACCCCGTGAACCGGTATCCAACACCATGTAGCCGTTTATGCGACCCGCCCGTTGACACCAGGCACAGTTACGGCTGCAGAACAAAAGATCCGTCTGCGGCCACTTTGTAGACCCGGTAGACATCCCCGACCCGGTCTCCTTTGGCATTAAAGGAGATGGATCCGGTCAGGCCCGGCATGTTTTCCAGTTTGTCATGGAGGTATGCAGCCACGGCTTTGGGATTCGTGGAGCCGGCCCCCTTGATGGCGGCGACCACCACGTTGAAACCATCACCGGCCAGTACACCGTAGATGGAAGCCGGATTGCGGTGAAACCGCTCGGTGAATTTCACCATAAAGGCTTTGGCTTCCGCAGACATCAGGTCCTGGGGAAGCGGGGGGCTCAGGAAGAAAAATCCCCTGGTTGCGTCTTTTCCGGCAATCTTCACAAGATCCGGATGGTTGGTGGCATCGCCGCCCAGGAACGGAACATCCCAGTTCATTTCCATTTTCTGGCGCAGCAGCATGGCGGCTTCCGGATAATACCCGGTAAAAAAGACCGCATCCGGGCCAGCGGCTTTCAGAGTGGTCAGCACTGCCGTGTAATCCCGTTCACCCGGCGTCAGCGCATCATAGAAAACGATGTCAGCATCCGTCCCCTTGAGGTTGGATTTGATTTCACTGGCAAGCCCTTTGGCATAGGTGGTGTTGTCGTGCAGGATGGCCACCTTCTTGTATCCCTGCTGCAAGAGGGTTTTCACGGCAACCCGGCTCTGTTCGTCATCCCGGGGGCAGGTGCGGAAAAAGTAGTTCATGCCTTTTTCGCTGAGGCGGATAGCCGTCGAGCCATTGGCCACCTGGATGATAGTCGATTCATCATAGATATTCTGGGACGCTTCGGTGACCGAAGAACCATAGGTACCGATCACGGCAACGATGCCCCGTGTGGAGAGCCGCTGGGCTGCCAGGGCCGCGGTCCGGGGGTCTCCCCCGTCATCTTCCACAATCACTTCCACCTGTTTTCCCAACAGGCCGCCAGCCGCGTTCAGGTCATCGGCCAGAAGCTTGACAATATTTTTCATGTCTTCCCCTTCACTGGCCCAGGCACCGGTCAGGGGCGCCATCAATCCGATCTTCACAGTGCCTTTGGCATAGGCGGCAGTGCCGAACACGAGCGTCACTACAACGGCAAACAACAGACCTTTTTTCATACAGCTCTCCTCCACCTTAACAATCCATTCTGACGACATATGCATTACCGATAATAATTGAAAACACTTAGCCGTACCAAAGAAGCTAGTGGCTGTCAATGATTTGAACGCCGTTCACAGGATGAATTCACCCTATCTGATATCAATTTAAGAATCACAAGAGAAACTGAGATATTGCATCATGATAGCAATGAAATCATTAGGGGAGAATAGCGTCATCTGTGAAACCTCAAGCGTGCGGCGATCCACCGATGGAGCCGAGCTAGAAACTGCAGCGGAACATCCGGTGCAGGTTCCGGTGTGGGCAGATGCTGGGCAGGATCGCTTTCCAGGTGAAGTGTTTTTTAATTTACTTTCTCATAGGCGAAATTCTCAATTCCTATTCTACCTATTCTACTCTTTTAAAAAGTAAAGGGAAATCTACATTTTCCCCTTGACACTATTTCTTTTTTGTTCTTTACGGTAAGATTCAGCTTTAAATGTAAAATTTTGAAGCAAATCTTTGTCACTCTGAAGCAATTGTTTAATATAAAGTTTTCCATCCTTCACTTTATACTCTTCATCATACCTTGCTAAGATTATTTTCATCGCTTCGATATGCTCAGGAGTTATCAAGCTGGGTTCTTCTTTTAATATATGGTCTCCACGTTCAACAACAAGCATAATTGGCACATACTCAACATAGCCCATACAACTACATATAAATATTAATGACACATATAATATCAAATAGTTAATCGCGATTAATATCTTTTTAGTTGTTAGCATTTATCACTCTCGTTCAAAAAAACAGTAAGGCCATGAACTTGGTCTCGCTGCGCTTGGATGTTTGGTAATAACATCAACTTTAGCACCAGAAGAACCAGTAAATGGGCCTATCCAGTTAAACATGGAGCTGTCAAACCAATACTTCTTCACTTCATATTCTCCGCCAAATTTTTCATGCCCATATACTGTCCATCAAGTAAGATGCAGCTTTTCCTGCATTCTGCAGATCCAAGGCCTCCCTCTTGTGTTTCAATCTACACTATCCCGAGAAATATTTTTAACAGTCCAACGTGCATCCTCATCAAACAAAAATAATATGCCAAAATTAAAACTAAAACTTCTGTTTGTTAGTGATTTTTCTAACACCACTACCGATTCATGAATTTTGTCGTCCGTAGGAAGATCGAAAAAAATAGAATTTGTTAAAGGCGGAATATCATCAACCCAACTGGCGGTTCTTTTTTAAACCCCTCCACCCGATAAACAAAGATGGTTCGTGTATTACTGCTTTTAAAAACAATGTAATCCGATTTTCGTGGCATAAAAAAACAGCCAGATAAGACAATGACAAAAGAAACAATAATAACTTTTTCAACAACTTTATGCATGATTATATACCTCGCTAACGTTTAAAAACATCGAAGTGTCGAATATTTTGCATGCAGGATTAATGGTGGGCTGCTCGAACCAGGTATCTGAAGGATAGGCGTAAGTCGTCTTCTCAAAAAACCTGTCAAACTTTTTCTTACTTTTTTATCAACTTTTTCTTTCTTTTTTTTATCAAAAGGGTGAGCAGTTACCACCCAAATAAATATCCCGGATTTTGTATCACTTGGTATTATTGGGATCTGATGATATCTTTTTTTTGTTTTTAAAGCTATTAGACTGAATATATTCCTGATAGATAGAATCATTAAAATATTTACCAAAATATTTCCTTGCCAAATTTTTAGAAATTCTTAGTTCTTGTATTGATTTTTCTTTAAGTCCTTTTTCTAAATATAATTCACTAAGAATGTATCGAATTTCAGATTCATTGAGAGATTTATTCTCCTCTAATGGCGCTGCAATATCACAGTAATATCTACTTGATTTTAAAGATTGTTCTAAATACAAAATTGAAGCTTCCAAATTCCCCTGCGAATATTGAGAAGCGGAAAGAAAATACAAAAGAATTTTGTCTTCGCCCCAACCATCCTCCATCAGTTTTTTTGAAATCCTTACAACTTCATCATCAAAGTTATTCTGGAGTAGGCTTGACAATATTGTCAATTGAGTATGACACAAAAACCAATCAATATTAATGTTAATATACAACTCTTTTTTTTTCTTTAGAACACTCATCGGAAAAACCATTTTTACAAAAAAAACAAGCCACGACTATTGTTAACACCAATAAGATAAAATATTTTTTCTTTTTCATTTTAACACCATAACTCAGGTATGTATTAACACGACCCCATAACGGCCTGGTAAAAATCATTGCCTTTATCATCCACCAGAACAAACGCCGGGAACTGTGAAACCTCAATCCGGAACACGGCTTCCATGCCCAGGTCCGCATGATCGATCACGGAAACGCGGCGGATGCAGTCTCTGCCCAGGCGTGCGGCCGGTCCGCCGATGGAGCCGAGATAAAAACCGCCATGGGTTTGGCAGGTCCGGGTGACACTGGCTGACCGGTTTCCCTTGGCCAGGGTCACCAGGGAACCGCCGTGTTTCTGGAATGTCTCCAGATACGGATCCATACGCCCGGCTGTAGTGGGACCAAAGGCGCCGGCCGCATACCCCGCCGGCGTCTTGGCGGGTCCGGCATAATAGATGATGTTATCCTGCAGGTACGCCGGCAGCCGGCCATGGGTTTTCAGGTGTTCCGCGATCCTTGCATGGGCCATGTCCCGCGCCACCACCATGGGTCCGTTCAACAAGAGCAGGGTGCCCACCGGGCAGGCGGACAGCTGCTCGCGCAGCCGGTCCATGGGCTGGTTCAGATCCATGTGCACCGGCGGGACATCCGGTGCAGGTTCTGGCGTGGGCAGATACTGGGCCGGATCGGTTTCCAGCTGTTCCACAAACAGACCGTCTGCGTCGATTTTGGCAAGAATGTTCCGGTGCGCGCTGCAGCTGACCCCAATGCCAATGGGGCAGGAGGCGGCATGGCGCGGCAGCCGGATCACCCGCACATCATGGCAGAAATACCGGCCCCCGAACTGGGCGCCGATACCAAATTCCTGGGTGGCGGCAAGCAGTGCCGCTTCCAGTTCCGGCACCCGAAACGCCCTGCCCCCGCTGTTTCCGGTCACAGGCAGACGGTCCAGGAAACCGGCGCTGGCCCATTTCACGGTTTTCAAACAGGCATCCGCAGAGGTACCACCGATCACCACGGCCAGGTGATAGGGCGGACAGGCGGCAGTTCCCAGCGCGCGGATCTTTTCAACCAGAAACGGGACCAGCCGATCCGGGGACAGGATCGCCCGGGTCTGCTGGTACAACGCGGTCTTGTTGGCAGAGCCGCCACCTTTTGCCAGGCACAGAAACTGGTAGGAAGCCCCTTTTGCGGCCAGAAGATCAATCTGCGCCGGCAGGTTGGTCCGGGTATTGGTCTCGTCATACAGGCTGAGGGGCGCCATCTGGGAATACCGGAATGCATGACCGGTATAGGCGGCATGAATCCCCCGGGAAATGGCCCGGTGATCCTCGCCGTCCGTGAGCACCTGGTGCCCTTTGAACCCGGTGACCAGTGCCGTACCCGTATCCTGGCACAGGGGATACAGGCCGTCTGCCGCGATCACGGCATTTTTGATCATCTCGAGGGCCACAAATCGTTCATTGACGGTGGTTGTCCTGTCATTGACAATTTGGGCCAGCTGGGCAAGATGCCCTGGGCGCAGATAATGCGCCGCATCGGTAAACGCGGTTTCTGCCACACGGGACAAGGCTGTTGAACTGACCCGCAGATAAGGATCTCCGCCCAGGTGGACGAGCGCGGTGCCGGCATCCCCGATATGCCGGTACGGGGTATTGTCTGATCCAAGGACAAACAATTCCTGATCCTCAAACACGCCATCCGGCAGGGGCTGTTTTCTGCTGCGTTCGGTGGTTTCAGTCCTCAATGGCGGTCTTTCGCATCTGCATATACCCGTCCCGGAACGCGGCATAGGGATCAATGGCAGCCTCACGAACGGTATCGATATCCGGATAGCGAAACGACAGAAAGTTAATCGTGTCAACGCCGGTTGCCGTGACCGTCACCCCGGTGTCATCAACGATATACCGGACCGGATTCATAAAATACTCCCCCACGGTTCCCACTGCATCCCGAAGTGTCGAGGGGCCGAGCAGCGGAAGCACCAGATAACAGCCGTCCCCCACCCCGTAAACCGCCAGCGTCTGGCCCAGATCTTCATCCTGGGGCAGGCGGCCGAAATGGGTGCGCGCCGGATCCATAAAACCGCCCAACCCGGCGATGGTATTGACCATGAACCGGCCAAATTCGTTCTCAAACCGATCCGTTTTCCGTTGGAGCAGCGCATTGATCATCCGCACCGGCGCACCCAGGTTGCTGAAAAAATTTTTCAGCCCGGTCCGCGCCACATCCGGTACCACGATACCCCATCCTTTCGCCACCGGCCGGAGCACCCAGTCGTACATCACATTATTAAAGCTGAAAATGACACGGTTCACCGGATAGAGGGGATCCGAAACCGTCGATGCGGCCTTTTCATCCGCAAATTCCGCTTCAAATCCGATATCGTCTTCAAAAGAAAAATCATCTGCTTCACTCATGGCCGGATCGTCCATCAGATCCAGGCTGTCTACGGCCAGTGCCGGCAGGCTCCAGATCAGGCACAACAGCAGAACAACCGCCAGCCGCCAGACGTTATCGTTAGGCTGTATCATCCTGTCCGTCCTTTCTTTCCTCATGTCGCGATTCCCGGCAGCGCATCCGCATCCAGAAACGCGGTCAGCACCTGGTTGAGATAATAGCCGTCACAAACCCCTGCGGTTTCCCTGACCGAATGCATGGCAAAGGTCGGCACCCCCACATCCACGGTTTTCACCCCGGTTTCCGCTGCGATCAGCGGACCGATGGTACTGCCGCAGGCCATGTCGCTGCGCACCACAAACACCTGATGCGGCACATCGGCAGTTCGGCACAACACCCTGAACGCGGCTGCGGTTTCCGCACTGGTGGCGTACCGTTCATTGGCATTGATCTTGATGACCGGGCCCCGGTTGAGGCGGGGGCCATGGGAGGGGTCATGACGCTCCGCATAATTGGGATGAACACCATGGGCATTGTCTGTAGATACCAGCAGCGAGGCTGCCATGGCACGGCCATAGGTTTCCGGATCCGGACAGATCCGGGAAAGCACGCTGGTCAGAAAATTCCCCTGGGCGCCGGATACGGACTGGCTCCCCACTTCCTCGTGGTCCGTGCAGACCAGGATGGCAGGCAGGTTTCCGCTGCTTTCCACGAGGGCCGTCAATCCGGCATAACAGCTGAGCAGATTATCCAGACGGCCGCCTACCAGAAACTCCTGGTTCAGTCCGGCCCGACCTAACGGCTGCACATCATAAAGACACAAATCATAGCCCAGCACCGTCACAACATCAGGTACCGACAGTTTCACTTGTTCGAGAAGTATCTGCCCAAACGGACGCGGTACCCCGTTTTCCGGTGTCTGAAGAAGAATCGGCGGCAGGTGGGTTTGTTTGTTGATCACCCGGTTTTCGTTCACCCCCCGGTCCAGGTGAATCGCCAGGCTGGGAATCAGGGCAACTGGCTCTGAAAAATCGACCAGCACGGTTTTGAACCGGCCCTCCGCGTCTTCACAGGTCACCCGTCCGGCAATGGAGAGTTCCCGGTCAAACCAGGGATTGAGCAATGCCCCGCCGTAGACCTCGACCCCGAGACGGGTATAGGAATGACTATTCAGATCCGGGTTTGGCTTGATCCGCAGCCCCGGGCTGTCCGTGTGCGCGCCCATGATCCGGAACCCGGTTTCCGCAGGAACCCCGTCGCCCATCCGAACGGCAATCAGGCCCCCGTGATTCCGAATCACGACATACTTCCCCCCGGGTTCCAGATGCCAGGCGTCGGATTCTTTCAAAAGTTCATATCCGTTTTCCCTGAGCCGGGCCAGCATGTTCGCCGCTGCATGCCAGGGCGTTGGAGAGGCGTTTATAAAAGCTTCCATTCCCCGGTTAAACGCATCCATGTTCATCTCACTGCCCTTTCGCTTCCCTCCTGTGGCTACCCCAATGCCGGTGCCGGTGCATCCGGTGCCGTGAATTCCAGACGTGACACCTTCTGAAATCCCCGGGGCAGTTTCGCGCCCCGGCGGCCCCGTTCTCCCACAAACTGTTCCAGGTTCCCCGGTTTCAGGGTCAGGTGCCGTTTTCCGGCATGGATCACCAGGGACACCCCGTGGGGGATGACCCTGAGATGGGTCATCAGCTCGATCCGCGCCATTGCCCGGTCTGCCTTGATATCGATGATCTTGTTTCCTTTGCCCCGGGGCTGAATCGGGAGTTTGGACACGGGAAAGACCAGCATCCGGCCTTCATTGGTCACAGCAACCAACAGATCGGATGCCACATCATCAATGCGGATGGGAACCATGGGCACCGCGCCCTTGGGTATGGTAATCAGGGCTTTCCCCCCCCGGTTTTTGGCGATGAGCTCTGAAAACCGTGTGATAAAACCGTACCCGGCATCTGTGGCAAACAGATACAGCTGATCCGGTGCATCCATGAGCATGCTGTAAAAAGCGCAATCCGCCTGCAAATTCAGGCGTCCGGTCAGGGGTTCGCCCTGGCCCCGGGCTGACGGCAGGGTATGGGCGGCCAGAGAATAGCTTCTGCCCGAGGTATCGAGAAAGACCACATCCTGGTTACTGCGCCCTCTGGCAAAGGTGAGGCAGGCATCCCCGGCCTTGTAGCTCAGGCGCTCGGGATCCAGCTCATGCCCTTTACCGGACCGCACCCAGCCTTTGGCAGACAAGACCACGGTCACCGGTTCCGTGGGCCTGAGGTCGGTCTCGCTCAGAGCATGCGCTTCGGCGCGTTCCACAATAGGTGACCGGCGGTCGTCCCCGTACTTCTGGGCATCAGCGGCCAACTCCTTCCGGATCAGGGACCGGAACCGGGTTTCAGATCCCAGAATCGCCTCAAGTTCATCCCGGGTTTCCGCCAGTTCATCCTGTTCCCCCCGGATCTTCATCTCTTCAAGCCTGGCCAGATGCCGCAATTTAAGCTCCAGAACGGCTTCCGCCTGAATATCGCTCAGACCAAAGCGCTGCATGAGGATGGGTTTGGGATGGTCATGGTTCCGTATAATCTCGATCACTTCATCAAGATTGAGAAAGGCGATGAGCAGGCCTTCGAGAATGTGCAGCCGTTTTTTCACCTTTTCCAAGCGGTATTCGAGACGCCGGGTCACCACCGTGCAGCGGTAGGTTAG
The DNA here is from genome assembly GCA_002748835.1 of Deltaproteobacteria bacterium. GTDB lineage: Bacteria > Desulfobacterota > Desulfobacteria > Desulfobacterales. The sequence continues at coordinate 33,740 of PDTL01000016.1, forward strand.
CCATTCGCTGAGCAGCTCGTGCAGGGGTTTGATCCGGGGGCGGCCGTCCAGGCCGATGAGATTGAGGCGGACTCGGAAACTCTTTTCAAGATCCGTGGTGGCAAACAGATGATTGAGCAGGGCGATTTTGTCCACCCGGTTTGATTTGGGAACAATCACAATCCGGGTCGGATCCTCATGGTCGGACTCATCCCTTATATCTGCCACCATGGGAAGCTTTTTCGCCACCATCTGACCGGCAATCTGCTCCATGACCCTGGCGCCCGACACCTGATGGGGCAGGGCCGTGATCACGATTTCCCCGTTTTCCGACGCGTGAACCGCCCGCATGCGCACAGAGCCCGTGCCGGTCCGGTAGATTTCCTTGAGCTCGTCACGGCTGGAGACAATCTCTGCCCGTGTGGGAAAATCCGGCCCGGGCAGGAACCGGCAGAGGGTATCTGTATCCGCATCCGGATGATCCAGCAGGTACATGCAGGCATCAGCCACTTCCCTGGCATTGTGGGGCGGAATATCCGTTGCCATGCCCACGGCAATACCGGTGGCGCCGTTGAGCAGGATATTGGGCAGCCGGGCCGGCAGCACCACCGGTTCTTCGAGGGTTCCATCAAAATTCGCGGTCCAGTCCGCAGTCCCCTGCCCCAGCTCGGACAACAGGATTTCCGCGTATTTTGAGAGTTTGGCTTCCGTATACCGCATGGCGGCAAAGGATTTGGGGTCATCCTGTGCCCCCCAGTTTCCCTGGCCGTCCACCAGCGGGTACCGGCAGGTGAACGGCTGGGCCAGGTGTACCATGGCTTCATAGCAGGCCGTATCTCCGTGGGGATGGAATTTACCGAGCACATCACCCACCGTACGGGCTGATTTTTTGTATTTTGCCGCCGCACTGAGCCCCAGCTCAGACATGGCATAGACAATACGGCGCTGTACGGGTTTCAGGCCGTCGCCCACATGGGGAAGGGCCCGATCCATAATCACGTACATGGCATAATTGAGATACGCCTGCTCGGTAAACGCTTCCAGGGGAAGGGTTTCTTCGGCACCGGTTGTCAGGTCATGGATTTCCTGCATGGTTTTGTTTCCTAAGCCTCTGCTTGATCGCCTTTTTTCTCCAGCCATGTCCGCCGGTCAGCTGCCCGTTTCTTGGCAAGCAGCATGTCCATGACTTCATGGGTGGTGGTTTCCGATTCCAGTACCAGTCGTATCAGGCGACGGGTATCGGCTGACATGGTGGTTTCCCGGAGCTGGAGGGGATTCATCTCGCCCAGCCCCTTGAACCGCTGAACATTCACTTTTTTGCCGTTCCCTGAGAGTTTCTTGAGCCGGCTGTCTTTTTCCGCTTCATCAAGGGCATACCAGACGTCTTTTCCGCAGTCGATGCGGTACAGGGGTGGCATGGCCACATATACATGCCCGGCGCGCACCAGGGCGGGAAAATGCCGCACAAAAAGCGCGCAGATCAGGGTGGCAATATGCAGACCGTCCGAGTCTGCGTCCGCCAGAATGCAGATTTTTCCGTACCGGAGCCCGGACAGATCCGCAGTGCCCGGATCCACGCCCACGGCCACGGCAATGTCGTGAATTTCTTTGGAACTCAGCAGGGAGGCGCCGTCCACTTCCCAGGTATTGAGTATTTTACCGCGCAGGGGCATAACCGCCTGATACTGCCGGTCCCGGGCCTGTTTGGCCGAACCGCCGGCCGAATCTCCTTCCACGAGAAACAGCTCGGTCATCCGGGTATCCTGACTCACGCAGTCAGACAATTTCCCGGGCAGGGCTGGGCCAGCGCCGACTTTTTTCCGCGCCACCTGCTTGCCAGCCCGAATCCGCTTCTGGGCATTGGAGATGGCCATCTCGGCCAGGTGTTCGCCCACCTCGGTATGCTGGTTCAGCCAGAGGCTGAAGGCATCCTTGATCACCCCGGAGACAAACCCGGCGCTTTCCCGGGAAGAGAGTCGTTCTTTCACCTGGCCGGAAAACTGCGGATCCTGCATTTTCAACGAAAGAATATAGCTGCACCCGTCCCAGATATCGTCCGGGGCCAGTTTGATCCCTTTGGGGATGAGATTCCGGAACTCGCAGAATTCCTTGATCGAGGCCAGCAGGCCGGACCGGAACCCGTTCACATGGGTCCCGCCCTGGAGCGTGGGGATCAGGTTCACATAGCTTTCGCCCACCGACTCGCCGCCTTCGGGAAGCCAGGTCACGGCCCAGGAAAGCGTTTCCCCATCGCCTTCCATTTCCCCGACAAACGGCGGATCTGGCAGCTGGACATAGGCTTCCAGACGTTCGGTGAGATAATCTCTCAAACCGTCTTTGAACAGCCAGGTATCGGTCTCTCCAGCAGCTTCATCAGTAAAGGAGACGGTCAGCCCCGGGCAGAGGACGGCTTTTGCGCGCAGGTTGTGCCGCAGTCGGGTGGTGGAAAATTTCGGGATATCAAAATAAGCAGCATCGGGCCAGAACCGGATCCAGGTGCCGGTGGTCCGTTTCCCGCAGGTGCCCACTTCGGTCAACGGTTCCACCCGATCGCCGTTTTCAAAGGCCATGGCATAGATATGGCCTTCCCGGCGGATTTTCACATCCAGCCGCGTGGACAGGGCATTTACTACCGACACCCCCACCCCGTGGAGTCCGCCGGAAAATTTATAGTTTTTATTCGAAAATTTGGCCCCGGCATGGAGCTTGGTCAGGATCAGCTCCACCCCGGTCATTCCTTCAGCAGCATTTATATCCACCGGCATGCCCCGGCCATTGTCGCCCACGGAAAGGGAGCCGTCCGCATGCAGCATCACATCCAGGTGATTGGCAAACCCGGCAATGGCCTCATCCACCCCGTTGTCAATGACTTCCTGGGCCAGGTGATTGGGCCGTTCGGTATCCGTATACATCCCCGGCCTGCGGCGGACAGGTTCAAGGCCTCTGAGGACCTCAATGGAGGCTGCGTTGTACGTGTCTGATCCGGGCGTCTGCCCGTTTATGTCTATGGGATCCATACCCCTCCTTACCGGGTATCGGAAAAGATAACTTCAACCCCGGTTCCGCAGGTCCGGCAGCCGGGTACGTCACGTGTACCCTCCCTGATTATGCCATCTGATCTTTTCTGTCAATTTTTGCGTCTTTTCCCGGCTCAATCCTGATGCGCTCGTAAAAAGTCAGCAAGTCCGGTGAACCCATGGTCTATCTCCCCTAATGCATTGGACGGTTTCCCGTAGATGATGTTGGAAAGGATTGCATGGGTAAAAACGCTGAAGGGGTTTTCATTGTTCTATTTTGTGGATATGCGGGGATATACCGCCATGAGAACCCCCGGCATAATCCGGATGCACACACGGATACCCTGAATGATGCCGCACTGATGAAAGGTCTTACCGACGATTACGGGGATGTGATTCAGGCCGGGACCGGGGTACGGCCGAAAGACGACCGATGGTCAATGAGACTGTGTGGAACAGTCTTTATTTCCACTAATAGTGATATCCCCATCAATAGCACTGTCAGCTTCAACTTGCTCCTTTAAATCAATAGCAAGATAGTTACACAATTCAGGGTTGTCGCGCACCTCAAACGTGGTGTTAACAGCACGCAAGCTGTCCAGATTAAGTGAGACCAATTGATTATTATTAATGATTTTCAGGTGAGCCACTTCAGATAGGCGTTCCAAGTCTGATAAATTTAATAGAGATGGATTTGATTCAATAGTTAGCGAGAAGAGTTGCTCGCGCTTCTCAAGACCCAGAAGGCTCGTCAAAGACTGATTCCCGCTAATATCAATAAAACCATCATCCAAAGATGTATAACGATTAAGTCCTCTTAAAGACTCAAGCGAGTTGTTATCGACAATACCAAAAACCCATCCCACATACTCAAGCTTACTCAGTCCGTCTAAATTTACCAGCGTATCATTCCATCCAATTGTCAACAGTTCCTCAACCTTTTTAAGGCTCATCAGTCCATTGAGGTTTGAAAGAGAGGCATTATGAACAATCATCACATTGGAAGCTTTCTCAATACGACTCAGCCCTTCGAATGATATAAGGTTGTAGCAACGATCAATTCTTAAGAATTCTGCACTTGTTAATTTTTCAAAGCCATTTAATTCAAGCAGGGAATCATTTAATACAACTTGAAGTTCCCCTACCTGTGTGACATGGTTAAATCCATCAATATAGGAAAGTGAGTCCAGGCTCGAAAAGATAATATAACCATTAACGCTCGACAGTGCTGGAAAATCACTAATGGATTCCAGCGCGGGATTATCAGATATCAATAAGGTGCCTGATGTTTTTAAACTATCAAATCCATCAATACTAACGAGTGAGTTATTTAATAGAATTGAGATGTCCCCGGCCACGGTCGTGAGTCTATTAAATCCATGAATGCTTTCCATTGCATCATTGTCGGAAATTACAAGGTTCTCTATATGCGTTAAATTGTTCAGCCCGTTAACCGCTTTTAAAGCGGGGTTAGAGGCGATGACAATATCTGTTGCGATATGGGTTGTATTTGTGATGACGCCTATTGATTCTAAAAGGGGATTTTGTACTATGTAAAGGCTTCCTTCAATATGCGTGATACTGCCGAGTCCTTGCAAGGAGCGGAGGTTTAAATTGTTTTCAATACTCAACCCACCAATTTTTTTGAGCGCCGTTAAGCCTTCTATGGATATCAGAGATGATGGCTCTTCTGGCGTGCCTCCTATCGTCAGGTTCCCTGTGATTTCATTATATCCTTTTATAAGTTCAATATCGGCTTTCGAAAAAACCGTATAGTCGCCTTCCCAAATAGCATCATCGCTCTTACTACTTGAGTTACAACCTATAAAAAGAAAAGGCCCTATTATAGACAATACTATAACAAGGATGGCTTTGTGAAAGCGAACCAACATATTAATAGCTCAATTTCCTGAGTTAATTTGACTTATCGATTGATTTATAATTGTTTGAAATTAAAATATTAATAGACAAAGACCCCCTATTTTGATAGGATATGTTCGGCCCAAAACAAGTCAAAAAAGGCACCTTGTCAAATAAATCCTACCGCACGGACTTTTGAAATTCAAGCTGTTGAGGGTGAAAAGCTTGGGAGAATCAACGCGTACTTCTTCCGGCTTAAAAACTGGTATGATGAATATAACGGGAAAAAGCTTCGCCTGAGCGGATCTTTATTCAAAACTGAAAAAACGGCGTGGAACAGCCAGTGTTACGCCATACCAAACGCCGGACCCTGATCACTATCATCCCTGACGTGGAAGCCTGCCTTGACGCAAGCGGAAGTGAGAATTATCGGAGAATAAGGGGGATTTCCTGACGCAGCCGGATGCCGGTCTCGTCCATGAACACATCATAAACACAGATCTCGACCCCGGCGGCGACCGCCTTGCGCAAGGCGTCTCCATATGCCGGGTCAATATCGTCTGCGGGCCGAAATCCCGCTGCATCCATGCGCTGAATCAGGAAGAACATGGCGCATCGGTACCCGCTTTTCACCAGTGTCATCAACTCTGCCAGGTGTTTCTGCCCCCGTGTGGTCACGGCATCGGGAAAACGGGCCAGCCGGTCTTCTACCAGGGTGCAGTTCTTGATCTCCACATAACAGGTGCGCCGGGCATCTGCGGTCAGCATCAGATCCAGCCGCGATCCGGATGACACCGTGGCCTCCGGTTTTACGCGCGCATATCCGGAGAAAAGCGGCACACATTCATGGCGGATGGCTTCTGCCACCAGCAGGTTGGGAACCTGGGTATTGACGCCCACAAGGGAGCCGGGCATCTCGATCATCTCCCAGGTGTAGCGGAGTTTTCGTTTGGGATTGTCATGAAACGAGAGCCAGACCCGCATACCCGGTTCCGCACAGGTCCGCATGGCACCTGAATTGGCGCAATGGGCGGTCACGGTTTCACCGGAATCGAGCGTCACATCGGCCAGAAATCGTTTGTAGCGTTTGATCAGCCGCCCGCACGTCAGGGGCGGCCACAACAAGCCGCCCGCTTCATCCGCCACATGATATCCCACAGCCATTCTCCCACAAAAAAGCCCATGAGCATGCCTGCCCACGGGCTTACCCATCTGAAATACATTCTTCCTTAATCCGCGGGAACCTGTAAGTCAACAGATTTCACCAGCCGGAATTTCAGCCCCTGGCACCGATGAACCGCAAGCTGATTTCCGTCGGTGACAAACCGGACCGTCCCATCCTGGTCGGTTCGCAGCAGCGGAATTCCCCTGTGCGCATACCGCTCAACTACCTCAGGCGACGGCAGATGAAACCGGTTTCCTGCCCCCACAGACGCAACCGCGACCTCCGGACAGACCTGATCCAGAAACCCCGGCGTGCTTGACGTTCGGCTGCCATGGTGGGGGACGATCAGCACCTGGGACTTCAGCTGTTTCCCCCACCGCCCTGCCAGTTCTTTTTCCGCAGCTCTCAAAATATCCCCGGTAATGAGAAACCCGCTGTCCCCCAGCCCCAGCTGGAGCACAATGGACCGGTTGTTCCGATTTTTTCCGTCTTTCCCGGACAAAACGGCAGGTTCGGCAGGATGCAGCACCCGCATCTGCACCCCACCCCAGGAAATCCCTTCCGTGCCTGTGCTCACCTGACGCAAGGGGACATGCCGTTCCGTGACAGCGTTCATGAACTGGCGAAAACCGGTGCACCGTGAGGTATCCCCGTTCCACCAGACCGATTTTACACAAAACTGTTCCAGAATGTGAACCAGACCGTTCACATGGTCTCCATCCGGATGGGTCAAGACCACCCGGTCCAGGGTCCGGATCCGCTGACGCATCAGGTATGGTCCCACAACATGTTTTCCCACGTCAAACACCCGGTTATCGTAATATCCGCCGCCGTCTGCAAGCAGGGTTTTCCCGTCTGGAAACCGAACCAAAACAGCGGTTCCCTGCCGCACATCCAGGGCGGTCACAGACAATGTACCCGGATGCATCCGCTGCCACACGGTCCACCCGATCTTTCCGCACAAGAGCAGTAAGACCAGCCCCAGCCCGGCCACTGCCTGTCTGCGCCGTGTTTGATCGCCCCATGTCCCCGGCAGGCAGACCAGCAGCAGGATCAGGCTGTAAATCACGGCCAGCTCCAGTCCGTCTGGCGGAAAAAACAAGACACTCACCCCGTCACGGCTTCCCAGGTAAAGCAGACTGTTTCCCAACGCATCCACAACCGGATTCAAGCCTCTGGCCGCAAGGATCGCCCCGGCTGGGAACACCCATGACAAAGGCAGCAGCATCAGGGAGAACGGGAGTACAAACAGGCCGAACAGGGGCGCGGCAAGGGTATTGACCGGGATACTCCAGACAGCGATCCGGTAAAAATAATGCAGCAGGAGTGGTGCCGTGCCCAGAGTGGCGGCAGTGGCAATGCAGACGTATTGAAAACAGACCCGGACCCAGGCAGGCAGGGATGTGATGGACGGGTGCCTGAAAACGGGTTGATGCAAGACCAGCAGAATCATGGCAACCGCCGCAAAAGAGAGCTGAAAGGAAACAGCAAACACCGCCGGCGGGTCGAGGAGGAGAATGAGCAGTGCTGCGGCGGCAAGGGAGTTGACAGCATCGGCATCCCGGCCGATGATCAGGCCAAAAAGGAAGACACCGGCCATGATCACGGCACGCTGGGTCGCGTCTGACATGCCGGCGACACAGCCGTAGACCAGCACCCCTGAAAGGGCTGCCAGGGCCGCCGTCTTATCGGCCAGTCCCCGGGAGGTCACCCCCCGGATTCGCCGGCAGATCCACCGAAAGCCCCCGAACAGGACAAGGGCCACGGCCCCCACATGAAATCCGGAAATAGCCAGGATATGCCCGAGTCCGGTCCGGGCAAAGGCATCGCTCAGTGCTGGCGGGATCCCGGACCGGTCACCGAGGGTCCAGGCCTCGAGCATGCCCTTGACCTGACCGGTCACACCGGCCTGGTCCAGCACCCGGGAAAACCGGTTCCGGAGACGGGCAAGGGGCTGATGATATGCCCGGGAAAGGAGGCTGTTTCCCGGTTCCCGGTACACCGCTTCAGCGGTTGTATATGTGGTGAAAAAAACACCCTTTCGCCGCATGAAGCCAGCATAATCGAATCCGCCGGGGACTTCAAAATTCCGGACGGGTTTCAGTTTCCCTGAAAACCGAAGCTGATCGCCGATCACAGGGGTCAGCGGGCCTCCGTCGACCGTCACCCGGATCCGCACATCATCAATCAGCTGAAACGCCTCCCCGTCTCCAAGGGAAGACACGTCGAGCAGAAACCGCCACCGGTCACCGGCTGCCAGGGGACGGGTGGCAATGGTGCCGGTAATCGTACAGGGACTGTCTGCGGCAAAACGGGACACCCCAGCGGGTACGGATGCGGTTTCCACGCGAACCATCAGGGCAAAGCCCATGACAAGCAGCAGACAGATCCCCGGAAGATGGCGCCGGTCTGCCCGGATGACCGGGATCAGTACGGCCAGGCAGACACAGAGAAAGACCCCGTTATTCGGAGACCCCGTGCCCGCACACACCGGCGCGGCGGCAATGCCGGCCATCAGTCCGGCAAGGAGCGGCAGCATGGGCCGGCCGATCAACGGCGTCAGCCACCCTTTCGCGTCAGGCGGACCTGCGTGCACCCGCGCGTCCATCACCGCCGGAATCCGTCAGGAAACACGCCGGATCGCCGCTCCGAGTTTTTCCATCTTTGTTTCAAGGGCTTCATACCCCCTGTCCAGGTGGTAGACGCGGTTGACTTCAGTGGTGCCGGTGGCCACCAGGCCGGCCAGAATCAGCGAGGCACTGGCCCGGAGATCCGACGCCATCACCGGCGCACCAGACAGCGCCGGCACCCCGGTGACCAGCGCGGCATTGCCTCCGGACACCTTGATATCAGCCCCCATCCGGCGTAACTCGCTCACATGGATAAAGCGATTTTCAAACACGGTTTCCGTGATCAGACTGAGTCCGCTGGACACGGTCATCAGCACCATGAACTGGGCCTGCATATCTGTGGGAAATCCGGGATAGGGGTCGGTTTTAATGTCCGTACTGTCGATGGTGCCATTTCCGATCACCCGGATACCCTTTTCTGTCTCCACCCGGGCGCCGGTGAGCCGCAGTTTGTGAATCACCGCTTCAAGATGCTCAGGAACCCCGTTTTCGATCCAGACATCTCCTCCGGTGATCGCGGCGGCCACCATAAACGTACCCGCCTCGATCCGGTCCGGGATAATGGACACGGCTGCCGGTTTCAGCCGTTCCACGCCATTGATGATCATCTTGGGTGATCCGGCGCCCGTTATGTCCGCCCCCATCTGATTGAGTACATCGGCCAGGGCCACGATTTCCGGTTCCCGGGCCGCATTACGGAGTACGGTGGTCCCCGCTGCCAGGGCAGCGGCCATCATGATGTTTTCTGTACCGGTTACCGTGGGAAAATCAAAGTAGATTTCCGCACCGATCAGCCGGTCTGCCGCAGCTTCCACATACCCGTGGGAAAGTGCCACTGCGGCGCCCAGACGTTTGAGGCCCCGCAGGTGGTAATCGATGGGTCGCGCGCCAATGGCGCATCCGCCGGGAAGAGAGACCCGGGCCTTTTTCAGGCGGGCCACCAGGGGCCCTAACACCAGAATGGATGCCCGCATCTTTCGTACCAGATCATAGGACGCTTCAACCTGGTCCACCCCGCCCGGATCGATCTGGACGCAGTCCCCTTCCCGTTCCACCCGGGCACCTAAATCTTTCAGCAGCAGCAGGATACTCTCGATATCCTTTAAGTCCGGTACATTCCGGTAAACGCACGGTCCGTCTGCCAGCAGGCTGGACACCAGAATGGGCAGGGCCGCATTCTTGGCCCCCCCCACGGTCACCGTTCCCTGCAGCCGGGAGCCGCCTTCTACGATGATTTTATCCATATAACCCCTTTGTTTCTTTTTGGTTGCGGATGTTAACGGGCATCCCCGTCACCGTCCCCCGCATGCGTGAATGTATCGACCACAGCCGTGATCACGCAATAGGTCATCGTCAATCCGATGAGGATCAGTACATACCAGAGCGCGCCCATGAAGATCACATGCGCGGCGTCCCAGACCCATTCAAACACGAACGGAAACATCAAACACCTCCCGGAGATGTTCCTGTTTCCCCATTCAATTCTATTTCCTGCGGGAAGACCGGCAGATACCGGTACGACAGGGCAATGAGCAGGACTCCATATGCCACCGGCAGGATCGTGGTGGCCACTTCCTGCCAGCTGGGCAGATACGGTACCCAGCTTTCAAAGGGAAGCACGGGCATGGCCATGAGCTGCATGACCATGACCCAGCGATTCAGACAGACCCCGACCACAGCCAGAATAATTGCCAGCAGCCGAAAGACTGCATGGTTCCGCCAGGTTTCCTTTATCAGGATCACCGCCGGTACCATCCCGCCCAAAACGATTTCGCCTACCAGGATCCAGGGCCCATGATACGGATGCTGGACATAGTAAGCCATGAAATCAACCCCCATGGACGGAGAGGTGAAAAGTGCCCAGTAGAGGGTATCGATGATCTTGGCAATCGTATAGGTGAGCAGCATCCAGCCGGAAATTCTGGCAAGCAGCATCACCCCATCCGCCTTGACCAGTTTTTTCCCTGTGATCCATTCCAGGATCTGTGTGAGCAGGAGGGTAAAACACGGGCCGCAGGCAGCGGCAGACCACGTGTAGAGGAAAAAGGTCCAGGGCCAGACAAAAATCCCTTCCCGGAACCCGAACGGACGCGCGTAGAGCACACCGGAAACACCCCCCAGAGACCCCTGGTGAAAAAAGGAAAGAAACGCCCCAATGGCGGCAAAAACAGCCATGACACCGTGCATGTTGCGGCGCAGGTGATCAAAGAACCGTACCTGATTGAATTTTCTGTTTTCCAGCACCAGGGGAAGATACTCGATGGTCAGCACGGCAAAGTAGCAGGACAGGCAGAATGCCACTTCAGTGAGCATGGAGTGGACATTGGCATGCCAGAAGATGAACCACACCCGCAGCGGCTGGCCAATGTCGATGATCAGAATGAGCAAGGCCGAGCTGTAGCAGATAAAGCCGATCAGCACCGCATAATTGATGATGGATTTCAGCTTGTCGAGTCCGAGAATATACTTTAAAAATCCGGTAAAAAACGCGCCTCCCCCCAGGGCGATCACGGCAAGGTCCGCCCAGATCCACAGGGCAAACCCGTAAGCGTCATTCATGTTTGTCTGATTCAGGCCTTTCAGCCAGCAGAGGAGCATGGCGTACACCCCCCACGCGAGGACACCGCACACGATCACGATTCCCAGGAAAAACACAGGAAACGCACACCGCTGATGACCTTCAGGGATCCATGCGCTGTCCATACACTGTACTCCTTTATACGGTTATCCGTTTGCGAGCTCTTTTGCGGTATAGTTGTCCCCTGCCATGCGAACCCATTTCCGTTCAGACAGATAATAAACCTTGGGGTGGGTGCCCAGCCGTTCGAGCAGGCGAAAGGCAATGGGATTCTTCGGCCTTCCGCCCCGGGTAAAGTCAGGCTTGACTAGCTGCGTCACCGCATGATCCGGATTTTTCAGATCACCAAAGGTGATGGCGCCGGCCGGGCAAGCCTCGGCACAAGCCGGCTGGTAATCCCCTTCTTCAAGCGTATCTCGTCCTTCGTAAAACAGGGTTTCCTTGGCCAGTTGATACCGGTGATAGCAAAAAGTGCATTTTTCCACCACCCCCCGCATCCGCGGCGATACATGCGGGGAAAGGGTCTGCTTTAAATCCGCCGGCCAGACCGGATCCCACCAGTTGAAGTACCGGGCATGATAGGGACAGGCGGCCATGCAGTACCGGCACCCGAAGCACCGGGTGTAAATCTGGCTGACCACGCCGGTTTCAGGATCCGTATCCGTTGCCGTTGCCGGGCAGACCGATACACAGGGCGCATGATTCCCGTTTCCGGTGCAGTGCATGCACGGCCGGGGCAGATAGCAGATATCCGCATCGGGAAACGGTTTTCCGTTACTCAGTTTGTAGACGCGCAGCCAGGTCAGGCTGTCCAGCTTGTTGGTCTCGTCGATTTTAAACGGTACGTTGTTTTCCGACATGCAGGCCACCATGCAGGCACCGCATCCCGTACACTTATCCAGATCAATGGCCATGCCGAACCGGTGTTCGGAGCGGGATGTGCGGCTGTTTTTTGCAGGGTCTTTCATTGACGCCTCATTCGGATACCGTTATCAGACGCGCGATAGACGCGCCCGGCTCATCCAGGCTGTGTCAAAGCCGGTCACCGTATCTTCGGCCGCAGCGATGAGCATGTGGTAAGAAATCCCTTTTCCGCTGATGTAGGGATCCTGGGCTTGATGGCCAAACCCCCTTGGCATGCCGATCACACCGGGCATCATACCGTCTGTCAGGTGCACCCGCACCGTCGCAGCCCCCACCGGAGTTTCCAGTCTCGCCTGTTCGCAGTCACCGAGACCCAGGCGTTTGGCGGTTACCGGATTGATTTCAACAAGGAGATCCCGCTTTTTCAAGACCGAATCTGAAACGATCTTGGTCATAAACGGCGTATTGGCCTGGCTGTCATTGGCGGCACAGAGGGAATCCACCGGCACCAGGGTCAGGGGGTAATCATCGCCAGGATCCGGATCAGCCGCCGTGATCGCCGCCATATCCCTCAAATCCAGGGGCGTTGTCACGGATGGGCCGGCTGTCATTTCAATGGCGCCGTGCCGCGCAAGGGTCTGCCAGTTTTTCCCGTGACGGGCCTTTAAAGCGGCTTCCATGCTATTCCAGGGAAGCGCAAAGGCGGTTTTTCCGCCAACAGCCGCAGCCAGGGCAAGGATCAGATCACCGGGATGACGGGTGTTGTAAACCGGACGGACAGCTGCAGGCGAAAAGGTCATCCAGGGCGAAGGCCCTGGCGGAAATGCCACCCGGTCATCGATGCGCTCGATGCCCGTATGTACCGGCAGAATCAGATCGGCCATCAAAGCCGTCTCGTCCATCTGGGATGTCATGGACACGATAAACGGAATGTCTGACAGCCGTTTCCGGGTCCTGGCGGACGCTTTCAGGGTGTATGCCGGATTTGCCTCAACCACCCAGAGCATATCCACATCCGCCGCATGATCCGCAAGCTGATGCAGCGGTCTGAAAAGGGTGCCGGGACGTTTCCACGCGCCGTAATCAGGTGCCGCTGTCAATTTCGATGCCCCGCTGCACAACAGGTTCAACGCCTGGAAGGTCAGCATTTCATCCGTTCGCAAGGGATAATCCCCCTGTCCCCTGCCAAACAGGGCCACGGGCTTTTTTGCGGTTGCAAAAGCGGCGGCAAGCTTCCGGATTCGGGATTCGGAGATGCCCGTTGCTGCCGCCGCATCCGCCAGATCGGTGTTTCGGACCAGGGTGCCCGCCCAGGTGCGGAAATCCCTGATCCGTGTCATGGCAGCCGGAGAAAACCGGTTCTGCCTGAGGATCTCGGCGATCATCCCTGTGACCAGATTTTTTTCACTGCCCGGACGGATGGGAATCCACTTGCCTGCCGCCTGCGCCGCTGTATTTGACAGCCGGGAATCTGTGTGGAAGAGTTGCGTGCCGGCATCTTTCCAGCCGGATACGGTGCGGATCATGGCCACCGGCGTGCCCCATCCTTCCACGAGCCCGCATCCCAGGCTCAGGACAAGGTCACAGTCCGCCATATCCCGTGACAGGATGACCGGATGCCCCACAGCACTTGAAAAAAAGGCCGCTGCAGCTGTATCCGCTGTCTCCGGTGCATAGAGGTGTGTCGATCCGTATGCGTGAAAAAACCGCTGCATCATGGCGGGCAATGTCCCGTTATCCGACCGATTCATGACACCGGCCAGGGCATTTGCGCGCCCGTCAGTCTGGCATTTTTTCAGGCGTTTTACCATCAGGTCCAATGCCGCGTTCCAGGAGACAGGCACAAACGCACCACTGCCCCGCTCACCGGATCGTTTCAGCGGTTTGACGACCCGGGCCGGTCCATAGCTCAGCTGCAGGGTGGACGCCCCCTGGGGGCAAAGGCCGCCGCCGCCCAGCGGATCTCCGGGCAGTCCCTCGATGCTGATCGGCCGGTCATCCATGCAGCGGACATGAATACCGCACCCGTTGGCGCAAAGCAGGCAGCGTGCGGCCACCCTGGAAGCGGCGCCATCTGCCGGAACCGGCGTCCACGGCCAGTTCTGGGTCCAGATAGCAGTATCATCCGCGAGCTTCCAGGGGAGCGGCGTTCCAAGGGTACCGGCGGCAGCGCCCATCCCCACTGCCAAAAAGCAACGTCTGGTTAGGTTCATCGCATCGTTCCCGTCAACAGGGCCGCCCGCAGCCCCGGCTTACTTGTGACATTGAAAACAGGCACCCTTGCTGCCTCGTTCCCGCAAATGACAGTTTCCGCAGTCATCCATCTTCATGCGTTCCCATGATTCGGTCTTGAACCCCGAAATCCGCCTGCCCCAGATATCAATGCTGTAGCCGGTGATTCTGTTTTCAAAATAGGGTTTCAGGGATTCTGACTCGCCGATGGGTCCGTGGCAGGTTTCACATGCCATGCCCGCTTTGATCACATGGGCGGCGTGGGAAAAAAAGACACAATCCGGCTGACGCGAATAAATCAGCCAGTCCACCTCCCGGTCTTCGTGCACATACGCGGTCACAAAGGTCTCCTCATCCGGAGAGTCGCCGAGCACATCTTCATGACAATCCCGGCACTGATCCAGGGTGGGAACACCGGCATACGTACCGTCATCCCTGAAAAAGTGGCAGCTTTCACAGCCGTCGTCAACCATCTCCATGTGAAGCGCGTGATTGAAGTCGATGGGTTGTGTTTTTTTTGAATACAGGAGTTTCGGAAACAGCCACCACCCCGCCACCAGGCTGGCAGCCACGCCGATCACAAAAAAAAGGACGACCGGGAATACGGATCCGCGTTCATCCTTTAATCGGAATCCCTTTGCTGGCCTGGGGTCTGAAAGCGCGTGCACCCTGGAGCGTTTTTCCCCGGAGTAGCGGTTTTTCAGAAGAGGCATGGATGCTCCGTAGCGCCGCCTTACTGGGCGCCGTAGCTGTGAAGGCCGGGAAGATAATTGACACCGAAATAGGTAAACAGCACTGCCGCAAATCCAACAATGGAAAACACGGCAATCCGGCGTCCCTGCCACCCCCGGACCAATCGAACATGCAGCATGATGGCGTAAACAAACCAGGTGATCAGGGCCCAGGTCTCCTTGGGATCCCAGGACCAGTAGCGAGACCAGGCAGAGTTGGCCCAGATGGCGCCCGTGATGATCCCCAGCGTCAAAAAAATAAAGCCAAAGGCCACCAGTTGATGCATCAGCTCATCCAGAGCATCCATGGACGGCAGCCGGATGTTGTCGCCGGCACCTGTTTGGGCCGGGGATCCGGCCCGGATCAGGTACAGGATCCCGATTGCAAACGCCACGGAAAACCCCGCATAACCGAGAAAGCAGGTGATGACATGGGTAATCAGCCAATTGCTTTTCAGAGCCGGGATCAAGGGTTTGATCTCTTTTCCCACATGGGGAAGGGAGGCGTATGCCATGGCAATGAACGGCAGCGGGCTGACCAGCAGCCCGACAAAGGGCTGGCGGAAACGAAATTCCACCACCAGATAGATCAGGGTCAGAACCAGTGCAAAAAAGACCAGAGACTCATACATGTTTGACAGCGGGGCATGCCCCATATCCAGTTGATACGATTCTACCCATCGAAAGATAAACCCTGCCAGATTCATCCCCAGACCAACAATGGCTGCCGCGAAGGCAAAGCGCCGCAGACCTTCCCTGTGAAATATCGCCCGCGCAATAAACAAAACAGCGGCAAGTGCATAAACAAACGTCACCCATCCGAACAGTTTTGCACTCATCAATGATTCACCCAGCATATTGGATCCTTTTTATCGCTTACAATCTTAACACACACCCCAACACCGCGTGATTCGCGGTCGGTCAGATTAACAGCACTGCGGTTTTTCACGTTCAGGTCAGTGACAGACGGCTGACATCCGGTTCAGAGGCCCCGGCCCGTTTGGCCAGCCGGCAGGTCAGCCGGGTCATCAACTGCCTGAAGCCCAGGGGGTTCCGGTCGGTCAGGCCCAGTACCCGGACCTGCGTCCCCGCGTCCTGGCAGGTGATCTCGATACAGAACCGCTGATGTCCCATAAAAAACGTGACCCAGCACCCGATGAAGAGCAGCAAAAATCCGCTGTAGACAATGGGTACACCAGGATCACGGGTCACCTGCAGGCCGGTGACATATTGCTTGTCATAATCTAAAAGGCTCAAAACCTCATTGCCGCCCCGCATTTTGTCAAACCCGGGAAATTGGACCGGCAGCGCCACTTCTCTGGGATCGCCATCCGGGGATTGAATCCGGCAGATCAGCGCGTCGCCCAAAGGATGGCCCCGCAGCTGGAATCCGGAAATAAAGGAAAGCAGCGTCAGTGTCTGCCCGTCTGAAAGCGGAATCGTGTCGCCAATGGCCGCTTCCACCGGCCGCGTCAGCCCATCGGACCGGCCCGTGATCCCCAGGGTTACCTTTCCTGCCGGCATGATTTCATAGCTGGACTGGAAAATACGGATGCCCTTGTACATCAGCGGATTGTTAACCAGGATATCCCGGGTAAGAATTTCCCGGTCTCCTTCCAGAAGCGTCAGCGTTGAACGGTATTCATCCGGCAGCCCGGATGCATGCAATTTCATCGAAAACGCATCGCAGCGGATGGAAAAGTCAAGGGGCAGACTGCCGCCCCGATTGAGCTCAACGGTGTCTTCCTGCCCCCCTTCCGGCACCCGCATCCGGCCTTCAAATCCGGTCAGGGATCCCACCATGCCCCCGGCCAGCAGGAGCAGAATACTCGCATGCACACCATAGACACCGAATCGTGTCCACCGCCCGGTTTCCCACACAAGGGTCTGACTGACCTCATCGCCAGCGGCTGTAACAGCCGCGCGGCCCAGTCCGCCTGACAAAACAGCGGCGACCTCAGCCGGCCGGCCGTTGACGGAAAACGCGCCCCATTGCCGGACGTTTTTAAAACGCTCCGGCCGAAGCGAACCCCTGCTGCCAAACAAGATTTTCCGCTGACCTTGCAGCCGTTCCACAGAGCAGACCACCAGATTCACGGCAAGCAGGACCAGGAGGAACCGAAACCACCAGGAATGGTACATATCGGTCAGATCAAAAAACGTAAGCACCGCCACGCCGGCAGATCCGACCTTTTGTTCGAGCAGCATCGCCGGCGTGTTCTGCGGGATGACCGTCCCCAGGATCGACGTCAGCGCCAGCAGGCTGAGGACCAGCACTGACAGTTTGACCGATGCCAGCAGCTGCCATAGCATGCGTCCTCCCAGCTTGTTCCGGTTTTTTCCGGACATACCCATACCATCTCCTTTATCGCGTATCACTCATCGGTGATGGTTTCCATTGATCACCTGGGCGACATTGAACACCTGATCACCGGTTTTTTCCAGATTGTTCAGAATGTCGACAAAAATAATCCCGTTGTCCACGGTGCACTTCCCATCGTGCAGGCGCTGCATATGGCGGTTTTTGAACTCAAGTTTCATCTGGTCGATGAGATTTTCATCCGTGGTATCGACTTTTCGCGGGAAATTGCCACGATGAAAGATATCAAACACGTTCCGGGCAAACCGCAGGGCCACGCTGAACATTTCGTCCATTTCCGCCAACGCCGCGTCAGAAAAGGTCTGCTTGTTCTGGATGATCCGCTCCGTAAACCGGGCAATATTCTCGGCATAGTCACCGATTTTTTCGATATCATGGAGAACGGTCAGGTTATCCATGATAATTTTATAATCTTCTTCGCTGTTAGGTTTTTGAAAAATCTGCACCAGATAATTGGAAATGTCCTTTTCCAGACGATCCAGGGTATTTTCCGCCTCATAGACCATGTTCACCAGTTTAAGGTCCTGGGCCTTGAAGGCTTCCCGGGCCAGATCGACCATGGAAACAGCGGTATCCGCCATGCGTTTCACTTCCTTTCTGGCCTGACTGATGGCCAGGGATGGTGTCTCGACCAGCCGGTCATCCAGAAAGATCAGCTCGTATTCTGCATCGCTGTCTTCACCGGGCATCAGCTTTTCACAGGCCTTGGCCAGGAAAGGCAGCAGCGGCAGAAACACGAGGGTATTGATGATATTGAACAGGGTATGCACATTGGCGATATGCCGGGAAATATAAGGATTAACGCCTTCCGCAGTGATGAGCATGGGATCCCCCGGCGTGATCTGGTCGACCACACCCATGAAATATTTTAAAAATACCAGCATGTAGATGACCCCGAACACATTGAGGAGCAGGTGTCCCAGAGCTGCGCGTCGTGCGGTCCGGTTCGTGCCGATGGCCGCCAGGTTGGCGGTAATGGTGGTCCCGATGTTTTCTCCCAGCACCAGCGCACTGGCCGCATAAAAATCAATGAGACCGGTGGAAGCCAGGGCGATGGTGATCCCGATGGTGGCAGAGCTGCTCTGCACGATCATGGTCAGGATGGCGCCGGCAAATACGGACATCACCGGGTTCTGGGAAAAATAGATAAAGGCATCCCGGAACATCACGCTCCCCTTGAGGGGGACAAAGGCATGCTTCATGATGTCCAGTCCCAGAAACAACATCCCGAAACCCATCAGGATTTCCCCGTAAAACTGGCGTTTCTTGTCTTTGGAGAAAATCCGCAGCCCCACACCGATGCCGATGGCCGGCAGGGCCAGTTTTCCAATTTTAAAGGCAATCAACTGGGCCGTAATGGTTGTCCCCACGTTGGCGCCCAGCACCACACTCAGGGCCTGGGCGAGATTCATGAGCCCGGCATTCACAAATCCGACCACCATGACCGTCGTGGCAGAACTGGACTGGATCACGGCAGTCACCAGCATGCCCACGAACGTGCCCATCACCCGGTTGGTGGTCAGTTTTTCAAGAATCGTCCGAAGTCCGTTTCCGGCGGTCTTCTGGAGCCCTTCGGACATCAGCTTCATCCCGTACAGAAAAAGCCCGAGTCCACCCATCAACCCGCTGATCAGGGTCACCCACTGAATTGAGTCCACCTGCCCCCCCTTTGCTGCGTTCCGGCACAGCATCCTGTCCGGGCAAAAAAAACGGCGGCATCCGGTGGGCAGACTGCGGGCTGCACACCGGATCCACCGTATACGTTCACCCTTTAAACGGCCGGATCATGTTCCGTATGGATCCTCACGCGTTATTTCGCTGATTTTCACCCGTATCTGCCCAGGCGATACGGGTCTTGCCCCTGCACCCCGCGCCTCCCGGACAGCACGCCGAAACCGTTTTCCGGCCGGGCTGAAACAGATGCGTTTTTTTGATACGCGCTTGTTAGATAGACGATGCCCCTTTCCATGTCAATACAGAAATCAGATTCACCTCAGGCACGATATTCTGGTTCCCCGCATGCGATCAGGGTTGCGCTGTCGGCGCCACGACCAGGATCGCCATCTGTTCCGGGATCAGATAGGTTGTGGCCAGTTTCGAAATCGCTTCTGCGGTCATCGACGCATAACTTGACTGAAAGGTCCGCGCCCAGTCCGCCTGCTGTGGATGCCGATCCAGATTGGACAGGACAGAATCCCGCCAGTAACGGTTGTCCTGCACCCAGTCCTTTAACCGCGTGTTGATGGGATTTACCGCCAGCGTCACGGCTTCCTCGGTCACACCGTCCCGGGACAGCACCGCAGCAATATCCCGTAGTTCCGACGCGATCTGCTTCGCATCCGGGGGATTCAGTTTGACAGTGGCCTGCAGCAGACCGTATCCGTCAAAAATCCGGCTGGCCCGATGATAGGCATACGGCGAATAGGCGGCCCCCAAGGCCTCTCTCACCCGCTGCCGAAGCTGATCTGAAAAAATCTCCGCCAGTACCACCAGCCCGCGGGTTCGTTCAATATCCCAGAAGTCATCTGTGGGAAAGGCGACCGAGACGATGCTTTTGTCGATGTGTGTATCCACGGCCACCTGACGTGTCTCACCCGCCGGAAATGCCAGCGTGGTTTCTGCGGGCGAAACAAAGGGGTTCCGGTCTGGTAGGGCACCGGGCCCCAGATAGGTGTCCGCCATGGCGATCACCGCATCCGGGTCCATGTCTCCGACCACGACAAGGTGACAGGCGCTGGTCTCGAACACCGGCATGAGCCAGGCGGTGATATCGGAAAGTGTATAGGTTTCCATCACAGATGGGGCCGGTTTTCTAAACCGGGAATCGCCTCCCGCAAAAAACAGGCGACCGCTCAATTCCAGTTCCCCCTCCACAGAGTGATGCTGCTTGTCATACCAGGCCCGGTACGACTGAAGGGCTTTACGCAAAGCCGATTCCCGGAATCCAGGATCTTTCAACTGCGCATAGAAATACTGGAGCACAATCCGGAAATCCGATGCCGCACAGGTCCCTTTCCACGCAAAATTCTCATCGTCCACATGAAACCGTACTGACATGTCCACACCGGCCAGCGCAGATTCAAGATCCGCCTTTTCAAGTGTCCCCAGCCCGCTGTTATTTACCACATGCGCTGCCAGCCAGGCCAGGCCAGGCTTGTCTGCGGGTTCGCCCCGCCGCCCCCCGCCCAGCTCCAGGCAAAAGGAAAGTTTCGATTTCTGAAAATCGGTGGGTTTGAGATCCACCCGGTTTCCGTTTGCAAACACGGCGGTCCGAATATCCAGATCCGCTATCCGTGTTTGGGCTGCAGGACTGCCAGACCGTTTCGGCTCGGGCAGATAGGGGAAGACCTTGTCAGATCCTTCCTCAGGGCCTGTTACGGGTATGTTACCACTGTTTGCGTACACATCCAGAATCTGCTGTTCCGGCGGCACCGCAGCCGCACCCAGGTCTGCGGTGCCGGTCACCAGCACTAGCCGGTGATCCGGTTTCCAGAGCGCCTGCAGCGCTGTATGAAGATCACTTGCGGTGAGGGTTGCCAGAAACGGCATCAGCATGGCAGCCTCCTGATCAGGGGAGAGAAATGCCCGGCCCTGTTTGACGGACCGCATGATGTCCGATGCCAGCTTGCGGGTCTGCCGTGTTTCCGCCCCGTCCACCCGGGATGTTAGCCAGCGTGTGTACTCCGCCTTTACCCGGTCTGCCTCGGTTTCACTGAACCCGAACGCCAGTGCCTTGCGGAGTTCCTGCTCAATGGCCTCAAGGGCATCTGCCCAGCGATCCGGGGCACATTCTGCTGAAATTTCAGCAAACTGCAGGGTTTTTAAATGCGTTCCGCCATACACCTGCGCCGTTGTATACGGGGTGTCTGGTTTTCCTTCCCGGGCCTCCAGGCGGAGCTCGATGATACGCGATGCCATTCGCCGCATGAGGCGGCGTTTCAGTTCAGCGGCTGTATCCGGCGGCTCCGGAATCTGGATCAGGGTTTCAATGCTCACCGTGGTGTTCCCGACCGCTTTTTCATACACATAAATCGGCTTCACCCCGGTATGATGAAACTGGCCTGCGTCCGGCACCGGCTGCGCCGGGGCCCGGGCGGTCATATCCGAAAATGCCGCCTTCACATGGGTCTCGATCACCGGAAACGGCACATCCCCCACAACGATCAGCGTCATGCGTTCCGGACGGTACCAGGTATCGTAAAACCGCCTCAGATCCACAGCCGAAGCAGCCTTGATCACGGATTCAAGCCCGATGGGCATCCGCCTTGCCAGCCGGTGACCGGGAAGTTCTGCTGCAAAGGTTTGCTCAAACACCCGAAAACCTGCCGTATCCCGGCTTCGCTTTTCCGCCAGGATCACCCCGCGCTCCCGGTCAACTTCCGCCTCGGGCAAAAGCGCGCCGCAGGCATAATCCCTCAGCACCAGAAACCCATCCGCAAGATGCTTGGGTGAATCATCGGGCAGCACCACATCATAGACCGTCTGATAAAAACCGGTGTGGGCATTGGCGTCTCCCCCGAAATCCATGCCGATTCGCTGAAAAAACGTGACCAGCTCACCGGGTTTGAAGTGGTCGGATCCGTTGAACACCATATGCTCCAGGTAATGGGCCAGTCCCCGCTGATCTTCGGTTTCGTGAAACGAACCCGCATCCACAACCAGGTGCAGGCTCACCCGGTCCGGCGGCTCCGCGTTCTGCAGATATATATAGGAAAAACCATTATCCAGTGTTCCGGTGATCAATGCCGGATCCGGAGAGAGCCGGTGGCCGTCTCCCAGACCGGCGCACCCGGTAAACAGCAAAACAACGCCCAGACAAAGTCCGGCAGCAAGCGCCCGAATCTGACGAGCCCTGTATCGGGTATGGTATTTCATAGGGTGTCCTTTTTCTTCATGCGGTTATTCATCCGCCTTTACGTAGGCCGTCTATTAGCGAATGTCAACGCGGCCTGTTGATTTTTAAATAAATCTAGCCCTATATAGTGTATCCTCTTTTTCAATCCCTCAGGAGGGCTGATGCATCAGACAACCCATCAAGTCATGTTTGAACCGGCAACCGCCATCTCTCAGCTGACCGACGCATCCGTGGATCTGGTGGTCACCTCACCGCCGTATCCCATGATTGCCATGTGGGATGCCTGTTTCACGGATCTGGATCCGGCGATCAACTCCTTGCTGAAACGCGAACAGGGTCTGCCCGCCTTCCACCGGATGCACGACCAGCTCAAGGCGGTCTGGACGCAAATGGTGCGTGTCATGAAACCCGGCGCCTTTGCCTGTATCAATATCGGGGACGCGGCCCGGACCTTAGATAAAACCTTCACGCTCTACCCCAACCATGCCCGGATCATCACGGATCTGCTGGACCTGAAACTCACCCCGCTGCCCGCCATTCTCTGGCGGAAACCCACCAATGCCCCAAACAAATTCATGGGATCCGGCATGCTGCCGGCCGGCGCCTATATCACCCTGGAGCACGAATATATTCTGATTTTCAGAAAAGGAGACAAACGCGTATTCGCCACACCAGCAGAAAAAATACAGCGGCGGCAGAGCGCCATTTTCTGGGAAGAACGGAATACCTGGTTTTCCGATGTCTGGTTCGGCCTCATCGGTACCCGCCAGAAATTAGGCGACAAAGAGGCACGAAAGCGAAGCGGCGCCTTTCCGTTTGAACTGGCCTACCGGCTCATCAACATGTTCTCCGTGTACGGGGACACGGTACTTGATCCTTTTCTCGGTACCGGAACCACATCTGCAGCCGCCATTGCCACCGGCCGCAGCAGCATCGGCATGGAAATTGACCCGAACCTGAAATCAGCCATCCGGGAAGCCCTCACCCTTGCACCCGACACAGCCCTGGACCGCCTGACACAACGCATTTACGAGCACACCGCGTTTATCGCCGAACGGATTCAGGCCGGCAAATCCTTCAAACACCAGAATGCCGTTTATCAGATACCGGTCATGACGGCCCAGGAAAAAGAACTGACCCTGTATGCACCGGCCCCGGTCCCCAAACACCTGTTTCCGGGCCCGTTTCGGGTGACACTTGATCCGCTGGATCCGGACAGTTTTGCAGGCCGCCCCCTGCCACCGCCCGTTTCGGATGAGCCGTCACCAGGAGCAAAAAACACACCCGATGAAACGCGGCCCGAACAGTTATCCTTATTCTAAAACGCAACTTTCGGGTTTGATAATTGACCTTCTTCAATCTCGGCAATTTTCATTAATTGACGCTGCAAACCTAATTTCAATGGGACATTGCCGTGTACAGGGACAGATATACGCGCATTTTTTCCAACTTTAGCGTAAATATGATGGCTACCGTTGACACGTTTCAATTCCCAGCTATTGGCCTCAAGAAGCTTACAAAATTTTTTCCCCCTGATAGCTTTCAAACAGCTATCTCCATTATTGTGCTTTTCTCGGATAGGAAAACTTCCTCAATATCCACAGATAAACACCCTTCTATTGCTTCATGGATATTGTTTAATAGTTCATCAACGCTTTCTCCTTGAGTTGCACATCCGGGAATAGACGGAACCTCTGCCCAGTACCCCCCTTCTTCAGCTTCATGAACCACAATTTTCAATCTCATGCCATTTCCTTTTACTACAAATCATTACTTTAGGTTTCAAGCCCGTGGCGAAATCGTCCGCCCGTCATCAAGCACCAGGCAGACCGCATCCGGATCACCAGAAAGAATGGCAAAGCAGCCGTCACCACCGGCCAGCACTGAAAACTCGGACCGCAATTTCATGAAATCAAAACAGGAAAGGGCCACTGTCACCATTTCCAGCTGGATTTCCATCCGGTTCCGGTCATCCGGCGCATCTGCCTTGAAATAAGCGGAGAGCAAACGGTTATACGTCGATTTGAGTGCGGTCTGCACGCAGTGTTTTGAGAGGTCAAGCGTGATCTGCATCCGCGCTCTCCCTTCATCCACGCTATCTGGCACCGGCATAGCGCTCCACCCGGCTGATGATCCACCTGGCCAGCGCAGTGTCATTGTCTGTCTCAACGGTGTCTGCCACGGTTTCCAAGAGAATTTCCGCCCGGGCCAGGCTTTTATGACCGCCAGCGGATCCGTAGGGGCCAAAGCTCCGCGATGCGCAGTTTCCTGCATTCCGCCGGATCCCGTCATTCCGGAAAATGACCACCAGCCGGCCCCCGACCCGGCCCGACACCACGCTCCAGTGAATAGCCTCCACCTTCATAAAAAAATCCGCAACCAGTACGCAGATATCCGGATTTGAAACCGGCCCCAGATGGATAAAGGCCCGTCCTTTCCGAATCACCCGGCAACTTAAGGCCCGGGAAAAATCATCCAGATGACCGACCGTCATCTCCGTCTGCTCCACCCGGTTGGCCAGGGCCTTGTTGGCATATTTGAATACAAACTGAAAGGCCCGCAGGTCTTCCATGATCGTCTTCCGCTCAAAATTACAGGTGTCGATCTTGATACTCAGATAAAGCGCGGTTGCGAGTTTGACAGAGGGTTTGATCCGGGCCGCCCTGAGATATTCGACCAGCATGCTGGCATTGGCGCCGTACCGCGGCCGGATATCAAGCCACCCTGCGGCCGCGCCCGTCTCCGGATGGTGATCCAGAATGACATCAAAGGCCAGCCCGTCCAGCAGATCATAGTGGCTTGGCTGAGAATCCACCATGACAAACCGCGTGTAATCTTCGATCCGGATCTGCGGGTAAGGTGTGAGCGAAACACCGAGCAGGCGAACCATGGCAAGATTGTCCGGACGTTCAATCTGGTTGACGTGGGTAATGGTCACACCGGCGACTTTCCGCCACAGCAGCCGTTTCACGGCCTGGGCACAGCCAATGGCATCTGGGTCGGCGAAAATGACAACAAGAACCCGGTCATCCGGCTGAAACTGCTCATAAAACCGCCGCAGGCGTTCGCTGGCCGTCAACCCCATCAGAATTCCCCCTGATTTCACGTGCCGCCATTAGCGCTGATCAGGCTTCGGTATGCCGAAGACCTTATGCAGCAGATCCTCCATGAGGCACCATCGTGTAAAGGCGGACTGAAGCAGATTCAAGCCCACAAAGGCCGTGAAAAGATACCAGTAGGGACTGTGCAGCCAGCCCAGTAAAACAGATACAAGTATGACCGTACCGGCAATGGCACGTATGATCAATTCCATTTGCATCATCAACCTCCAAGGTGACAGATTCGACCGTACTAGCACAACGACGCTGAGGTAATACTGTCCGCCATCTCAACCGATTGCATATACCACTCTGCCACCTGTGCTGACGTGACACCCAGATCCTGGGCAATGGGCGCACACACGTCCCACAACCCCTGCTCATACGCCGCCACAAACGACAAGACCCGCCCCAGTTCCCCGCTGCCGCTGACCAATGCGTCCTTCAGGGCTTTGTTGAGAGGGATATCCACCATGATCTCATCCATGGGTTTATCTAACATGGCATCAATAAGTGAAAATAAGCCTAAGGTAAACAATTCTCCGGCCTGACCGGCAGTCCGGGCTTCCCTGCCCAGTATTTCGCAAAAACGCGCCCGAATGATGGAGTTCTGAACCAGAGAGATGGGCTTATCTGATGCCATCTCCGCTGCAGAGAGCAGCATAAAAAAACGCCGGATTTCCTCCGCGCCAAGAAACGTCAGCGCATCCCGAATGGTCGATATGGGAGACGGACGCTGAAAATACGCGGAATTCATGTATCTGAGCAATTTGTAGGAAATCGATACATCCTGAATGATCATCTTT
Organism: Deltaproteobacteria bacterium; assembly: GCA_002748835.1. Classification (GTDB taxonomy): domain Bacteria; phylum Desulfobacterota; class Desulfobacteria; order Desulfobacterales. Next base: position 59,935 of record PDTL01000016.1, read on the forward strand.
TCCAATGCAGCAAAGTCAACATCTGGTTTGGACACTTCCGCCAGCAATCTCAGGTAGCTCAGCTTGAATGCGGGAATATCCGTACCGGAAATAATCTCCGGCTTACTGAAAAAGTATCCCTGAAAATAGACAAATCCCATGTCCATCGCCTGCTGAAATTCATCGTAGGTCTCGACCTTTTCAGCCAGGAATTCCACATCGTACCGCGACAAGTTCTGTATCAGCGCAGCCACCTCATCCATGGGGGTTGCCCGAAAATCAATTTTAATGATGCTGGAAAGTCCCAACAGCGGTTCCAGTCCGGGCCTGTAAAAGAAGTCATCCAGCGCAAGGGTGTATCCGGCCTTTTTCAGGTGTGCACAGGCAATCACAACGTCTCGAGTCGGTTTCACATCCTCGAGTACTTCCACAAAAAGCGATTCTTTTGGAAACAGCTGGGGAATCCCCTTGACCAGCAGGTCGCCGGTAAAATTGATAAGGCCCTTGTACGGGCCCACCAGACGCTCCATACCAATGGAAAGATAGGAGTTGGTCAGAAGTTTGGACGTTGCCGTATTCCCGTCAATGCCCGGAAACGCATTGGACATTCCATCTCTGAACAACAATTCATACCCGAACAGGCTTCGATCCGAAAGCAAAATCGGCTGTCTTGCTACATACGTCTCCATGAAAGCAACGCCTCTCGTCCAAAAATCCAAACCCACAACTGACGTAAAAAAGGCGGAACAGACCGCTGTTCCGCCTATTATAACGATATTATGATATATGCGCTATACTTTTTCGAAATACTCTTTTTCAGCCCCACACAAGGGACAAACCCAATCGTCGGGCAGATCTTCAAATGCAGTTCCTGGTGGTATACCGTTTTCCACATCCCCTTCTTCGGGATCATACACATGTCCGCACGGGCATTCATACTTATCCATCGTCCTCTCCTTTCGTTCTGTTGGTGATGCTGCCAGGGCGCCCTTCGCCCCCCGGTTATTGGTTATTTGTGTTTTTGATTGTATGGCACTTCTTACAAGACAACGGTCCTGTCATGAGCCCCGATTGTTTCATGCTGCGATGGCAGCTTATACAGGTGTTCATGACCTTCTTTTTCATCAGCGTTCCTTCTCCGATCAAGCGCTGAATACTGCCGGCTTCCTTCGGAAACAAATCGTGGCAAGCGTTGCAGGACTTCAGCACCGACTGATGCCGGGAGTGAGGAAAGGGAACCTGTTTCATGGAACCGGATGGGAGCACCTTATTCTGATGACCCATGCCCAGAGAGGCCATGGCGCCGCCTGCTGTCATCAGCAGCATTGCCACTATGCAGAACAGCCATCTGCCTCCCCTTTCACGGTTTCTTTCATTATTTGATTCGATGGTCCACGCCCCCGGTTTTCACGCCATCGGGCGTATAGCATGTATTGTCGACGAATTCGCACCGTGCCTTACAGGCCGGGCATTCTGCCGGCGGAGCATCCGCCTTAAGTTGATATCCGCACAATGTGCATTTCCAGTCTGTCATGATGCGCCTCCTTCATTCAGCATCGCCTGCAGCCCCGCCCAAAGGCCAGGGCGCAGGTATAGTTCTCTATCCTTCTGTTCCTTCTGTATCGGTGTCAGCAACGGATCGCTGTCCCATTTCTCGGTCCAGCATGAAAAGGCCGCCTGCAATACCGTCCACCTGCCGGAGCTGGTTCACCACACCGCCTACGGATTCTTCTTCTTCCACCTGTTCAGTGACAAACCACTGCAGAAAAATCTGGGTGGCATGATCCTTTTCTTCTTGCGCAATCTCGACCAGTTCATTGATCCGTCCGGTAATGTATGCCTCATGGGCCAGGGCCTCTTCAAAGACATTCAGCGGAGAATCCCAGCTGAACTGCGGCGCATCAATGGCAGCAAGGCGGATCCGACCGCCCCGCTGATGTACATAGTCGTAGAATTTTTTCGTATGGGCCAGCTCTTCCATGGCCTGCGCTTCCATCCACGAGGCAAATCCATCCAGGTTGATGGACTTAAGATAGGCTGACATGGAAAAATAGATATACGCCGAGTAGGTCTCCGCATTGATCTGGGCATTCAGTGCATCCAGCATCCGTTGTTTCATTGTTCCTCTCCTTGATCTGATGTGTATCACAGATTGCTCGGGCTGTGATTTAACTCTGTGTTAAGGAGATGTCTATTCATGTAACGTGCCAGCAAACACGCATTGATCCAGTACGGTAAGGACAGCCCCTTATTTGGCGGCCTGTTTACCATATTGACCTGAAAAGACCAAGGGCTTTTCCATGAACCGACAGCTGTCCTTCAGCCGTCCGGTTGTCTCATGCGGCCGTCTGAGACACCTTTTCCGATACAGTCCTGATGCAAAACAAAATCTCCACTTGTATCTAAAAAAGCCATAAACTATACTCAAAGATTCATCATCAAGAAAGGACCCATCATGCCAGGCCTGCCTGATATAACCCCCCTTGCCCTGCGCTGGGGACTTACCTGCGATTCGCTCTGTCCCGACTGCATCATCTCCGGCAGCCCGCAGCGCACCACCGGCCGGTGGGTGTTTCAGACGCCTGACAGCAGGCGGTTTCTCCTGGAATCCATCGCTGCAGAGCGCCTCCCGATTAAAAAAGCACGTATCGCGCTTCTCAAGAATCTGACCGATGCCGGCCTCAACGCCGTTACCCCGTATTGCACCGGACTGGACGGCAATGCTGTCCAGCAGTATGACGGCAGATGGTGGCAGTTGATGCCCTATCTGGAAAACACGCCTCTGAAACGACCGGCCTATATCCAGGACATGTGGCGCGGATCTGCCATGGCAGATTTCCTTGTCCGGCTCTGGCAGGCGTCAGACAAGCTAAACGAGGTGTTTGACACAGAAACTGAGCCGCTGCCGGACTACATCTATCATCTCATGCAGACCCTTGAGCACCGGGAACCCCGGACAGCAAAGCGGTTCACGCCCATTTTCCGCCATCTGACCGCCACTCTTTTTCCCATTTATCCGGACCTGACCGCACACCTCTGTCATGGGGACTTTCATCCCCTGAACATCATCTGGGGAAAAAACCGGATACGAAGCGTCATTGACTGGGAATTCTCCGGAGCCCGGCCGGTCCTCTACGACGCAGCCAATCTGCTGGGCTGCATCGGCTGTGAGGATCCCGAAGCCCTGACCGGTCCCATGGCCGAGGGATGCATCACCCGCCTGCAAAAAGACCCGTTTTTCACATCTGTCAGCTGGGATTACCTGGTCGATCTCACCCTTGCCCTGCGATTTGCCTGGCTTTCCGAGTGGCTGCGAACCCATGACAGAGAGATGATAGAAATGGAGGCAGACTACATGCACCTCATCCTAAACCATCGGTCGGTACTCCTGAAATGCTGGACCGAAGGCACTGACCACTGACGCGAACACGCGCCCCATCAGGGCTCAGAGACAATAAACGTCGCGGTATATCCGCCGAGGATCAGTTTGCGCTCGAGCGCTTCAACCGCAGAGCGGGTCCGGCAATTGCCGACCCGTACCCGGTAATAGGTGCCATCCGGACCCGCGTACGTCACCATATGGGCTGCGCCAAACTGGTCTTCTAAGCGCTGCCTCAGGGCCGTTGCATTCTGTTTTGAGCGGAATGCCCCCACCTGGACACAAAAACGGGTGATCCCCACCATCTTTTCGCCAGGTGCCCCGGTCCGACCGACTGCCCGAATTTCGACCTTCGCTGTTCCGGGACCGACCACGCTCACTTTTTTTGCCGCCGCATAGGAAAGATCGATGATCCGCTTTGCCACAAACGGTCCCCGGTCATTTACCCGCACCACGACGGTTTCACCGGTCCGCAGATTCCGTACCTCAACCCATGTTCCAAGGGGAAGCGTCTTGTGGGCAGCGGTCATGGCATACATGTCATACCGCTCGCCACTGGCGGTCTTCCGTCCGTGAAACGGTTTTCCGTACCAGGATGCCATCCCGCGTTCCCGAAATCCATGCGCATCCGGAAGGGGATGATACCATCGCCCGGCAATCTGGTAGGACCGGGACGACGGTCCAGATGCCCTGTCCGGCGGCGGCACGGCAGGCCTACACCCGACACTGCACACCATCCAGATCACCAGCACAGCCATACATGAGACAACAGATAATTTTGCATGATTCATCCGGTTTCCCTCACAAAACGGTCTCGCTCCCGGTCGGTTTCGATACAGCGGTTTTATTTTCCGCCGTGCTGCGCTGGCCGGGTTTTCCCCGTCGACCTGCCTCATCGACCCAGGGCACCAGACTGATCTTCAGCACATCCAGCATCCGATCCACAAAATGAAAAATCATCTTCTTTTGCACTTTTTTCGGGATATCCGCCATGTCCTTTTCATTTTTCTCAGGCAGAATCACGACCTTGATCCCGGCCCGGTGCGCGGCCAGAATTTTTTCCTTGATCCCGCCAATGGGAAGCACCTCGCCGCGCAGGGTGATTTCGCCGGTCATGGCCAGGTTCTGAATCACCGGCGTACCCGTGAACAGCGATACCAGTGCCGTCAGCATGGTCACTCCGGCAGACGGCCCATCTTTGGGGATAGCGCCTGCGGGCACATGCACATGCACATCGTGATTGTCAAAATAATCCGCCGGAACCTTTAGCGTATTCGCATGGGTCCGGATAAAACTCAGTGCCGTGGTCACCGACTCCTTCATCACATCCCCGAGCTGGCCGGTCAGGGTGAGTCCGCCCTTTCCTTTCATGGCCGTGGCCTCGACATAGAGCAGATCCCCGCCTGCCGGTGTCCAGGCAAGCCCCATCACCACACCGGGTATCAGACGCTTTGTGCTCACTTCCGGGGAATACCGCACCGGCCCCAGATAGTGGGGCACCGTGGCCACCGTGATAGTGACCCCTTCATCGGATGCCTCAGCGTCGTTTTCAACGATTTGCGTCGCAACCGCCCGGCAAATCGTGGCGATTTCCCGCTCCAGATTCCGAAGTCCCGCCTCGCGTGTATACCCGGAAATAATCTGCTTCAGGGCGCCGGTAGTAAAAGCGATCCGGGATGCCTTGAGCCCATGGGCCTTGCGTTGCCGGGGAATCAAATACCGATTGCAGATCTTGATTTTCTCATCTTCCGTATATCCGCTGAGCTCGAGCACTTCCATCCGGTCAAGAAGTGCGGATGGAATGGTATGAATCACGTTTGCCGTGGTCACGAACATGACCGTTGTCAGATCAAAGGGGACATCCAGGTAATGATCGGAAAATGAAAAATTCTGTTCCGGGTCCAGCACCTCGAGCAGGGCCGAAGACGGATCTCCCTGAAACGAGCTGCCCAGTTTGTCAATCTCATCCAGCATGAAGACGGGATTGCGGGTTTCCGCCCGGCGGATCCCCTGAATGATCTGCCCGGGAAGCGCGCCCACATAGGTCCGCCGATGCCCGCGAATTTCAGACTCATCCCGCACCCCACCCAGGGCGATCCGGACGAATTTCCGGTTGAGAGCCCGCGCCACGGACCGGCCCAGGGATGTCTTCCCGGTGCCTGGCGGACCGGCAAGGCAGAGAATCGGCCCTTTAGAATCCGGTTTTAATTTCCGCACCGCAAGGTACTCGATAATCCGTTTTTTGATCTTGTCCAGGCCGAAATGGTCTTCATCCAGGACTTTTTTCGCTTTTTTGATATCCAGGTTGTCTTCACTGGCCTCATGCCACGGCAGGGCAGTAATCCAGTCCAGATAGGTGGTGGCTACCGAATATTCGGATGAGGACGGGTGCATGCGGGCCAGTCGTTTCAGCTCCCGCTGGGCCTCCTTGTACGCGGCTTCGGGAAGATCCTTTTCTTCGATCTTTTCCCGGAATTCCTCAATGTCGGCGCTGGGCGCGTCGGTCTCTCCAAGTTCCTCGCGAATCGCCTTGAGCTGCTGGCGCAGATAATACTCCCGCTGTTTCTGATCCATATCCTCCTTGACCTGGGTCTGAATCTTGGTGCCGATCTCAAGGATCTCCACCTGCTGATTGACCATTTTGGTCACTTTCATCAGGCGTTTGCGGACATCCAGCGTTTCCAGCACTTCCTGTTTCTGACGGATGGAGGAGTTGATCGTCGAGACGATCATGTCGGCCAGCGTACCGGCCTCGGTGATGGATTTTGCCATGATGCTGATTTCTGCGGGCAGACCGGGTGACATGGAGACGATGTTTTCGTAAAGCGACAGGAGGTTTCCCTTCATGGCCTCGATCTCCTTGACCCGGGTCACCCGATCCTGCATTAACTCCACATTGGCCTGCAGATAGGCCTTTCCCTCAACAAACCGGCTGACCTTGAAGCGACTGACCCCCTGGACCATAAGCTGGGTCCTGTCATCATCCCCTTTGGCCATCTTCAGAATCATGGCAACGGTCCCCACCGCGTGGAGATCTTCAGGATGATAGTTTGTTTCCATCTCCTTTTTCCGAGATACCAGGAGACCGATGATGCGTCCCTGTGACATGGCCTCATCCACAAGCTGGACGGAATTGCCATGCATCACCACCAGCGGAAGCACCATTTTGGGAAACAAGGCCGTATCAAACAACGGCAAAATCGGCAGATTCTCTGGAATCATTTCAGGATCAATATCCAGCGGTGGCTGATCACTCATCGCACCCTCCTCTATTCATTTTCCGAAATCATGGCAGGCAGCCCCGGGAGGAGCTCCGTTTTCAAAAGCCATCTTCGTCACGCGCCCCGCCATCGGCTGCAGGGATCAGCTGTCTTCATTGACAATATCGATTTTCCGTTTAACACCCGTGGGACTTTTCGCCAGATGGATCTGGAGCAATCCCAGGGAATAGGATGCCGACACCTTATCCGTATCAATGGGAACCGGCAAAAAAAGCGTGCGTTCAAATTTTCCATACTGAATTTCCGCCAGGCGATAGGTCGCTTGAACATCCGGGCAAAGGCCGGTGCGCTCACCGCTCACCCGCACGGCATTCGTGCTGACCTCCACCTCAAGTTTCTCCTTGTCCACACCGGCGATTTCGCAGAGGATGATGATCTCTTCCGGGGTTTCGTAAATATCCATCTGGGGTTTCCACGCACGATGGGGACAGGAAAACAAGGGGTTGAGAACGCGGAACATGTCTTCCATCGAACCCGACATGCCCGGATCCCGTGGATCAAAATCACTGCTGAATTTGATTTTAATATAATCCATTTGTCGACTCCGACTCTGTTATGCGGTCAGCCTGACGACAGTGCGCCCGCCAGGAAAGGTAGGCCAACCCACCGGACACGCCTTACCCCGGTGTTTGGGATCGGGAACCTACGGCCTGCCGGTCCGTTTCTCTGGCCGTCGATCCTAATCATTATAAAAACGTGTATCACTAGCATAACAGTAGGATTTATGTTTGTAAAGCCGGGCTTAGCCCTGGATTACGCCATTGCATCCTCTGCCGATTTCCCATAGACTGCATCAGACGAATTGACCGATTCAGCCACCCGGCGTATTTTGCCGGCTCTCCTGACAGTTTCCGCTGGGAATGGCAGCAAAGGAATAAAAAAAACATGAAACGCAGCGTCATACTTGCACTGCAATATTTCACCTACTTCGGCATTCTTGGGCTCTATCTCCCGTATTTCACACTGTACTGCCACCATATCGGATTTTCCGCACCCGAAATTGGCCTGCTGTCCGCCAATCGTATGCTGGCAACTGCTTTTTTCCCCATTCTTTGGGGCACGCTTGCCGACCGGACCGGCAGACGAAAGCCCTTGTATATCAGCTGCACCCTTCTCAGCGCAGCAGTCTGGCTTCTTTTTTTCACAACAGACCAGTTCCTTCCCATGTTTCTCATCATGACCGCCTACGGTTTTTTTCATGCCCCGCTCATCGCGTTCATCGAAACCTTTACCATGGAATCTCTCTCGCATACACCGTCGGCCTACGGTCGCATCCGGGTATGGGGTTCTATCAGTTTCATCACCTTTACCTTGCTCTTTGGTGCAGCGTCTGAACGCGCGCCCGGACAACATCTAATCCGCTGGATTGCAGCCGGTTCCCTGGTTCAGTCAATGGTCAGTTTCACCATCCCCCCCTCTGCAGAGGCGCGCAGCAGGCGTTTTTGCCCCCATGCCGTCATCACCCTTTTCTCCGGTCATATGCGCCTGTTTCTGCTGGCGGCGTTTCTCATGCTCGTCAGTCATGGCACCTATTACGGTTTTTTCTCCATTCACTTAGAGACACTGGGGTTTTCCCCCACATTTATCGGTGCTGCCTGGGCAGTTGCTTCTGTTGCCGAAATGGGGGTTATGATCGGTTCCCGGCACCTGTTTTATCATATCCCGCTTCACCGGGTACTCACGGGCGCCTTTTTCGTGACCCTGGTTCGCTGGCTAATCTTGTGGGCAGCCCCTTCTGCAGCGGGAATCTTTGTCAGCCAAGTACTGCATGCCATCACCTACGGCGCGTTTCATATGGCCACGATCCTCTATATGGACCGGTATGCGCCACCGGGCCTCAAGACCATCGGGCAAAGCACGCTCAATGCCGTTACCTTCGGTCTGGGCATGGCGGCCGGTTTTGTGATCAACGGGTTGGGATATGAAACCCTAGGCGGAAGGATGTTTCTGGTGAGCGCCGGCGTTGCGCTCGCAGGAGCAGGATGTATGCTGCTGTCAAACAGGCAGGTGCCGAACATGCCGGCGCCCTGACAGATTTTTTTTACGAATGAACGTCCACTCGGTCAGTCTTTTATTTTAAACTGGATGGATTTTTATTCGACGGTGATCGTTCAATAGGCATTGTTTTAGAGGCCATCGCCCCTTTCCAGTCAGGCACCTGGCAGACGTGAGTTAGTAGAGATCTCTGAGCAGACGTTTCAGGAGCACCTGTTCTTCAGAGGAAAACGTGCGCAGCAGGGCTTCTGCTGTCTGGTTCCGTGCTACCATCATTTCTTCTGCGTTGTCCTTGGCCTTGTCTGCAAGCACCACACGCAGCACCCGCCGATCCTCCGCATCCTGGGTTTTATGCACCCAGCCGGCCTCCGCAAGCCGGTCCAAGACCCCCGAGACCGTTGCATTATCCAAGATCAGCCGTTTTCCGATCTCTCCGGCCGTCAACCCGTCTTCAAAAAAGAGTGCCTCCAGAATGAGCCCTTGAACCGGTGTCAATCCGAACTCTTTCAGATGCTGTTTGAGCATCTTCTGTGCCTTTTGATTGGCTTTCGCAAGCAAAAACACGATAAATTCTTCATGTGAATACATATTCACCCTTTTCCTTTGTGGACAAACGCATCTGATTCGACATCAGACTGCATGCTTCTTTTTTTTAAGCAAAAACGCCGCCAGGATACATACCTGCTGTTGCCGGATGCCGGACCCTAACCCGATCCGTCTATGAAAAGATATTTGTCAGGCGTTATCTACATCCTCATCGATCGTTCCTGTCTTGTCCTTTCCGGTAGTGGAAATCCCCGGCAGATTCCCTCCGATATCGTTAATCTCTTCATGCTCATCGTAGGTTTCAGACGCACCATCATCCTCGAGAAGGTTATCTAACGCGATATTTTCTTCGTCTTCCTCGTCTTCAGCATCCTCTGAAAACTGCAGGTCTTCCTGGCTAATCGCATCCATCTCATCATATACGAATTCAGTCATTTCCTCATCCGATTCAAGCAATACGGCCACGGACTCAGCCAGTTTCTCTGCAAGCTCCCGAAACGGAAAAAGATTCCGAGTGCGCAGCGCCTCAATAAGCATATCCGCAGCGGCGGCTTCCTTCAAGGCTTCCACTTCATAGGTTTCCTTACACGCCAGGAGATACCGGTCGCTATCCTGTTCCACATATTCCTGAACGATGAGTTTCTCCGTATCCGCTTCCCGATTCAGCACAAATCGCTGTTTCATCTGTTTTCTCCTGCCTATTAAGGATGTTATCTCATATTAACTAACATATTGCGTGCGCACGAACAATCGAATCATTATAATCAGATCCCATGACTTGTCAAGGTGTGCATTTTTCCTATTGACCCCCGCAGCATCCCTGTGATAGTTATAGCTGTCTTTTTCGGAGGAGTGGCCGAGTGGCTGAAGGCGGCGGTCTTGAAAACCGTTGAGTGTCAAAGCTCCGTGGGTTCGAATCCTACCTCCTCCGCCACCTTCAGGAGAGATGGCCGAGTCGGCTGAAGGCGCTCGCCTGCTAAGCGAGTATGGGGGGAAACTTCCATCGAGGGTTCGAATCCCTCTCTCTCCGCCAGTGATATTACAACAGGCGGCTGAAGTGCTCTGGCTGCCTTTTTTTTTACATTCAGTAATACGGACCGTTCCGGCTATGACGCGTGCCCCTCAGCGGCCCATCAAACTCCTGATCGCCTCCCAGTACGCAGAAATCAACAAAGGCGGTGCTGAACGCTACATCCATGAAATCCGAAATTGCCTAGTGAGTTCCGGACACTTTCGCGTTTCCACACTTTCAGCTGATGCAAAGAGTTCCTATCGATTGCCAAAACCCCTGATTAGCCTGTTTTCATCCACCCTCAACCCAATCTGGCTGCCACTGATCCTGAAGCGACTGCGAACGGATCGGCCCGATCTTATCTATCTCCATTACTCGGTTCCGGGCATTGTCGACTGCTGTTACCTGTCAGCAAGACGACTGAATATCCCCTATGTGGTGATGTATCACAGCGACATTTCCGGAATCGGCACCCTGAAAAAAATAGTCGGCACGGTCTACTACCACCTGATCGGCAAACAGATTCTCAGAAACGCCGTCCGGGTTTTTGTCAATTCAGAAGCCTTTGTCAGCGGTTCTTCGTTTCTCAAGAAAGATTCCCACATCCGGCCATTGGCCGCACCGCCGGGGGTGGATCCGCCGATCTATAATGGCACACCCTCCCACCCGTTCCGATTTCTGCTCTTTGTGGGCAAACCCGCCCTTACGGTAAAGGGATTCAGTATTCTTGAAAAAGCCTGGCAGCAGCTGAGAAAAAGCTATCCGGATCTTGCGCTTGTGGTGATCGGAACCCCGCCCCACCATCGAATCCGGAATCCGCATCCGGATATCCGGCTGCTGCCGGTGATCACGGACCGATGCGAGCTGGCAGACTGGTATGCTTCTGCGTCTGTCACCATTCTTCCCAGCCTGATAACCGAATCCTTCGGCATGGTCCTTGCCGAAGCGCTGGCTGCTGGGTGCCCCGTGGTTGGCAGCCGGATCGGGGGAATCCCTGCCATCATCACCGACGGCGAAAACGGTTACCTTGTCAGACCCGGAAGCGTCGGCAGCTTGGCCACCGCCATCCAAAACGTTCTTGAAAACGAGAACCAATTCAGACAGCGGATAGCGGCGTTCAACCACGCATTTCCCCTATGGTTCAGCTGGGAGCGGACAACAGCCATCGTCTCCGCGTCCCTGATCGATGCGTTTGACCATCACCAGAAAGCGTAAAATACACACATTTCCCCTTTAATCCTTTGTCCCGCGTCCGCAGTATGATAGATCCTAAAAAAAGATCCCGGCTGCCGTCAACGTCCGCAGCCGCATCTGTAACTAAAACCAGCTGGGCACAACAGGCCCGGAACCTGCGTCATGCGCATCCTTCATCTCGGTAAATATTTCCCGCCATTCAGTGGCGGAATCGAAAACTTCACATCCGATCTGCTCACTGCCCTGGCTGCCGGCGGCGTGACAACCGCAGCCCTGGTGCATGACCACCGGTTCGGCCATTTCCGCCCTTTGGCGCCAATATTTGCAGAGACAACCGAGGCCGGCAGCCGCGTGCACCGGATACCAACATACGGAACCGTGCTCTTCACCCCGCTGAGTCCTAGCTTTCCACTGGCCCTTCAGTTCGGCATCAGCCGCTTCAAACCGGACATTCTTCATCTGCACATGCCCAACCCCTGGTGCTTTTCAGCACTTTTCCTCTCGTCTGCAAGACGGATTCCCTGGATTGTCCATTGGCACTCGGATGTGGTGTTCCCGGATTCAGCCCTGGCCATGAAAGCGGCCTACCAGATTTACTCCGCACCCGAAAAGCAACTCTTAAGGCGCGCTGCCGCTGTTATCGCGACCTCTTCGACCTATCTGCAGACAAGTCTGCCCCTCAGCCCGGTCTCCCACAAAACCACCGTCATCCCGCTGGGGATTAACCCGGATCGATTCTACCGTCCAACGGCATCAGATCTCCGGTGGGCAGACGCCCAATGGGGAGACAACACCTTCCGCCTGCTCTCGATCGGCAGACTCACCTACTACAAAGGCCATTCGCACCTGATCGATGCCATGGAAAACGTACAGGACACCCGTGCACTGATTGTCGGATCCGGCGAACGCTCCACATTTCTGGCACACAGGATACAGAACCGATCCCTTGAAAACCGCGTCTGCCTGACCGGCCATCTTCCGGACCCACAACTTCAGGCATTGCTGACCTCCTGCGACGCGCTGTGCCTGCCCTCCACCGAACGCACCGAAGCATTTGGCCTGGTACTCCTTGAGGCCATGCAGCTGGGGAAACCCGTCATTGTTTCCCAGGTGCACGGTTCGGGCATGCCGTGGGTAGTCAGAGATGGTATTGACGGCCTTCATGTGCAACCGGGGAATGCGTTAGACCTGGCTGCGGCCATCAACCAGCTGCGTTACAACAGGGATGAAGCCCTGCGCATGGGACAGAACGGCAAAAAACGGTTTGACGCCTGTTTTCATATTTCCCCTGTGGCGGATCAGGTGCACACCCTCTATCGACGCGTCACCACACACGACGCAACCGGGAGCTGACATGCGCTCACGTTCTTTTGGGTATGTACAGACCGCGGCCCCCCCCCTGCTGATCGTCATCCCGGCAAAAGACGAGGCCACCACCATCGGCACCATCATCCGGCGCCTCCAGGAGGATATTGACGCAACGATTCTGGTGATTGATGACATGAGCACGGACCGGACACCGGAGATTGCACGGGACGCCGGTGCCAGGGTATTAACACTGCCTATTCATCTAGGTGCCTGGGGCGCGATCCGAACCGGACTGATGTATGCGAAGCGTCACGGTTTTTCAACTGCCATCACCATGGATGCCGACGGTCAACATCCGGTTTCCCAGATTCCCCTGCTTCTGGACGCCGCCGCATCCAACGGTGCAGACGTTGTCATTGGGTCGTACCCGTCCCGCGGCACCCGTTCAAAGCGGGTGGCCTGGCAGATATTCCGAAAAATCACGGGGCTGGAAATTCAGGATTTGACAAGTGGATTTCGGCTGTACACAGGAAACGCCATCTCCATCCTTACAGAAGACCTGACAGCCCTGCTCGACTACCAGGATGTCGGCGTGCTCGCCCTGCTGAATAACCGCAGTCTAACCCTTGCTGAAACACCGGTCATCATGCGACCGCGGGTCTCTGGCGCATCCAGAATCTTTTCATCATGGCTGGATGTGTTTCGCTATATGGCCGTCACATGGTTACTGAGCATCACCAAAATCAATCAAGACTAGACGAAAGGGGTATTAATGATTTCCTACCGTATAACATCGGCCATGATCGGCATCAGCGTTGCGGTCGTTATTTTTTTTCTGATCCGTAAAGACCACCTGCATATCAAATATGCCTTCGCCTGGCTGGCACTCGGCGCCAGCATTGCCCTCATCAGCGCATTTCCCGGTATCATCGATCAGGTGGGCGCTTTTCTCGGCGTCCATTATCCGCCGGTCATCATTATCATCACCTGTATCGCTGTCATCCTTGTCAAGGTCCTTGTTATGGATATCCAGCGCTCCAAACACGAGCAACAGATAAAGGTGCTTGCGTCAAAAATTGCGATTCTGGAATCTGAAAAACCACCGGCGGACATCTCATAAAAAACGCCGTCAACCCGGAATCCCGGGAAGACGGCGCTTGTTTCTCTCACAGCCGGTAATCGGCTGTTTCAGGTGTTACAGTCCCGAAAGCGCATCCAGCATGATGCCGTCCAGGGAGCTGTTCATCTGCATGCCGATCACTGCCCCAGTGGCCACATACCGCACATGACTCGCAGCAGCGAGGGATGCCTCCGGGAAATAATTCCCCAGCAGATCGACATATTTTTCATGGGCGGAAAGGCTCAGGTTGCGCGATGCCAGCACCTGACCACTTTCACTCATGACCTTAAGCGTGATGGCGGCAACATCCCATTCGGTATTGACGAATACCAAACCCGTGTTTTCATCCGCATCCACCAGCGGGAAAACGCCGGTAATATCTGCTGAAAGCCCCGTGTTCAGACCGGCGTACTGTTCCAGGTCCGCTGTTGTGAACAGCTCAAATCCGACCACCGGCTCCGAGGACCGGATCTCGAACCACTCAGTTTCTTCTGGCAGATATTCGATATCCCGCCGCAAGGAAATCCAGTTGGCATACGGCGCAACGGTCTCTGCAACCGGATCCAGGAGATTGCCGTTCATATCAAAGGGCACGATGGTCAAGATGGCCGGACGGCTGCCCGTGTTGCAGACGCCCACCCCGCTCATCCACTCGTCACTGCTGGGCAAATGGGGGAAGGTCAGTACATCCACCACCTGGTCAGCGGCTACCACAAACGACCCCATCAGCTTGCCCCAGATCAGGACTTCAGTACCGATGATTCCCTCTGCACCGGTGATAACGGCTGTTTTTGCGGTCGCATAGGTGTCCGGCATCAGATCCTGGATGATGAACGGATACCGGCCTTTTGCCGGAATCAGATGGGTAAACGTCTCTCCGTTATTAAAGGCGATCTGAACCGTCTTTTCCGCATCAGTAGTGTTAAACAGGGAAACCACCGTCAACCAGTTTTCATCTGCGGCCACGTGGGGCAGGTAGATCGTCGAACCGCGCCTCGGTGCTGTCATTGCAGGATAGGCTGTCCGGCCGATACCGTCCTGGTACAGCTTAACATATCCCTTCGCCTGTCCGGACGTATAGGTCAGGACAGCGGACGCCACCCAGTCGATGGATTCAAAGGCGTCATTGACAACCAGCCGGGTCTGCCCGCCGTTGGGAATTTCAATCGCCCGTGTGGCCATTTCAGCACCGTCGTTGCCCCGCAGAGACAGGGTGCCGGACAAGGCGACACCGGACTGCGTATTGACGATACCGATCTCTGACCGCCAGGTTCCGTTGCACTTTAAGTCCGGGAAATAGAGAAACTGGGCATCACTGGCCCGGGATTTCACGGAACAGGTGGTCGATGCCGTATTCCCGTCATTATCCGTTACCGTGAGCTGCATGACCAGAAGCTCATCTTGGCCGGAGACCGGTACCTGAAAAATGGCCTGAGAGGTGGTCGCATCCGTAAGGCTCACCGGCGTCCCAGATACCTGTTTCCACTGCCATGAGGCGATTGACCCCCCGCTGTCGTAGGAAAGGGAACCGTCGAGGGTGACGACCGTTCCCTGGTCAAACGCTGTGGTAACGCAGTCGATCAGGGCGGTAGGATCGCTGCCGCCTGGATTTGATGACGGCGATGCCTGAATCGATACGGTATCCGTATCCGATCCGCCATCCGTGGTCTGTACTTTCAATGAAAATTGAAATGAGGTCTGGGAAGCCAGGTCTGAAGGAACCGTAAAAAACGCCTGCTGAGACGTTGAATTGCTGATGGAAACAAACGGCGCACCATTTCCCACCTGAGACCAGGTATACTGCAGGGTACCGCCCGAGGGATGGATGGAGTCCGATCCATCCAGAATCACCACATCTCCTGCAGCGGCCGTGGTTTTACTGGCTGAGGCTTCTGCAGTCGGACTGGGGGCAGTGGTACCATTGGCCTCCACGGTTACCGTCATCGTGTCCGTGTCTACCTCACCCTGATCATCCGTAACTGTCAGCCGGAACTGCAGTGACCGGTCTTCAGATGGCGTGGTAAAGCTCGCGACAGCGGATGTATAGTTGCTGAGCCCGATCATATTCAGGCCCATTCCACTCGAATCAATATACTCCCACAGGTAGGTCAGGGATTTTTTCTCCGGATCAAAAGAGTTTGATCCGTCAAGGGAAACCTTCTGGTTATACCCCACGATCTGATCATAACCGGCCCTTGCAATCGGTGGTTCGTTATCAACAACCACCACTGGATTGTAGGAGTATAAAACACTCCGGTTAAAATAGGCCCCTTTCGATTCGGTCAGGTGATACTCCAGCCCCACCGTACCGTTCTCATTCTGAATACCGGCGGTGGTTTTTCCAGGCCCGCGAAACCAAACAGACTGATAGTTAACCCGAATATTATTGGTGCCCTGCTCGAGAATAATCTGAAAGGTATTTGTCTTATCTTTGTCATCCATGAAGGGCACATTCGTGAACTGCACAACCGTTTCCAATTTGCCATTGCCGACCCCCCGGGTCGTCCGATACACTTTGCACCCTCAGCCACCGGGATCCAGATAATCCCACAAGGCCGCGATCATATTGGTCGGTCGTCCCCGGGAAGGGGCATTTGGGTTCGGCAGACGGTCGCCACTGCCGGCACCGGCCTGGTTAGGCTGTGTAAAAGCGATGATCCCCGGGCCGAGAATATAAAATTTGCTGTACAGCCCGCCGTAAAAACGGAAGCTGAACCCGATATTGAAAGGGCCTCGCTTTGAATACCGTTCAAAATCCGAACCCTTATCTTCAATGCAGGTTCCGCTTTTCGATATATCCGTCCATTCATACTTCGGACCACTGGGTGAAGCATTGTCATAATAGGTGTATCCGAACGAATCTCTATCACCGTTGGCCGCCAGCCCCGGCTGCGCCGCCAGCATCATCAGCGGCACGAATACCGCAAACAGACAAGAACGTCTAAATCTCATAATTCCCCCAAAAAAACATAGGCATGCCGAAAAAATCAACCACCCTTCACACGCGTCAATTGCAATCCGCACACTGAATTGCCGTTCAAACAAAATAATCTTTTTATTTCTTTGACAGATCCAGGGCCCATTTGCAACCTTTTTCCCATACCCAGTATTCCTTCAATGAGAACGGAAACAAAATGCCCATCTGTTTGACTTTAAAATCAATCACAGCCTCTGCCGTTTTATCCGCCTTTATCTCGATGGAACGGATGGTATACGCCTTGATATTCACATTGGATTTTTCCCCCATTGCCGCACGATTGTTATCCTGTTTATAGGCTTCTGTGGCAAGGTCGTAGATACGGCCCCATTCACCGGCCATGCGTGCATCCCATCCCTGACGGATCAGAGACTCCAGATTGGCCTGTGTCGGTTCCATGCATGCCTTTTTAGACACGCATCCAGCGGCGGCCATTATCACGATCATCACACCCACAAGCATTCGGGCAAAACGGCCGTGTTTTTGATTGTGTACCATGGCTATTTTTTCTCCTTTGTTCCCATTTCGCCTCTCATAAAGGCATCCGGTTCTGCTTCTAACGCGTTCAGCATCGCTTTTGACTTATGGATGACGTTCGGGTTCACAGTACCGGATTCATCTGCTTCGCACGCCTCCGGCTGCACGTCGCCGATCAGCCCCAGCATTTGCTCGGATGGCTGGAAATCACCGGTGTATATCGTCTCGGTCCCGGTCAGCGAAACCGTTTTGTCCGCATCAACTTTCAGCATTGCCATGGAGACAAACTTGGAGGTTTCACTCACCTGAAGTATTTTCGGATGGTTCGCACCGGCAGATGCCGCTTTCGGACAGATCGCGGCGTCAAGCTCTGGATGTGCATCAACCAGATACCGGGTGGCATAATAACTCAGATGAGAGACCAGTAACAGGATATCCACTTGCGGCCGCAGATCACGGATCACCGGCGGAAGCACATTGCCGACGGTCAAAAAAGAAACACCGTGCCGCTCTTTTATCAGTTGGCCCTTGAAACCGCCTATGTTCGGACTGATACCGATCATACCGATGTGTCGCCCCCCAACCGTTACCGTCATCACACGGGGAACGCCTTTTTTTCCCTTTTCAAATACGGCATTGGCAGATGTCAGGGGTAACCGGGCAGAGAAGGTTTCAAGATCAAAAAGTTCTCCCCCCATCAGCAAATCCAGCGACGAAAGATTAATCGCAGAAAATCCAATCAGTTCATATGCTGCCATCATGTTTTCAATCGCAGCCGCATCCTGTTTTTTCGGAAGAAAACCGCCCACGTCCACCAGCAGGATATCCCCGCCCGTACGGCTACGAACCGATTCCACTGCCGCACTCAGACGGGCCAGACCGCCCGTCACTGTTTTTCCTCAAACCCCGCCCGTCCACGGATACAGTTCACCCTGCACATTTCCGATACCCGCCAGAACAATCTCGGATGAAGCCGCGCTGCAAACGGCCGGCAACAGACAGACCGTACAAAAAAGAACCCCATAGCGGAGCAGTTGTTTACATCGTTGCATAACATTCCTTCTAATGAAAAGCAGTTTACCGTGTTCAGGGAAAACAGGCACCCATCATTCCCTGACCATTCCCAGTGAGAAAGAACCCTGTCAGGCCTGTCTGCTCGCTGTTTTTGACAGTAAGATAATCCACTGTATCCAGGGATATCCCCATAGATTCTTCAACAGTGACCACCTGCTGCCATCCTGAGGGAATCGAAAAATTCCGCTCAGCGAGAAGCCCGGCATCAGCGCTCCAGGCCTGAATTTCCAATTCGCCCGTTACGTCATCAGACGGATTGACAAATATCCCGCCCCAATAACGGACATGCCCTCCCGGGATCAGTGTCAAACCAGCTGTCTCCGGTAGAACATCCGACATGGCAGAAAGCCGTACCCCCCCGAGGTTGGCATCGTTGCTATCAATGAATTTGAGAAACCCGCACAGGCTGGCCCCACTGTCTGATGTGAACGTTGCCCATGCAAGGGATTCCGGCGGCGCATCGGTAAACAGGCGGGATGCCACAGCGACAAGATTCCCTTTTGCCGCAAGTTGCCATACCCGGGTATCCAGCAGCACACCCCGGGCATCATACGCATTCCCTGTAACCGCAATTGTTTGATCAGACACATTCATCACCGCAAGCCCTGTGCGCCAGGCACTGTTTTCGGCAATATGGGCCGCAGTCAGCTGTTCCGCGGCATCTTCGGCTCTCAGTGCCGGAATGGCAGCTGATCCGTTGAGCGCAAACCCGTTCATGGATAATTCAAATCGCATGCATCCGGTCAACACGGCTTCACCCTCCGCATCCCTTACCTGCAGGGTCCTCATGCGGCTGATAACCGAATGGGTCATTCCCAAATCATAGACGTCAAAGCGATACATACCGTTTGCCGGCACCTCAACCTGGCGGATATGCAGGCGTCCGCCCGTTTCATCGAAACACTCCACAATCACCTGCCCGGCATCCGCAGCTGACCGGATCACCGAGAATTCAGACGTCCATCCGTTACCGCGCGCATAATGCGGGAAATACAAAACCGCAGACGCAGCTTCATCTGAAATCAGTTCAGTACCATAGGTACAAGCGCCACCATCTGAGAGAAATTGATAACCGGATACGGGCCGTTCAGCGTCAACCCGGACATAGGTTGTGGCATCCATATAGCGGTCCAAGTTCAATGCGTTCATATCCACCGATTTAGCCCCCGGCATCAGCCGCAGCGGCTCGCTGGCAATGCAACCGCCCCTGTCGCGCATCACAGACACGCGGACATTCATCGCATTTGCGTAGGGATTATACAGTTGGAGACTGCAGTCCACCCTGTCACGCTGAGCGCCCAGAGACACCGCGTGCGCTGCCATCTCATGTGTCAGATCAATTTCATACAAAGGGGTATTGATGTAATGGGTTGCCAGCACTTCCAGATACAGGATCCCGCTGTCATCTGTTTCAAGGTAGTAGGATTCCCCCGGTGCAAGGACATCCACCCGGCTGCCCCGCTGATCGAGCAGCGCCATTCGCATCTGTGAATCCTCGGCAGTAAATTTCAGTGAAATCCGTTCGTCTGCATGAAAGGGAATCCGGTAATAGTCATCATCAAGCAGCAGCAACAGATGCTCGCCGGCATTCAGTCGGGCAGCCGAATCAAGGGTCTGGTTGCTTTCGAACCCATCATCGGATGCCGCGGCAATGGCCCGAACCGTGTCAAGATCAAGCCCCGGGTTGTTGGGTATGGTTCCGGTCACAATATACCCCGCACGGGGCGGTGATGTGTCTGCAGGGTTTTCCCAGCCGCTCCTGACAACGGCTCCGGTCTCATCCACATCCAAATAATACGCATAAATTTTTTCGTAAATAGCCGACCCCACATAATCCGGACGCACCCCGTCATCTGCAAAATAGACAGTGGTCGTATAGTGGCGCCGCTCTCCGGATGTCACGTACGACGTACGATATTTAAACACCGGATAACACCAGACCGCTTCATTATCACTCAGGTTTATGACCACCGGGTTGCCCTTTTCGCGGATCTCAGATTCAAGCAGCCAGTGGAAAATATCGGCCTGATAGGTATTGTACCGCGTATAAACGGCACCATCGTAGCTAATGGTCAACAGCCCTTTCTTGTCGCCCACATTGAACAGAACCCCGTTGTAGATGCCGGGTTTATCCGGTTCCGGTTCCTGGATCGCCGATGCTGCCCATTCAAAGCAGAAACCAGCCCAGGTTTCGCTGTCCGCCACCAGATAATGCTGAATTCCATACTGATAGGCCGGGCCACTGGTCACCCCACTGACCGCCAGGTCATATTTTTCAATGGGCGACAGATCATCCCCGCCACGATACCCCAGCACCAGTTCTCCAGCACCTGTCGGCCACCAGTGACCGGACCACGGAACACCCGTTGCGCTGTACGTTTCCGCAGCCGCCCCGCTGACACTGATATAAAAAGCAAGTACACATACACTAAAAAAACGAGCACCCTGTATGAATTCATTCACCACGCGCATATAAAACCATCCGATAGGTACGCATCCCGTTTTCATCATACCCGCTAGCACGATCCTGTCCGGGAACTCCAACACTTTAAAAATAAGGAGGGGGGGGGAGGTTTACCGATGTAACCTCCCCCCCCCAGTTTAACGCATTACCATATTCGCTTTATGTCAATGTCAACAGTATCGTACTGAACCCATTGACTTACGGCATGCTACCAATCGCCTGTTTCCCATGCGAATTTGTAGGTAGAGCGGGGCAGTACGCCTGCACCGAAGATGGTGCCCGGGGTCAGGCTCAGGTTGAACTGATAGCCGTCGATCGGGTAGTTTGCAGTTACAGCCAGAATACCGGTCGTGGTGTCGCCTACATTCCAACCGAAATCCTTAACCATCTGACCCATGTTGTTTACATACAGGGTGTCAGTGACGTTGTTCAGCGTCTTGGTGTACTCGTTACCAGCGCCGTCAACCATTTTGAAGGTCAGGTACTTGGCAGTGGAACCTGCGAACAGGCTGCCTGCGGTGAAGGTCATGTCGGAAACAACGATACCCGTCGCCCAGCTTGCGCCGGCTGCAGGATCTTCAGTCAGTACATACGGGAAGTATATGGATGATGTGGTTACAACCGCTTTACAAACCATCGGACCAGTCCAGATGCATTCACACAATGTCTGGCAGTCTGAGCACAGGTTGGTGCCGCCCTCGGTGGTCAGCTCAACACGAATCTGTACAACGGCACCCTTGGTAACCATCTGGGGATCGTATGCCAGTTCCGGCAGAACAACTTGCCAGTATTTGCGGTTTGCATCCAGATCTGCCTGGGTAATTATGTAACCCGTGTTACCGGTGGTCACCACAACAGCACGTTCTGGATTCGTGTCAACACACTCGTTTGAGCCTTCCGGAACCAGATCATCACCGTCCAGCATGGTGGGAGAACCTTCAGATGAGTCAATGTCCTCTGAATTGTGCCACTGGTAATCATCATAGTTACCCACCGGCGTTACTTCGACCACAGAAATGCCGCTGGCAGTGCCACAGATCGCGTTTCTGGAAGAAGAGATACGCAGACCAATCTCGCCATCGGTGAAGTATACGCCCGGCGTTAAGCTGGTCAGTTTGACGCCGATGATGTCATCCAGCTCAAATACCTCGGTCAGATTACCTGCAGCGATACAGTCACAGATGTCAAAAATCGGATCACAGTTGGGATCATAGGTTGTACATTCGTACCCGGTCTGCTCGGTACCTTCGCATCCGCCTGCATCCCAACTGGGTTCAAAACACTTGTTACAAATGTCGCAATCTTCCTGCGCCATCGCGGAAACGGCGGTCACGAGCAAACCCGCCAGAACAACAACTGCCAATTTTTTCAAGCTCATTTTCATCTCCTTTTTGCCTGAAAAGTTAATAAAAAACCTATCCTGATTAAACACTTAAAAAAACTTTCGTTTTTTATTTCTCTGAAAAAAATAACCACCTTCAAGAGAAAAATTGTTTTGTCTTATACACCAGCGCCCTGCCTGAGTCAAGAGACAAGCCGCACACAACACAAACAAAATCACTTATTTTTTCAAAAATCAGTTAAAACCTCTGAAATAGCTGATACAAAAACAACACTTTCAGCCCAAACAGGGATCCCGTCATCTACAAAAACAGTTTCTTCCGTGGTATTCAGATCAACCGAATCCACATCAACCGAATAATATCCGTCCGGAAGCCAGGCTTCCCAGCGACCGACACGATCCGTGCAGGTCAAGCTGGCAACGCGGCCATCCACAGCGGATATGGCTTTCACACACGCACCGGTCACCCCCTCGCCCGGACCGGCCACCCCGTCGCCATTCACATCAATATAGACGATACCTGATACATTACTTCCGGAAACCGGCCCCGCTGAAATCACTGCCGCACCGGCAACCACTTCATCTCCGCAGATACCGGCAAGGGATTCACACATACCCGTCGCAGCACCATATCCGAACAGTGTCGCGTCTACGCTCAGAATACCCACATCCCCTGCATCACCGCTATCAAGTGCATTCATGAAAAACCGACGAAACAACTGCCACTGAAGGCCGTCCACATCCTCGCAGACACATGTGGGCAACACATCCGTTTTCGTGTTCACCCGGTCCACAGCCCCCTCAAACCCTGCCCCATAGACAAGGTCAAGCAAGGTCAGCCCCTCATCTACTGACGTTGAAATGCAGGTTTCGATCATCCGTTCGGTCCATGCATCGCAAGAACCGGAGAAGAGGGGGAACACTGCAAGGGGGGGCAGCTCCGAGACAGTCATTATTGGGTCCACCTCAATCCCCAGGGCTGATGCGACAGCTGCAGGCCGTTTACGGGCCTGATTTACAAAAACCGTCATCAAGGACCCATTTCGGGAAACATCCGAAATATATTCACAGGTCAGAAAATACGCATTTCCCACACCCGGAACCCGACCCTGAGTGAGGCCGATACCCATTTTACCGTATTCCGGGTTCAATATGCGTAGCCTGCCGGCATTTTCCGCAGAAACCTCCTGCACAAGCATGCGTTCAAACAAAAGCGAAACCGCATCCGCCTCAGAAAGAAAGTTCAAAAAACCAACCACTGCTGTTTTTTCTTCAAACCGGGCTGGCGACATCCCGAGAAAACCCAACTGGCCTGCCAGTTCAGCCGAATCCGACACAATGCTCATCTCACCTGCTGCGATCCGGCGGCTCTTTAGGCTGGCCAGTACATTCAGGGCAGCACTCTGCGTCACCGGCGCCAGCGAACGATTAATAACCGGGACGAGCCATGGCGATGAAACGAGGAGCGATTCAACATCCACACCCGCAGCAACAAGCGCTGCTGCGGGATTCATCCGTGCCGCATTCACGCGTTCGGTAAACTGATCACCGATACTCGCTGCCAGAACAGGCCTGCCACCCCACAGCAACAGGAAGCCGCACAGAAAGTATAAGGTTAGGTTCGCAAATCGTTTCATGAACTTATTTTTATACACGTTTTATGCCAAAAAACAAAATTCCAAAAAAAAACGGTTCTAACTAATTCATTACAGAAAACATTCGATAAAAAACAGACTATAGTTTGTGCCGCTTTCTCTGTCCGGCGACAGGCAGACAGGTTGCTGACAGCCACATGCTCGGGCTAAATCTAACCATCCGCATCTATTCTCATGACAAATCTCAAATTTAGCTCCTTCACATCAACCCCGTACCGAATAGCCATGGCACGCCATTTTGCCGCATCATCCGCCGCTCCCGCCTGTTCCCGGATATATCCCATATAATAATAGGCCGCCGGCTGTTCTTCGGGAAACAGCCGCACCAGTCGTGAAAAATAGGTAAACGCCGGATTCAACTTTTCCATCTCAATATGCAGCAGCCCCAGGTTGAATAGATTCACCGGGTTTTTTGGATTCAGGCGATCCGCATGCTTCAGCAGTTGCAGCGCTTTGTCCCGGCGCCCCTCCATCAGATGAATCAGCCCTAGCGTCCCGTAGGCTTTTTCACATACCGGATGAATCCGGATCACCTGTTCCAAATAGTCCCGCGCTGTATCATACGCGCCTTCCCTGGCGTACATCAACCCCAGATTGAGCGCAGGCCGGTACAGAGAGGCATCCATTTCCATGGCCTTTGTATAATATGCCGTTGCCGTTGCCCGGTCCCCTTTCAGTTCATAGACACGGCCCAGGTTGGTATAGGCTTTTGGATTTTGAGGATTTTTCTCCAGTGAATCCCGCCACACCGATTCACTGCTTTTCCAGACCTGGGCCTGGGTATAACTCCACCCGGTGGCGATCAGTATGAGCGCCGCCAGCATACCGGCGGCCACCTTCGGCTGTTCGGTTTTTTGGAAACACACCTGTGCAAGATATCCGGCAATCAATGCCACGCCAGCCATGGGCAGATACAATCGGTGGTCAACCATGGGATCCCGGATCGGAATGATCGAAGATTCGACAGAGAGTGCAATATAAAACCAGCAAATCCCCAGGCTGACAAGGCCATGTTTTTTACGCACGGCCCAGGCGAGCACCAGCATGGCCAGATGGCCGGCGCCGGCCAGAATCGTCAGCAGATCCAGATTGCCGGATGTTAACCGGTACGCATGTTCAATGGTGAGGCCCGTCGGCCATACCACCATACGAAGATATTCCCAGACCACCTGCCACTGGGTCAGCAGATACCGGATCCGTGAAACGCCCTGTATTTCCCGGGTTCGCACATCCAGAAAGTGAATCAGCGCCTTGACACTGTCGATCTGGTCATTGCGCATTGCCCAGAAAACCAGCACCACGCCTGCGATGCCGGCAACCAGCAGCAACACCCGAATGACCAGTCCCCACCAGGTGCGATTGAACACAAGCAGTTCAATAAAAAACAGCATGAACGGCAGGCTGGCCGTATTCTGCTTGGACAAAACGCCAAGCAAAGCCGCGGCCATCATGCCGGCATACCAGAGCACACAGCGCAGAAGTGGCAAGGGGTGGGTCAGAGATGAGGGTTCCCACTTTTCTTGTGACCGCATCCGGGCCTGTATGAAACAGTAAATGCTCAGCATGTAGAAACCGGCAGCCACCAGTGTGTAACGCTGGCAGATATAAATGACCGGCTGCGTCTGAACCGGATGCAGAAGGAATATCGCTGCCACCGTAAAGGGAATCACCCTCGCAGACGTGGGTACAGCCGTATGCTGCCGCCGGTACCAGGCCCTTGTAAGGGCAGCGGCAACTAGCCAGGCAATGCCGCCGTTCATGAGGTGAAAGAGTATATTGAGGATATGGTACCCTGCCGGCTCGAGTTTTCCGGCAGCATAATTCAGGGCAAGGGTCAAATCGACAAGAGGACGGGACGAAAGACTTTTCAGGCTGAGCATTCCGGACAGATCGCGTATGGCGGGATTCCGCTCGATAATCCGAAAATCATCAAAAAGAAACGGCACGCTCAGGCTCTGCCCGTAAATCAGCAGTGTCAGAGCCACCAGCACCAGGAAAGAAACCCGGCGTCCGGCAGCGGTTTGAAACAGCCAGCCAGCCATCTGAGAGTATTTCATGTTGCGCCTCTGAAAGGAGTTCAGACACAAACGCCGGCAGTCCTGTTCAGGACAGCCGGCGATCGATTGCATACTGTGGGGCGTCAATCGGAGGCAGGCCCCACGTATTTCCCTTTTTTGAAAAGCCCCGCCTCAACACGTCCATCCGGATAGATCATGCGCCCTTTACCGTGGAGCTTGTTCTCCTCAATCTCTCCCTCATAGCGACGCCCGTCCGGGAAGGACACCGTTCCCGTGCCGTTTGGCTGGCCTTTACTGAATTCGCCCTCCACGGTCACACCATTGGGGTTGACCATCACCCCCCTGCCGTCCAGCAGCCCGTTCTTGAATTCACCGGTGTACACAGCGCCGCTGTAATACTCCAAGCGGCCCTTTCCGTGCCGTTCCCCGTCAACAACATCCCCCTCATACAGCTTTCCCATCGGAAATTTGTTTTCAAAACGCAACCCGTCTTTATACCGGACGCTGCCCGTGGTAATTCGTTTTCCTTCAGGGTAGGTAAAGACCCCTTTTCCATTGGGGAATCCATTTTTGAATGTTCCCTGATACTCAGTACCATCCGCCTCAATCATAATGCCAACGCCATCTGAGCAGTTGCCTTTCACACAGTCGGCTGCCATGGACATACCTGTACCCGATAAACCCAGCATCATGGAAACAACTGCAATACGCGCCATATACACGTTCATTTAATACACTCCTGTACTTTTATTTATCATAACCCCACCTAAAAGCGAAGGTGATAGTTGAACTGAACAGACCGGCCATCGCGTTTTGCACGGTAGTAGGTCGCCGGATATTCAAACCCGCGATCAAACAGGTCGTCAATTGATATCACACATGTCCCCTGCCTGTTTTTCCCCAGCCGGAACCGGAACGACATATCCACCAGCCACACCGGTGAAGAGGCTTCCATAAATGCATCCAGCGCATGAATATGCATCCGCTCGGCGATGTAGCGCCCCCCGATCCCGATGTCAACCCACTCTGCCAAAGCCCAGTCTGCCCGAAGGCTGGCCAGACCATCCGGGCCGGCATCGTAATCATAATAGAGATCCGCATAATGCTTTTCCAGGCTGCCATCCGGCAGAATAAACGAATAATCATTATAGCGATAGGTCTCATCGGGTCCAGTATTTTTCATCAGGGTCAGGTTACCACTGAAGGCAAGCCGTGCCATGGGCTGATACGAAAACTCCAGTTCCCCCCCCTGGATCCGCTGGTGATTGGGAAGCGAAAGACCCGCTCCGGCATAGATATCCTCCATGACATGGTGATCGATCCGGTTGTCGAACAGGGTCAGCCGTGCCATACCATCGCTGTTTGGACGCCAGGCCGCCTGAACATTCAGGCACTCGATTCGTTCCAATGCCGGCAATTGGGTCGCCTCACGCAACTGTCGGGAAAAGGGGGTGCGGTAGGCGGTGCCATACTGCACCTTGAAATTCAGTTTATCATCCGGCGTCCATAGCAGCCCGGTGGAAAAAGAGGTGTTATCCTCATAACTGTCGTGGCTGTCAAACCGGACCCCTCCCCAGAGGTCCACACTGCCGAACCGATGCCGGTATTGACTGAACGCGGAATATAGGGTGTCATCATAATCCACCCGTTCCACCGGTGGCGGAAAATAGGGGCTGTTTTTCAAATAATCGGGCAGATAATACTGCCAGATCACGGCATCCTTGATCGTCTTTCCACGACTCGAGATACCAGTTGTCAGCAGACTGCCGCCATTGAACAGGGATCGGTCATATAACAGTTCCCCATAGACCACCGACTCCCGGGTACGAAACGTATAATCGACAATTCGGTGACGGGTTTTCAGACGGCTGTAGGCCCCCATAAACCGGACCGCCGATACCGGGCTCAACTCCCGTCTGGTTTCAAATTTAACCAGCAGATGCGGGGTCTCCTGTTCTTCTTCCCAAGAAATTTCACCTGCGGAGTCCCGGACACCATACCGACGGTCCGCATCGGACAGCCGAAACGAGGCACTCAGCCAGTCCCTGTAAGTTAGGCGGCCAGTGACCTCTGCAAACTGTGATGTACCGGGTTCGAAGGGTGCGACAAAGCGATCCTCTATCCGCACCGGCGCGACACCGTCTCCCCAGAATCCGCCGATCGTGCAGGCCGTATCATCCATCTCCAGCTGCCGGGCATATACCGAGACAAAGGCATCCGTAAACCCGTCAAATGTCCCCCAATTGGCATAGACGCCGGCATCCTCCCGTGACGTCCCATACATGACGCCGGATTCCACACCATCCAAATCCTTTCCGCTCATGGGCACCACATTAACGATGCCCGCAAACGCGTCCGCTCCCCACAGCACGGATCCGGGCCCGCGGATCACCTCGATACGTTTTACCGCATTCAGGTTCAGTTCTGCGTCCAGTGGGTGAAAGGATTTTGTCGTGTCCGAATCCACCGGCACCGTATCATACAAAAAGAGCACCGAGTCAGGGATGCCTCTCAGGTAGGGTTGTTGTCCCCACTCCTTGGGCGCCATATAAAATCCCGGGAGACGGTCCAGCACATCGCTGAGGGCATCTGCCCCCCATTTTGTAAAGGTTTCCCGCGTGACCACCTGAGCCACAGCCGGTGCTTCCCAGGCACTCTCCTCGCGACGGGACGCAATGGAGAGCACGTGGAGATCCTCTCCCACAAACATGAGCAGGGTTGAATCTCCACTGCCGGACATCTCTTGTCCGCTTACCGGGCAGACCCTTCCGCTGACAGACAGATACGCCAGACACAGAAGACAGATAACCCCATACAGGCATTTTTTCAGACTGCGCATCATCCTGACTCCGGATTTGCTCATGATGTTTTTTTTCTCATGATTCAAACGCCCCCTTCAGCAATACCCGGAACTTGGCCCGTGTCACACCGAGCAGCCTGGCTGCTGAGGCCTGGTTGTTCCCTGCCAGTGTCATAGCCTGACGAACCAAATCTTTCTGCAGGCCTTCAAGGGAGATGCCTTCTGCCGGCAGCCGAAACCGCCCGTCGGCCGCCTCGCAGACAGGGTTGGCAGGGGACAAAAACGAAAGCGTGCCTGCCGAAATTTCACCGGCGTCCGCGTCCAGAATAAAGGCCCGCTCAATGACGTTGGCCAGTTCCCGGACATTCCCTGGCCAGTCATAGGCCTGAAGCATCTCAAGCCCGCGACGCGATATCCCCATGCTCCGGTTGCCGGAAAGCCGCTCGAGAAAATATCCGGCCAGGATTTCGATGTCATCCTTCCGGTCCCTGAGCGGTGCGGGCTGGATGGGAAACACATTAATCCGGAAAAACAAATCCTGACGAAAGGCGTTCTCACGCACCTGCTGTTCCAGATCATGGTTGGTGGCACAAATCACGCGCACATCCACGGGCATCTCTTCATGCCCTCCGACCCGCTGAATTTTCTTTTCCTGAAGTGCGCGAAGCAGCTTGGCCTGCGCCTCCAGGGGAAGGTCTCCGATCTCATCTAAAAACAGCGTGCCGCCGGCGGCAAACTCGAATTTTCCCAAGGTCCGTTTTTCCGCCCCGGTAAACGCGCCCTTCTCATAACCGAACAGCTCCGATTCCACCAGAGACGGAGAAATGGCAGCACAGTTCACCGGGACAAAGCGTCCCCCGGAACGTCGGCTGTTCTCATGGATATAGGCGGCCAGCACTTCTTTACCGGTCCCGGACTCCCCTGTAATCAGGACGGCTGAATCAGTGGGCGCCACCTTGTCTGCAAGAGACATCACCCCGGCCATCTGTTTAGACGCATACACAACACGGGACAACGGCCGTCTTTTCGCCAGAGCCGACCGCATCTCCCGATTTTCCGTCAGCAGCTTTGACAGATTCAGGGTCCGGGTCACTGTCAGCAATACACGATCCTCTTCAAACGGTTTGGTGATATAGTCTGCGGCACCGTTCCGCATCATTTCCACGGCAGACTCAACAGTGGCAAAAGCGGTGATGAAGACCACCGGGCAGATCATCTCTTGGGCCCTCATGGCGCTGAGCAGCGCATGCCCGTCCATTCTCGGCATCTTGATATCGCTGATCACCATGTCATACTCGGCATCCTTCAGCCGTTCCAGGGCCGCCAGGCCATCACCGGCCTGATCCACCGCATACCCGCCGCTCTGAAGCATCAGCGAAAGCAGGTGACGGATCCGTTCTTCATCATCCACAATGAGTATGCGTGCCATTCATAACTCCAACGTTCAGGTTATACGGCCGGCCGATCCATACGGGAGCGCTCAGTTTTATCGTCCCCACGCCCCGGGCTCGTTCCCGGGATGGCGATCCGGAACACCGCCCCTTGTTCAGCATGATTTTCTGCTGATACCGAGCCCCCATGGGCTGTTATCACCTGGTAGGTGAATGCCAACCCCAGTCCGGTACCTTTGGCGCGTGTGGTGAAAAAGGGTTCGAACAGCTTGCGCTCGTTACCTTTCGTGATACCCGGCCCCCGATCCCGGATATCCGCATACCACCAGTTCCCGGACACGGTTGTGGAAATCTCGATAGGATCTCCTGCCGCACTGACCTCAAACGCGTTTTTCAAAATATTCACAATGGCCCGATTGAGCAGATCTCCGTCTGCCTGGGCCATAAACGGCTTCTGCATCACACGAGCCATCAGCACCGCCTCCCCCCACTCATTCTGAAGCGTGTACCGCTCAGCGATTTCCGCCATCAGGCCATTCAAATCCGTGGGCCGGAACCTCGGTTTTGCCGGTCGGGAGAACAGAAGGAAATCTTCGATCAGCCGGTTCAGGCGTATCAATTCATCCTCAACATACCCCACCAGCACATGATCCGGGGAAATTTCCAGTTCTTTTCGTAAGAGATCAAACGAACTTTTGATAATGCCCAGGGGATTTTTCACTTCATGGGCGATCATCATGGAAAATTTTCCCAACTCAGCCAGGGATCGATGCCTGCCCATCATCAGGTGCGCTTCCCGCAGGGCATTCTGGCTGGCGGCAAGCGAATCAAGCATCCCATTAAAGGCCAGGGCCAGTTCCCGTGTCTCGGGCAGCCGCCCGACCGGAGCCCGATGTTCCCAGTCCCCGTAAGACACTTCCCGCGCCACACGCGCAAGATGGGTGACCGGTGCAACCATGGAACGGGAGATAAAGTAGAAACAGACGCAGGCAATCCCCGCCATGCCGGCAGACAGCCAGGCAAACCGTTTTTTCAATGAATCGACCAGCTGATTGATCCCTGTCAACGAGTAGGCCACCCGCACCCGCCCGATGATCTGTGAGCCGGGCTCATGGTTTCCCAACCGGAACGCGCTGGTTTCATCCATCAGCTCGCGCATGAGTACCGATGCTTCAACCACTGCCAGCGACCCGTCGCTTTTGCGGGCCTCATCTGCCAGCACCTGACCGTCTCGGTCATAAATCGTCACCCGAACCACATCCTGCTGGGACATGAGGTTCTCAGCCAGTTTCGTCAGCTCTCCTGTGGCGTTGATCAAAATACCCAGTTCAGCATTTAATGCGAGGTAACGGGTAATAAAGGTCATTCGTTCATCAAACCGGGACCGGACAAATTCGTGAATAAAACTTCCCCCCACATACCCCAGGGTAGCGGCGGTTGCACCAATCAGAAGGACGGCAGCCAGGAGCAGGCGAATATGAATTCCAAATCTTTTCATGCCGTCATTCCTCCCACCCCTCAGGGCCCCTATCGGCACGGCCGGACAGAATCCGTTCCTTCACGCGGCGGTTGACCACTGCGAAAAACTCCGGATCCTCCCGGCCGCATGGGGCCCCGTTGAGGCGGGAAAGGGTCAGCGTACCCGCCTGCCGGCCCAGGCGTTCATAGTCAAACTGAAACGATAGCAGAGCGCCGGCGTCATAAAAAAAACGGTTATACCCCACCACCCCCCGGTTCCGGATCAGCGCTTCCTTGATCACAAACTGAACAATCCGCTCGGAAATAACCGTGGCATCTGGAATCATCCAGACACCGTCCACCTGTTGCCAGTGGGCGCTTAGCATCGCCGGAATATCTTTTTTGCTCTGCACAGACAACGGAACCAGGGTGAGTCCGGCGTCACTGGCTGCTGACGCGGCCTGGCTGAAAAACGCCGTATTACGATCCGGATCAAAGAGCAGTCCCCATCGGGAAAACCCGGTAAGCTCATTTCGGATCACCGCCACCTGACGGGATACCGGAATCCGAAGGGGAATGCCGCAAGCGACCCCGCCCTCGCCAATCTGCTCCGGATTCAGCACCATG
The DNA here is from genome assembly GCA_002748835.1 of Deltaproteobacteria bacterium. Lineage (GTDB taxonomy): Bacteria > Desulfobacterota > Desulfobacteria > Desulfobacterales. The sequence continues at coordinate 92,032 of PDTL01000016.1, forward strand.
GCATACACGGTCACACCCGCATACCCAGCTTCATGTGTTTTGATAAACTCAAGCGATTCAGGGCCAATACCGACCCACGCGGCGCTGTTTACGGAACAGATTTCGTCCAGAAGGGTCGGCACGCCTTTTTCCGGAATCTCGTCCAGAAAATAGTGGCGAACGTCATTGGGAGAGGTCTCCGAGATCACCTGAGAAAGCCCTGAGAGCGCCTCTATATAGGGTTTGATGCGTTTGGCCACCAGAACATGCACCTGTGCGCGCTCGCCCCCCAGGCTTGCGGGCACACCCCATCCCACGCGTGTACACAGCATCACCATGCACCAGCAAATCAGACGGATCAGGTGTATCGGTCTCGTCACCCCCACGCGGTACCCCCGGTAACGGCCTCCAGTCGGCCAATCTTAGCCGGTTAAGGCGTTTCCGCCGTAGATGCGCCACCCGTGCTCAACGGGGTTACGGATTTCGGGAACACGGTCCCCACGCGATCCGAAAACTCCCGGGTCACATCATCCACATCATCCAGATTCACAATCACTTTGGGCCGAATCAGAATAATCAGCTCGGTTTTTGCCGTTGTCCTGGAATTTTTGCCAAAAAAGAATCCGAAAAACGGAATCCGGCTCAAAAAGGGAACCCCCAGATCCGACACCTCATCCGAATCGCTCATCATCCCGCCAATCACAATGGTCTGCCCGTCTTTTACGGTCAATGTGGTCGACACATTCCGGGAACTGAACGAGGGATAGGATTTGCCTGCCACCATCACACTCCCGGCCGAATCGCTGACCTCCTGGCTGATATCCATGCTGACCATACCCCGTTCGTTGATATGCGGGGTCACGGAAAGGATTACCCCGGTATCCCGGTACTGAATATTGGTTTCCAGCACATCGCTATTGTCTTTGTCATACCGGTATTCCGAGCTTGCCACGGGGATCTCCGTGGACACGTTGATCTTGGCTTCCTTGTTGTCGGATGCCAGCAGTTTGGGCGAGGAAAGAATATTCACCTGTTTGTTCTGGGCAAAGGCGGACAGATCCGCATCCAGGTTATCTGAAATACCGATTTTATACGTCACCCCCGCTTCTCCCACTTTGGCGGTAATAATGCCATCTCCGTCTTTCGACTCACTGTCATATTCCCATTCCACGCCCAGATTGCTGGCATCATCCAGACGGATATCAGCGATGATCACTTCGATGAGTACCTGCCGGGGCATGACATCGATCCGGTTGAGGATGCGCTCCACAATTTTGTAATCAGATGGCGTTGCTTCGACGATCAGCACGTTCCGGATGGTATCCGGGGTGATGCGGATCTCCCCTTTCAATGTGGATGCACCGGATATGCTCGAGATATTGCCCCCACCCACCTGCTGGGTCTTGCGTGCCTTCTTTTCCTTGGGAAACAGCTTGGGTTTTGCGGCATCCCCGCCGGCTTTCTTGGGGGGGTCTGCAGCCGCCCGTTTGGATGTTTTTTTTTCCGCTTTGCTGTTTTTCGTAAACACATTGGTCAGAAGATCGCTCAGTTCACTGGCCTCACCGTTTTTCACAGAATAGACGTAAATCCGGGGTTCGGTCCGACCAAGATTTTGGTCCAGTTCCTTGACCAGGGTATCCACGAGCCTGAAGTGGTCCGCATTTCCGCCCAATACCAGAATCGTGTTGATCCGGGTGATGGGGATAAACTGGATGGCCGCGGTTTTCACCCCTTCCATGGCATAGATTTTTGCCAGAATTTTAGCGGTCTCTTCCGCTTCCGCAGCGGCCAACGGATAAAACTTGTAATTGAGGTTCTGGAACACATCCACATCAAACACCGATACCAGTTTCAGAATTTTCTGAATGCTATGCCAGGTATCCACCACCACCAGGGTTCGACTTCCCTCATGGGCGATAAGACTCCCGGTTTCGGATGCAAACGGGGTGATCAATTTGGTCATCTCCTGGGGAGAAACATATTTGAGCGGAATGAGCTGAATCATAAATCCCCGTTTGGCCTCTCCCTTGAGCGTCCCCCTGCCCAGACGTGCGGACAGGGGCATACGGGTTGCGGACTTGGCCTGCACAATCCGGTACAGTTCGCCATCCCGGACCAGTGCCAGTTTATTGGCCTCCAGAATCTGGACAAAGACCCCGAACAACTCCGATGGAGGGATCTTTTCTGCAGTCTGGATCGTCACACGACCTGAAATCGGTTTATCTATCAGATAGTTAATCCCCAGCATATCGGCAATGGTCCGCACCACATCGTGCAGGTCTGCCTGGTCAAAATTCAGAACCAGCCCATCCCCTTTGGCAGCGGCTTTCGCGCGCGGCATGCCTGCGGACGGGTCGTACAGTTCTCTATTTTCCGTTACCGCTTTCCGGCGCCACTTGTCAGGGCGGCTCACCGGCTTTGGCGGTGTATCCACGGTTACGGCGGCATCTGTCGTACGCACCTGTTTCGGGGGCACGGGCAACGGTTCAGGGGCCGCAGATTTTTTTTCGGCCGGCAGCGCCGCTTCCGGTTGCACCGCGTCTGATTCCGCTACCTGCTCCGGGTGCACCGTTTCTGCTGTCTTATCGGGAATCCGTGTACCAAGGGTCGCACAGCCGCTACAGGTAAGCATCAGCCCCAGCAGCATACAAAAAACAAGTCTTCTACCACATCTCATCCGTTTCATGCCCACGTTATTTTACCCTTCGCTTTATTTTACCAAACGGTGTATTGATTATTTCAAACTCAGGTTCGTCCTTACCTGCGTTCGTTCTGGAGGCAGGCTGAGGCGCCGGTGACGGTGACGGTTTTGCTCTCCGGGCCGTTTTTCCCGCTGTTACCACTTGGGGTTTATCTTTGTTTTTTGGCGCCTTGTGAGGCACAGGCGGACGCCGGATCGGAGGGACAGGTTTGTTCTTGTCATACAGGCTGATTTCAAACACCTTGCCCCCCCCTTCGAGCACAATCCGGTCGCCCATTATCCGGCTTACGGTCAGGCCGCCGATAGTATCGTTTTCCCGGATAGTCCGGGTTTTTCTGCCCGATGTTTTCTGCTCAGGATCATTGATAAACGCCACCCGTTTCTTTTCTGTCAGAATCACACCGTACAGATGCACCTGTTTTCCTGAAATCGTTACTTTTGTTGCAGCCTCAGAAACCTCTGCATTTGTTGGATCCGGGACTTTCACAAACTCCGAACGGCTCCGTGCAAACAGATTTTTGACCGCAACCACATCATACTGATTCAGCCGGTCCAGCCGTTTTCCCTTGAGTCTCGGCACCCGTGCCTCCCTATCTGAAGGTACAGACGTTTTTTCCGGCCGAATTGCAGGCATGGGTGCAGCCCAGGTCGTCCAGGCGCCATAAGAACAAAAGGCCAGCACCGCCACCAGCAGCAAATTCAGGCTCCACAGGCGAAGATCTCCTGTCATACCCCCGCCTCCTTTACGTTTGTTCGCAACCAGATGCGTTCCTTACCCATATCTCGATTCACGATCCTTCTGAGCTGTCGGCAATCCCTGCTTTTTCCCATCGCATATAGCCTTCAACAGTTACCGTGCCTTCGATGGTGACCGGCCGTTTGTCATTACGGTTTCCCCCGACCACCCGAGTCGAGAAATTCACCACATTCATCAGTATAGGGTCTGATTCAATCTCATGCAGGATATTCCTGAGCTGCCGGATGGTGGCACGCATGGCAAACTGCACCTGCACTGGTAGGTACCAAGGGTTGTCATGGGCCGGATTCTCATTGAAATTCATCCGCTTGAGCTGGACTCCCTGTTTTTCCACAATCGATTTCACCCGGTTCTGGATCTGCACGGCGGCAAGGCTGGCCTTCTGACCCCGCACAAGACGTTTTTCCTCTTTTTCAAGCGTATTGCGCAATGCCTTCAGCCGCGTTTCAAGAGGTTTTCGCGTTGCAGCCAGCTTCCGGTATTTTTCAATCTGCATCTCCCGGGTCTCCACCGCAGCCCCGGTATCTGAGAAACGTCCGGTCGGCAGCCCGAACCGGTACACGGCTCCGGCGATCAGCGCCAGGCCTCCGATCATCAGTATCCATTTCCGTTCTCGGGTCATCCCACCATCCTGCATTTAGGAGTCTGCTGCATCTATACTAATTTCAAACTGGATCATGAACCGTTCTTTTTTGCCGTTCCGCGTAATAGGTGACAGGAGAGACGCATCCCGGAACATGGCAGACTCCTCGATCCGGGTGATCAGGGCAGCCGCCGAATCGGCCACGCCCTTGATCCGGCCATCTGTCCCCTTGACCGACAGCTCCTGCAGATAGGCATCCGTTGGTATGATCTGCGTCAGTTCTCTCAGTATATCCGTGATCAGCGGCGTCCTTGTATACAGTGCCGTCAAGGTATTCAGTCGATCAGAGGCGGTCTCAACGGATGCCGACAGGGACGAAAGTCCGGCAACCGACTGTTTCAGGCGGACGACCTCCGCGTCCAGCTGCCGCATCACCGCCCGTTCACGGGAAAGATGGAGACCTGCCCATCCCATACCCGCCACAACCACGCACACCAGCAATGCCCCAAGCACATACAGCGCCAGGCGACTGGGCTGTTTCCGAAGCCGCGGCGGCAGGAGGTTCAGCCCGGAATCTGACAGAACGCCTTTCAGTGCCAGTCCATAGGCTTCCCAGTAAGTGCCCCGGCAACCGGATGTCGGGTCGGGAAACGGAATTTCACACCAGTCTGCAGCCGCCTCCCCGGACATCTGAACGCCGATGGTATGAAGGGCCACAGGCGCATCCGCATTTCCCGCTGTCTGCAGCACCTGCATGGCCAGCTCCGGAATCCGGTCCGAGGCTGCGTCCGGCACCGGCCGCCTAGCCAGGAGTTTTCCGTTATCCGACACGCACAGCTGAATACCGGTTTCTCCCCTGAACGCCACCAGTGTCTGGCCAGTGAGCCCTGCCGTATGAACGACTGCAGTCACCACCGCCGAGGGACCGATATCCACACCGCTCACACCGGAAGACAGTCCTTTGACCAGGGTATACACCCAATCCATATCGTTTTTCCGTGCAGCTGCCACCAGAAGATCCAGGGTGCCGGCCTCCCGTTCCTCAGCCAGAATTTGATAATCGAACACCACCTGATCCGCTGAAACCGGAAAATATTTTTCCATTTCAAATGCGATGGTGGACCGCAGACTTTCCTTGACCGCGATGGGAAACTGAATCCGACGAAGCATCACCGTCTCACCCGGAATACCGATAAACACACCGGCTGACCGGATACCCCGATCCGCCTGATATCGGCGGATAATTGAGGCCACCTCCTGAATCCGGTCTTCATCAGCCGTTCCGGGATTCAGGGGAAAAGCCTCGCATCCGTCAAGGGTGTGCCGGCCAAATGACGATTTGACCCAGGCCACCGTTACCCGGTGTGTTTCTATGTAAATGCCCAATCCTGACTGAAACACGCCTATGTTATCCTTCCACCTTGCCGTTTCCGGCTTTTTTATTGAGAGTTGAAAACGGTGTTCTCGTGATAACCGTTCGTTCAAGAATCCGGTAAGACGGTTTTCCCCCTCCCCTGATCCAGGCAAGGACGCTCACCCCCCGGCGCACCCGGCTATGGTTAATCCAACCCACAGACGTGATCTCATACACATTCGAATGCGAGACCGTGATATAAGGTTTCACCGCATTGAAGGCTTCCGCGCCGATCAGATCTTTGATCTCGCTGTTTGATCGAATCGGAGCGATTTTCCGTGCGTCCAGAATGGCATCCACGGATGGATCCGTAATCTTCGGCAGGTGACGCAGCACATGCGCCGGCGCAGAATTGATGTCCACCTTCACCGACTGTTTTTTATTTTTGGACGCGGTTTTCTTTTTCTTCCCCTTGTCCGTCATCTCATAGGGGATGACAAACATATCACCGAATCCGGCGTCATAAAGCGCCGCTGTCACCCCCCGGACCCGCCGGAGTTCCCCGACAGTTGAAAAGTCACTGTCTTTGCAGGTATACGGCTCAGGCAGGCTTTCATAGTAATCATCCTCGGCGCCGTTCAGCCGGTGATTGTGATCCGAATCCCGCCAGTCAAGAATCGAATCCGCCACCACCTCCGCATCCGCCCCGGTCACGGCAAATCTCTCCAGAATGGCCAGCAGCAGCCCGCGACCTGCCCGGTTCAGATCAATCCGACCGCTCTGATTACCGATGGTCACCTGATAATAGCCGTTGGCGAAAGGCATATTCGGGATATGACCGTTGATATGCCAGGGGTCGCTTTCTGTTTCCATATCCGCGTCAGCCGCTTTCCGGGTGCCGGTATTCGGCCGTTTGGCCATGAGCTCCCGCAGGGTCCGCTGCACACCGGCTTCGGCAATATACGCAGCCTCCATCCGTTCTTTCAGGGTGCGTGTGATCTGAATCTCCTGGCGCATGGTCATGCAGAATTCGGCTGCGATCACCGACAACAGAGTGACCACCCATAAAGTCATCAGCAAGGCGACCCCGGACTCGGACCTGATCTTTTTTCGTGCGTCTGTCATCAGGTATCGACTTCCGGAAGTCTGCAAACCATAAAAAGTGGCGCGCCATCCTTATGATCGTCTCCCCTGCGCAGGTAGGTCAGCCGGATGGCGGCCGGAAACCGCCCTTTGCCCGTTGTTTTCCAAGTACCTTCCCACGGGTCATCAGCGTTCAGATCAGAAGACAGCGCCATAAAATCAAACGAGAAGCCGCCCATACCGGAAAACAGTACCGTAAACCGGTCATCTGCCGGAAACGTCTCCAGGATTTCATCATCCGGATCTATCACCACCTGTTCATGGTATTCCAGCTGCAGTGCACCGGTTTTATGCGCATCCGGTCTCACCCGGTAGGTGACCAGCGCGAGCTGGCCCCGGTTTTCTGGCAAAAACCCCAGGCGGGTCACAAACCGCAGGCTGCCGTCACCGGCTTCAGGATACCAGGGCCGTTTTCCGCCCTGGCGGATGGGCCGCTGATGCATGGCCTGAATCTGGTCCCGCATACGAGAAAGAATCACGCGCTCCCGCTGACGGATATCGATGTTCGCCTCCCCTTTTTCCCAGGCCCGAACCCCCATGCGAAGGCCGCTGAAAATAATCACCAGGAGCATGGACAGGATCGACAGAGAAATCAGGAGCTCGATAAGGGTAAATCCCGGCGCTACCCGCCTGATGTCAAGATGCATTTCCGGTTCCTGCCGTGCCGTCATCTGTCAATTTGTCAACCAGCTTCAGCGTGCTCAGCGCCAGTGTTTTCTCCCGGACACCTGCGGCCCATCGCACAGACACTGCCACCAAGATCAAATCCACCGGATAGGTCACCTCTGGCAAGAGGTCTGCATCGTCTTTTATTTCAGGCTCATACGTTTCATAGGTCAGTGTCCAGGCATAACCGTCGTCAAACACGCCTTCAGTTTCAGCTGTCGTATAATCCGCTGCCAGGAGAAACCGATCCATCACCGCCTGAGCGTGCATCAGGGCGCGTGTGGTATCTGCTGCCCGTTTTTCTGACCGGAGTCCACCGGAAAACAGTTGGAGCACCATCACCAGTGAAATCCCCAGCACCATCATGGCCACCAGGGTCTCCATCAGTGTAAACCCCTGTTCTTTCTCTCTCATCTTTCTCATTCCAGTGCCGACAGCACGGTAACCACACCGGTGATCGGCTCCACGGCAACCTGCCGCAGCCGGTCAGGACCGCTCTGCAGCATCAATCGACCACCGGACGACGTTCCTTCGGGGTGAAAAATCACCTGCCATATTTCCGGATCATTGGCATCATCCGGGAGGCTTAAATCAATGCCTTCCGGAATCGCATAGACGCTTATTTTCGGTGGATCCACAGCTTCCGAATCTGTTTTTGCAGCAGGCGGTGCCTCGACCATCAGTTCTGCCCTGCGATCTGCAAGAGAAACGGTCACCTGTACCGGGACACATTCAGATACGGCAAGGTTTCGGGCATACCGCATCATGCCGCTGAGTTTCCGTGCTGCGGCATTGAGCCGCACCCCAGGCAGGGCTGCAAACATCCGGGGTGCTGCCACACCGGCGACCAGTGAGGCCACCACCAGCACCACAATGAGCTCAAGCAGGGTAAACCCGCCCTCCTGGCAGCGACTCCGGATCAGAGTTCAAGCCCCTTCCAGCTGACAATATCCATATCCACGCCGGTCCCCCCGGGCGCATTGTCCCGGCCGTAGGAAAGAATGTCAAAATCACCGTGTTCTCCCGGAGATCGGTAGATGAAGTCATTTCCCCAGGGGTCCGTGGGAATCTCTTTTTTCAGGTACGGTCCGTCCCATTTGCTGTCACCTGCGGACGGTCGCTCTCTCAATGCCTTCAACCCCTGGCTCGTGGTCGGATAGGCACCCATATCCAGTCTGTAGAGATCCAGTCCGGCCTCAAACAGACCGATTTGCGCCTTTGCCGCTTCCAGTTTGGCCTTGTCGCTTTTCCCGAAAATTTTTGGCCCCACCAGCGCTGCCAGCATCCCCAGAATCACCATGACAATCAGCAGTTCGATCAGGGTAAAGCCGTTGTTGTTTTTCCGTTGTTCCATTCAACACTCCTTATGTGAAACGCCGCCCGATTCTTCCTAGATGGGCAGATCGTTCATCCCGAAAATGGCCAGCAGCATGGCGATCACCACAAACCCGACCACCAGTCCCATACCGAGAATCATCACCGGCTCCAGCAGGCTGATCAGCCGTTTGACCAGATTCCGGACAATCGTCTCATAGGTGTCCGCCACCTGGAGGAGCATGTCATCCAGATGACCGGTCTCTTCTCCCACACTGATCATTTGAACCGCCAGCGGGGGAAACACAGCCACATCCTGAAGCGGGGCGGACAGATGGCCGCCTTCTTTCACGCGGCGATACACCGTCTCCATTCCATCGGTGATCACCCGGTTCGTCAGAATTCGCTGCACCAGCTTCAAGGCTTCGAGAATCGGCACCCCGCTTTTTACAAGCGTCCCCAGCGTACGCGCGAAACGGGCCACTTCCACATGCCGAACCACATGGCCGACGAACGGCAGGGTCAGCTTGAGCCGGTCCACGCGAAGCCTGCCGCGTTCGGTTGCGGCATACCGCTGCAAGACAGCCCCGACACCGGCCGCAATAAGGAGCATCAGCCACCAGTACGAACGGATGCCGTTACTGATGATCAGCAGGATCTGTGTGGACACGGGAAGGGTGGCGCCCATATCCGCAAACAGCATGGAGAACTTGGGTACCACCACCGTCATGAGCAGCACAATGGAGGCTCCGCCCACCACAACCAGAAACAGGGGATAAATCAGGGCAGACACAATATAGTCTTTCAGCTCCTGGGCCTTTTCGAGAAAGCTCCCCAGGCGTTCGAGCACACTTTCCAGCACACCGCCGGCTTCGCCTGCACTGACCATATTTACGTAAAACGCCGAAAAAACCCGGGGGTGCCTGCCAAGCGCATCCGAAAGATACCCGCCACCCTGAACGGTTTTCAGAATATCCCCCATCACCTGCTGCAAATGGCGATTCTCCGTGGTATCCTCAAGTATCCGAAGGGATTTGTCCAGGGGCAGACCGGCACGGATCAATGCGGACAGATCCAGGGTGAACCGCATGACATCCCGTGTCCGCACGCCGGTCCCAATGGAACGGGAAAAATTCGATACACCGAGACTTCTCAGAAATCCGGTGGTCCCGTTCTCCTTTGCCGCTTTCACGGTCATGGGGATACACTGCCTGTTCTGGAGTTTCACCACCGCCCCCTTGAGGGAATCCGCTTCCAGGGAGCCTTTGACAACCGTGCCGTCCGCCTGGGTCGCCTTATAGATAAATAGGGGCATGATCAGGTCTCCAGTGTCACCCGCAGCACTTCAGGTATGGTGGTGATACCGGCGCGGACTTTCAGCCACCCGTCCTGACGCAAGGTCAACATCCCATCTGCCATGGCCTGGGCCCTGATCTGATCGGCAGTGGCCTTACCGTGAATCAACTTACGGATGGCGGTTGAGATCGGCAGGTACTCAAAAATCGCCTGACGGCCCTTGTAACCCGTATGCCGGCAAAGCTCGCAACCGGCCCCCCGATAAAAAACCGGGTCGTCCATCTCATCCGGATCGATTCCCATGGCCAGCAGGTGCTTGTCCTCCGGCCGGTAGGCGGTAATGCATTCCGGGCAGTTCACCCGGACCAGACGCTGGGCCAGCACGCCCAGCAGTGTCGAACTCAAGAGGAAATGCGCAACCCCCATATCAAGGAGACGGGTTACGGCACCGGGCGCGTCATTGGTGTGCAGGGTGCTGAACAGGAGATGGCCGGTCAGGGCCGACTGAATCGCGATCTCGGCCGTCTCCCGGTCCCGGATCTCCCCGACCAGGATAATGTCCGGGTCCTGGCGGACAATAGACCGGAGCCCGCTGGCAAAGGTCATCCCGATCTTGGTATTGACCTGTATCTGATTGACCCCGTGAAGCTGATACTCCACCGGATCTTCCAGGGTCATGATCTTTTTCTCCGGAGAGTTGATCTTGGATAAGGTGGTGTACAGAGTAGACGTCTTGCCGCTCCCAGTCGGGCCTGTGACCAGAATCATCCCGTAGGGCTGGCGTGCCAGCCGCTCATACGCATCATAGATGTGCGCCGGAAACCCGAGCTGTTCCAGCTCGAGAATCAGATTGCCCCGGTCCAGGATACGCATGACCAGACTTTCCCCGTACAGGGTGGGGATCGTGGACACCCTGAAATCGATCTCCTTGTCTGCGATTTTCAGCTTGATACGCCCGTCCTGGGGCAGGCGGCGTTCAGCAATATCCAGCTTGGCCATAATCTTAATGCGGGAAATAATCGCAGCCTGGAACCGTTTCGGCGGAGACTCCACCTCATTGAGCACCCCGTCAATCCGGTACCGGACCTTGAAAACCGTTTCAAAGGGCTCGAAATGGATGTCACTGGCATTCACATCAACAGCACTGAGAATCAGCCGGTTAACCAGCCGGATAATGGGTGCTTCGGATGCCAGATCCCGTAGCTGATCCACATCCGCATCCGCCCCTGCAGACACCTCGAGAAGATCCCGGCTCGCTTCTTCGATAATGTGCTCAATGGACTGGGTTCCGGCACCGTAGAGCCGCTCAATGGCATCCTGGATATCCTCGGCGCGACCCGGTACAGCCGATACATCGAGCTGAAAGGTGATTCGAATGGCTTCGAGGGTTTGAAAGTCATCTGGATCTGCCATGCACAGCGTCAGCTTGCCGTCTGTCAAAGACAGAGGCACAAAACAACCGTGCCGCATGAACGCCACAGGCAAATTTTCGATGATGACCGGCTCATCCGGATAATCCTGATAAGCCAGAAGCCCTGGTTGATCGTTTGTCATTTTTTTAAGCGTCCTGAATACCGGGTTTTCGGTTCAGTTAAAATATATTGCAAATGCAGGACCAGTCATGCAGACCGCGGTTAAAAAAATATCATCTAACTGGATTTACAAATAAAACAGCCAAGCATCTGAACCGTGCCATCCAGCTTATGGATCCAAATGATACACCTTGAGACAATCCGGATATTAATTATCCACATCTTAAAGTCGTTCCTTCAGACAAAACCGCCGGTCACCGGCATATCGAACAACGGTAACCGCCACAAGCAGCAGCAGCACATCCCGTATCCACAACTGCCACGCACTGCTGGTATGCCCGCCTCCGCCCACGGAAAAGCACCCGCAGTCAAATTCATGCCCCCGGATCAGATTGATCGAAATGGCGGTGATGAATCCGGCCAGCAGCAGGCCTGCCAGCATCGCAGAAGATCGGGGAAAAACACCGGCAATCAGCGCTCCCCCCATGACCGCTTCAACATAGGGAACAATGATCGCCAATATGTTAATGCCTGCTGCGGGAAAAAGGTTGTAGCCGTATAGAATCAACGCAAAATCTGCCGGATGGAGCATCTTATCCATGCTTGCAAAAATAAAAACACCGCCGAGCAGCCATCGCAGAATCAGGTCAACACTGCTGTACGATATCATACGGTCAGTTTTCATAGGCCACCGGATACCCTTTCTCCGACCATCCGTCGAATCCATCGACCATCACACGGACCCGCGTGTAGCCCATGGCTTCAAATTCACTGGCCAGTTCATGGGCGTCACGGCATTCACGCCCGCTACAGTAGACCACCAACCGGGCATCCGGCGGATAGGCGTCAAAAAAAGCCTCAATCCGCTGATCCAGTTCACCCACTGGAAAGGGAATCGCCCCCTTCACGTGGCCCGCCTCATACGCTTCCATGCGCCGCGCATCCACGAATACCGCCTGTCCTGCATCATAGATGCGTTTTGCCTCGCTAAGCGTGTTGATCTCCCGTTCATGGCTGACCGCATCGTTTTTCGCATTGGCTGAGATAGTACCTTGTCTGGTATCCCAGCTGCCGATCCACCGAATGCCCTGGGGGTGAAAATGATTTGCCAAGACGGCGATGAGCACTGCGGTCACGCAGATCAGACCCGCCTCTTTGAAAAACGCACTGTTCATAAGCGTATTCTGCCCCGTATTTGATGTCTGCACCGACACCAAGGCGCAGCCTCCGTATTTTCCCCGAAACCTAATAAATCTGCACCTGAAAGTCAAATTGAGAAGCAAAAAAGACCGTTCAATAAACGCCCCAGTCCCCTTCCCGATAATACCGGTACAGGATTGGATCCTGCTCCCGGTTCACCTCAGTGTCTGCAAGCACTGCCGGCTCCATCAGACCTTTGCCAAAGTGCAGCATGGAAATCATGGCATCCCGGGACAGCCAGCGGGTGGGAATCCCGTCAAAGGTCAGGTCAAGGAGCCGGGCTCTCAGCTGCAGACGGCGGCCTCCGGTTTCCGGCACCCCGAGAACCCATCCCCATTCTCCCATGGTCGGGATATGATTTCGATAGCCGGCCACCTGAAAACCGGCTGCCGCCATGGTCTTATAGATGCACAGATAGGCGCGCTTTGAAAAATAGGGGCTTGTGGCCTGGGTGACCAGCACTCCGTCCGGGACAAGGTGTTTGCGTATTTCCGTATAAAATCCGATTGAGTAAACGTGCATCAAATCAACGGTATCCGGATCAGGCAGGTCTGCAATCACCACATTATACAGACGATCTGAAGCCTCGATAAAAGCCCGGGCATCTCCGGTAACCACATGGACACGTGCGTCGCTCAACGCCCTGCAGTTCAGGGCACGCAGCACCGGATGCGACCGTGCCAGCGCTGGCATTTCCGGATCCAGATCGACCAGGGTGATCGCACCGACATCCGGGTATTTCAGTACCTCTCTGACAGCCAGGCCGTCCCCGCCCCCCAGAATGAGCACCGATTCACGGCCTGGAGAAAGGGACAGGGCCGGATGGACCAGCGGTTCGTGATACCGTTCCTCGTCAACTGACGAAAACTGTTCCTGACCGTTGATATACAACCAGTAGTTCTGCTTCCACTGGGTCATGACAATTTTCTGGTACGCGGTCTGCTGTGCAAAAATCACCTTGTCCTTGTACTGAAGCTGTTCCCCGTATTTAAGAATCGGTTCTGCGCCCACCCCCAGCATGATCAGGATCGCCGCCACACAACCGCCCATGACAGCCAGCCGTTTTTTCCACCGGAACAAGTGACGAAAACGGACAAACAAAAACGCGGCCACAAAAAAATTGACGCTGCCCAGCAGAATCGGCGTATAGGTGAGCCCGAAAAACGGCAATGCCACAAAGGCAAAAATCAGTCCGCCGAGCAGAGCGCCATAATAATCCTTTTCCATAACATTCGAAATATTGACCCGAAGGGCGTCATAGGCATCGTTGAGTCTGGCCACCAACGGTATCTCAAGCCCGATGAGGAGCCCGATCAGGATACTTTCCGTATAGATGACAAGGGATATGGGCTGGACGTACGCAGAGACGCCGTACGCCAGAATCGCAGAAACAGCGCAGCTCAGGGACAGCAGGTATTCGACACAGATAAACGCATCAAAGAGATCCGTCAGGATAAAACGGCTGAGGCGACTGCCAAGCCCCATGGCAAAAAGCATCAGGGACATGACCATCGTCCACTGGAAAATGGCATTTCCGATCAGATAGGTTGCCAGTGTGGACAGAACGAATTCTGCGACAATGCCAGCGCACCCTGTCGCAAACAGGGCAATCTGGAGCGCCGTACCTTCGGTTATCCGTTTAAACACACCAGTAGATCACCCATCCGGCCGAAATATAGGAAAAGGCTTCTATGAACGCCGCCCCCAGGTTCGGGCCGTGTTCGGTTGGCTGCTGATGGCGGTCCACGCCGAGAATCTCGTCTGCCAGATGGACTGTGGGGAGCAGGAGTTTGTCAGTCAGCCATCGGATCATCGGCAGCATGACAAGCCCCACCAGGGCCAGGGCGACGTACCCGGGCAGGTCACTGCCCCAGGAATGGAAATCCCCCTCTGCAGCCAGGCCCACCACCAGACCGAAACCGATCAGCGCACCGGCAAAACTGGTGCCGGCTGCCACATTGTCTTTTTCGATTTCATCATGAATACTATAGGAAGTGATCAGATTGTAAAGCCGTGAGGCCGCCACCAGTAGGGCCTGTCCGATTGCCCAGAAGACGATGGCGGTCCAGACCGTCCCGCCTTCACCGGAGATGGCCCCGTACAACACCAATCCGGATGCCATGCAGACGCCCAGGCGCACCGCACCCGTCCCGGCGTTCCGGTCCTGAATCAGTTCATCATCCACGTTGAACTGGTTAAGGATCAGTCTGTCACAGATCATCACCGAAAGATTGAGCAGAACAATGCCCAGAGAACCGTAAATCGCCAGATCAATCAGATCATCTGCTATGCCAAGGCTGGGGCCGGCGATGGCCCCACCGATACAGATGGCCAGTCCTGCGTAATAGCCGACCAGGGCAATCGCCACAGCCGGATTGTCATTTTCGACCAGTTCATGGGTAATCCGGTACCGCCGGTTCAGCACATCGTGCACCCACTTTCCGATAAAAAACAACAGATAAAACGCCATCAGATAGACCAGGCCTGTCAGGATGCGATCAAGTATCATGGTTATTTCCCCACGCCTCCGGACCGGCTTCTGTACCCGGTCCGGGTCCGGCCGACACGATTGGCGACCTTTCTAGTAAACGCAGATTTTCCCTTGCTGACCCTTGCCTGCTTCCGGGAATAGAAATTTGGTTTCACGGTTCTGGCCACGCGGCCCCTGGTGCCATATTCCCTGTTCCGGCCAAAATAGGGTTCATGCCGGGCCCGGGCGTTCCGGTAACCGGTGTAGTCGTTCCGGTAAATGGGCCGATACCATCCGCCAAACAGATTCGATATCAGCGCATATTTCCCGTAAAACTCCCAGAACGTCTGACCACTTGAATTCTGCCGCCACTCGCCGTACCGCGGATTTCCCACATACGCATACCCGGGCGGCGTGGCTTCCGTGATCTCTTTTTCAGGGGTTTTCACATAAATACACATTCCCAGAAAGTCGCGGTACTGGTCATAGTAGTCTTTTGACACCTCCATCCAATCAGACGACCACTGGGAATCTTCCTGAATGACGCGATACTTGTGAAAATAGGTTTTGGAAAAACTCCCTTCCTCCGCCATATCCTCGAGCAGTATGGAATAAGAGGGGACATTGACAAGGGCTGTTTTCAATTTTTCAAGGGGCGGAGATGACGATCTCCCGCAGCCAGAGACAAACAGCACGACGGCAAACAGTAACAGGTACACCTGCGTGACGCTGACGCCCCCGGCGGCCCGGTTTCCAGTTTTTTTCAAATAATATCGTTTCATTGCTCATTATTCCCCATCTGTTTTTTTCAACTGTAGCAGACACGCCAGATCGGGTCAATGGAATGCAGACAGCCCAGCAGGATTTATTTAGTCGTCTTCGACTTCCATCTCCAGGAATTTCTTGACGGTTTTCATGTGATACAGCAGAAAACCAATAATCATGACGGAGATGAAGATCCCGCCCCACATCTTGATATCATCGATATACGGGTACTGGTGAATTTTCTGAAACAGATTATTCCCGATCAGGGTGTAAATGACGATGGAGGTCAGGGTACCGCTGAAAATAATCAGAAAATTATGAATCGCGCGGTAATTGATAAGATAGCCGATAAGCGATCCCACCACCGGTCCGGTCATGAAAAAAGGAAACATGACAAAAAAAAACAGACCGACCCCCCCGTATCGTTTTATTGTGGTTTTCTGGCGCTGAGCCGTCAGCTCTGCCCGGCGTACAGCCGCGTCGAACATCTTGGGTTCAATGACATTTCGCATGATCAGAACCACCATGGAATACGCGATCAGAACAATGAGGACCTCTAAATAAAAATTATAAAAAATTGTAAAAAGTGGAGAAATATCAGCAAGCAGACAGATCATCACCCCGGCGCCACGTCCGCCCATGAGGTGGAGGGCGGCAGTCTCGATTAAAACGCCATACAGTTTCGGGTCCATGAACAGCAAAAGCAAAAGGGACAGACCCAGTATCCCTGTCAGCATCAGTCCGATCAGCAGAATTTTAACTTCAATCAGACTGCGTTTTTCCCTGATCAGATACCCTACTTTCCGAAACGCCCGACTACCCAAAATGAGCAGTTTTTTGATGAAACGCATCCTGTTGTCTCCACCATATCCGCTGCAACCTGCGGGCATGGAACCGGCTATCAAAAAATCAGGCCCGCTCCCGCGCGGTTCGGGGATCCGCTCCTGACCCTATTGTCAACTTGATTTTATAAACGATTCACATTGAAAAAGCATTAATAAAGAGGTGTTTTTACAAAATTAAGGCAGGAAATCCGTGCCGGGCAGCCGTTTCTGCGGCTGCCCGCTGGAAAGATGGACCGCTCGAAAACACGGCCCATGAAACAAAATCAGGAGACAGTGCCGGCGATCACGGCAGATATGACCACCCGACGGCGGATCGCCATCCCGCCGTTTGCATCTGGGCGTTCCTGAGCCGACATTCCGAACGGGCCGTAACTTGAAATCACGCACCGGGATGGAGAAACGCCATATTTGGCAAGCAGATGCATAACAGTGGCCGCACGGCGTGCGCCAAGCTCGAAGTTGGACGGATACAGTCGGGAGTGAATTTGCCGTGGATCGGTATAGCCGGTCACCCGGATTTCCCGGGCATATTTGGACAATACCGCTGCAAGTGGTTTGAAATATTTATGATATTCTTTGGAAATACCGGTTTTTCCCGAGCTGAACAAAATCGGCAGGCGTGTCTCGAGCAGCGTCACGCCGTCTCTACGGACCAGCTCAACCCAGGTGTCAAGCCCCAGTGCCTTGATTTCAGACACCAGGCCAGCGTTGGCATCGCCAGCAGCGCCTGCCGGAGAAGATCCCGTTACGCTACCCGGCTGTTTGTCGGAAATGCCGGCAACGGCTGACACATCCGGCGAAATCCACCACCAGGACGGCGCACCAAAGCGTTCTTCAACCTCCCGGACCAGACGGCGCAGGGAGGCGGCGGCGGCATCCCTTTTCACCGTCATCCGCGCCAGTTCTTTTGACAGCTGGGCAATCCGTTTTTTCTTCCGCTCCGAGGAGAGAACAAGGGACTCAGGCAGTGTTCGATCCGCATCCATCATCCGGAGGCATTTTTCCTCGAGCCAGTCCAGTTCCGCGTTCCATCCGCGCAATTCTGATTGCAAGGATACAAGTGCTTCTTCAGCCTGCATCAGTTCCCCGGTCACGGCCATTTTTTGCCGAATAGCCTCGGCCCGCGTTTTCGGTGGACCGACCAGATCCCCGATCCGATCCACTGGCGTGCCGTCAGCCTGACAGATCCCTCCATATACTAAAAAAAACCACAGACAGACCTGTGATATCACCCTATACCGATGCATCATGGTAAAACTCCTTTATTTTTAGCATGTTTCACCGTTTGTCCGGATGCATTATCGGGAATCTTTTGCGAGTACCGTTGTTCCGGCATTTTTCTCCGGCAACCGTATGGCAACACGCATGTGCGCTTCAATCAGACCATGATCCGACAGTCTGACCTCAATCACCTCAGCACCCTGAAGCCAGGCCCGGGTTTCCAGATAGATATAATCATAATCGATCATCCCTGCCCCAGAGCGCTGATAGCTGTCCACGTAGACGCCGTGGATTTTTTCAACCAGCTGCCGGTAGCCGTCAGCAATGGCCGCGCGTTCTGCCAAAAAATCCGCCTGGGCACGGTTGATAGCTGTTTCCGGAGGCAGTCCCTTTCCAATCACATGTAGGGTCAGTAGATTGTCCGCCTGCTGTTTGATCAGCCGGCCCTCCACATGCCCCACCGGTTTCCCGGCCTGGGATGACACACACCCGTACATGCCGATCACCAGCAAAACGCCAGCAAGCACGCTGAATCCATTCACGTGTTTCATTATCCACTCCTTGTCTTGTCCATGCCATTGGTCGTCGTGATAACCAGAATCTCCGTTCCACGTCATATCGACGGTTCTATGGTCAGACTTTAATTTTTCGCCTGATGGGTTTAAGTTTTTTACATTAACTGCCGAACGGAAAAAAGAGATGCGCCATATCAACAGACCGTCAGGAACCAGACGACCATGAAAGCCCCCTTATTCGACACCTGTCTTTTCCTCTTCCTTATCCTGCTCATCTCGGCGTCTGTTTCCGCAGAGGAATCTGCGGAAACAGACTTTTTCCAGCTGCGGGTGGATAGTGTTACCGTTAACGGACAGGTGGTCGATACGAGCCTTCATCTGACCCCGTCTCCCGCACCTGCCGGCCATGCACGGCTTAAGCGGGTAAGGGTGACCGGCTATGCTGCTGATCCGGGCGTAAAAAACGCCGAAAGCCATGCCATGAACGATGCCTGGTACCGTCTGGCCCTGAATCTGGGTCAGATCTCCCAGACCACACGCACGGAAACCCACCGCCAGACGGCCATCACCCGGACCGCGACGATCATGCATCACACCTGCATTGTCCGCCTGCCTGCGGATATCCGGTATCACATGGTTCACACGCCCGCGCCGCTGCTGGCAGTTGATCTCTCCCTCCTGGCAGGTCCGGCTCTTTTTCCAGATGCATCTTTTTTTTCACGCGCCTGCGCCACTATCCGTCAGCACGCCGCACACCTCACCCCCTTCCTCCGTTAACCCCGCCCCCTTTTTTTACACCACCTGCCGCCCATTTTATGATAGTGGATAGATTTTCATCCGCGTCGCGAGATTCGCGGCCACACACATGTTACAGATCGACCACACAGGGGTTTTCATATGCACGATCGCAGGTCAATACCCGTCAGCCCGGCTGAACAGCTGGCAGAACAGCTCAACCTCCCTGTCTCCCAGATTCAGGCCGTGACAGGACTTTTAGATGCAGGCGCCAGCGTTCCCTTCATTGCCCGGTACCGGAAAGAAGCCACAGGCAGCCTTGACGAGGTACAGATCACAGCGATCCGCGATGCACGCCAGCAGCTCATGGATCGGACTGACCGGCGGGATACGATTTTACGGTCCCTTGAAACCCACGGTCACCTGACAGACGCGCTCAAATCAGCTGTGATGCGGGCGCAGACACTGGCCGAGCTTGAAGATATCTACCTGCCCTACAAGCCCCGGCGACGCACACGCGCCGCCATTGCACGGGAAAAGGGACTGGAACCGCTGGCACGCACGCTTTTGGCGCAAACCGGCCTTCAGCCGTCAGCGGCAGCAGCAAAATTTCT
Organism: Deltaproteobacteria bacterium; assembly: GCA_002748835.1. Lineage (GTDB taxonomy): Bacteria > Desulfobacterota > Desulfobacteria > Desulfobacterales. The sequence goes on from PDTL01000016.1 coordinate 111,722, forward strand.
CAATCCGGGCAAAGGCGTTGACACTGTGGAAGACGCCATCCATGGCGCACGCGACATTCTGGCAGAAATGATCAGCGAAGATGCCGGGGTTCGGGGGGCGCTGCGCACGCTTTTTTTAACCCAGGGAACGGTCAGAAGCACCGTGGTCGCCGGAAAAGCGGCAGATGCCCAGAAGTTCAAAGACTATTTTTCCTATGAAGAGCCGGTCCGGTCCATTCCGTCCCATCGGATGCTCGCGCTCAGACGGGGGGAAGCGGAAGGGTTTCTCAACGTTGATATCCGCCCGGACAGGGAAGCGGTCCTGCCGCTCATCGAGCAGCGATTTATCACCGGCAGCGGACCGGATTCGGAGCTGGTGGCAGCGGCCATTGCGGACAGTTACAAACGGCTTTTGTCACGGGCCATGGAAACCGAAACGCGGATACACGCCAAAGCACAGGCAGACAGTGAAGCCATCCGCATCTTCTCGGGAAACCTCCGTCAGCTGCTCCTGGCTTCCCCCCTGGGCAGCAAACGCATCCTTGCCCTTGATCCGGGGTTCAGGACCGGGTGTAAAACTGTTTGCCTGGATGCCAGCGGCGCCCTCTTGCACCACACCACCCTCTACCCCCATACCGGGGATAAAAAACGAGCAGCAGCTGCTGCCGAAGTCAGCAATCTGATCACGGCCTACGGAATCGAAGCGGTGGCTGTGGGAAACGGGACAGCGGGCAGGGAAACCGAGCTGTTTCTCAAATCCGCGCTCACGGATCGAAAAATTCCGGTCTTCAGGGTCAATGAATCCGGTGCGTCCATCTATTCGGCATCGGATCTTGCCCGTGAAGAATTTCCGGATCTTGACCTCACGGTTCGCGGGGCTGTGAGCATTGGCAGGCGGTTGATAGATCCCCTGGCCGAGCTGGTGAAAATCGACCCCAAATCCATTGGCGTGGGTCAGTATCAGCATGACGTGGACCAGACCCTGCTGAAACAGGCCTTAGACGATGTGGTTGTGAGCTGCGTCAATGCCGTGGGCGTGGATGTGAACACCGCCAGTGTCAAACTGCTGCAATATGTATCTGGAATCGGTCCCCGGCTGGCCAAAAACATCATCGCCTTTCGCGAGGCCAGCGGGCCGTTTAAAAGCAGACAACACCTCAAAGCCGTTCCCCGGCTAGGACCCAAAGCGTTTGAGCAGTCAGCAGGGTTCCTGCGTATTCCCGGAAGTCCGAATCCCCTTGACCGGAGTGCGGTACATCCGGAGTCCTATGCGGTGGTCGAAAAAATGGCAACAGACCTTCAGGTGGGTGTGGACCAGCTGATGACAGACGCCGCTGTCCGGAAACGGATCCGGATCCGCGATTACGTAACCGACCAGATCGGCCTTCCCACACTGACAGATATTATGGCTGAACTGGAAAAACCCGGCAGGGATCCCCGCGCTCCGCTCAGCGATTTCTCGTTTTCCGAGGCAGTGTCCACACTTGCGGATCTGACAACCGGTATGAAACTTCCCGGTATTGTCACCAATGTCACCGCATTTGGCGCGTTTGTCGATATTGGTGTGCATCAGGACGGGCTGGTCCACATCAGCCAGCTCGCGGACCGGTTTGTCAAAAATCCGGCTGACGTGGTACAGGTGGGTCGGCGGGTCACAGTCACGGTGATTGCGGTGGATACGGACAGAAACCGAATCAGCTTGTCCATGAAATCTGCACCGGATACGGCATCCAACGGAACACGGAACACGGGAAAACGAAAAAAAGCAGGCGCCCCAGCCTCCCCGGGGCAGACACCTTTCAACAATCCCTTTGCCGATGCATTGAAAAAAAAGTGACCCAGCGCCGCGATGGGATACGCTGCAGGAATGCCCGCCGCGCCCCATCACGGGGATCTATTCCGGGAGTTCAGAGAGTTCGTGAATTTCCGGATGGGTATGCAAGGCCCGCACAAATTGATCGGTCCGGTGATCCAGGCGTTTTTTCAGCACACTGACACCGAGCCGCATCATCCGGAAGCCGAGTTCCAAATCCTTTTCCATCAGAGCAAGAAAGGCGTCCCGATTCACCGTGTAGACCTCGGATGCTTCCACGCAGATGCTGTCAAGCTTGTACACCGCTTCCCCGCTTACAGCATCCCATCCAAAACTCTCACCAGGTGCAAGGGAGCCGACGGAAACCGTCACAAATGGGGACACCCGCTGTTCAATAAGCACTTTCCCCCGCTTGAGCATGTAAAAGTGGTCTGCCGACTCCCCATGCTTGAAAACGTATTCCCGGGACCGAAATGCCAGCACATCTGTCAGGGGAATGATTTTTTCCAGCATGGCATCGGATAAATTGCCGAGAACATGATTATTTTTAAATTCATCAACACTGATCATTCTTGACTCCTTGCCCTTCAATACGCTTCAACACATTAAGAACACAATCTGATATCACGACATCCAGAAAAGAAATAAAATAAACAGCCCGGATGCGGCAGCCCCAATCCCCACCGGCACGGTGCCCGTGGCAAAGGCCGCGTTTACATTGCGGATCAGCTTGGCCCGTTCGTTTTCACTTGTGTTGAACAAGGACACCACGGGAACCAGCAGCGAGAGGGTCAGAGTGGCCGGTGCATCCTTGGCAAACCGTGCAAGCAGGGACGGCAGCCCCCGGGCAAACACGGTATCACACAGGACATTGATCCTGTTCAGCACGCGATCCGCGATCTGGTAAAACCAAACAGCCCCTTTTCGATAAAACCAGTCCGTGTCCAGATGTTCCGCTCTGATCTCGGCCGGATAGATGCCCGAAAGGATCAGGAGGCAAAAAGCAAGTGCACCGAACATCAAAAGCTGCAGCTGGCCGATCACATGGGCTCCCGTATAGGGTTCGTAATGGGTGGCATATGGCAGCAGGCTGTACAGGAGATCGAAGTTGATGGCCAGATACACGCAGAGAAACGCCGCCATCCCCATGGCAATCAGCATATTAATCGGTGCCTCTTTGGGCCGAAGCCCGGAATCATGGCCAAAAAACATGAAAAACGGCACCTTGATACCCGCATGGTGAAACACACCCGCAGACGCAAACTGGAACACCAGCCATACCCAGATCAGATTTTCATGGTCTGCCGCAGAAATAATCATCGATTTGCTGACAAATCCGCTGAACAGCGGGAACGCAGATATGGACGCAGCCCCGATAATACAGAATAGGCAGGTCAGCGGCATGGTTCGATACAGGCCGCCAAGGTCGGTACACCGCGTCTTTCCCGTCCGTTCCATCACTGCGCCCGCAGACATGAACAAAAGCGCCTTGTACAGAATATGACAGAACGCATGGGCGGCTGCCCCGTTAATCGCCAGTTCGGATCCAATGCCGATGCCGCAAAGCATGAAACCGACCTGGTTAATCAGGCTGTAGGCCAGCACCCTGCGGATATCGTTCTCGAGCACCGCATAGAAAATCGGAAGCGCCGTCATGGCAACCCCCAGCCAGATAAGCAGCGGTGTGCCCGGAAACATTCGGGCCATGACATACACGGCACTTTTGGTGGTAAATGCACTCAAAAAAACAGCACCGGTTGCGGTGGCTTCCGGATAGGCATCTTTGAGCCACCCGTGAAGCGGCATCACCGCAGCGTTCACCGCCACGCCCACGAAGATAAACCAGGATGCGGTTGACTCCAGACCGATAAAGCTGAATGTCGTCGAGCCGGTGGCCCGGATCTGCAGGATAATCCCGGCAAGCAGGGAAAGCCCGCCAAAAATGTGAACCATGACATACCGAAACGCGGCCTGCTGAGATGCGTCTGTTTTTCGGGCCAGGATGAGAAATGTGGATGCAATGGCCATGAATTCCCAGAACACATACAGGGAAAAAAAGTCGGCTGAAAAGGTGACGCCGATGGCACTGCCCGCATAAACCAGTGCCGAGACATGCTGGACCTTATCCCTGACCTTCAGTGAAAAGATGACACCGATGAAGGTGGCAATAATAAAAATCGTACCGAATATCCGGCTGAGGCCATCTATCCGTCCGAGAACCAGTTTATAGCCGAAAGCCGTGGTATACTCCCAGTACACCCCGTTCGGTACACTGTAAAGCGTGATAAAGGCGATCACCGGCAACGCCAGCATGTAGACAGGCCTGAGCCGATCACTAAAAAACGGAATAAAGAGTGCGCCAACAATAAAAATAAGGGCCGGTGGAAATGAAAAATCGGGTACTGGATACATGATATCCCTGCTCTTGTGCTATATTTTTTTATTGGTCATAGTAGGTTTCGTCACGTTTGATCAGGTGCCGCAGCCCTTTTGCGATGAAAATCAGCATGACGCATGAAATAAACCCGTAAAAGGCGTAAAACTCGTAAGCATTCCCCAGACAGATATGATCGTGTTTGTGAATAAAAAAATCCGCCCCGAGAAGCACAACCAGTGAACCATAAAACCCCTTTAAAAACGTACTGACCGTTTTTTTACTGTCGAAAAACCTCAGTTCCTTTTCCCGGCTGTACAGGTAGACCCATCTGCAGACCAGAAAAAAAAACACTGCTGAAACTGTTGCTGTGAGGACATCGTTCATTGAACCCTTCCTTGCAGGTCACCCATGCATGACGGTTAAAAAAGATGGATGCCAAAAAGAAACCCGAGATACAGCCAGGCGATCACAAACACCACCCAGAAAGCGGTTCTGTAACCGGGCACAGCTTCGTGTCCCAGTTCCATCAGCTCTTCTTTTGGAGTCGCTTTTTCCATAGGACTTATCCTCCGATCAGACCCGCTGCCGTCATTTCCGCCAGTCTCAGAAACGGTTGCGGGAAGAAAAACAGTACAACGGAAATCATCGCCGTTAGGCTGAGCGGAACCAGGCACCAGGTCGGCACTTCATCCACCCTATTCTCAAAAAGAGACGCTTCTTCTGTGCAAAAAAACGCCCTGTAGACGATCGGCAGAAAATAGGCGGCATTCAACAGGGAACTGAACAGAAGAATAAACAGAAAAAACAGCTGACCGGCCTCGATGGTGCCCAGCACCAGATACCACTTACTGATAAAACCACCGCAGGGCGGCAGACCGATGACACTCAGCGATCCGATGAAAAAAGCGGTCATGGTGATAGGCATTCGCTTCCCGATCCCCACCATCTCACTGATGTTCTTGATACCGGATGCCGCAAAAATAGCCCCGGCGCAGAAAAAGAGGGTCACTTTTCCGAATGCATGCATGGCAATATGCAGGATTCCCCCGGTGACCCCCAGGGGAGACAATAGGGCGACCCCCAGAATAATATAGGAGAGCTGGCCGATGGTCGAAAAGGCCAGCCGACGTTTGAGTCCATCCTGGGAAAGGGCGATGAGCGATGAGGTGATGATGGTAAAAGAAGCAATATAGCAGACCATGGTGTTGAGATCAAATGACAGCAGAAACGCGGTTCCGAACACGCCAGTGATTACCCGGGCCACGCAGAACACGCCGACTTTCACGACAGCCACCGCATGAAGCAGCGCACTGACCGGTGTCGGTGCGACCATGGCAGCCGGCAGCCAGGAGTGAAACGGCATAACCCCGGCTTTGGCAAAGCCGAACACGAACATGACTAGCAAGACGCCCGCAGTTCCTCGGCTCACCTGTCCGGCCAGAATTCCATCTGGTGCAAAGGCCAGCGTCCCGGTTTTGGCATAAACGAACAGCAGAGCCGGAAGCACAAGGGCAATGGAGCCACCCAGGATGTAGAGCAGATATTTCCGCCCAGAGGATCGTGCTTCCCGGTCCTGGTGATGGGTAACCAGGGGGTAGGTGGCAAAGGAGAGGGCCTCATAAAACAGATAGAGGGTCAGCAGATTGGCGGAAAAAGCCACCCCGATGGTCGCTGACAGGGAAAGGGCGAAAAATGAAAAATACCGGGTCTGGCTGTGCTCGTCCAAGGTCCGCATGTAACCGATGGAGTAGGCGGAGGTAAGAATCCACAGAAACGAGGCGATCAGGGCGAACAGCAGGCCGAAGGCATCGACCCTGAACCCGATGGCCACATTCGGCGCCACCTCGACCAGCGTCAGCGAAAGGCACCTGCCGTCCAGCACCACCGGCAGCATGGAGGCGATGACACAAAACTTTGCCACCGCCGCCACAAAGGTCCAGGTTTCTCTGACATTCGCGTTTCTGCTGGAAACGATGACAGGAACCGCACCCAGAGAGATCAATACTGCCAGCAGAGGTTTCACCGAAGTTATCATTTCCATGTTCATGACTCGCTATCGTCTCACAGTAATAAGTCGTTCACGACCCGATCTGAGCGGGTATGGCGAAGGTTATCAGATGTTCTACAAGGGTTCCGGAAAAGAGCCCCAGAATGACCAGGCCGGCAGACACCATGAGAAACACCGCCACCATGCTCACCGGCGCTTCTGCCATGGGCACAGCGGTTCCGCCATGGCCGTGGCCGCCCCCATGTCCGTGGTTCCCGTCATCAAAGGGTTCATAATGAGCGATCTCGAAAATCCGGAAAAACAAGACGGCATTCACAAGACTGGAAAACAAAAGGACAGCCACAAACAGATAATGCCCGGCCGCAATACCGCCGGAAATCAGATACCATTTGCTGAAAAAACCACAGGTGGGCGGCACACCGATCATGGACATGCCTGCAATGACGATGCCGATCATGGTATACGGCATTTTTTTAAAAAGCCCCTGAAGCCCGTCGTACCGGTCGGTTTCCAGTTGGTAGGCGATGAGGCCGGCGCCCATGAACGCGGCCAGGGTCATGGCCGCATCATTGACAATGTGCAGGATGCTGCCTGTCATCCCCAGGCGGTTGCCCAGCCAGAAGCCGCCGACCATGTAACCAACTTCAGCGATAATGATATAGGTGAGCATCTGCTTGATACGGGTCTGGGACAGGGCCAGAATGCCCCCCATAAAGATGGCGATGACGGCCACCCAGACAATGGCCTTCTGCAGGGCGGGAAAGGCGAAGACATAGTCCGGGGTAAACACATAGAGCACCACCCTGACCATCACATAGATCGAGACCTTGGTGGTCAGGGCTGCCACGACCCCAATGGCCGGATTGGGCGCATGGGCATAAGCGTTGGGCAGCCATCCATGGAGCGGGAAAAGGGCCATTTTCAGAAACAGGCCGGTGAGGCAGACAATCAAGGCCAAGAGGACCGTGCCCGATCCGGCAACATGGGGAATGAACCGGGCGATATCCGCCATGTTCAGTGTCCCGGTCTGCAGGTACAGGTAGCCCACGCCCAACAGATAGAACGAGGCGCCGATGGTTCCCATGAACAGGTAATTCAAGGCGGACAGTGCGCTCCGGGGGCTGCCCAGGCCCAGCAGGGCATAGCCGGTCAGGGAGGCGATTTCCAACAGCACATACAGGTTAAACGCGTCACCAGTCGCCACCATGCCCACAAGGCCGGCAACAAACAAAATGTACAAGGCATAAAAGGCCGGTGCCTTGGTGCCGAACTCCCGGTCCACCGCAGGTTTGTTACCGATCAGGTTCAAAAATCCAACAGCGGTGACCACCACCAGGACCAGGCCGCTCAGGGTATCAATGCGGTACTCGATCCCCATGGGCGGCGCCCATCCGGCAAGTGTGTAGATCACCAGCTTTTCCTGCATCACACGCCCGAGAAGAAGGATGGACGAAACCAGGGAAACACCGAGCGAGGCAACGGAAACGGGAAAGCAGTACGTTCGGTTGTACCACCCGACAATCACCACCACCAGTGCGGATAACAACGGAACAACAATTACCAATGCCGGAGTGTGCGCTATCATTTCGTGTCTGCCTGCTCTCTGATCTGTTCGTTCAAATCATCCTCTTCCAGCGTACCATAGGCCGCATACACCTTCAGGGCCAGGGCCAGGGCCACACCCAGGGTCGCGACCGATACCACGATGGCGGTCAGCATCAGCACATGGGGCAGCGGGTTGATATAGTCGGCAGCCCGGATGGCCGCCGCAGAGGCGTCATGGCCGTGGCCGTGCTGAAGGATGGGCAGGGTGCCACCTTTTTTAAATGCTGTTGACACATAAAAAAGGATGATCGATGTCTGGAAGATATTCATGCCGATAATTTTTTTTACAATGTTGGTTTTGGCAATCATCGCATACAGGCCGAGCATCATCAGGATGACGTAGGCCCAGTAGTTGTATTTACCGATGATAAAATCCAGAAAGCCGTCCATAATCAAAGCCCTTCGTCATGTTTTCCGGATGAGGACAGATTGTAATAGATCCAGATCATCACGGCCATGACCGCCAGGGCCACCCCGACCTCGATCATCAGAATACCGTGGGATCGTGCCATGACAGGATCCCCCCCCAGCAGCGGCGCCAGGGCACTGTAGTTGAGAAAATCAGCCCCAAAGAGCATACACAGGGCCCCGGTACCTGCATAGATCAGCACGCCGAGTGCCGCTGACACAGAGGCAAACCGTTCGCTCACCCGGCGGATGGCCCCGCGCAGGTCATGGGTGAGCGCATAGAGAATGATGGATGCGCCAAGAATGACGCCACCCTGAAATCCCCCGCCAGGGCTGTGGTGTCCGTGGGCCACGACATAGAGGCCGAAAAGCTGGATAAACGGGATGATCAGCCGGGCCGACGTCATGATGATGGTATCATGGGGCGTCCAGTCCGAATCAATCCGTTTGAACACCGCCGAATCCTCGGGCGGCAGTTTCCCCCCTGCTTCAATGTGAAGGGTCACGCCTGTGGGCAGGTGACGAAATAGCTGGATCTTCGGCTGCCGGTTCCGCCGAACCCGCAACAGAAAAAAGCAGGCAAGGCCGGCGGAAAAAATGACGGCTGTTTCAAACAGGGTGTCATACCCGCGATAATCCGCCAATACCGCAGAGACCAGGTTCGGGACAGCCATGTCGCTTTCCGCATGGGTGATATAATACGGAGACAGATGGGTACTCGCCGGCGAATTGACATCGCCCCATCCGGGAAAATCCATTGTATAAAACAGGAACACACCGCCGCACAGCAGCACTATCAGCAGACCGATCCGTTTCAATCCTTGGTCCTCCTTGTGGTATGAAACACCGCAGCAACACAGAAAACCGTACTGACCCCCGCCCCGACAGACGCTTCCGTGAATGCCACATCCACCGCCCCCATCACGGCCCACAGCAGGCACATCATAAAACTGTAGGCGCCGAACACAATGGCAGCCCCCAGCAGGTCCCGAACGGTCAGCGCACCAATACCGCAAATAATGACCAGTGTGAGCACGACAAATTCAATCTGCCAGATCATGCGTCACCCCTTCTGGTTTTAGATTTTCGCCAGGGACGCATCCCCGCCCGCATGCCCGCATCCACAATAGCATGCGTCGCCGTGGGGCTGGTCAGAAAAACAAATACGAAAATCAAGAGAATTTTGATCCCTGTAAGCAGAGAACTCATTGAAAAATGATGAAATATCGCGAAAACAGCCAGGCCGATCATCGAGAGAATCAGCCCCATGGTGTCGAGCATCCCCGCCGCATGGAGCCGAGAGTAAAAATCAGGCAACCGAAGTATGCCGATCGACCCTCCGAGAAAAAATACAAAGCTGAGCATAAGAAGCGCGACCGTCACGATCGTAATGAGCATATCCATATAGCATCTCCATTGACAGGAAAGGGAAACCCGCCTGGCCCGTTCCAGCACCCCACCATAAGGCAGTGCGGCTGGTTAGCGTTTCCCCTCATCTGCCAGACCTTTTCGTTTCTGGAAATACCGGGCCGCTGCCAGCACCGCGATAAAGTTCAGCATGGCATAGGCGAGCGCAATATCGACAAACATATCCACCCGCTCGTAGATCAGACCGATCAGAATCAGCAGCACGGTGGTCTTGGTGCCGATGGCATTGACGCCCATCATCCGGTCCAGTACAGTGGGCCCCGCCACTGCACGGTAAAGTGGAATTATCATGAGAAGGGCAAGCGCTACGCCGCAGATGCCGAAAAACGTTTCCACATGCATAACCGACTACTCCCTGAACACGTGTTGGATCCGCGCTTCCATTTCTCCGGGAAGACCTTTTGCGGATGCATCATAAAGGGCATGAACGGCAAAATCGCCAAACACGGTCGCCTGTATCGTAATGGTACCGGGCGTCAGGGTGATCGAGTTGGCAAAGGTTAAAATCGCCATATCGCTTTTCAGACCGGACCGGAACCGGACAATCTGCGGATTGATCCGCTCGTGCAGGCGGGGACTGAACACCAATGCCAGCACCTGAAAGTTGCAGATCACAATCTGAGACATCAGCCAGGGGATATAGCCGATAAACCGGATCCACTTCCCGGCTACACCATCGAAATTTCCAGAACCAAAGAGCAGGTCGCTGGAAATAAAAGAGACGATCCCGCATGAAACAACACCCAGCGTGAGGTGGAACCGATCAAAACGACCAGAGAGGATCGCCCATATCACCAACAACACGCCAAAGGTTACGAGAAATGCGACGGGATGCACACTCCGGAATTTCACCGGTTTTACCTGAGGAGCTGCCTCCTGCTGCGTCATGTTATTCACCTCCACCCCATGGATCTCCGGAACTCCGCAGGACCGCGGTTCCGCATCAATTCAGAACAATTGAGATAACCACCCTTTTACAAAGCAAGAACTATCTCTCATACGCCTCAATGTCAAGAGGTATTGCACAATCCCCCAGGGTAGCCGCATTTGGAAATCAAACGTTCAGGATTTTCAACAAGAAATCATTGTCCCATCCGGCCTAAGCCGTTTGGCCTTGATGCTTTTTTTTACAGAAGTTTCTCTTACCATCAACGGCGACGATTTCCCCATTGATCAACTGGCTGATTGATTGTACCCACTCCATAAAGCAGGCTTTAAACGCTTTGGGATCGATTCTGGCAAAGACCCGCTCGAAGGTATCCGCAGAGGGAATTCAATGCGGCAGTTTCAAAAACTTCTTGAACCATTCATGGCTGGCTTGACCGAATTCGTAAATATGAGCGAAGCTGTCAGGGTTACAAATTGCCGCACATACAGATAGCAATTTGAATAAACACCATGCTCCTCTCAATCACAGTATTCAGAACAGCATTTCCATTACATCTGCCACCGACCGGACCCCTTCCACACTGAGTCCGGAAACCGGCGCCAGTCGTTCCCGGTTTCCCGCCGGAATCAGACACCGGGAGAACCCCATTTTCCGGATTTCCTTGACCCGTGCATCCACATGACTGATCCCCCGGATCTCTCCAGTAAGCCCGACTTCTCCCATGACCACAGTACCGTCCGGTATGGGGCGATCCAGAAAACTTGATGCAATGGCCGCCACAATCCCCAGATCTACCGCAGGTTCATCAATCTTCACTCCGCCGGCCACATTCATAAAAATATCATAGCCAAAGAGCTGCAGACCCAGTTTTTTCTCCATGACCGCCACCAGCAGGGCCACCCGGTTGCTATCCAGTCCCAGAATGGTTCGCCGGGCCATACCCAGGTTGCTGCTGCTGGCCAGAGCCTGGAGCTCTACGAGGATAGGCCGGGTTCCTTCCATGGTGGCACTGACCACCGAGCCGGCCACCTGCTCAGGCCGCTCTGCCAGAAAGACTTCAGACGGATTCCCCACTTCCATCAGACCGATGGATTTCATCTCGAATACCCCGATTTCGTTAGTGGAACCAAACCGGTTCTTGACGGCCCGCAGGATCCGAAACACATGGTTTCGGTCCCCTTCAAAATAGAGCACCGTATCGACCATGTGTTCCATGATACGTGGCCCTGCAATGGCACCATCCTTGGTCACATGGCCCACCAGGAACACGGGTATTCCCGTCTGTTTTGCCATGACCATGAGCCGCATGGTGGCTTCTCTCACCTGGGTCACGCTGCCCGGAGCAGAACCCAGGTCTGCTGCATACATGGTCTGGATGGAATCAATGACCAGCACATCCGGCGGCACCGTATCCACAAGGGCCATCACCGCATCAAGGCTGGTCTCGGACAGCACCTCCATGGTGCTGCTGCTTGATTCCAGGCGGTCGTTTCGCAATTTGATCTGGCGAATCGACTCCTCGCCGGACACATAGAGCACCTTCCGGTCCGGTAGGCTGAGCCGGCCCATGACCTGAAGCATCAAGGTTGATTTTCCAATCCCCGGATCACCACCGATGAGAATCAGGGACCCCGGCACCACGCCGCCCCCCAGGACCCGATCAAACTCTCCGATGCCGGTGAGCATGCGCGTTTCCGCATCCAGAGAGACAGAACCAAGGGAGACCGGCCGGGAGCCGCCAGCAGAAATCCCCTTGATGCTGCCCGTATCCTCTGTTATCAACGCCTCTTCGGCAAAGGTGTTCCATCCGCTGCAATCCGGGCAACGCCCCATCCATCGCGGCGTCTGATATCCGCAGGTCTGGCAGCTGAATAAGGTTTTCGGCCGTTTTACCATCTGTTATATGAATCCTTTTGCGCTAAAGTGGGTGCAATTCATGAATGAATACGCTATGCTGACAGCCGATTCATGGACATAAGTCGATCACAGAAGGACACGTCATGCCCGTTTCCATATACCGCCTTCGGCGGATACTGCTTTGTATATGCGTATGGACGCTCGGACTCGCACTGGTTTCCGCCGTGCAAGCGGCATCACTTGTTGAGACTCCGTATGGTCAGCTTGAAAAACGCCTGGCTGCAGACGGCTTTGATCCGGCCTGGTTGAAAACCCTCTTTACCCGACCGGAAGTACACTTCAATCCCAAACGGGTCAGCGGGTACTTTGCCCATAACGAAAGCAAGCTGAACTACGACCAGTTTCTCACACCCTATGCCCTCAACCGGGCGCGAAAATTTGTAAAAAAACACCAGGCCCTCTTATCCCGGGCCGAAGCAGACTACCAGGTACCCGGAGCGCTCATCACCGCCATTTTTTTGGTGGAAACCAGTCTGGGTGCCTATACCGGGAGCAACCGGGTCTTCAACACACTGGCCGCCATGGCAGCCCTGTCCGACGCCCGGCCCCGTCAGATCGTGTGGCAGTTTGCAACCAAACGCAGGCATCTTTCCAGAAAAAAGTTCACGAAAAAAGCGGCTCGAAAATCTGCCTGGGCGTATACCGAACTCACGTCCCTGCTCACCCTTTGCCGAAAAGAAGGGCTTGACCCGCTTGCCATCAAAGGTTCCTATGCCGGCGCCATCGGCATCCCCCAGTTTATTCCCAGCCGGATCCTTCAGCTGGGCGTGGACGGGGACCACGACGGGCATGTGAACCTGTTTCAGCTGGAAGACGCTATTCCCAGCACCGCCAACTACCTGCGCCACTTTGGGTGGAAGCCGGGCATTGATATGGAAACAGCACAAAAAGTCCTTTACGCCTATAACCACAGCACGTATTATGTGCGAACCTTATTGAAAGCAGCCAAACAAATTAACAAAATGGAGTAATACCCGTTGCAGACAGTTGTCGTATGGGTCGGAATCGGATGTTTCTTTTTGTGCCTCACCATGCTGGCTGTAATGGACGTCCTCACAAAACAGTTCGGCAGCACAGGTAAAAAGGCACTCTGGGGTCTGGTGGCACTCATTCCATTTATCGGCTGGCTAATCTATCTGATTTTCGGTTTCCGGAAGGGGACACGGCCCTGAAAATCCCTTTAATCCGCAGGCCGCCAACTGGAATCCGGCGGGGAAAAAGGCGGTTACCGGGACGGTGTCTTCAGAAGGGTGTATTTCTTTGCCTGTTTTTCCTCGTTCATACTAACCCCGGCCTCCCGGACCATCGTTTCCAGCGAGGCTTGCCCGTTATCCGGCACCCGAATCAGTCCCACACTCACCGATATCCCATATTTTTTAGGGGACGATTCGTTATAGTCAGCCACATGCTCGCGCAATCGGGAAATCACCGTTTTTTCATTGTTCAAAGCGGTTTCTTCAATCAGGGCCATATACTCCCCTCCGCCAAATCGAGCCAGCACGTCAGTCCGGTTAAAGAAATTTTTCAGCAGCCCTCCCAGTGTGCGAATGGCTCGCGAGCCTTCTGAAATCCCAAACCTTTCGTTAATCTGAAACAGCCCGTCCAGACCCACGGACAGCACCAGCATCTTCTTTTTATGGGTTTCAGCGTCCTGCAGCGCTTTTTGCCCCTTGTCGAAAAAACCGGTCTGATTCGACAACCCGGACAATGCATCCGTGACCGTCATTTCTTTGAAATGTGAAAGCTCGGTACGGCAGGTATTATAGTCCACCCGCAATTTTTCCAGCGCCAGCATGCCGACCTTGTATTTCTGAAGGGATTTGAACAAATCCGTATCACTGGTGGCATGGGAGAGGAGAAGAAACGCCTCGTCCGGGAACGCCAGGGCCGTTGCCTGAAAATAATGTGTCGTGCCCTGTTTGGAGATTTTTGTCCACCAGTCGGAGGTTTTCTTGTGCGACGCGCCATTTTCTGACTGCCAGAATTCATCCAGGGTATCCAGAAACGCTGACAGAAATATTGAAAATCGTTCCACATTACCGGCACCGGGAATCACAAACTCCCGAAACTCATCCAGCCACTCCGGCACACTGCCGTATTCCCGATATCCCCCCTCTGCCGTTCTCTGCAATACAAGGATATCCATTGACGCCATCAAACGGGTCGCATCAAAGGTCGCCATAGCTGTCTCCTGCTGCCATCGTCACCTACTTACTCTCTCTCTACCGTCCCGCTGCCATTTCCGTCTGCTGTTCCAGCAGCTGTTCAGCCAACAGCATAAAGGCTTTTGCCACACCCACACCACTTTTCGCACTGGCCCGATGAACCACCCACCCTTTACGCCGCAGCCCGCTCAACTGCTTCCGGTCGATCTTCCATTGACGGGACTGGTCTGATTTATTCACCACCAGAATAAACGGCGTGTCTCCGATAACCGCACCCGCCTGCTCTTTCAGCTCAACGGCAGTGCTCAAGGTAGCCGGACGATTCCCGTCCGCAACGATGACGAGGGCGTCCATTCTCTTCAGGTAAGCGGTATTCAGTTTGTGATACGGGTCCACTCCCGGCAGCTCCCATATCTCAAGATTCATATCCCGATCCTCAAACCGAATTTTCTTCTGGTCAATATTTACACCGGCAAGGTGGGTATAGTCTTCAATGAAACGGTTTGAGACAAATCGTTGAACCAGGTTGGTTTTACCCGAGGCAAAAGCGCCGAGCACGCAGATTCTTTTTTTCATTTCAGCAACCGGATCAGCTGCCGGTTCCGGTACTGCTGTAATGGCATGGGCGGAGGCTGTTTCCAGAATTGATGCAGTATGATCCTCACCCTGCGTAACGCATTCTTCGTCCGCATCCATTTCTTCAGCCGCACAACTATCACAGAGGAGCTTTCCGGGTTCCACCGGCTCCCCACACTGAAAACAGATCGGACCGACATCCGGCGCCTTGAAGGAAAACACCGTCTCCTCGTCGACAGGAAAATCCGCCTCAGGAGCGTTTTCCGCAGTCTGCGTCGGCGAGATTAGCTCGATCTGTCTGCCAAAGGCCTCTTCTTCACCAACGAATTCCTCGTTCAACAGGCTGGCACCCTCCGGTTCATCAACCGGTTTTTCCAGTTCCAGGGCCTCGTCAACATCATCTGCGGACAAGGGTTGGGTGGCTTCGTAGGGTCCAGGCATCGGCATGACCAGGGTAGACTCAAGCGCCAGTTCGGCCTGCCCTCTCGCCAGATCTGCCGGCCGTTTACCCTGGATCAGATTCTTGAGCCCGATGCTCTCCTTCTCCATGTCAGCAAAAAACATCTCTTTCATATGCCGTTCAAGCTGAAAGGTCGAGGTACGCAACTTCATGTCGAAAATGCAGTCCTCGATATCAAGGCGAATTTCGGCACAGGACTGATACCGATTCACTGGATTCCGTTCCAGAGCATGCTCAATGATGCCGCACAGGGATTTTGGCAGATCCGGTGCGACGACGTCCGGTGGGATATAGTCCATCTTGTTAAGCTTGGCCAGCACCTGGTACATATCGCCTTCAAACAATCGCCGTCTGGTCAGGAGCTCGTACATAACACTGCCCAGGGCAAAAATATCCGACCGATGATCGATTGACCCTTCAAACGCTTGTTCCGGGGACATGTAGGAGAATTTCCCCTTGATCGTTCCGAACTGGGTATTAGAATTCTGGCTTTCCGCCTTGGCAATGCCAAAATCAATCACTTTTACCTGACCGTCATAGGTGATAAAGATGTTGGCCGGACTGATATCCCGGTGGATAATGTTCAGCGGTTCACCGGAAAGGTCTGATAGCTGATGCGCATAACTGAGTCCGGCGCAGACCCGACTGATGATGAGCAGTGCGTCTTCCACCCGAAGCGCTTCTCCGGTGGCGTTCCCATGATTCATGATATCCCGGAGGCTTTTTCCGGACAGACACTCCATGGCGATGAAATAATCGTCACCCGCCTTCCCGAAATCGAATGTCTTGACAATATTTTCATGCTGGAGAAGTGCGGCCAGACGCGCTTCGTCAATAAACGCATTGACCAGATTCTCATCTTTCGTCAAATGCGGGAGGATCCGCTTGATCACAACAATCTTTTCAAACCCTTCTTCCGCCGAATAAACAGCCCGATGTACCTCGGCCATTCCACCCACAGCGAGTTTATCCAGAAGCTTGTAACGACTGTGCTGCATATTGTGCTTTCCCCCCGTACCCGTCGGCGCAACGCCATGTCGACCTGCCGGGACCTACTGATGAGACTCAGGCATCCTGCCTGTTATGTAAACCATAAAGATTTATCGAAGGTACCTGTGCTTCCAATAAAGATCCACCATATATAAAATCAAATTCATTTACAATCAACCGAATAAAATCTAATTTATCAAGTATATTCTAAAAGCGTTTCAGTGTTTCCTTTTTTTTCTCCGGCGTTTTATGGATGCCTCATTCTCGGCAATCAGCTCCTCGACAGACTGCTCGCCTGAAAACAAAAGGGTCTGCGCATAGTCCGCACGCCCGACCGTGAGTACGTCAACCGGTTTTCCAATATGGGTTTCTATATCGGCCAGCAAGGTTTTTTCCTTAGGACTGCAGAAACTCAATGCCACCCCTTTACGCACACCGCGGCCAGTCCGTCCCACACGATGGACATAATTTTCCGCAACCTCCGGCAGGTCATAATTGATCACCCCGTCCACATCCGGAATGTCAATCCCCCGGGCCGACACATCGGTTGCCACCAGCAGACGCACCTCATCTTTCCGCATGGCATCCATGACCGCGAGGCGCTCGTTCTGATCCTTGGCCCCATGAATGCTGACCGCCGAAATACCAACCCGGTTCATGGCGTTTACCACCCGTTCGGCCCGCACACGCGTACGGACAAAAATCACCAACTTGCTGTCCGGATGTTCCCGGATATACCGTTCCAGAAAAAACCGTTTATCGTCCATGGCCACAAAAACAACCGCATGGGACACATTTTTTGACACCGGGTCTTCCGGAGAGATCTGGATACGAATGGCGGCGGTATTCACCTGGGTATAGGCAAGCTTCTTGATTTTCGGGTTGATGGTGGCAGAAAAGAAAAGCGTCTGGTGCCGGCGGGTGAGTTTTTTTTTGACAGACCGGATATCGTCGATGAACCCCAGATCCAGCATCCGGTCCGCTTCGTCGAGAATCAGGGTATCGACCCGGTCCAAACGGATGTATTTCTGATGAATAAGATCGAACATCCTTCCGGGCGTCGCAACCAGTACATCAATACCGTCCTGGAGTCTACGGACTTGCGCATCCTGCGCCACGCCCCCGTACAGGGCAAACGTCTTTACTTTCGTATGTCTGGAAAAAGAATTGAAGACGTCCCCGATCTGAGCGGCCAGCTCCCGGGTGGGCACCAGAACAAGGCACCGGATGCCGTAGGTGCGCCGGCTTGATTTGAAACGGTGGATCCGATCAATCACCGGAATGGCAAAGGCTGCGGTTTTGCCGGTTCCGGTGGGCGCGATGGCCAGTACATCTTCGCCCTTCTGGATGGAGGGGATCGCCTTGTACTGGATATCCGTGGGCCGTTTGAACCCTGCAACCTTCAAATTTTTCTTGATGCTGTCTGATATGTAATACTGATCAAACTTCACCCATGCCTCCTTTTACATTCCGGGATCCACCATCTGGTTTCAACAGACAGGGTACCACTGTCCGCAAGGAATCACAAACCGCTTTCTCATTTCAAACAAGCGCTCCCTCCTATCCATTTTGTCCTTGATACCTGCTGAAATAACAGCGTATGGATAAAACCAGCTCAATGAAAGGAGGCTGCAGGCCATCCTTAAAACCGCTTACCTGTCATCTATCTGATAGCATTGAATAGCTAATTCGATAAAAGATCCAGATAGATGCGCTGAAGCCCGAAAAACAGGAGCGCCTTCATGATTGAAACCCTGATACTCTATTCCGGTGTGGGTGCCATTGCCGGTGTTCTGGCGGGTCTTCTCGGTATTGGTGGCGGGCTTGTCATTGTTCCCATGCTGGTGTTCTGCTTTACCCGGAATGCCATACCCCCGGAACTGATCATGCATCTGGCCCTGGGCACCTCCCTTGCCAGCATCATGTTCACCTCCGTCTCCAGCCTGCTCGCCCATCACAGGCGCGGAGCCGTGCGCTGGTCTGTGGTTCAACGCATCACCGGCGGCATTCTCATCGGCACATTTCTGGGCGCCTGGGTTGCGGCACAGATGCCCACGCTGTATCTGAAGGGATTTTTCGTTGTCTTTCTTCTGGTGGTGGGCACGCAGATGGCACTGGATAAAAAACCGAAACCCAGCCGCAGCCTGCCCGGTTCAGCGGGAATGCTGGGTACCGGGACAATGATCGGCGGGGTCTCCAGTCTGGTGGGGATCGGTGGTGGTAGCCTTTCGGTTCCCTTTATGGTCTGGTGCAACATCCCCATTCACCAGTCCATCGGTACGGCATCCGCCATCGGGTTTCCCATTGCCATTGCCGGGACCGCCGGATTTATTCTAAACGGCTGGAAAAACCCGCTGCTGCCTGCCTGGTCTCTGGGTTATGTCTACCTGCCCGCGCTGGCCGGTATTGTGATGTTCAGCGTGATCACCGCACCGGTGGGCGCCATGCTGGCCCACCGACTGCCCGTGGCAAAACTCAAACGGATCTTTGCCGGTTTTATTTTTATCATGGCGATTCGCATGGCCGCTGGCATAATTTAGAAAGGTTCAATTTCCACGCATGCGGAAACGTTCCTTATGCCCGATGCCGATGGCAGACAACCGGTTCTGCTTCATATGGGGAATCACCACCGTATTTCTGGCAGCCATACAGCAGATCAACCCGGCTCCTGGTACCAGGGTCCTTAGTTTTTCCGACTGTCCGTCCGGGCCGATTTTCAGTAAATCATCGGATCCGCCGCGAAGGGTGAACAGGTGCTGTTTCCCGTCCGCAGCCAGCCCAAATAAGGGCCCCATCGGCGCGGACGCACGGAGAATGCGTTTTTTTTCAACGGATATAAACAGAAGCCGGCCCCGTCGTTTTTTATTTCCTTCACACGCCACCACCAGTTCCCCGCCGGACATCACCAGACTGACGGGCTTCATCAGAGCAGAGCTGCTGATCCAGGGGAGCAGCGCTCCGTTTTCGAGCTTATAGATCAGCCCTGCGGACCGGTCTGACACAAAGACCTCCCCCTTGTCACCCCCTGTCACTCCAGTCAGTTCCGCAGCACCGACTGCCGGAATCCGGTTGACCACCCGGGCTGAAGAGATCGCCACCACGGCCAAGGTATCAATATCCGCCACATACAGGGCATCTCCGACAACAGCCATGCCGCGCGGTGCATTCAATCCCTGCACCCAAAGGGTCTTTTCCACACTCCCGTTTGGCCGGACACGGCTGATGAAGCCGTTCCCATCTTTTTCCATCACCCTGCCGTTCACGTTTGCCACATAAATACAGCCGCGCCGATGATCCCAGGCAGCCGCAGACGGTTCGCGGAACATGCCCCCGACTTCCCAGAGGTTCACCGATTTGGGCAATTCCCGCACCGCCGGCGCCTGGGCATAAACCGTCGGTACCCCCATCAGGCAGCTTATCAGCATGATCACGCAGCGAAAGACCATTATACCTCCATTATCTATTAACTTTTCACAATTTTCTTTCCGTTGAAACGGTGTAAACAGCATACCCGGGATCCAAACGCCAGGAAACCGCGAAAAAAAGATCCTGCAGCTGATTGTCAGCTATCAGCACGTACGATGGCTATCATCGCCTTTGTCCGGATCCGCTTCAAACCGCTGAAACACCACGACAACCGCCAGTACATAAAAGACCGCCACAACCCCGAGGCCGGCACCCAGGGCCATGGGTGCCACCAATGCCACGCGGATCACCACGGCAGCCACGGCAAAGGCGGAATTCCGGAAAGCGATCCGATAATTCTGCGTATAAATCAGCGCGATCAGAACCATCAGCACATCACTGAAAATCAGGACCGTAAAAAACCGTTCAAAGACGCGCTCAGGGTGCCCATGCAGCACCATGGTGACAAGATTATTCAAACAGATCCACGCAAAGGAGAAAAGAAGCACCAGGGCAATTCCCTTTTTCACCCGGATAAAGTCGCCGGCTTCGGTTTTTGGAATTCCAACCGGCTCTTCTTCGGCCATGCTCTGATACACGCAAATCACCGCAAAAATGATAAGCGCTCCCATCGCGGTCGCCCCCACATCCGGCAGAATCCCGACGGCTTTATCCCAGGTCAGGGGTTCTCCCACATCCGCGATTTGCTTGAAGGTCCCCCGCAGCAGGATCAGGGAGAGAATTTCAAACTGCTTGCCCACAGAGGCGGTAATGGACTGGACAAAACTAAAGACCAGGCCAACGGATTCAAACACCAGAAGCAGGGTAAACGACACTTCCACCGCCACCAGATGGTTTGTGGACACCCGTATCTGGAGCGAACCCGGCAGAAGGTTCCATCTCGCCGCCTCGATCAGGCAGAGGGAAATAAAAAACGCCAGCAGAAGAAGCCCGCCCTGAACCCGGCGACACGCCCCGCTCTCCCATAAACGGGCAATCCGATCAAACAGGGTTTCAATCCTAAACAGCATACAGCCTCCGCATATGCACCTGATAAACGCTTCATACAGACCTTTTTACCCAACCATTTAAAACCATGATAGAGACACGGTATCAACGCATTGAATCTTTCATACCCTGGGCGTGCTGTCCACGTTAAATGTGCGCTAGTAGCCCTGATTACAACGGCAGAAGTTTTCAGTTATGCGCAATCTGTTTTGCCGTATGACACCATCATCCTGGCAGTATCGTTGCCAAGCTGTCACAATTATCCTATGATCAGGTTACCGTGATTGACGGATCAACAACGACACCTAAAGGATCCTGTATTGATGGAATCCCTGCACCAACCCCATGACCGTTTCTTTAAATCGGTATTCACCCGGACGGAAACCGTGATTGAATTTCTCAATCTGCATCTCCCCCAAACGGTTCGGGATCTCTTTGACATGGAAACCATTGATTACGCGAATGACTCCTATGTGGATCCGTCCCTTGCCGCAACCCAATCCGATCTTCTCGTCAAAGCGTACCTGAAAGACGGCACACCCGGTTTCATCTACATTCTTTTTGAACACAAAAGTCACCCGGATCACATGGCGGTCTTTCAGTTGACCCGCTACATGCTGAATATCTGGGATATGGAACGGAAAAAGAATTTCGGTGAGCCGTTCCCGGTGATCATTCCGTTAATCTTTTATCACGGAAAAACCCGGTGGCGTACCGTTTCGACATTTCGAGACTATTTCAATCACTACCCGAAAGCACTTCACCCCTATGTACCGGATTTTACCTGCCTGTTCTGGGATGCCACGGCCTTTTCCGATGAGACGATTCGCGGTGGTGTGTTCCTGAAAGCGTCGCTTCTGCTTCTGAAACATATCATGCAAAAAGATCTCGCAGATAAACTACCGGAAATTCTTTCTTTGATGAAACCTGTACTCCAGGAGTCCTCCGGATTGAGATTTTTTGAAACCATGCTACGGTATATCCTTAATGCAGCACCGGATGATCGGATCAATTATGAACAATTGACAGCTGCCGTCGACGCGGCAGTGTCACAGGAAAAGGGAGAACAGATCATGCCCACAATTGCCGACCGCCTCAGAGAAGAAGGGTTGCTGAAAGGGATGCAACAGGGGATGGAAAAAGGAATGCAGCAGGGCATACAGCAAGGGATGGTCAAAAAGGCACAGGAATCTGTGATAGATACCCTGGAGTTCAAATTCAGCCAGATTCCCTTCCATACCATTCATGCCATTCAAGAAATTGATAACCTGGAACGGTTGAAACAGCTTCACCGCCTTGCCCTGCAAAGTGAATCCCTGGCAGATTTCAACCAAAACCGCTCTGAAATGGGAAATGACCTGCCCAGGGCCTGAACCCGCATACCCGATACCCGAGCACAGGGTGGTATCGCCACGCCCCTTGAAAAGGGCATCTGCCGCGCCATCCGTTAGGCAGAAAGCACCACAGCCATTCGGCTGGTGGCGGTGGCAATCAGCCGCCCATCCGGTGTGCGGGCCTCTCCCCGCATCATGATATACCGCCGGGACACCTCCTGCCGGAATACCGTGACAATCAGTTTTTTTGCCTTCACGGCCAGGGGCCGAAGATAGGTCGTGTTCAGGTCCAGCGACGTGGTTACCCCTTCGGTCTCCAGAATGGAAAAAGGGCCGAAGGCATTGTCAAAGGCAGCAGATATCCATCCGCCCTGCATCGTACCGGCCGGGTTGGTGAAATCGGAAGTTGTCGGCACCTCGATGGAAAAAGACTTGCCCGGGGTGTAGCCCAGGTGTTTCACCTTCATATGGGTGACGCACAGGGGCGGTAAGGTCAGGCTGGCGGTCTCCGGGCCCAGGCGGTTCATGATTTTCCGGATCTCTTGATGGTATTCAGTCAGATGCGCTGTTTTTTCCGGCTGACGCCTGTTTCCCGCACCGGAAACCGAAATCTCCCCTTTCAGGTATAACCGGGCCTGACCGGTGATTTTTACGCGATCCCCGCCTCTTTGGCAGCGCAGTTTCCCGCCCCGCGCTGATACCTGAAGCGCCGTGAATTCGGTTTTTCCAGTACGCCCTTCCCAGTACGGCACCAAGGTGCAGTGGGCAGAACCGGTCACCGGATCTTCATTGATTCCCATCCGGGGTCCGAAATAACGAGAGATAAAATCAACCGTGTCACCGGGAGCCGTGACGATGATGCCCCGGGCATCCAGCCTGGCAAGGGCTGAAAACGCGGGGGTGAGTGTGCGCACCACGGACTCGCTGTCAAACACCGCCAGGTAATCCGGCCCTTTGAGTAACGCAACCGGTTCTGCCCCCAGCGCCGCTGCCAATGCAGGTATGGGCTCGCAGGGCACTGCCGGCTGGGCCGGAAAATCAAGGGTCAATCCAGCGTGCGAGCGGATTACAAACAGGTCTCCGCTAAACCGGGAGGAAAACATGAGCGGGCCTGATCCGTTTTTCAGCTCATTAAACACAACAAAGGCCGCTGCCAGGGTTGCATGTCCGCACAGTTCCACTTCCACGGTGGGAGTAAACCACCGGATCGCATACTGATTCGGTCCGGTCTTCCGGATAAAAGCGGTTTCAGACACGTTGTTTTCCCGGGCGATATTCTGCAGCAGCGAATCTTCGAGTTCCTGATCCAGCACACAGACAGCAGCCGGATTTCCGGCAAACAGCCGGTCTGTAAACGCATCCACCTGATATAAGGGAATCTGCATGGGTAGCTTTCCTTTCACATCATCACGGTTGCTTCACATCCCCCTGTCTTAGTACAGAATACACTGACCTGCAACGCGGTAATTTGACATGAACACCAATTCCCATTGCCTGCCTTTCATGAAACCGTGACCATTTTATCCGGTGAAACAGACCGTTTTCTCAACAACTGCCAGCGCATGCGGGATGAGTGGATCCGTTGCGCCGCCGTTTTTTCAGGATGCCGTAGGAAAGAAAAGCACTCCATCTGAGGCAATTTCCAGCAAACCCTTTCTTCCCGCTGTCCACGCGGTTTTTCTTGAATCAAGCACCACCATGGTATGACCGCCTGCCGCCACATGGATCAGGGTAAAGCTGCCGCAGAATTCTGCCCGTTTTACCGCAAACGGGATTCCCCTGCCTGCGGTATTTTCATGCAGGAACACATGGTGGGGCCTGAAGAACAGCGTACCCATACCCTCTGAAAGACCGATGCGCGTCACCCGTATCCCGTCATCCGTAATAAACCATCCGTTTTTAACGCAACCTGAAAGGGTGTTGGACAGGCCCAGAAAGGTACCGGTAAACAGGTCTTTGGGATTTTCGTACAGGGCCTTCGGTGATCCGGTCTGCAAAATAGCGCCGTCTTTCATAACAGCAATGCGATCCGAAAGCGTCAGGGCCTCTTCCTGGTCATGGGTAACGTAGAGCGTGGTCAAGGACAAGCGGTCATGGATTTCCCGGATCTCCCGGCGCAGGTCAACGCGCAGGCGAGCATCCAGGGCAGACAATGGCTCATCTAACAGCAGTACCGACGGGTTGGGTGCAATGGCCCTGGCAAGGGCCACCCGCTGCTGTTCTCCGCCGGACAGGGTGGCAGGAAAGACATCGGCTTTTTCAGACAGACGAACCAGAGACAAAAGGTCGCGGACCCGTGCCATCCGCTCTTTCTTCCCTGCTTTGCCCAGTTTTAATCCATATGCCACATTATCCGCCACCGTGCGGTGGGGAAACAGGGCGTAATCCTGAAACACCAGACCGATGCCGCGCTTTTCAGGAGGGATACGCGTGATATCCCGGCCAGCCAAGAGGAGGGTTCCACTATCAACCGGCTCAAGGCCTGCCACCAGGCGCAGCAAGGTCGACTTTCCGCACCCGGACGGACCGATAACGCAGCGAAATTCTCCTTGTTCCACAGACAAATTCACCCGAAGGGAAAAATCGCCGCAGGTATAAATCAGATCAGTTACCTTCAGCGTCAAGAGACTCTCCTCCCATCCATTCCAGTATCAGAAAGCAAGCCACGCACAGCCCCATCAGGACCGTCCCCAGAGCACTGGCGGCAAAAAAACGGTACGCCCCGATCAGCCGGTACAGGGCAAGGGGGAGGGTCACAGTATCGGGTGTGGCCAGAATCAGGGTGGCATTGATCTCCCCCATGGACAGGGCAAAGGCAAAACAGGCGCCCCCCAGCAGCCCGGAGCGGATCAGGGGCAGCTCCACGGTGAAAAATGTCCGCAATGGGCCAGCGCCCAAGGTCCGGGCTGCCATGGGCAGGGACGGGCTGATCCGTTTCAGAGCGGCAGACACGGCCCGCAGCACAAAGGGATACGCCACCACCACATGGGCGGCCACCACGGCAGCACGGCTTCCCTTGTACGCGGGAAAAAAAAGGGCAAGGCATTTGAAATATCCCAGTCCGAGCACCACAGAAGAGATTCCCATAGGCAGCATCATGACCGTTTCAGCCATGCGCCCTTTCAGTCCGTGACTGCGGGTGGTGACCCAGGCTGCAGAAAGACCCATGGGAAGCGCTGCGCAAACAGTGAGGCAGGCAAAGGTCAGGCTGTTTTTCACGGCTGTAAGAGAAAGGGCCGCACCGCCGTCCGTAAAAAGATCCAGATACCACCTGGCCGTCCAGATCAAGGGGCCAGATCGGGTGCTCCGGGCCAGAAATGATCGACCGACAAGCGCCACCAACGGCGCGGCCACCACAAGGACCACCAGCACGATATACAGCCCCCAGAACGCTTTCATGGCACCGGACAGACGGATATGCCCCGGCCGCGCAGCCTGTCCCTGCACCGCATGAGCGGCCCGATGCTGCAGTTTCACCGTCACCCAAAGCAGGCAAAGGGTCAGCACTGCGCCCACCACAGCAAGGGCTGCGGCCCTATCAAGATCCAGACTGACCCGGGCAGCGCGATATATCTCCACTTCAAGGGTGGTGTATCGCGGACCGCCGCCCAGCACCAGAACCACGGCAAAACTCATGAAACAAAACAGATAGATCAATCCTGCTGCCGAAAAAATGGCTGGCAGGAGCCCGGGAAGGGTAACCGTGAAAAAGACCCGCACCGGGCCTGAACCCAGGGTGCGTGCCGCCTGAGCCGGGCTGTCATTGTGACGTTCCCAGAACGCGCCGATCAGGCGTGCAGCCAGGGGGAAATTGTAGAACGCGTGGGCCAGAATGATGGCAAAAAAAGAATAAAGAACGGCAAACGGCGGCCGGTTCAGGTCAAACACGCCCATGACAAAGCGGTTGAGCACCCCGCTGTTTCCATAGAAGATCACAAACGCCAGGACCACAAGAATGGACGGAAGCACAAAGGGGATGGCGGTAAGGGCTTTGAGCAGTCGTTTTCCCGGAAAAGTGGCCCGGGCCAGGAGCCAGGCCCCGGGTAATCCCAGAACAAGGGAAACCCCGGTGCTGATCAGGGCCTGCCAGAGGGTAAACCCGATCACCCGAAAGGTATACGGGGCTGAAAACAGACTCACAAAAGGCGACGCGCCCTGCCCGTGTGTCAGGGCCTCCATGACAATCACCGACAGGGGCAGGTAAACCAACAACAGGGTGGGCATCAGGGGAAGGCACCAGAGAAGCCGCCTTCCCCACGCGGCAGGCGAAGATGCGATCACCGGGAAACAATGTCCACCCAGGTGGAAATCCACCGTTCACGATTTTTCAGTATTTCCGCGTGCGGCAGCTGAAGGTGCTTTTGGGGTTTCACCGCATGGGAAAAACTGTCGGGAAGCGGGGTGGCGCTGCTTGCCGGAAACATGATGTTGGTCAGGGGCACGGCTTTCTGAAACGCATCAGACAGCATAAAATCGATAAACGCCTCGGCAGCCTTGCGGTGCGGGGCCCGGTTCACGATACCCGCGCCTTCGATCTGCAGATAATGCCCTTCCTCAAAGGCAGCCGCTCTGTAGCGATCCGTTTTTTCAAACGCAACATGGTAAACCGGACTGCTGCTGTAGCTCAGAACAAGCGGCGCCTCGCCATTGGTGAACAGGCCGTAGCCAGAGCTCCAGCTGTCCGTGGTGGTGAGAATGGACGGCGCAAGCCGGGTCCAGTAATGGGGAAAATCATCACCATATACCGCGACGGTCCAGAGCAGAAATCCCAGGCCTGGACCTGAGGTGCGCGGGTCCATGAGGATAATCGATTTTTTATAGGTTTCAGCTGTCAGATCCTCGAGGGTTTTGGGGGGATTCTTGATCTGCTCGCTGTCGTAGATGATGGCAAAATAACCGTAATCAAAAGGCGTAACATGGTGGTCCGGGTCAAACTGGAGTGCCGCAGGGACGCGCGCAAGCCCGGGGGAACGATATGGTGAAAGGATATCCGCGCTTTTGGCCCTGGCCAGATGGCTGTTGTCGATGCCGATGAGCACATCCGCCCTGGGCGCGGCCTTCTCCAAAATGGCCCGCTGAAGCACCTGGCCGGAGCTTCCCACAGAGATCAACTCCACCTCTATACCACTCATCTTTTCAAAAACAGGAATGACCTTGGGGGCTAGTCCCCATTCCGACGCAAAGGAATCATACGTGTAAATCACCAGCCTGTTATCTGTTTTTTCAGCTGCATATGCGGACATTGCCGCAAAACACAGACACATCACGGCCAGTATCAATCGTTTCATCATGGGTCACCTCATTGTGTAATAGATAGGGAGATCACTGCAGGGGTTCACTGTTCTCAGTTTTCATTCCTAATGACATCCGTATGGTAGCCCGCTCTCATCAATAAATCAACCCGCACCATGGGTTGGATCAGGCGGTGCTGAAATTCATTGCGGGACCGTAGACATCGATGAGGCCTTCTTTTTTCATGTTTTGGACACCTGGAGTCTCTGTTTCAACGCCATGACCCGGGAAACGGCTTCATTGATCCGTGTTTCGGAAATTGCCCCGGAGGCAACGGCATCGACGGCAATCCGGATAATTTTACCGGGCAACGCTGCATCCGGCACCCGGCTGTTCCCGAATCCGGTTGATCGGGCATCCTGCCGAATTCCCTGGGCGTTTGCCGCGAGCGGGTTATTGGAGAAAAGCAGCAGATCAAGCCCGGCATTGAGCCCCCGGATCACGATCTCCTCCAGAGAATAATGGTGAAGTATCGCCCCCATATTCAGATCATCCGGCACCACCACCCCGTCAAAGCCCATCTCGTTTCGCAATCTGCCAATCCATTTTTCGGAAAACGTCGCCGGGGTATCCGGATCCATACCCTGATGCAGCAGGTGAGCGGTCATCACCGCATCCACACGCCCGGTTTTCACCAGTGCCGCGTAGGGTTCCAGCGATGCCTCGCTCCAGGTGTCGGTAATGTCGACCGGCCCTATGTGCGAATCTCCCTGGGCACGGCCATGACCGGGATAGTGCTTTAAGCAGGTGAGAATCCCGTGTTCATGGAGCCCGTCCATCAGTGCCAGGGCATAATCGGCCACCCTAGCCGGCTGGCAGCCGTAGCTTCGTTCCAGACCGCCGATGACACTGCAGGGAGGCGTGGTGTCAAGGTCTACACACGGCGCAAAATCAAAATTAAAGCCATACCGTTTGAGCATGGCGCCCATGTCAGCATACTGCTCACGGGCCGCTGAGGGTGTCAGGTTTTCGGCAACGGTTTTCGCGGAATGGAATCCGGAAAATCCCTTTTCCGGATCAAGCCGCTGCACCCGGCCCCCTTCCTGATCCACAATGGTGAACAAGGGATAGGTTTTGGGTTCCTGATGAATGGCCTTCATCAGCCGTTTCAGCTGCGCGGGTCCTTTGATGTTATAGCCAAAGAGAATCACGCCGCCGATGGTACCGTTCCTGGCCTGAGCCAGCATGCCGCGGACCGTGGCCGCATCGGGATCAATCCCGTAAAACCCGATCACCACCAGCTGGCCGATTTTCTGTTCCAGGGTGAGATTTTCCATGACACCCCCTTTTGTCATCAATAAAGCGATTTTTTCTCCGTTCAGTGTATTACCCCAAGAAGCTGCCGTGATAAATCAAAAACGTAAAGATGCTGTTTGATTTATGCACTGATTTGGGTCATATCCGTCATCCGGCAAGGGCTAGTTTTCCAAGATTTTCCGGTTCTGAAACGGCAGAGGTATCATGCTTGTTGATCATAGAGAAAAAATCGAATATCAATATGTTTTTGAGAAAGGTGTCTCTGTCAACCTTCAGGAACGGAAAAAATAAACGAATGCAGGAAAAACCACAGGTATCACGCCTATCGCGCTTTCTGATGACGGTCGCCAGCTTCGTCATTGTAGTGGCTGGGATTCAGGCTGCCGCATCGATTCTGGTTCCCTTTTTTCTGGCCGTGTTTATTGCCACCATCTGTATGCCGCTACTGAATTTTACGCGCAGAAAACACATCCCCAATGCCCTTGGCATTATGTTTATCATTGCGATCATTCTGGCATCCGGTGTGTTTGTTTCATCCTTTCTGCTAACCACTCTCAATGAATTATCCATCAAGCTGCCCGTGTACCAGACACAGATTACCGCTAAAATCAGAGAACTGCTGGTGTGGTTGAACGCCCAGGGAATTGAAATCTCAAGCACCGTTGTTAATGACTATTTCAATCCCGGCACCGCGTTCAAACTTGCCGGTAATATGATCAACGGTCTCAGAATTGCACTGACAAACGGATTTCTTGTCTTTCTCACCGTGGTATTTATCCTCGTCGAGGCGTCCGGTTTCCCGCAAAAGGTGCGGGCGGCAATAGATGATCCCGAAGAATCGCTCGGCCATCTGAATCAAATCGCAGAGAATGTCAATCGCTACCTTGCCATAAAAACGGTCTTCAGTCTGATGACAGGCGTCATACTGGGCGTCATGGTAGGGCTCGTCGGCATTGATTTCCCCCTGCTCTGGGGGTTGCTGGCGTTCTTGCTGAATTATGTGCCCAATATCGGCTCGATTATCGCCGCAATCCCGCCTGTCATCCTGGCGCTGATTCAATTTGGTTATCCCACAGCCATTCTTGTCGGTCTCGGCTTTATCATTGTCAACGTGACCATCAGCACGGGCCTGGAGCCCCGGTTTATGGGCAGAGGTCTTGGCCTGTCCACCCTGATCGTGTTTCTTTCCCTGGTTTTCTGGGGCTGGGTGCTCGGTCCCATTGGCATGCTTTTATCCGTGCCCCTGACTATGATCATCAAGGTTGCCCTTGAAAGCAACGACGATACCCGCTGGATCGCGGTTCTGCTGGGATCGGCACAGACGGTTTCAAAACATGAAAAACACTAATATCCATCTTATTCAGGAGCGTTTGATATGCCCAAGGCAAGTGAACTCAAAAAAGGAAATGTGGTTGACATCAACGGTGACCCCTATGTGGTGAAACACATTGACGTAAAAACTCCGTCCGCCCGGGGAGCGGTCACCCTGTACAAGGTGAAATTCAACAATATCAAGACCGGCCAGCAGTTCGAGGAAAGCTACAAAGGGGGTGACATGCTCACCGATATGGTGATTGAACGAAAATCCATGCAGTACCTCTATGATGACGGTGACTTTCTGGTCTTCATGGACAGCGAGGATTATGCCCAGTATATGCTCGCGAAAAGCGACATGGAAGATGACACGATCTGGCTGACTGACGGCATGGAAAACCTGGTGGGGATGATCATTGAGGAAAACCTGGTGGGAATCGAATTTCCGACCAGCCTTGTGTTTGAAATCGTAGAAACCGCCCCGGCTATCAAAGGGGCCAGCGCCACAGCCCGAACCAAACCGGCGACCCTGTCCAACGGCCTTGAAATCCTGGTACCTGAATATCTGGAAACCGGAGAAAAGGTAAAGGTGAATACAGAAACGCGGAAGTATATGTCGCGGGCGTAACCCGGTTCACAAGGCCACTTATATCCACCTTGTACACCAATAAATTAACTCATCTGAAGTTTTCTGAAAATTTAAATTCTCAACTTCCGGAGCTAATTTGACCCAATGGCTAAAGTATAATAATTTGAAATAAAAGCATTAATTGACAAAAACCCCCTATTTTGATCTGTTATGTTCGACCTAAAACAAGTCAAAAAAAGGAGCTTTTTCAAATGAATGCTACTGCATGCCCTCTTGAAAGTCAAACTGTTGAGGATGAAAAGCTTGGGCGAATCAGCGCGTACTTCTTCCGGCCTAAAATTGGAGATATGCTCGATAAGGCTGGAATAACAACCGATGGGATATCGAAGTTTTTTTCAACATGTGCAAACAGCATTTAAAGCTGGTTAAAGCGGTTCAACTGAGAAGCGATGATGTTGATTGGGCATACGTCATTGGTCTTTGCCAGGTACAATTTGTTGACGCTTTTTCAACGAGAATCCGTTGCTCTGCGAGCTTTTGGGGATTTGTTCAGGTTTTGCAATGATGAACTCATCAATATTGCTTTTATCAATGCGCTGAAACGAATAATGCCGCTTGCAACAGCTGCGTTGCGTAAAGCCGTCAGCTTATCAGAAAAAAACGATTCAGGCCATCCTTGACGCCATTATGGGCGAGGCGATCTCTTTTTTGGGGTTAAAGAATCCCTCGGTACCTTTATTGACAACGGGATAGGGCGGGTAGTACTTCCCCTAAAGTTGCGTTGGTAACAGTCGATCAGATCAACGGCAATGCCGGTCTCATCCACATACACATCATCGTCTTCACGAATTTTCTGAAACGCCTGAATCCCGATGGGCAACTTTTTCATGTCAGGGTCTCCTGATGATGGCAAGGCCTTATTTTTCCAGAAAGAATAGCATAATGACAGAAAAATGCAAAGAAACCCGCCCCTGGTTTTCCATAAATCGCTTTTGCCGCTTTAAGATTAGAAACCGCAGAAACATCGGCCCGCTCATTTAATTGGGTTGACACAAACCTGCCCCCCGCTATATTTCTGATGTGTTTATCCACCCTTTTTCACGCCATCGGAGAAGGGGGATTTCTGTCATCCCGCCTGCCGGGTTGTTTTCAGGGATGGCAGTCCCGATTGACGCGTAGTGGACACGACGGCTACTGCCTATGAATATATGTTTTATCAGCCTCGGATGCGCCCGCAACCAGATTGACACGGAAACCATGACGGCGCTGGTGCGCGATGCCGGTCACCACATCAGCGACGCACCGGAACAGGCGGATGTAATTGTCGTCAATTCCTGCAGTTTTATCCGGTCTGCAGTAGATGAATCCATTGACACCATTCTGGAACTGGCCGCGTATAAACAGACCGGGAACTGCCGGCGGCTCATTGTGACGGGCTGTCTTCCGCAGCGGTATCAGGCGCCCATCGCAGAAGCGCTTCCGGAAGTGGACGCATTTCTGGGAACCGGCGCCTATGAACAGATTCTTGAAGTGATTTCCGGCCCTGACGACGCCGGCATCTGCATCCTGCCACCGCCCGGCAACAGGCCGAACCGCCACAGAAGGTTTCCTCGCCCTGCCCCCACAGCCCCGGTTGCCTATGTCAAAACCAGCGAAGGCTGCAGCCATCACTGCACCTACTGCATTATCCCCGCATTGCGCGGTCCGTACCAGAGCCGGCCGATTGACATGATCGCGGAAGAAGTAACGGAGCTGCTCACCCCTTTTGTTCAGGAAGTGGTTCTGGTGGCGGAAAACACCTCCCGGTTCGGTAGTGATCTCCTGCCGCCACAGGACCTTGCCGATCTGCTGGACGCCCTGATCCCGATCATCGGTGACCGGTGGCTGCGCGTACTTTATGGATATCCGTCAGACCTTACACCCCGCGCCCTGGAGCGGATTGGAACCGGCGCCGGTGTTGTCCCCTATTTTGACCTGCCCATTCAGCATGCCTCATCGGCCATGCTGAAAAAAATGGCGCGCCAGTACACCCACGACGACCTCCTGCGCCTGTTTGACACCCTTCGGGACCAATACCCGGATGCGGCCCTCCGGACGACCCTGATTACCGGATTCCCCGGGGAAACAGATGCAGACGTTGAAACCGCCATGGCCCTCATGGAACGGGTTGCCTTTGACCATCTCGGCGTGTTCACCTATTCGGATGGTGAAGACCTGCCCGCCCACCGACTGCCTGGCCCGGTACCGGAACCAGTGGCTCAGGAGCGGTATGATGCCCTCATGGCCTTGCAGGCGGACATCTCCCATGCCCGGAACAAAACCCGCATCGGCACCACCTGCCAGGTGCTGATTGAGGAGATGCCTGAACCCGGCACCTTCGTCGGACGGGGTCCGTTTCAGGCACCCGATGTCGATGGCGGAGTCCACATCCATGCCGACCACCTTTCCATTGGATCCTTCTGCACGGTCCGGCTGACAGAAGCCTATCCCTATGACCTGATCGGAGCCCTTATATGAGCCGCATCAAAGAGATCATCCTGTCCCGGGCAAAAACGGATCTGTCCGACATCAACCAAGCCCTTGAAGCCAACCTGACACCGTACCATACCCTTGCGAAACTGATCACCGAACATATCCTATTTGCCGGGGGGAAACGCATGCGGCCGCTGCTCATGGTGCTCACCGCACGCGCATGCGGATATCGCGGTACGGATGCCGCCTCCCTCTCCACCATGTTTGAGTATCTCCATGCGGCCACCCTTCTGCACGATGACCTTGTCGATCAGGCGGATGTCAGGCGAAACCGGCCAGCCGCCCATCTTATCTGGGGGAACTCGGAAGCGGTGCTGTCCGGAGATTATCTGCTGGCAAAAGCCCTTTCCCTTGCCGCAAAAACGGACAATCTCCGCATTATCAAGGTTATTGCTGCTATCACCGAAGACATGTCCCAGGGCGAACTCCACCAGCTGGCCAACCGGGGCCGTGTGGATCTCACGGAAGCGGAATATCTGGATGTTATTCGCCGCAAGACAGCCGTGCTGCTGGAAGCGGCCTGCAGGACCGGCGCGATTCTTGCCGATATGCCGGAGCAAGTAGAGACAGCCTGCGCAACATACGGGCACCATCTGGGAATGGCGTTTCAAATGGCCGACGACCTGCTTGATTATACGGCAGACCCGAATCAATTAGGGAAAGCCGTCGGCACTGATCTTGCCGAAGGCAAAGTCACCCTTCCCGTGATCCATTCCCTTCATCAGGCAATCATTGCCGGCGACGCTGCGGCCGTTACCACCATTGAATCCACACTGGGGGCGCCAGACATCACGGCGGAGTTATTTTCCGTATTTGTATCCTATCTGAATCAGTACGGCGGCATTGACTATACCCGAAATCAGGCAAAAGACCAAGTTGCCGCAGCCAAGTCTGCGCTGCAGGTACTTCCAGAATCCAGTGCATCCGACCTGCTGCGCCTACTGGCGGATTACAGCCTGGATCGCGAATCCTAAACCGCAACCCGACTTTTATCAGGATAGAAACATGTACGTGATTTACCCCCATCTCCGTTCGGCAACCGTTCTCTTTGCGACCCTTTTCCTTCTGGGGATCTCTGCCCATGCAGATCCTGTCAGCAGCGGCCAGGCGTCCGCGCATGGACACACCTATGTCACCCTGGGAACGGGTACAGCCAAGGTGAGAGGTCAAACGACAGATGCCCGGGAAACGGCCATCCAGTCCGCCATCCGCGCCGCCGTCAAACAGGCATACGTAGATCTCATTCCGCAGCAGCAGCTTGTGGATCACTTCTCTGCCATCCCCAAACTCCTGGGCCTTAACAGTATGCAGTTCATCGCTGACTTCAAAGTGCTGGCCGAGTTCTCTCAAGATCAGTCCTATCATGTCCTCATCGAAGCCACACTGACCGAAGCCGCGCTGCTCCGCCAGATACGCGCATCCGGGGTCATCCTTGAAGAGAAAAAAAAGCAGCACCTGCTCATTCTGGTCAGTGAATCCCATGTTGCGGATATCGAACCCAGGTACTGGTGGCGTGATATGCCATCCGTCGGACCTGCTGTTGCGGAATCCCTTCTGCAAAGCGCCCTGTCTCAAAAAGGACTAACGCCGGTTGCCCACGACATGCTGCCCACAGACGGTACCGAGCTGCTTTACCAGTTCGGACCCAATCTCAATGACAAGTCTGCACGCGTGCTTGGCCAATTGTATGGTGCGGATATTGTTATCTATGGCGCGGCCACTGCAGATGAAAGTGCCAACCGTATCGGCAGCCAGCAATCCTATACCGCAGACATCACCCTTCACCTGCTGGAAACGAAAAGCGGAAACCGAATCAATACCCTCCGGGCATCGGCTGCTGTTCTCAGCGACACGGCTGCTGAAGGCGGCAGGCTTGCCATCCAGACAGCGACGCAAAAATTAGCCGATCCGATTACCCAGCAGCTGCTCAACTGGAACAACCGGTCCCCTGAAACAACCCCCATCGCCCTGCAACTGAACGGGAAATCGTATATGAGTGCCTTTCTTGCCATTAAACGGGTCTTGAGCAAAGTTCCGGGCGTGAAGTCCATTCAACCGGTTGAAATGCAGATTGATAAGGCCGTACTCTCCATCGACTACCGCCATTCAGCGGACATGCTGGCCAAACAACTCATACTCAACGATTTCAAATCCATCGGCATCCGTATTGTATCAGTAAACGACACGATAATTATCGCTGAATGCTTTAAATCAGAACCGGTATCTGCATCCACCGGATCTGGAATCCCTGGGGACACCACCATCAGTGAAGACACGATTTCCCCCTGATGCGAGGTGTTGGGATCGAAAAAATCCGCCCCGTCTTTGGCAATGCCTACGAATCCCGTTGCACGCATCGTGGGCAACGAAAAATTCCTTGTCAAATGCGGTGTTTTCCAGTTTAATGGTGCTTATTTTTGGGGGCTTGGTATCCTGTTACGATGGGTTGAATCGGGTTTTGACCTTAAACCGTTATCTGGATAAGTGGCTACATGTATATAAAATGCTGGGGATCTCGAGGATCTATCCCGATTTCAGGGCCGGAATTCACCATCTATGGCGGTGATACGACCTGTATTGAAATACGCTCTGAAAGTGATGACATCATCATCATTGATGCGGGCACAGGTATTCGCCGCTTAGGCACGCAGCTTGTCAAAGAGAACCGGTTTAACTACCATCTGATCTTCACCCATGCCCACTGGGATCATCTCATGGGCTTTCCGTTTTTCAAACCGATCTTTATGGAACAGACGGAAATCATCGTGTACCGATGCCCGTTTCCGGAAAAATATGTGGAATCGATGATCGGGAAAGTGATGAAGCCCCCCAATTTTCCCATCAAATACTCTGACTTAAAAGCCCGGATCCGGTTTCGAAACGGCTGCCCTGATTCCTTCATGATCGGGAGCATGACCATTGAACCCATCAGCATCAGTCACCCCAACAGTGGATGCGGATATAAGTTTACGGAAAACGGTAAAAAATTTGTGATTCTCACCGACAATGAGCTCGGCTATATCCATCCCAACGGACACACCTTTGCATCCTACCGGGAGTTTGTCAGAGATGCGGATCTGTTGTTTCATGACGCGGAATACACACCAGATGATTATCTGGCAACAAAGGAGTGGGGCCATTCGGTGTATCTGCACGCGCTGGATCTTGCACTTCAGGGGAATGTCCGGCGGCTGGGCCTGTTTCACCACAACCAGGAACGGACAGACGGGGAAATAGATGAAATGGTGAGGACCTGCCAGGATCAGATCCGGTCGCAGCATAAAGACATCGACTGTTTTGCCGTGGCAGCGGACATGACCTTTACCCTCTGACCGGGGTGATGGAAACGGGGAATGAATCCCTTTGATATTCTTCTTTTCCTGAAAAACGACAAGGAATTTTCAAGCTATTGGTTCGAGACCGGCACCCCCAGTGCGCTGGTGCGCATGACCCGGGAAAAACGTTTTTTTCTGCCGGACTTGACCCGGATCACTGCCGGCGAGGAACTGCTGAACAGCTTTGATATCGAAAACATCAACCTTGTGACCCTGCTGTTTCAGACAGGATATCTGACCATCAAGACAGTG
>PDTL01000031.1 GCA_002748835.1 Deltaproteobacteria bacterium
TGATTGATTGCTTTGCTCATGTCAATTTCCTTTTTATTCGTTAAAGCTAAGTAGGGTAATTGATAATAAGCAGTTACACAATCTTATTTACAGTCTCAATTGGTTATTTGTCAGATCAAGTCTTGACTAATACATTTTATTTGAGGGGTACGAACACCAATCATCCCCAGCGGGATATCGGTCTGTTCGTGGGGTAGTGTCAAATATTTTTCGCACATTTGATTTTTAAGGTAGCCAGTTAATCCATTTTTTTCCTCTCCTTCACTTTTGGTTCCAGCACAGCAAAGGTGCAAATTGCAAGATTGTGAGTGTAGCGAGCACCTGAAGGGCTTGACCTTGTAATTTGGCAGCGCGGCGGCGGCCCTTTTTTTGCGTCAAAATCTTGGGCGTAGTGCAGTACCGATAACCGCGGTGGTTTTTACTGTGGCCTTCAACATGAGTGCCACGCTATGATCAGATTTTAGTTTGACTTAATAGCAGCTAAAAAACGGTTTTTTTTCAGAGTCGACTACGCAACGCAGCCGTTACAAGCTGCATGATCCGTTTCAGCACATCAATAAAAGCAATGCTGATGCGTTCATCATTGCAAAACCTGAACATCAGACAACGTGCCAATCTGCTCCCAAAATGCCGTTGCATTCCATTTATGACTTGTATTTTTAGCTTTTTTTGATTCATATAGATCTGCTATAATATTCTGTTTTTCAAAAAAGCGAAATCAAAGTATCCATCAAATGGACACTATTGCGTGAAAGGGAAAGTCATGACACATCGGCGTAAGCCCACCAGGGTGTTTTCGATACTTCGGATGGCTGTTTATGTCCTGTATGTGATCACCATGGTTACAGGTGCCAATGCGCAAACGTCTTCCGCCAATGAAGGCACCGAAATCGATTACCTTAAGGGACTGTCCATCGAGGATCTTTTGCAGACCGAAATTATTTCGGCTTCCAAGAAATCCGAACTCCTTTTCGATACAGCCTCGGCCATTTTTGTCATCACCCAGGAAGACCTGCGGCGAACCGGTGCCCGCAACATACCCGAGGCGCTGCGGATGGTACCGGGGCTCCAGGT
Source organism: Deltaproteobacteria bacterium (assembly GCA_002748835.1). GTDB lineage: Bacteria > Desulfobacterota > Desulfobacteria > Desulfobacterales. The sequence continues at coordinate 1,075 of PDTL01000031.1, forward strand.
GGCGCACATCAATGCCCACCGCTGGGCCATCTCTTCCCGCGGGTTTGCCGATTGGTTCAGCAATAAGCTGTTGGTACTGATTGACGGTCGCAGCGTATATAACCCCATCTTTTCAGGGGTGCATTGGGATGTTCAAGAAACCATCATGGCGGACATCGAACGCATCGAGGTCATCCGCGGTCCCGGTGCCACTGTATGGGGTGCCAATGCGGTTAACGGTGTCATCAACATCATTACAAAAAACGCATCCAAAACCCTTGGCGCTCTTTTCAACATGGGCGTCGGCACCCATGAGCAACCGCTAGTGGCCGCGCGTTATGGCACAAGAATCGCTGATATGGCGGATATCCGCCTGTTCGCCAAAGGTTTCAAACGTGAGCCCTTCAACAAAAAAAATGGTGGAGAGGCCCACGATGCCTGGCGGCATCTGCAGGGCGGCTTTCGGGTTGACTGGCAGGCCGGCAGGCGGGACGATTTCATGTTCGACGGGAGGTTCTATGACGGCGAGGCGAACTCGAAAACCGTCTTTTCCGGGTTTTTGACACCGCCGTATACAAGAATTACCAAGGAAACCGAAACCTTTTCCGGTGGCCACCTACTTTCCCGCTGGATACGCAGACTGTCGGATTCCTCCGATCTGACCCTCCAGGCATATTACGACACCACCCGGCGGGATCTGGTGGCGTTGGCTGAGGATCGATATACCATTGATGTCGAAATCAAGTATCATCTGGATCCGGATGGCCGCCATGATGTGGTGTGTGGGGCGGGCTACCGCTGGAACCATGATGAAATAACAGGTACCCCCGAATCCAGGATCGAACCGGACAGCCGCAGCGACGACCTGGTGAGCGCATTTGTGCAGGATGATATCATGCTGCTCGCCGATCGATTGTGGCTGACCCTGGGGTCCAAATTTGAATACAACGGATACACTGGCTTCGAAATCCAGCCCAGTGCCCGGACACGATTTAAACTCAAGGATAAGCATATGTTCTGGGCCGCCGTATCCCGTGCCGTACGCACGCCTTCCCGCTCAGAAAACGGTGTGCGCTCCAACCAGGGCACCATTGTTTTGCCAACAGGTGACCTTGTGATCGCGCGTGTAGTGGGCGACGAAAATTTCGACTCAGAAGTCTTGATCGCATATGAGGCCGGATATCGCTGGCAGCCGCAACCCCGGTTTTCCATGGCGTTGACCGCTTTTTTCAATGACTATGACCAGCTTCGGAATGCCTCCCCTGCGCCCTTTTTCTGGGAGCGTGACCCCGCACCGGTCCATCTGGTGATCCCGTTTGTGATGGATAACAGCCTGAAAGGGGAAACCTCCGGAGTTGAAGCCTTGATGACCTGGCGACCGCTGGACGTCTGGCGGTTTTCCGCCAGCTATGCCTTACTGGAATTCGATTTGCAAAAAACCGGAAATAGCGTCTACGGTACGCTGCGGATGGAACAGGGGAAAACGCCCGATCATCAACTTCAACTGCGTTCCTATCTGGATTTGCCCTGGAATTTTCATTTCGATGCGGAATTGTATTTCGTCGACCGATTGCCCTCACTGGACATCGATGCCTACACCCGTGTCGATTTGCGTCTGGAATGGACGCCTTCGCCTCAATGGACATTGAGCGTTGGGGTGGAGAATCTACTGGACGACAGCCACCAGGAATACCTGGACGGTATCGGGATTATCGCCACCAAGGTGCCGCGTATCGGTTATGGCCAGGTGACTCTGAATTTTTAAAGAACACACGGCGATTACATAACAGCCTCTAATCCTGTACGGCTGTTTGCTGAAAGCCATGCGTTCAGCAGCGAAATCCCCGCGTTGCCGACCCCATCGTCTGTAAAAATCGGTTCACGGCCCTTGTCCAAGACCCGACCCGTCGCCGCTTCAAGGTTGCGGCACAGTGCCTCATTTCCAAACACCAGACAGGTATCTGCCTGCTGGACCCGCATCCGCACCGCGTCATCCCGCGCTGCATCTGCATCCGCGTATGGGAGGACCACCAGGTCCGCGCGGCCTGCTGCAGCCAACTCAACTCGAAGGCCGGCAAGGTCTCCTGCAACCACCACCACCGCTGGGTTATCCACTCCGGTGATCCGCGGCCCCCGATCACTCCCCGGAACCAGACAGATTTCTCCCTGACGATCACCTTCACATAGGTATATGGACAGCCGACGAATCTCCGTGTCTTTTACCCAGGGCACCACAATCCCCGGCGGCAGGACCAGTGGATCTCCCGTCAGGCCCCACTTATCTGAAGTGCGCTTCATGGGGTGAGGATTCCACCCCAGCAGGGCATCCAGGCTTTCATTGACGGAGAAACCCATATGATAGAGCTGCACCTGGGTATTCGGCCCGGCTTTTCCCCACAACTCTTTTCGGGTGCGCGCCAGAAACGCTTTGGCAGCCTGCTGCCATTTTTCTGTATTTGTCATCTGCCCCATCTCCGGTGGCTGACATGCAGGTTGACGTGTTGAAATAATAAAAACAGGATAAAAGACCAAAAGCCCGACAGCATGAAGCTGCCGGGCTTTTTGAAGGTATCAAAGGTTTTGATTCAGCCTCGCTTACAAATATGGTTCCCAAGGATTAACCACTGAAACGGATGCACCGTCAGCCTACAGGCTGATCACCGTTGCATCGCAGCACAGATGGATCAGCTCGACAGCGGTTCCCATACGTGCGCCCTCAATCAGTTCCGATTCAGCAATCTGACGGGCCGTGGCGCAGGGCGTGCAGGCCAGGATCGGCACCTCATGGGCCTGCAGGTAGGTGATGAGATCATCCGCCACATCCCCTGTGGCTGCACGCAGGTTGTCGGCCATTCCCTGCTTTGCCAGAAAAACCGCATCATCCAGCAGAAAAACGGTTACCTGCTTGCCTTGCTGGTGAGCCACTGTCGCCAGATGAAACGCTCGGGAAGACCGGTTCGGATTGTCTGTTCCGCAAGATAACGTGATTACGACATTGTCACTGGCCATAACGCCTCCTTTTCACATATCATGTTCAAGCGTCCTTGTCAGTATCCTGATCGATTCTTTCCGTTGGTTCGTCTTCGTTTTCAAATGCGCCTTTTTTAAAGTTCCGGATCCCTTTTCCGATGCCGGCCCCGATTTCCGGCAGACGTCCTGCGCCGAAAATGATCAATACAATCAACAGGATAATTGTGAGTTCCATGGGACCCAATCCGAACATGAAAAGGACCTCCTTGCAATACGAAATAATTCTGATTCAACTTACCAGAATAAAAGAATATTTAAATTAATTTTTTATACCACACCTGTCATGGGATGTCAATCTTTTCCCTTTTTCCGGCGACTTCCCCTTGCAAACATCCGTTTGACTGCTTAGTGTCTGAAAAAAAAGTACCGGGTAGACAACATATCCACATCGCGACCCACACACCCACGGGAAGGAAGTGCCATGCTGAAAAAACAGCCCACACACACATTCGAAGGCGGGCAGAAATATGTACTCGACGCAGAGCTGGCTAAAATCGTCAATATTTCCATGAAACTTGAAATGCCGCTGCTGCTCAAAGGCGAGCCCGGCACCGGAAAAACCATGCTGGCCCACGCCATTGCAAACAGCCTGGACATGCCGCTGATTATCCTCAATGTCAAATCGAGCATGAAGCTGATCGATGCCCTGTACCAGTACGACACCTTGACCCGTTTGAATGACAGCCGGTTCGGCGACTCCACCCGGGACGTCAGCAATATCGAAGAATATATCAAAATGGGAAAAATCGGCCAGGCCTTTACCACCGATCAGCGCGTGGTGCTGCTCATCGACGAAATCGACAAGGCAGATACGGATTTCCAGGATGACATGCTCGATGTGCTGGATCAGATGCAGTTTGATGTTATCGAAATTGACAAAACCGTCCAGGCCCGGACCCGGCCGGTGATCATCATCACCTCCAATGCAAAAAAAGACCTCTCAGACCCGTTCCTTGGCCGGTGCAACTTTCACCACATTGCATTCCCGGCACCGGACATGATGCGCCAGATCATCGGGGTTCATTTTCCGGAGATCTCAAAAGACCTGGCTGAGAACAGCATTGCCGCGTTCTACAAGCTGCGGGAAATCGACGGCATTGAAAAGAAACCTGCCACCCGGGAGCTGATCAACTGGATCCGGGCGCTGGACGCAGACCCGGACTTCAACGCCAAACACCTGCTCAAGGGAACCGTCCCCTACCTGGGGGTTCTGTTCAAAAAAAGCCCGGACTATGAACGGGTCACCGCCCAGATGAGCAGACGGCGTCTCTTTTAGGCACTGTTCTGACAAGGAGCCGCCCATGTTTACATCGTTTTTCTACCAGCTGAGAGAGATCGGCGTACCGGTCAGCCCCACGGCCTTTCTCACCCTGCAAAAAGCATTGCATCTGGGAATGGTCGAGAGCCTGGATGACTTTTACACGGCCTCACGGTCAATTCTTGTAAAAAGCGAGCGCTATTTTGATCTGTTTGACCAGCTCTTTGCCCACCACTTCAAAGGAGCGGAATTTCCATCAGACGCCGGGGTCGAAATCGATGATGCCACCCGGGCGCTGCTCGAGGACTGGCTCAAAAACCCCAAAGAGCTTGCCGACTTCATGGGTATGCCTGAGTCCGAGGTGGCAAAACTCACCCCGGAAGCGCTCATCGAGTATTTCAAAGAACGCCTCAAAGACCAGACCGAACGCCATGACGGCGGAAACCGCTGGATCGGCACCGGCGGCACCTCGCCTGTGGGCCATTCCGGCCACCACCCCGGCGGCATGCGCGTGGGGGGCCAGTCCCGGAACAAATCCGCCGTAAAGGTGGCCGCAGAGCGGCGGTACAAAGATTACTCCGCCACCGGCCCCCTGAGCCAGACCATGATGAGCGAAGCCATGAAGCGCCTGCGCAACATGGTGCCCTCAGGTCCCAAAGATAGGGTAAATATTGACGAAAGCATCTACCGGACCATGAAAAATGCCGGGGAGATCGAAATCGTCTTTGAGCAAAGCCTCCGGGATCGCCTCAAGGTGATGCTGCTCATCGACAACGGCGGCTGGTCCATGGATCCTTATATCCAAGTGGTGCAGACCCTGTTCACCTATGCCCGATCCCAGTTCAAAGATGTGAAGACCTATTTTTTTCACAACACCATCTATACTGTGGTCTGGAGCGATCCGTCGCGGTACAGAACCCCCATACCCATCGATGACTTTTCAAAAGTCGACCCGGAAACCCGTGTGATCTACGTGGGAGACGCCAGCATGGCGCCGTATGAACTCATCGCCCGCGATGGATCCATCTATGTGCAGGACAGAAGCGGGGAACCGAGCATCAACCAGCTCCGGTTTCTTGCCCAGAATTTTCCCCATTCGGTCTGGCTCAACCCGGTGCCGGCCTACCTGTGGAATTATACCCATACCATCGGTATCATCCGGCGGGTTTTTCCCATGTTCGAACTGTCACTCGACGGCCTGGATCAGGCCATTTCCCATCTGATGGCGAAAAACTAAAAAAAGCCTCCGGCGATCCTGGCAGAGGCTGAACTTAAAAAAATAAAACTGACTGTCAGCGGTGCAGGTACCATGGCGCACCGCTGGCAAGGCGCCTGTGTCTGATGCTATAGTACAGCTGGCTGTAGCGCAGGCATATCCCCTGTTTATCTTCCGCGCTCAAAAAATTCTGCGGGCAGAGAAAGTTCCCCCTGCGACGAAAACCGCACCCCCTCAATCAACGGACCGGCAAGCCGTCCACGGATCTCGTATGCAAGCTTCCCGCTGTTCTCATTGCCGACAACCCCAAGCGCCTGGCGCGCGATACCGAGCATGGAGACGCTCACAGGAATCTCAACCACAACCTCTCCAAAACGGGGAATACGGCCTGAAGCATCGCTGACACCGGTTGCAAATCGCTTACCCTGCACATCCATCCGGATAGAGACACCGGTGTAATCCAGGGGAGCGTCATTGGGATTCTGGATGCGCATCTTCAGCAGCATTCTAAACTCCAGTCCCGCACCCTGAAGCGGCGAAATACCAGCCAGGTTCACATCAACGGATTCGCTGAATTGAAGGGTGGCACACCCGAAGAACAGAGTCCCACACACAGCCAAAACCACACACCATACGCGCAACAGGGTTAACATGATAAGATCCTCTGATTCATGCACTGCGTTGTTACCTGCAATCGAAAAAAAACAATCGCATTACCCAACAAAGACGCACTTCTTTCCAACCATCAAAAAGACGGGATATTCAGTACTATTTTTCGGAATGTTATGAATCACTCTGGCGGTCACCGCTGAGAACCCTGCGGCTTCCATTTCTCGTTTGAGCGTATCCGGATCAAAACCGAGATGATGCACATCCGGCAGATTTCCATGAAAGCTGCCGTCTTCTGTGACAAGGTCGGCGAGCGCGACCCTGCCCCCTGGTTTGAGCGCCTCAAAAAAAGCGGCCAGCAGATGGGCTGTATCGGCAATATGATGAAGCACCATGGCGGAGAAGATCAAATCAAAACTGGCACGGGGCAAGGCGGCCCGGGTAACATCGAGATGCAGGGCAGCAATATTGTCCACACCTGCCGTTTTCAACTTCCGCTCCAGAACGTCAATCATACCGGCAGATCCGTCTACGGCCGTGATCGATTTCAGCGCCGGTGCCAGTTTTAAAGAGACAAGTCCGGTACCGCAGCCGAAATCCATGGCGGTTGTTTCCGCTGTCACCGGAATCTCCTCTAAAATCGCACTGCCGATTTTCCCGGCCAGCAGGACCCGTCCCGGATTGTCATCCCAGGTGGCGGCCCTGTCATCAAAGGCGCTTTTTTTCATTTTTCCCGATCTCCGATTCATCGATTTTATACAAACGACAGGTATTGTTCCACACCTGTTCCGCCAGTGCGTCGGCATCCGCTCCGCGCACGTCCGCCAGTTTCAGCATCACAGACCTGACAAAGGCTGGCTCATTCCGGCGATGTTTGTTCTTTTCAGGAGCCGGCGTGAGGTACGGAGAATCGGTTTCAATGAGGATCCGGTCAGCGGGAATCAGGGGGACGAGCTCCCGGAGCAGTTGACCGCGTTTCAACAGGGTCAAGATCCCCGTAATCCCGATATGATAGCCCAAATCCAGATAAGCGAACAGTTCTGCCTTATTTCCGCTGAAACAGTGAACCACACCACCTCTTTCCGGGCGGGCGTGCGCCTTCAGGATGGAGAGAAACCGGCCGTTTGAATCCCGCTCATGAAAAATCAGGGGAAGGCCTGCGGCATCTGCCAGTTCCAGCTGGCGGACCAGCACGGTTTCCTGGACATCAGCCGGCGAGAACATCCGGTTGAAATCCAGCCCGGCCTCACCCCAGGCTTTGACCCGGGGATGGTTGGCCATCCTGAACAGTTCGTCAAGCACCGCATCGCTTGCACTGGACGCATCATGGGGGTGGATGCCCACAGCGGCAAAGCAGATCGGCGAAGCGTCTGCAATGGCAACGGCCCGACGGCAGGTTTTCAGGGTAACACCGGCGACCATGGCCGCACAGACCCCAGCATCGTCCATTCGGGAAAAAACCGCATCCAGATCCTGTTGATAGGAAGGGTCATCAATATGACAGTGACTGTCGAATAAGCGCATGAGGCGATACATTCCTTTTCGGTAAAACAGATTCAACGCATCCGTATCAGACGATATGCACGCACAGCAGGTCCGCAAAGCCTGCAATAAAAAATGTGAGTGTAACCGGTAACCCTCCGTTATCGAAAGTGTATCACAGGAACCGGCAACCGGCATGCGGACAGGCCGGTATCATTTCCGCCATACCGCATTTCGGCGATATTGTAAAAAAGTCTTTTACAAAGCAGGGCTGGTTCCATTATAAATTAATCGTTTTTATATCGTGAGCAAGCTGCATGATGCCTGCCCTCACACTGAATCTGTTAACAAACGGGCCTCAGCCCGATTCAGACACATCCGTCAAGGAGAGATCCATGAGAGTCTTCACCCGTACGCTAATTTCAACCGTTTTGCTCGCAGCACTTGCCGCAGCACCGGCGCTTGCCAACACGTTTGCGTATATTCCCAACCTGGCTGACAACAGCCTTTCTGTCATGCGCACATACGACCATGTTGTGGTGGAATCCGTGGCCGTCGGCAACAATCCCATGGGGGTGGCGGTCGGCCCAAACGGCCGGTACGTCTATGTGGCCAATGCCGATGACAACACGATAACCGTTTATGACACCGAAGCCCTGATTCAGGAAGACCGTCTGCGGACCATCACTGTGGGCAAAAATCCTCAGTCCATCGCGGTTCGGCCGGACGGCCTCTATGCCTATGTCGCCAACCGGGGTGACAACACGGTTTCCGTCATCACCCTGTCCAGCTTCAAGGTCACGGCGACCCTTACCAATGTTGGGATCGAACCCTTTGGCCTTGCCGTAGACCCCTATAACAAATACGTATATGTCACCAGCTATGCATCCAACCAAGTCGTGATTATCCGAACCTCGGACCATACCCCGCTTAATTATGTGGGAAATAACCCCCGAACGGTTCTGGCGCATCAGGAAGGGGACTACTTTTTTGTCCTCAATTACGGCAGCGACAGCCTGACCGTCATCAAAATCCAGGAAGAAGATCCGGACGATGATGACAATAACAACTTTATCACCAACCATATCCGCACCGTACCCGTGGGATCCCAGCCCTGGGACATGACCTTCGCCAACAACGGCACCCAGATCTATGTGGCCAACAGCGGAGACAATACAGTCACCGTCTACAACACCGAAGACCTGATCAATGATGACGCCGAACCGGCGATCGTCAAGACCATCACCCTCGATTATACCCCCAGCGGTATCTCATCCGCTCTGAACGGCAATTTTGTCTATGCCGTTCACACGGATGATAATCTGGTCTCTGCCATTGCCGTGTATCCGGACGGCGACGGTGTAGAAGACCGGGTCTATCTCCTGTACAATCTGGGAACACCTCAGGCCTTCGGCGACTTCATCGGCGGTGTCCCGCCTGAAGCGCCCTCGGACCTTGAAGCGGATTCCAAGTCTGACAGCCATATCCAGCTGACCTGGGATGACAATTCCTACAGCGAGCTCGGTTTTAAAATTGAGCGCCGCAAGAGTTCGGACAGCGACAGTGAATATGCGCAGGTGGGTTCGGTAACGGCAAACGTGACGGAATTCGACGACTACGGTCTGAACGATTCCACCACCTATTACTACCGAGTGCGTGCGTATAACGAGGCTGGGAACTCCGCATACTCCTACAATTCGGTCAGTGCGACAACAAAAGAAGACAGCATGTGCTTCATCTCCGCACTGGGCAGTGGCGCTTCCACGTCAGGCCTGATTCCCGTCGCCATTCTGGGAGCCATCGCCCTCATCCCCGTGATGCGTCGCAACCGTTAATCAGCCATCTTTTGACGCATTAGGGACGGTGACCCTGGGGTAAAGACCCCGCTGAACGGTGACATTGCCGACGTGACGCTGATCCCCTCATACCCCGCCCGCCGTTACCCTTTGGCAGGCGGGGTCTTTTTTATGCCCTCTCTGCTTACTAAACACTTCACATTTGAATTAATTTCTGATAAGAAAAGTTATTTAATCAACCTTTATTATGGGGAACGGAAATGAAAAAACTGCTGTTTCTAATCATCCTGTTTTTTATAGCCGGTGCTGCCGGTGCTTATGTCTATCTTCGGGACGGTTTTTCCCCGACAGAGACACCCATTGCCCGCCTGTTGCCGGAAGACACGTGGATGCTGCTCACCGTAAATGCCCTGGAAAATCAGGCGATGGAAATGAGAGATAGCCGGCTCGGAAAAGCCGTATCCGCAATTGATATAGATACGGTGCTTGAAAAAATGAATGTTCCCGAATCCAGGCGCATGATGGCTAACCAGCAGCTAAACGCATTCAATGATAACTTCGACCGCCGCATGTTCTACGAGGTGTTTGGGGATGAAGCGGCCCTTGCCATCCTGCCCCCGCCTGACGGCGCCCGGACCGTTATGGATTTTACCCCGGGTCAGATACTGCTCTTTGCCCGGCCCCGGCATGGCGCCACGCTGACCGATGTCTTCATGAAGTTAGGCGCTGGAGAAGACCAGCAACCCCAAAACATGGATTATGAGGGGCATACCATCCGTTCGTACCCCATCAACCCCATGATGCGCCTGTATACCACGGTTGTTGACAAAACCCTCATGGCGGCGGCCTTGGCCCAGGCACCCCTGGAAGCAGTTCACGACCGGGCCGATGGCCGAAATACGGAAAAAAGCCTTGAGGATCAAGCGTATTACACACGGCTTACCGGTGAGCAGGCACCCAACCCGCGCAACACCTGTTTTCTGAACCTGGAAAACGGCATTGCCACGCTCATGAACAGTCTTGACCTGCTCCAGGAAATGGCAGGGGAATCACCGCCGGACCCAGCACTTGAACAGATCAAACAAATGGTGACAGGGTTTCTGGCCACCCGTTATGCATCGTACAAAAACGGCGATAGCCTGTTCGGGGATAGCCGGCTGCTCATCGACCGGAATCAGATGAATCCAATTTATGCGGAAATGTTCTCACGGGCACCGGTAAAAACCGCGTCGCTCTCGCAGACCCCCCCAAATGCCCTGATCCATTACTGGACCAACATCATGAGTATTCGCCAGACCCTAGCGATGCAGTTTCCGACTCCGGAAGACCGACAGATGGCGGAGACTGCGTTTAAGGATATGACCGGCATCTCGCTAAACACGCTTCTCGACGCCTTCGGCGATGAGACAGCCTTTACCCTGACCGGGATCCAGACCACAGGTCCGTTTCCAGTCCCGGAATTTGTCATCACCTTTGACACGGATAACCCGGGTATATTTGAACGCCTGATTGATACGGCACTCAACGAGACAGCATCCATGACAGGCGGCAACCTGCAGCAGAACACCGTCTCCCATTCCGGCATCGACATCACATCCATTGCCACGCCGTTAGGCACGGCTGTGAGCCCGGCCTGGGCCTACATGGACGGCCGGTTCACCATCGCAGTCAATCCGGCGCTGATCCAGAAAATGGTCGATGCCCGTGACAGCGGAAAAACACTGACCCAGACCGCTGCATTTCAGGCCGTGGGAACGGACCTCCTCAAGGAGAGCAACTATGTGCGTTTCGTAAACGGTGAAGCACTCATGGACAGTCTCATAATGCTGGCCAGCTGGGGGAATTCCATGTCGATGATGTTGGGCCCTGAAAACGGTGCGGCCCTTAGCACCGCCCTGAATGACGTCGTGATCCCCATCCTGGACGGGCTGAAAATGTTTAACGTCTATGCAGACCGGGGTTGGATAGAAGATGATATGTTCGTCACGCATACAACCATAAAGATCGCTCCGGCAGCCGAATAAAAAAAATCGGGTTAACCGCTCCCCGGTAACGACTCGGGATTGGGATTGAAAAAACCGATCCCAATCCCGATGATGTCGGTTCACCGCCAGTGTGCGGAAAACCAGGGGAAGAGACCTCATGCAGCCAACGGCGGCATTCTGACCCTGGCAGCATAAAGGCGATCGGTTCAGCATCCCGATTTCGGCCCTTGGCAACGATGAGCCTGAAAGCGGAGTCAATCTTTCGGTGATCGTCTACGGAACCGCCGGTCCCGGGTCCTATGAACCGTGCATGGTCTACGGCAGTAAAGGCAGGGAACCTCTCTGGCTTTCTCCCGCTGATGTGATTTTAAATTTCTGTTGAGGGATCCCATGCTCCGTGCAATTGACTACTATACCGCCCACGAAGCTAACGGCGACGCCCTGCTGGTCGGCACTCCCGGTATGGCCTTTCTCTGGCTGTCCATGAAAGAAAACGCCCTTGTCCTGTGCGACTTTGACGGCTGTCAGGAGGCCGACGTCTCTCAAGCATCCGTTGAAACCCTGATTATTGACTGGCTGAATGATGCCGCCGCTGACCCGGATACGGTGAATGATATCCCGCACCTGAATGTCACCTGGGAAAACGGGCGCTTTTTTATCACGGAATAACGGCCATGGGCCAGCCTGTTTTTTCACCGAAGTTTGCCCGCACCACCGCATGAAAGAAACAAAACGGTTAATTGGGTTCTTTCATGTAAACCCGTATTTAAAACCCTACATAAATCGCCAGAAGCGGTAACCGTCTATTTCCATGCCACTCGAACCCTTCAAAAGAAGGTCCGAGTGGCATCTGATGCCTGTATCATCCGAGTGAAATCACCGTCCGTCCCTTGTGTCGACCGGCCAGCATTTCATTGATAATGCCGTCAACATCGCTCAGCGGTGCCTCTTGAACCATCTGTTGTATACCGTCGAGTTTCCAGTCTGACGCCAATTTGTTCCATGCTTTTAATCGCTTATCCATTGGGAAATCCTGGGAATCGATACCCACAATCACAAGTGCCCGCAGAATAAAGGGATACACGGTGATATCCAGATTGGGTCCAGCTGCATTGCCGCAGCAAACCAGCACGCCAAAGGGCTTCACTGACTTGATGGCCGTACTCATGATATCGCCGCCCACCGTATCGATGCAGCCGGCCCACCGGGGCTTCAGCATGGGACGCCCGGACGTGTCTGTGGCCTCTTCAATGGATAAAACGGTTCCCACGCCCAGGGATTTCAGGTAATCGCTCTCATCGGTTTTTCCCGATACCCCGGCAACGCTGTAACCGAGTTTATGAAGGATGGAAACGGCAATACTTCCCACTCCACCGGAAGCCCCGGTCACCAGCACCTCCCCCCTATCCGGGGTAATACCGCCATCGATCAGCGCATCCACGGACATGGCTGCCGTAAGCCCTGCCGTGCCGTACATCATGCTCTCTTTTAAAGAAAAGCCTTTGGGCAGCGGAATCACCCATCCGGCCGGCACCCGGATATACTCCCCAAAGCCCCCTGCTGTATCCATGCCCAGGTCATAACTGGTCACGATGACCTCATCTCCGGGAGAAAACCGTGAATCCGCGCTTGTTTCTACCACTCCGGCCGCATCAATCCCCGGCGTATGGGGGTATTTTTTTGTCACCCCCCGGTTGCCAGAGGCAGACAGCGCATCTTTGTAATTCAATGACGAGTACTTCACACGAACCAGCACATCTCCATCCGGAAGGTCATCAATGGTCCGTTTCTGAATGGCGCGTGAAAAAGATCCATCCGTGTTTTCGCTGACAACCATGGCGTTGAATGTCTTCATCTGATACCTCCCTAATGTATAATTTCTTTTTTGGAATAAGCCGGCGTGCGTATCTGTTTTCTCGAAAACAACGCGATCAGCCACGAGCCCATAACGCCACAAAAAAAGTGGATCCAATGTGGCATTCCTGTCGCCCTTCCAATTTCCAATCAGCCTATATTTTTCATCTGATATTCAACTACTATGCCTCAAATAGGGGGGCATTGTCAAGTGCCGCACAGGATGAAACATACCGATTTACCGGGCAACCCGCCTTGCTTAATTTATTTAAAAAATCATCCTTGATACCCAGGTTGAAAGCCTCGGCGAAATTTACGAAAGACAGGTTGCCATGCACTCAAAAGAGTTTCCGGAACAAGGCAACTGTGAAATCATAAACACAACGGCATTGACAATCAAAGTTGTATTCATGTAAATTATTTTGTATGAACACGACCTTCTATGAAGTGATTCTGGACAATCTCTTTGACGGTGTCTATTACCTAGATACCAATCGCATCATCACCTACTGGAACAAAAGTGCCGAGCGGATATCCGGATATTCTCGTGAAGAGGTCATCGGCCGTAAGTGTACGGATAATATCCTGCGTCACATGACAGATAACGGTACAGAGCTGTGCCTTGGCGGCTGCCCTGCTGTTCAGACGCTTCAGGATGGAAAAATGCGGGAGGAGGATGTCTTCCTGTATCATAAAGAAGGGTACCGCGTCCCTGTTTCCGTAAGAGTGTCTCCCATACGCGACGCGTCTGGAACAATCATCGGTGCTGTCGAAATTTTCTCGATCAACGAAAAACGGATTGCCATACTAAAAGAGGTTGAATTCCTCAAAACCGCCATGCTGATCGATACCCTCACGGGAATCGGAAACCGGAAGCATGCGGAAATGATCCTGAACACAAAGCTCGCCGCCCTAAAAACAAGCGGAACCCCCTTTGGTGTCCTGTTTCTGGACATTGACCATTTTAAACGTGTCAATGATACCTACGGACACAACGCCGGAGACCGGATGCTCAGGATGGTGGCGCAAACCATTGCCAATACCATCCGGTCCATGGACGTGGTTTGTCGGTGGGGCGGAGAAGAGTTCATCGTTATTATCCCGGAAGTGAACCTGCAGATCATGGGAAAAATTGCTGAACGCATCCGGTTTCTGGTATCAGAACGCTGGATTACCGAGGGCGAAAACCAGGTGAAGGTCACTGTTTCCATCGGCGGGGTACTCGCTGAGGCATCCGATGCATCAGATACAATCGTTCAAAAAGCAGACGCGCAGATGTATCTCAGCAAGGCCGCCGGCAGAAACTGCGTCACGATTGCCGGATCCGGCGTTTGACGTCCTGTTGAATTGAATCCGGGAGCAGGTGCCGATGCCTGCCTGCAGCAAGGTATTACCGGTGCGGAACCTGCGATCCGCGAAAATGCAGCCTGAACAGCCCTAACCGTTCAGGCTGCTTTATTATGCTAAATTGCTTTCATGCTGGTCATGTAGTCACGCAGGATGCAGCCGATTTGTTCAACCGGGTGATTCCGGATCGCATCGTTGATCTCAATCAGTTTCTGGTTGTCTACGCCGTTATCTTCCGTACGCAGACCTTTACCAATCACATCCGTATCGATTTTTGCCATAAAATCTTTCAGCAGCGGTACGCAGGCCTGGGTGAACAGGTAGTTGCCATATTCTGCCGTATCGGAGATGACCACATTCATTTCGTAGAGCTTGTTACGGGCAATGGTGTTAGCAATGAGCGGCGTCTCGTGCAGAGATTCGTAATAAGCAGATTCCGGTTGCATGCCGGCTTCGGTCATGGTTTCAAAGGCCAGCTCGACCCCGGCTTTGACCATGGCGATCATCAGGATACCGTTGTCAAAGTATTCCTGCTCTGGGATCTCCGTCTCCTGGATCGGACACTTTTCAAATGCGCTCTCCCCTGTTTCCGCTCGCCACTTGAGCAGATTCGCGTCATCGTTTGCCCAGTCCTTCATCATGGTTTCGGAAAAAACACCTTCCAGGATGTCGTCCATGTGTTTTTCATACAATCCGCGCATGATATCCTTCAGCGATTCGGCCAGTTCAAACGCTTTTACCTTGGCCGGGTTGGACAGGCGGTCCATCATGTTGGTAATACCGCCGTGTTTCAACGCTTCAGTGACCACTTCCCAGCCTTTCTGGACCAGCCTGGCCGCATACGCTTTATCCACGCCCTTTTCAACCATCTTGTCAAAACAGAGCAGAGAACCGGTCTGCAGCATTCCGCAGAGAATGGTCTGCTCGCCCATTAGGTCGGATTTAACTTCCGCGACAAAGGAAGAATGGAGCACACCGGCCCGATCCCCACCCGTTCCAGCGCAGTAAGCCTTGGCAATCTCAAGTCCGTCACCGTTGGGATCATTTTCGGTGTGTACGGCGATCAGGGTGGGAACGCCAAATCCGCGAACATATTCAGCGCGGACTTCAGAACCCGGTGATTTCGGCGCCACCATGATAACGGTGAGGTCTTCACGGATTTTCATGCCTTCTTCGACAATGTTGAAACCGTGAGAGTACGACAGACAGGCGCCTTTTTTCATCAGCGGCATCACCCGGTTGACGACTGGCGTGTGATACTTGTCCGGGGTCAGATTGAGAACCAGATCCCCATCAGGGATGACCTCTTCATACGTGCCAAATGCAAAATTGTTTTCAGATGCCAGCTTCCACGGAAGCAGTTTTTCAGAGATTTCTTCGTCACGAAGGGCATAGGTCACGTCAAGACCGCTGTCCCGCAGGTTCAACCCCTGATGAAAGCCCTGGGCACCGCAACCGACAATCACGATTTTCTTGCCTTTGAGTTTTTCAACACCGTTGAATTCCGACGGATCCATGAAACGGCATTGACCCAGCTGCTTTACCTTGTCACGAAACGTGAGTGAAGAAAAAAAGTTCATCATCCTGCTCCCCGAAATTGTTGCGTTTATAAAAAAAGATCTTTCTCTTGATTGGTCAGGTACTATATGCCATTTGCCATATTGCGTAAAGTGATTTACAGGTCATTATGAATTGTATTTTTATTTCAGCAGCAACCTGTTGAAACATTAGATTTATTTTAAATCATGCACGTTTCATCCTCCACTCTGATACGATCACCTCACAACCAAACATCCTTTTGAAAGTTAACACCACTGCATGGCATGCCAAATCATCATTAAAAAAACAGCGGCGGCAAATCCGCCGGAAAAAGCCCCCGCTCAGCCGCTTTGGCAAACAGGGTTTCAACGGCTGCCCTTCCGTCGTCCCCCAGGTTCCGAGAAAAAGGATTCACGTAAAGCCCGATATGCTGCCGAATCACATCCGGTGCCATTTCCTGCGCATGGGCCCGAATGTAGTCCGCAGAGACCTCCGGATGGGCCCATGCATAATCAATGCTCTCTCCGATCAGCGTTTCCAGGGATCGAGCGATTTCCGGGTCCACATCCCGGCGAACGACGATCCCACCCAGGGGAATCGGCTTTCCGGTCGATGCCTCCCACCATTCCCCCAGGTCCACCAGGCAGATCAGACCATGGTCTGCGTAGGTGAATCGGCTCTCGTGAATGATCAGACCCAAATCGGCATCCCCGGCCGATACAGTGGGCATGATCCGATCAAAAGGCATGGGCTTCCAGGTATACGGGGCACCATCTGGCATAAACAGGGACAGGAGCAGAAACGCCGTAGTCATTTCGCCGGGAATCGCGATCACGGCAGGTTCTTGACACAGCCGGGGCAGATCTGTTTCGGGGCGCCCCACGATGAGAGGGCCGCACCCGTTTCCCAGAGCCGCACCGGTTTTCAACAGCGCATACCGGTCCAGCACCCGCCCGAGCGCTGCAAAGGACAGTTTGGTACTATCCAGTTGCCCTTGTACTGCCCATTGATTCAAGGTTTCCACATCCTCATGAACCACAGCAAACGAGAGTCCCCGAGTCTGTATCAATCCGTGGGTCATGGCGTGAAAAATAAACGTATCGTTCGGACAGGGGGAGTAGCCCAGCGTAAGCCGGTCCATGTTCTGTTCCTTTTCTATCAGGTGGTTAACAGCTTTAAACTCAACTTTCGGGGTCTTTTTTAAATCATTTAAATTCAATTGGTTATTTTGTTGAGTTTAAATTTATGGCAGCGATGGACTATTGGCTAAGTGCCAACAGCTGCGGCAGATCCGCCGCCAGCAATCCTGACAGAATCCGGCGGCATTTTTCAAACGCGCCGTCAAGATCCCAGGCACCGCGATCCCGGCCCCCCACACAATTACTGGCCACACGAACTTCAATGAACGGAATCTTATAATGATGGCACACATGGGCCATTCCGGCACCTTCCATGGCTTCCATGGCAGGCGACCAGTCTTTGAACAGGAGATCGGCCCGTTTATCTGTTGCGGTAATGGTTGACACACTGAGGATGGGACCGGTTGTGACCCGCGTCTTTGGATCCTCAGAGAACCACCTCACGAGATAATCCGCCACCCGTTCGGCCCGGAGGTGGTCCACCGGGTACGTCTGCTGGATTTTCGTCTCTCCGTGCCTCAACACAGGAAATGGCAAGGGGTCCACAAACCGGTCCGGATCCGGAGATTCCAGGCCGGATGACGCATCAATCACCTCGGTCCCGACCACCACATCCCCCATGCCCACCCCAAAAGAAGAGAATGCACCGGCGCATCCAATCTGTATCAGGGCCCTGGGCCGGAGGGTTTCCGCCAGGGCGGTACTCGCCTGCGCGGCATTCAGCGGCCCCGGCCCTGTGACGATCCCGCCCACCGCCGCACCGGAAACGGTGCCCACAAGACCGCTGCGTCCGCCGACAGAAAAAGGGCGGATATCCGTCAGCACATGTTGAAGGCCTTCAATTTCAGGGGGTACTGCACCCATAAACCATATGTCAGGGTTTCTTAGCGGCATTTGCAGCGATGTCATCAAGTTAGTCAATTCTAACAACGCATTAAATCAGGAACGGCCAGTTACCTGGCTCCCTCTCACAGAATGCTGCGTGCGGTCTTCCCACTCCGGGTTCCGCGATAGTATTCGCTTCTTACAAAAGTACTATCCAGAAAACGCGCTTTTCAGTCCTTGTACTTTTTTTTACAAATTTTGTCAAAAGGTTATACCCAGCGCAAAACAAAGAATCCCATTGGGGAGGGTAGGTGTTAACCCCTTTGCACGCGACAGTGAGAAAATATATTGAAATTTTTTATTATTAGACTTATATTTATGTGTTGTTAAAAAATCGCATTTATGTGTCGATTTCACATTCGCACGAATGCAGACCGTTCACTTTTGTGGACGGTTTTTTTATGTACCTTGTCGGCCCCGCACACCGGTTGCCCGGCATCTGTTCGGAAAGCACATGATGACATCCGCATTTAACGCGTTACCTATCCGGCCGGAGTTTCTTTCTGCGCTCGCAGAGATGGGGTTTGAAACTCCGACCCCCATACAGGCGAAAGCCATTCCCGTTCTTCTGGAAGGTGAGCGGGATGTGATTGGCCTGGCCCAGACCGGCACCGGAAAGACCGGTGCGTTTGGTCTCCCCCTGCTTCAGGAGATCATCCCCGGAGAAAAGTATCCCCAGGCCCTGATCCTCTGCCCGACGCGTGAGCTCTGCCTCCAGATTACCCGGGATTTGATGCGGTTTTCTTCCCATCTGCGTCAGATTCGTGTGGCGGCCGTTTACGGCGGCGCCAGCATGACCCAGCAGAAACGCCTGATTCAGGCCGGCGCCCAGGTAATAGTGGCCACACCGGGCCGGCTGCTTGATCTGATCAACCGCAAGTGGATTCAGCTTTCCTGCGTGACGCGCCTGGTGCTGGATGAAGCGGACGAGATGCTGACCATGGGCTTTCAGGACGACATCGAGGCCATTTTAAGCACCCTGCCCGAAACACACCGCACCTGGGTGTTCTCCGCCACCATGCCCCCGTCTATTGTCCAGCTGACAACCCGGTATATGCATGATCCCCTTGAGATTTCCACCGATGATCGCAAAGAGACGCCCCGTGCCATTGCCCATGTCTGTTATATCATTCAGGAAAAAAATCGATACGAGGCCTTGAAACGGCTGGTGGCAGAAACCCGGGAACTTTACGCCCTGGTCTTCTGCCGCACGCGGGTGGAGACCCGGAATATTTCCGAGCAGTTGTTCAGAGACGGCATTCCGGCAGATGCCCTGCACGGGGACCTGTCCCAGGCCCAGCGGGACACGGTGATGCGTAAGTTCCGGAGCGGGACGCTGAAAATTCTGGTGGCCACGGATGTGGCAGCACGGGGGATCGACATCCACGGGATCTCCCATGTGATCCATTATTCCCTGCCCGATGATCTGGAAACCTACACCCACCGCAGCGGGCGAACAGCCCGTGCGGGAAAATCAGGCATCTCGGCTGTCCTGGCAACCCCTCGGGACCGGCGACGCCTGACCGAGATCGAACGGCGTCTCAATTTTAAATTCACCCAAGAACAGGTACCCAGCGGGACGGCCATCTGTCAGCGGCAGCTGACGGAGTGGGCCCTGTCGGTTGCGGAAACGCCGATTTCAGCGCCGAGTGAGGGCGATTTGATAGCAGCGGTGGTGGCCTCCCTTTCCCACCTGGACAAGGAATCGCTGATCCGCAAGATGGTGGGACTGCAGTTTTCAGACCTGATCCGTTCCTATCAGGATGCCGGTGACATCAATGTGCCCCTGGAGCCGGACCGCTCTCGGGCGTCGATCAAAGACCATCATGCCCGAAAACTGAAAGCCACCCGGCGGTTTTTCATCAATGTGGGGCGCTTAGACAAGTTGAATGAAGGGGCGCTGGTCCGGCTGATCTGCGAAAAAAGCGGTATCCGCAGCCATCGTATCGGTGTTATTGATCTGAAGCGGGAATTTTCGTTTTTTGAAATCGACCAGCGTGCAGCGTCCCGGGTTCAGCATGCGCTGAAAAACACCCGTTTAGATGGCCGAAATGTGACGGTTCGTGAGGTCAGAGAAAACAGGAGGCGTGCGCCGCAGCGCAGGCGCGATCGAAAAAACCGGCGTCTGAAACAAAAGAATTGATGCTGTTCTGGCGTTCACCATATTGACCTTGCGAAAAAAGTGGGTATAGTCTACAGGCATGTAAGTGGACCATTCCCCGGCGCCACGTACTTTATTAACTTCGATAAAAAGGAGAGGTCCTTCATGACGGCGTCAAACCCGCACACCATTGATGCATCGCTCGTTCATTTTCTGGAAACAGGTCCGTCAGACGGGCAACCGGTGCTGCTGCTCCATGGCATGCGATTTACGGCCCAAACCTGGCAAGAAACCGGAACCCTGGACCGGCTGGCGGATGCAGGGTTTCGCGCGATTGCCGTGGACCTGCCCGGCTTCGGCCAATCTCCGGACGCGGATGGAAGCAAATCAGATATTCTCAAACGGATCATCGGCGCCTTTCGTCTGGAGAACCTGGTCATTGCGGCCCCTTCCATGAGCGGGGAATACAGTCTTCCACTGATCATCGACCCTGAGATTTCCCTTGCCGGCTATGTGGCCATCGCGCCCACCCATGTTCCGGCGTTTGCGCCGTCCCTGAAGGGTGCCTCCCTTCCCGTGCTCGCCATCTGGGGGGATGATGACCCGGTGGTGCCACCGGCGCATGCTGATCTCCTGGCAGAGGCCCTTCCCAATCTCACCCGGGTGATCATCGAAAAGGGGGGACATCCGACCTACCTGAATCAGACAGCCCAGTTTCATGATCATCTGGAAGCTTTCTTGAAGGGCCTGACAGCCTGCCGAAACGTGATACCTGATAAAAGTCATTTGATCTCGGAGCATGATGTCACCACACTAGGGTGACATTGATTCTACCATTGAGAAACTTCAGTTTTTCAGTCGATTCCGCTAATTTCATGGTAGAGCGACTGAAACGCAGAGGTGAGTTTGTGTCTGGGGTCGAGATAGATCATGGGCATGGCCACCTGATGGGATTCTTTTATTTTCACAGAAGCTGACAGTCGGGTCTGCATCAGGGGGAGCCCGTCCGCTTCCAGGCGTTCGATCATTTCCCGGGGATGGTTGGCCCGGGGCAGAAACTGGTTCACCACAATACCCTCCACCCGCAGATCCGGGTTGTGATCGCCCTGGATATCGGCAATATGATTGCCCACTTCGAAAACAGCATCCCGTGAAAACGCATCGCAGTCAAAGGGGATCAGGCAGCGCGAAGCGGCGATGAGCGCAGATTGACTGTAGAAATTCAAGGCCGGCGGCGTATCAATGAAGACCGCGTCAAAGGCTTTCAGGGCATCAAGCGCTTCTTTGAGTTTGTAGATTTTATGCTTGGCCGCAAGCTGGGTTTCAATCACGGTCAGTGCGGGATGCGCTGGTAGTACAAAAAAATTGTCAAAACGCGTCGGATGGACATGGTCGGCGATATCCGCTTTGGGGCGGTTGATCTGTGGCAGAAACGGGTTAAAAGTGAACGCGCTGCTGCTGCCGCTCAGAAAGGTTTTGAAATAATCGTAGACGGTTTTTCCCCCATCCTTCGCAGCGCCGTAGCTGTCTCCCATCAGGTACTGACTGGCATTGGCCTGGGGGTCCAGATCAACGACCAGGGTTTTGTTCCCGGATACGGCGCTGATGGCTGCCAGATTACACGTCAGCGTGGTTTTGCCCACCCCTCCTTTTTTGTTAAAGATCACCCACCGGGTCATATGCGCATACTCCTGAAGGCTACCTGTATCCTGTCCATGTTGTGTCCTTTTTGAGAGAAGGCATAAAGAATCAGGAAATCCGCTCAAAAATGAAGTGGCCATCTTTTTCATTTTTTAGCGTAAAATCCGGTCTTAACATCTCCTTCAGTCTTGAATCGCTGATCGTGCCTTTTCCGTAAATCCTGGAACCGAATCGGCTCATGTAGGACAATCTTCCTCCGGTTTTGATGACGCGGGTGATTTCTTTGAGCACTTTTTGTTTTTCTTTGATCATGGGTAAGGTATTGTGCAGATAGACCAAATCAATACTCTTGTCTTCCAAGCCTGTATCGCAACTGGATTGGATGATCGTAACCGTATCCAGCCTGTTTTTGGAGATTTTTTTCTCCATGATTTTTATGGCCTGTTTATGTAAATCAAGGGCAAAAACGCGCCCTTCGTTACCGACCGCTTTTGCGGCAGGGATGGTATTAAATCCAAGACCACATCCGAAATCAAGGATATAGAACCCCTTTTCAATTCCTGCTAGCGCGATTTCTTCTTCAATATTCCTGAATCGCTTTCTGATCGTCATCATCAGTCTCATCATCTGAAATGCAAACCAAGGCATTGATTTTTGTTCATTCTTATCTCGCATATCAATCATCGTTTTGAACACCTTTGACTAACTTATTTCAGCGTAGGCGGCACTTATTTTATCATTGTTCATGACGCCTGCTCCTCAGTAATGGGGACACCTATCCGGATCGCTCTTATCGATATATTCTTCTATCAAATTTTTCAATGCGTTCGGGTCGTGCTTTTTCAGTTGATTCAGTGCTGCTTTTACATTTTGCTCAAGGCTATCGTTATGCTGGTGCTTGACTTTTTCGATTTGATCTATCAGCTTCCGTAATTTCTCAACGGCTTCACCCGTGTTACCATCAGCAAGCTCCATCACCGCCTTTGTCAAGATGCTAAGCTGCTTGCCGTAACTGGCCACATCTGCGACGATTTTTGCCTCTATTCTACGGTTACCAGCGAAGTTAATTTCAAACTGCGGGGATAGCCAGCTGGTAATAGGCGAGATATCCTGTATCACATCGCCGCTTAATGGCCCCTTGAACAACCCCCACCACGGTAATATCCAGGGATTCATAGAGGCCTCCTCCCATACGATTCATACGAAATGCCTTCAATTAACAGCCACATATCACCCTCCTTGTAAGCGGTGCAATGAAACCAGGAGGTGGGGTTGTGAGAATATCCGCCTGATAACGACAGGTTAACGGTATTTTCGTCCCCTTCGCACCCGTGGCACGGCATGGATATTCAATCGGGTTGCACCTCTGGACATAGTTTATAGTTTATAGTTTATCCGAAATGAAATTATATCACACAAGCAACGAGACTATCAAGGCTTATAGTTTTACCTGTGGCGGCCGGGGATTAACCATGAAAAGGTGTTACGGTTACGGAATCACCAATGGCTGCTTGTGAAAACATCTGCGGAAGTTGAGGAGATAATGGGGGATACCTGGGAAAAAGGAGTCATCAATTATTATCTGCTTTACAGGTTCCATGGAATATGATCTCTTTAATCAAAACGTTGCAGACTGAATTTCCGAGCACAAGGAACCGCTGGGGTTCACCGTATAACGTTAAAAAATATATTCAGGAGGAAGCGATGAACAAGGAAGATGCAACCTATGCCAATGACATAAAAAGACTTCAGATTGCCGGGCTCTTTACGCTGAGTTTTATAGGCTCCATAATGCATACGGTCATCCATAATCTGCTCTCCCATGGAATGGACCCAAAGATTATTGCGGAAACGGCACAGATGATGAAACAACCCACCATGCAGATCATGTTTTTTGTTTTTACCGTTCTGGGAGCGGCTCCCGCTTTCATGGCGTTTGTTTTTAAGGGAAAAACCAGTTGGAGCGTGTTAACGATACTGGCCATGGTTCTTTTGGCTCTCAACGGAATGCACTATATTAGTCATATGCTGAAAGCAGATGTTATGAATGGCAGTACAACGCTTGTGCTGCAATTAGTGCCGGGAATTGTCGGTGTCGTATTTTCTTTCAACTATCTTAAAATATTTAAAGAATAGATGGGGGCGGCCGGATGAAAAGATGTCTGTTTTTTCTGTTCTTTATTTTTTGCAGCAGTATGGCAATGACAGCCCTGGCGCATACTCCTTTTTTGATACTGATGGATAATGAAGATGGAACCTTAACGATTGAAGCCGGGTTTTCCACAGGCGCAGGGGCTGAAGGTGTCACCTGTTCTGTGAAAACGCTTAAGGATGGAAACATCGTCTTGTCCCAGCGATTTCCAGCGTCGAGCAGCATCACCATTCAGATACCCAAAGAGCCCTATCAGGTTATCTTTGATGGCGGTCCCGGACATAAAGTCGTCAAAAAAGGGCCTGAACCGCCCGGGGGATTTACTGTGAACAGCGATGCGATTAATCTGCCCGCAGAACCCTCCGATATTACCGGCATACCCGTACCATTTCCCATTCTTATTACCATGATCGCCATTGCCATTATACTGGTTTTTCTGATCCCTAAAATGAAGCGAAAAAAGGCGTGCAAAAACAAGGATACCTCCTCATGAACCCCCCAGCAATTCCCGGTGAAACCAGGAAGACGTCAGTAAACATAGAAGAATGAGGAGAAGAAGCTGTTCCCAGCTCGATATTCACAGACAAGAACAGAGCCATTCGATTTACACCCAGCACCTATCCGGCTAAAGTTGAATCCACAGCCTTTTTGTTTTACAATTCATTCAGCGATACTGTAGATATGGTGCTCTATGGCGATGATGGCAATCCCGATCTCCCCGGATCAGGTATGCGTTGGGGGAGCAGCAATATATGAAGAAGTCGCCAAAGCTACCGTTCATTTCCTTGCTATTGCTGAATGAGGCGCACTAACATGGAGACCATTACCTGGCATGATTTCGAAAAGGTGGAGCTGCGGGTGGGAAACATTATTCAGGCGGATATATTTGAGGCCGCCAGAAAACCCGCGTACATTTTGCACGTGGATTTCGGAGAAACCATCGGTGTCCTGAAATCAAGTGCACAGGTGACCGGATTGTATACACCTGAAGATCTGGTGGGAAAACAGGTGGTCGGCGTGGTCAATTTTCCGAAAAAACAGATCGGCCCGATTCTGTCCGAGTGTCTGGTCACGGGGTTTCATACCGAAACCGGTGACGTTGCCCTCTGTGTACCGGATCGTCCCGTTCCCTTGGGCAACAAACTCTGCTGATCAGAAGGTAACATCTGGGGGTGCAGGGGGATCATCCCCCTGCCCGCCGGAGGCAACGGGGAGTAACGCATCTGCAATCCGCTCAGCTGCCGCCATGACCCCGGCCCGGGGGCAGGCGATGTTCATGCGCATAAACCCTTTGCCTTCTGGGCCAAAAGCGTGGCCTTCATCCATCACCAGTCGGGCTTTATCACGCATCAGCTGCCGCAGCCTTTCATAGGGAATCCCTGTATATCGAAAATCCATCCAGACCAGATAGGTCCCTTCCAGGGGCGTGATCCGGATGCCGGGTGCCTGGGCTGTGAGCGTGTGTTTCAGGGTCTGAAAATTACCCGCCAGATAGTCGATCAACTTTTCCAGCCAGGGTTCGCCTTCTGCGTAGGCGGCTTCACAAGCCACTTTTCCAAAGGGATTGATGCCCATGAGCCCGGCAGCCTGGAGTTCTGCACGGAACCGTTTGCGCAGATCCGGGTCAGGGATGATGATATTGGCGGTCTGCAGACCGGCCAGGTTGAAGGTTTTGCTCGGCGCAGTACAGGTGATACAGGTTTCTCCGAATTTTTCGATGGACGCAAACGGGGTAAAGGTGTGCCCGGGCAGAATCAGGTCTCCGTGAATTTCATCAGATACAACCTGAACCCCGTGGGCTGCACAGCACTCACCAAAGGCTTTCAGCTCTCCGGGACGCCACACACGGCCCACTGGATTGTGGGGATTGCAGAGAATGGCCAGGGTCACATTCGGGTCCGCACAAGCGGCTTCAAGGCCTGACAGATCCATTTCATACCGGCCTCCCGCGTTTTTCAGGGCGTTGCTGACCACCTCGCACCCGCCGGTTTTGATCGCGCTGAAAAACGGATAATAGACCGGCTGCTGCACCAGCACCTTCTGTCCAGGTTTTGTAAACGCCCGCACCAGCAGATGCAGGGCCGGCACCACACCCGGGGAGACCAGAATATGGCCGGGATCCACGGACCAGCCGTGGCGGTGTTTCATCCAGCGGGTCACGCTGTTTTGGTAGGATTCGCCTGCCAGGGTATAGCCGAAGGCTGGATGTGCCGCCCGCTTCTTCAAGGCCAGTGTCACCGCTTGCGGACAGGGAAGATCCATATCCGCCACCCACAGGGGAATCAATCCGTCAGCACGGTATTGATCTGTCTGCCTTGTCCGCTCCGGATGATCCCAGTCCGGCAGAAGCGACCATTTCACGGCATCGGTACGGGATCGGTCCAAAAGCATATCAAAATCATAGGGCATCAGGCGTTCGTATCCGTGTTCCGTGTCGTTTCACTGTCATACTGAAAAACAAATATATTTAATGGGTACCCCTTGTTGCAGATACCGCTGTTCAAATGTGGTTTGCACTTTGGTAACCAGGGGGCCCGCCTTTTCCGGTGACGCATAGAGATCATCGGTATACGCATGAAGGGTTCCGCCGGCTTCGGAAATGGTCTGGATGGAAAACGCATACATCACCGGGTTGTCGGTTTTGAGATGCAGCCGTCCACCCGGCTTCATGATTCGGCGATATATATCCAGAAACCGCGCAGAGGTCAGGCGTCCCCTGCCGCTGGGATGATCCAGGCGCGGGTCCGGAAACGGAATCCAGGCTTCCTCAAAAAAAAATGCCGGGAAAAAGGCGGTGAGATATTCCACGCGCAGACGGATAAAACAGACATTTTCCAGTCCGTCATCCTGTGCGATTTTCGCCCCC
This sequence comes from Deltaproteobacteria bacterium, assembly GCA_002748835.1. Lineage (GTDB taxonomy): Bacteria > Desulfobacterota > Desulfobacteria > Desulfobacterales. Next base: position 27,954 of record PDTL01000031.1, read on the forward strand.
CGGTACATGCGGTCGCTTTTAATGTCGATCCCGATAAAATTCCGGTCCGGATAGGCCCGTGCCAGGGCCACCGTATAGTCTCCCTTACCACATCCCAATTCCACCGAAACCGGCGCATTGTTCTTAAAAAACGACGCATCCCAGATACGGTCCGGTTCAGGCGGTTCATACCGATTCAATTCTATCATGAAAATATTGGGAAGTGCCTGGGCTTCCGTATACCGCTGATGTTTGACGCGTCCCATAACCCCTTCCGCCGTTATACTGCTGGTCGCACCGGAACAATACAAACCACCGAACCACTGGAAAACCGGCTCCTCCCGTCAGCTATGTTCGGTGGAACCGGTCAATTCGAGCATTCGATTATGGCGCCTGAAATATCACTTTCCGAAGCTTTTTCATATACCTCCTTTTTCTGACATCCGGCTTTCGTTTCATCGGTGATGGTCAGGGTGTCACCGTCAAGTGTATACGAGAATGTCTCGCCATCCTCATTGGTAATGGTGTTGCCACTGATGCGAACTTTTTTGGCATCCTCCGGGCAGGTATAAACATCTGAGGGACCTCTCGGCGATTCAAAGATCTCGTAATACTGCTGGATAGTCTCTGCATCCGACACCTTTATATAGACATCAACCATGTTTCCATACACAGTCACAGTCTCTGCTGGAAATGTCTCGGTTATACAGGTATCCTCTTCTTCATCGTAGAACTGTAAAGAAACCAGACGCCAGACGCCATTGAGCGCCGATCTGCGGTCTTTACCGCCTCCGTCCCCGCTGTCGCCATCACCACCACCGCCTGTCGCGATGATACTGACCAATCCGATACCCACACAGGCGGCCAGGGCAAATCGGCGCACCCCTTTTAAAATAGATTCCATACGTCTGTCTCCTCTTTAATCCACAATGTTATTTTTCGCACTGGATTGTGGTACGGACAACACCATCCGCACATCCAGTGACAGGGCCTGCCATGGTTATTGTAAAAATAAATGCCGCCCGGTTACAGATAGACAGGGTCCAGCCTGCGCCGTTTCAGCACTATCGTCAATGTGGAAAAAAAGTAGGAAACAGTGTACCGTCACATGGCAGCCATGTCAATGCCTTCGTCGATTTCAGTTTCTGCCCGGACTGCAGGCGCCGGCTGTATCCGGAGCTGGAACAGATCACCTGTATTCCGCACAACATTCATAAAATTTTCTAAAATCAGTTATCTGCTCTATGTTCGTGCGGTTCATGCCTTGGGCAGAAGCGCTTGGGAAACAGCCTGAAACGTGGTGGCGGCGCCATCCGACCCTCCCCTATCCGTTCACGCAGCAGGATATGTCGCTGAAATTGTTCAGGTGTGAGCACCCCTTTCAGTTCCAGCGCCGTCCGCTGGTCTTCTTTTTCCCTGTATGCCTGAAAGGCGTCATGATCGGGTGCGTCATCCTGGTTTCGTTCAAGCCACTTGCGCTGACGTTTCGCGCGCGCCTTCAGGATTTTCGCCACGTCCCGGGTCTGGTCTTCTGTCAGTTCGAGTTTGACCTTCAGTCGTTTCATCAGCCGCCTGGGATAGCGGAGTGCGTTTCCTTCATCCCGGACCATGGCAAAAAGGCGTTTTTTCTCCATCTGCTCAAGCAGGGTGTTAAACCGTTTTTCCTGCGCCGGGGTCAGTATCTCTCGAATTGATGTCAGTGAATCGGCGATCAATTGCTCGATTTTCGGCGTATTCTCCCTGTGAAACGCGTCAAACCGCTTCCGTGCATTCGCGCGGATGTGATCCATTTTTTCGGCCTGGTCCGGTGTCAGATCCAGTCGCCGCGTCAGCGCGTTCAGGACGACGACACCCGGCGGCTGACCCATGACAAAACGGTTCAGCCGGTGCTTGATATAGTGCCCGGTGATCAGGCTGCCGCACAGGCCGCCCAGCAGAAAAACAAGTATCGAACCGATCCACAGTTTTAGCTTCATCCTGTCATCCTCACCCTGCCGTTATCACAGCATACCTGAATACGCCAGATACTCCATTCCTGAAGAAATCCCGAAGAACTGCATGGCCAGGGCTGTCTCCACAGTAAAATCCTGCGCAGCCAGCAAGCCCGCCAGTACAACGATAAACCAGAGGGCGACCGGTGCAACTTTCCAGAAATGCTGCACCATCCATACCGTTTCCAGACGGTTTTCGCCATAGGCTGGCAGATTCCGGATCTGTCTCAGCGTGTCCTGATGCCAGCGTTCCGACGGCTCAGGTGCAAGCGGATCCTGCCGGATCCCGACAGCGATCTTTTCGAAAACCTTCTCCATATCACTTTGCACGGTCATTTTCCCCCGCTGTCAGGCCATCTGTTCCTGAAGCAGTCGTGTCAGTTTTTTCCGAACACGAAACGCCCTGACCTTCACATTGGCGATACTCCATCCCATGAGCCCGGCCGTCTCTCTTACCGAGCGCTCTTCAAGATACATCAGGCTGACGACCATTCTGTCGTTTGGCGACAACTGCAAAAGAAGCCATTCCAGAATCTCCCGCGATTCTTTCCGATTCAGCCGGGTTTCAAATGCATCATCCGATGATCCTGTCATGGCATGCTCTAGCCAGTGCTGATGGCGATCTGTCAGGCTGCTCAATGTCACTTCCCGGTTCCGGTAGTGCCGCCGCCAGTAATCATAACAGGTTCGCACCGCAATCGATGTCAGCCAGGGCCGGAAGCGATTTCTGTCTCTCAGGGACTTGAGAGACTGATACGCCCGGATAAATACATCCTGTGCCGTCTCTTCAACCGCATCAGCCGGCAGATGATGCTGAAGAATACGAAACACCCGGGCTTCATATTTTTTCATCAGAGGGGCAAATGCATCCGCATCTCCGGACAGCACACGGCCAATCCATTTCGCATCATCTGTTTCCAGCTGAGTATCCGGTACGTTCATCCGACCTTCTGTCAATTAAGGGGCCACCGTCCAGCAGCCCCTTTCATTCGCATTAGTGCTGATTCGCCTCCAGCCAGGTTTTCATCATTTCCTGGTGCCGGCCCCGGCCGTAATGATGCATTGCTTCGCGTTCCGCCTTTATCCCTTTAAGCTTTTCCAGCTGATCGGCTGTCAGGATCGGCGCAATCTCATATTTTACCTTTGCCCGCAGCACCGCCATTTCTGCCATCACCTCAGAAACCGCCTGAGATGCCGAACGCACGGCCGCCTCATCCAGGGTTTCCGCGTCCATGGCCATATCCATCTCTTCACGGGCCGCCTCCATCGCTATACGCTGTGATTCAAAACGACCTTCATAACGAGACAGAATCCCGGCAATTGATGTTTTCTGCGCGTCGGTGAGATCAAGACGCCACAACGGGAAACCGCACATTCCACCATGCCTTCCGCCCATCCGCGCCATTGCCGATGACAGCAGACACCCGGAAACACATATCGTCACAATCATTATTTTAATCGTTTTTTTCATTTTTATCTGCTCCTTTTTTTGTCTCTGAATCAGTTTAGGTCGACGGGTTCCGGAACCAAACAGTGTCGCAAGAGCCGCATGGCTCACTTCCTAAGTCGATGCCCCATTTAAAAGGGTTACACCCATCGGTAAAAATCTGCCTCCGGCGGGCAGGGGGATGATCCCCCTGCACCCTCAGATTTTAAATTCAACATCACTGTCCTTGCCTGGCAGAGATGCGCGTGACGCCTGGGGCCAACGCTTATAAACTGGAATGGATAACGGATCTGGCTTCGGTTGTATGGATGATCAAGATACATGCATACTGAAAACATGTGGGGGTGCAGGGAGTTAAAAAAAAAGGATCAGAAAATAATTCCTGATCCTTTTTTAAAATGGCGGGAGCGACGAGACTCGAACTCGCGGCCTCCGGCGTGACAGGCCGGCGTTATAACCAACTTAACTACGCCCCCGGATAAAACTATATTTTTTTTGCTGGTGGGCGAAACAGGGCTCGAACCTGTGACTTCAACCTTGTAAGGGTTGCACTCTCCCAGCTGAGTTATTCGCCCATTTCAAAAAACAAAAGTATGAATAACAGAACAGATTCCCGGCGTCAAGCAATTAAACCGATTCTTCTTCATTTTTTTTCTAACAATCACCAACTGTTTCAATTCAATGCTGGAGCCGGATCATTCGCACCGGCCTCTGAAACGTGGGAACCTGAAGGACGAGTTAAAAAATCACCCATATCCATATTTGTAAACAGAACATCTCCGTCTTCCAGTACCAATGCCGCAGTCAGCACATCATCCATGTGCTCCATGGGGATCAGCTCCACTTGTCGGGTAATGGTGGACGGAATATCCTTTATATCTTTTGCGTTCTCCATGGGCAGAATCACCTTACCGATCCCCCCACGGTGCGCTGCCAGGGCCTTTTCCTTAAGCCCGCCAATGGGCAGCACGCGACCTCTGAGAGTTATCTCACCCGTCATTGCCACATCCCGGCGTACCGGTCGGCGGGTCAGGGCAGAGACCAGTGAGGTGCACATGGCTATGCCGGCAGAGGGGCCATCTTTGGGTATCGCCCCTTCTGGCACATGGATATGGATGTCGCAGCGCTTGTAAAAATCATTGGGAATGCCGAGCTGGGATGTTCGTGAACGAACATAGCTAAAGGCCGCCCGGGCAGATTCCTGCATCACTTCCCCAAGCTTGCCGGTAACAGTCAGCTCGCCCCTGCCGGGCATAATCACCGTCTCAATACAGAGAAGCTCTCCGCCAAACTGGGTCCAGGCCAGCCCCGTCACCATACCGATCTGATCTTTGTCCTCCACCTGACCGTGTCTGAATTTGGCCACCCCCAGATATTTATGAACAGAGGGGGTGGATACCTGTATCGGCGCATCGTTTTTTACATCTGCCTTCACCACTTCCCGGGCAATCTTTCTGCAGATGGACGCGAGCTCCCGTTCCAGACTCCGAACCCCCGATTCCCGGGTATATTCCCGTATGACGGACAGCACGGCATTTTTTGAAAACCGGATATCCAGATTTCCCAGTCCGTTGGCTGCTATCTGCTTGGGGATCAGAAACTGGGCCGCAATCTGCTCTTTTTCATACTCCGTATATCCCGGAATCCGGATGATCTCCATGCGATCCTGCAAGGGTGCGGGAATATCATGCAGGGTGTTGGCGGTGGTGATAAATAAAACATCAGACAAATCCGTATCGACTTCCAGGTAATGATCGTTGAACGCATTGTTCTGTTCCGGATCCAACACCTCTAACAGCGCAGAAGACGGATCGCCCCTGAAATCCGTTGACATCTTGTCGATTTCATCCAGGCAGAAGACCGGGTTTGATTTGCCTGCTTTTTTGAGGCTCTGGATGATTTTTCCCGGCATGGCCCCAATATATGTACGGCGATGCCCCCGGATCTCTGCCTCATCCCGCACACCACCCAGAGAGATCCGGATGAATTTGCGGTTTGTTGCCCGGGCCACGGATTTGGCAAGGGAGGTTTTTCCCACGCCCGGGGGACCCACCAGACAGAGGATCGGTCCTCGAATTTTTTTGACCAGCTGTTGAACGGCCAAATACTCTAGGATCCGCTCTTTCGGCTTCTCAAGGCCGAAATGATCGCTGTCAAGAACAGCTTCCGCTTCCGCCATATCCTTCCGGAGCCGGGTTTTATCAAACCAAGGAAGCGATATCAGCCATTCCACGTAATTCCGGACCACGGTTGCTTCTGCAGACATGGGCGGCATCTGCTTTAGTTTTTTGAGTTCCTGCCGCACCTTTGCACCAGCTTCTTTTGACATGCGCTTGCGCTTGATTCGCTTTTCCAAATCCGAAAGATCATTGTCATGACTGTCATCCGCGCCCATTTCACGCTTAATCGCGCGCATCTGTTCATTCAGGTAATAGTGCTTTTGATTCTTTTCAATCTGGCTTTTCACCCGGCCCTTGATTTTCTGACCGACTTTCAGGAGTTCGACTTCTTTTTTCAAGTATTCAAAAATCATGGAAAGCCGTTTTTGAACTTCAGCCACCTCAAGTAGCGCCTGCTTTTCAGCCAACTGAAACGGAAGGTGGGCAGAAAGGGTGTCGACCAGGGTATCCGGATCTTCAAGCGCACTTACTTTTGCCACAACTTCTTTGACTATTTTCGTATTCAGCTTTGCATACTGAGCAAAAATATCGACAATCATGCGCCTGAGCGCTTCGCACGCACTGGGGTCATCTGCCGTTGAGATGAGTGGGGAAACTTCAACCCTGAAATGGGTATCATCGGTGACAAACCGATTGATTCGACCGCGAGCCTTTCCCTCGACCAGTGCCTTTACGGTGCCATCAGGCAGGCGCAAAAGCTGGAGAAGCGACGCCACCACACCGACACGATTGATATCTCCGGATTCCGGTGTATCCACTCCGGCTCTTTTCTGGGTTGCCAGAAAAATCATCTTGCCTTCATGCATCGCTTCACTGAGCGCCTTGATTGATTTATCCCGCCCCACAAAAAGCGGCGCCACCATATGGGGAAAAACCGCCGTATCTCTCAAGGGAAGCAGGGGAAGAATCACGGTATCGGAATCATTTATTTTAAATATTTTCGGTAAATTGATCATCCAGACAACCTTACCGTTTACGCCGGCTGCTTTGTCTGCTCATAAAGCAGAATCGGTTCTTCGTTGTTCATGACAACCTCTTCCCCAATCACACATTCTTTCACGTTTTCAACAGACGGTATTTCATACATGATATCGAGCATAATCTCTTCAAGAATCGCCCTTAGCCCCCTGGCGCCAGCTTTCCGTTCAATTGCTTTTTTGGCAATCGAAGCAATGGCACTGTCTGTAAAGCGGAGTTTGATATCATCCAGATCAAACAGTTTTTCATACTGTCTGACCAGCGCATTTTTAGGCTCTGTCAGAATTCGCATGAGCGATGCTTCACTCAGTTCATTCAAGGTGGAAATCACTGGCAGACGCCCCAGAAATTCGGGAATAAGACCAAATTTGATCAGGTCTTCGGGCATCAGTCGCTTTAAGAGCTCTCCGGCGGTCTGATCTTTTTCGCTGGACAGCTTGGCACCGAATCCCATGGTTTTTTCACCGATACGGCGCTGGATGGTCTTCTCAAGACCCGAAAATGTGCCGCCGCAGATAAACAGGATGTTACTTGTATCCACTTTCACAAAATCCTGCTGAGGATGCTTGCGTCCACCTTTGGGCGGGACGCTTGCGATGGTGCCTTCCATAATTTTCAGCAGGGCCTGCTGAACGCCTTCTCCGGAAACATCCCGTGTAATCGAGGGATTATCGGATTTAGTGGCGATCTTGTCGATCTCATCAATGTAAACGATCCCGCGTTTTGCCTTCTCAACATCATAATCGGCATTCTGAAGGAGAGACAAAATAATATTTTCGACATCTTCCCCCACATAACCGGCTTCGGTCAGGGTGGTGGCATCGGCGATGGTGAACGGGACATTCAAAAATCGCGCCAAGGTCTGGGCCAGCAGTGTTTTGCCGCAACCGGTCGGACCGATGAGCAGAATGTTGCTCTTCTGGAGCTCCACATCATCACTGCCCGATAGAGGGAGATTGATGCGTTTATAATGATTCCGGACAGCAACCGCCAGTGCTTTTTTGGCAAGCTCCTGCTCAATAACATACTCATCAAGCATCGCCTTGATTTCTTTTGGCGTGAGCAGTTTTTCCGTGCTTTCTGAATCTTTTTCAGCGTCTTCCTCGATAATCTCCCCGCAAAGCTGAATGCACTCATCACAGATATAGACAGCCGGACCGGCGATCAGTTTTTTCACTTCTTTCTGGCTTTTACCGCAAAACGAACAGAAAAGGTTCTCGTTGCTGTCGTCTATTTTGGCCATATTAGCCCTCCGTATTCTCTAACTTTTCAAGATCATCCCGGCTGGTGACGACATGATCAATCAGACCGTAATCCTTTGCTTCTGCTCCGGACATGAAAAAATCCCGGTCCGTATCTTTCTCAACTGTGGAAAGCGGTTGGCCCGTATGACCGGCCAGCATTTTGTTCAAACTGTCCTTCATACGCAGAATCTCTTTGGCGTGGATCTGAATATCGGACGCCTGCCCCTGTGCCCCCCCCATGGGCTGGTGAATCATAATCCGCGAATTGGGAAGTGCAAACCGCTTTCCGGGCGAACCCGCCGCCAGGAGAAACGCCCCCATGCTGGCAGCCTGGCCAATGCAGACCGTTGCAATATTGGGCTTGATGTACTGCATCGTGTCATAAATGGCCATTCCCGACGTCACAACGCCGCCCGGTGAATTAATATAAAAGTTGATGTCTTTTTCCGGATCCTCGGATTCCAGAAACAGCAGCTGCGCAATGATCAGGTTCGCCACATCATCGTTAATGGCGGAGCCTAGAAAAATAATACGATCTTTCAGCAAACGGGAATAGATATCATAAGAACGTTCGCCCCGGCTGGTTTGTTCGACAACGATGGGAATGAGTGGCACGAAGGTCTCCTTGAATGGTTGCTTTCTGTCAACGGCCCCCCGTCCCGAATATTCGAGCGGGGGGCTGATTTGCTGTAATTAAAAGAGGATCAATTGGATACACTGTATCAACAGTGGACCTGGAGCGGAGATCTTATGCGTTGTCGTCCGCTTCAGGCGTCACAAAATCAGGCTCAACTTCTTCCACCTGACCCTTTTCAATTATAAGATTGATGCATTTTTTTTCAAGTAAAGTATGCTTAAAGTAGTCCAGTCGGTTTTCGTCCGCACCGTAGAACTGCTTGATAATTTCAGCCGGCTGACCGATGGATGCTGCCATGTCATTATACCCTGCATCAAGATCTTCTTCGGAAAGCGCCAGTTTCTCCTGCTCAATCACCTTATTCAGAAGCAGATGTCGCCGCACTTGCTTAATGGCCAGATCGCGGTATTCAACAGCCAGGCCTTCCCGGGTTTTTCCGGTCTGGTCCAGTGTCATGTTGCTCTGGGAGAGCATCCGCTCAGCATCATTGATGATCGCTTCCACTTCATAGCGGATCATAACTTCCGGCACTTCAAAGTCCTGGCCTTCAAGCAGTGCTTCATACACCTGTTCCTGGAGCTCCTGCTCCTGACGGCGATCATACCCTTGCTGCAAATTGTTGACGATTTCCTTTTTTACATCATCAAGGGTCTCAAAATCTCCCAGCTGTTTGGCCATCTCATCGTCAATCTCCGGTAGTTTTTCTTCGCGGATTTCTTTGATCACTGCTTTGAAATCGATGGTATGACCGGCCAAGTTTTTATTGATGTAATCTTCCGGGTACGAAACAGAGAAGGTTTTTTCTTCACCTGCCTTTACGCCAATCAGTGCATCATCAAAATCCTTTGACAGGGTTGCCGAACCGATCCGCATCACCTGGTTCTCCACAGCCGGTAACGGTTCGAATGCCTGGCCATTTTCCGTTCCTTCATAGGAGACCAGGACAAAGTCGCCTTCTGCCGCCGGGCGATCTTCTTCAATTGCCACTTTATTTGCCAGACGTTTCTGCAGCATCTGCAGCTGCACATCCACTTCTTCATCCTGGACCTTATACAGAGTGCGCTTGAAATCAATGCCGTCAACTTTCACATCACTGAGCTCCGGACGTATTTCCAGGGTCGCTTCATAGGTAAACGCCTTTCCCGCCTCCAGTTCATTACCATCAATCTCAGGCTCACCCACCATATTCAGCTTCTTTTCCATGACCGCATCCGCAAATGATTTCTGAATCAGTTTACCGGTGACGTCACTGTGAACATCTTTTTTGTACATCCGCTCTAAAACCGAACGCGGTGCTTTACCCTGTCGAAAGCCTTTGATTCTGGCTGTTTTTTTCAGGTTATTATAGGCACTGTCCAGTTCCCGGGTCACGTCCGCTTCGGGAATTTCTATACAGATTTTTTTCTTGACGCTGCTGAGATCTTCAACGGTAACTTGCATTCGGCTTCCTTTCTCTCAAAAACTAAAGTGCCCGAAGATTTTCATCCACAGACACCCTTGCTGATCGATTCAATGTATATGACATGGGTATTACTCCCATGAAGTATGCTAAATAAAAACGTAAATTTAATCCACTTAAACGCCTTCCCTGCAGACCTGACGTTTTAACTATATCCTGGAAAAAATAATGGTTAACTCGGGCCATGTCAAGTGAAAAGAGATAATTGTGTCAGAAAATTCGCTGTTATTTTATGCTGTTGGACGAACAAATCTCCTGCCGGTGGAGCGAATGCATGACAATTCAGCATTTTTCAATCAACACGCCTTGCAGTTCGATACTGATCGTGCTAAATAACCATACGCATCGGGGCGTAGCGCAGTCTGGTAGCGCGCCTGCTTTGGGAGCAGGATGTCGGGAGTTCGAATCTCTCCGCCCCGACCATTATCTCTCGCCGCGCGATATTAACTAATGAATAAGACAGTATACAAAGAGCGTTCCCACATATACCCGGATAATGCGGTTGCGGTTATCATCGTTCATTTCGGGGATGTCCGCGTTACCAACCGGTGCATCCAGTCGCTGTCGCGTTTTGCCGCAGACACCCATGTTTTCATTGCAAATAATGGCGGACTCCATGACCATGATCAACTTGAAAGGAAGATCACTCATCGTTATCCGGATCTACAGTTAAAAACCATTACATTACCCTGCAACAAAGGGTTCGGCAGTGGATGTAATGCTGCCATTAAAGAGGCTCTGAAACATGCTGAAATCAAGTGGCTGTGGCTATTAAATAACGACGCCTATATTACGCGTAACACGCTGCATGCTCTGAAAGTTGAAAGCCGATCTTTCCCGAACGCCATCATCGGTGCCACAATACTTCACAGTGATGCTCCAGATAACATTCAGGTTGCCGGTGGGTGCTCGTATAATTCCCTGACCTCGATTATTCGCCCCCACCATACGAACAAGCCCTTCGCTTCGCTTCAGACGCTACCCCATTTAAAACTATCCTATGTCAACGGTGCCAGTATGTTCATGTCACGGGCGCTGGTTGAGCGCGTCGGTTTTTTTGATGAACGGTTCTTTCTCTACTGCGAAGAAGTTGACTACTGTCGGCGAGCTATTTCAATGGGGTTTTCACTGCGGTGGTGCAAGCAGGCGATTGTTTATCATAAGGGTGGCGCATCTACAGGTTCGACGCTTTCTGATCCGATAAGAGCAACGAAACGCTCTACATACCATGAAACACGATCTGCCATTTTGTATACAGTAAAACATATACCAAGTTGTCTACCGATCTTACTGTTATTACGTTCAATTGGCAAAATGCACCTGCTTTGTTATCGAAGGCAGTTTTCCCTTATCCCGTCTGTAATATTTGGAATCGTCGATGCTTTTATATATTTTAAACCTCAACTTTCGGGGAAGTACTACCAGCCTTATCTCATTGTCAATAAAGGCTCTGAGTGATGTGGTTTAAAGAAAACGGACACTTTGCTAAGAACGGAAACACAGAAAGCGAGGTGTCCCATGAATGCTCGAAAAACCAGACGAAGTTTCACCAAAGAATTCAAATCGGATGCTGTAGGCCTTGTCGTTGAGCAAGGTTACAGCTGTGCCGAAGTCGGACGCCGCCTTGGCGTCAGCGAAAACAACGTTAACCGATGGGTCCGAC
>PDTL01000001.1 GCA_002748835.1 Deltaproteobacteria bacterium
TTTCATACAGGCGGCTGTCTGGTGCGCCTGTATGGACGGTCGCCCAGGTTGTATGATCTGCATACGTGCCGTAGGTATAAAATTGTGCGGTCACAGCAGTACCGGTGATGGATTTTACCCGGCCGTCTGCGTACCGGGTGGTGATTTCCGTGCCGCCACCAGGGCGGGTCACGGTGGTGGTGCGGCCGTCAGCACTGTAGGTGGTGGTGACAAGGCCCTGGGTGCTGAGGGTCTGGCTTAACCTGCCAGCGGTATCATAACGGTTTTCGGATCTCAGGGTATGGCTGCCGCCAGAAAGGGTCTGGGTCAGTTGGCGGCCTTGGGCATCATAGGTAAAGGCGGTGGTGATCACTCCGTTCAGGCTGTCACGGGACGCGGTTTCAACCTGGTTTAAATCCGTGTACCGGTAAACCGTACTCACGCCCAGGGCATCGGTCTCTGAGGCTTTCCCGCAGCAGCCCCAGTCAGATGCCGTGTGGGTACCGTTGGATTGCGTGGTTCGGATCCGTCTCCCCTGGCTGTCATAGGCATATTCCACCCGGGACAGCTGTTCGTATCCGGAACCGTTATACACATAGGTCTCTTCGGCTGTCAGCCGGTCCAGGGCATCTGAAAAGCGCACAGACCGGGTTGTCTTGAACGCAATGCCTGCTGGATGGTCGGTGGTGCCGCGGGTAATGGTTTCCTTGCGCACAGCACCCTTGTCAAATGTGCCAGCAGCATACTGGTATGTTGTCATCCGGCCGTCTGGTTCAACGCGGGTATGGAGCCGGCTGGCAGCAGCATTGCCTGTCATGGCCGGATAAAAGGTGCGCACGGTTCGCTGATTTTCTGCAGCACCATACGGGGCACCTGGGGCGGCCTGCTCGGTGATGGCGATTCGGGAGCCGTCGTCTGACCGGAGAAACGCATGGTATGTCACCCGGGTCACCACCCCCTGGGTGTATTCGGTCAGGGTGCGGGGGATCTGCTGATCCCTGTTTTCCTCGGTATCGTCTGGATCCACCGGCGTATAACGCTGAATCATGGAAAGAGAAGTGGCTTCAGTGCTGCTGGCATCTGCGTCAAGCACAGCAGAGGCCCGGGTCTCGATCCGGCCGTTGCTGTCGTAATGATACCGGGTCCAGGAGCCGTCTGAATGGGTTTCCTGAAACAACCGCCCGGTGTTCGGGCCGGTCTCCACATACCGGAGGGTGCGGGTGATGGCTTCCCCTTCCGGATCCACGACCGTCTTTACCACAGCCTCTCCCCAGTCAACGGTCTGTCTTGTGGTCTCCTTGATCAGGGCGGGCGTGGCGTCCGCATTCTGCACCACGGTCCGTTCAATGGTGGTGCCAGCTGACAGATCTGTTTGCCGGGTGCGGATCTCGGTGCGTTTACCATTGCCGGTGATCAGGCGCTTATAGGTCTGATCCTGTTTCCAGGCCATCGTGTTTTCGATGGTCTTACCGTCCCGGTACTCGGTGAGTTTCATCTCATAGATGGTATCGCTGGTCTTGACGGGTTTGTCGATCTGCCATATCACAGCTGCTTTTGCCCCGGCCTTGACCGCATACTTGCCGTTTGTCTTGTCGCCGGCAGCGTCTGCGGGATAAAACGTAAGCCGGTGAAAATCTGCTGTGGTCTCGATGTCCACAAAGGTTTCTGGGGTTTTGACCTGAGACACCCCGCCCCCGCTGCCAGCCACGGCGTCGATCAGGGGAGAGGCCGCTCCCGGGGCAGGCTGCTGCTGCAGGTTTGACTGCAGGATCAGTGCGGGCAGCTGGGGAGTGCCGTTTGCGGTGTGGGTAACTGATGACAGTTCCAGATGCCCTGCATCAAACCCCTGTTCGGTCTTGCCAAGATCCCAGATCGCCGGTTTTCCTGACAGGGAAAGAAAACCACTGCCCCCGACCTGGCACCCCTGGCATTCCGAGCATCCAAGAAAAACCGCTGCTTCGGTGTACGCATCATCCAGCAGCTTGTCTGTGGCCCGCACCACCACCCAGCCCTCGCCCGAGTTGGCCGCAGCCAGCAGCCGAACGCGGCATTTCTCAGGATCATCAAACGGCCCTTCATCTATGGCCGTAACTTCAACTGGCAGCCCGTCATCAACGGATTGTTTTTCCCGGATGGACCAGGTCAGCGGCCGGCCTGGCGGCAGGGTCTGACCGTAGAGCGCGATTGTGCCGCCCGGAAGCAGTTTTCCTCGGGTTTCAACGGTCGCCGGATCTGTGGTATCCAGGCCAAGGGTGATGGATACCCCCCGGAACTGCCAGAGCAGGTTGGGATCATCCCCGTTCTGATACAGACGCAGTAAAATAAAATCAGATACTTCCAGCCCGGACAAAAAGGTTTCAAACGTTGATCCGTCATTTAGTTTGAGCGACGAAAAATGGGTGATCGTTCCATTTATCATGTGAACTTCGACTTCACGCCCATTGATCTCCATGACGATCTCGCGCTCTGTCCCAAGCCGCTCAAGAGGGGGCACCGCGTCTTCCAGAAATGCGTAGACCAGTTCGTTCAGGACATTTCTGGATTCAAGCCGGGGACAGCTGTCTGTCAGGATGAACGGATTGTCGCCGGTCGCCTCGGTGCGTCCGTCTCCGGTCTGGTGCTGGTTGATGCGGGCTTCCAGGTCCATCAGCGAAAAATGCATCTCCGGCCGGTACACCCACTTGTAGACCGGTCCCAGGTCATCGGGAACCGGTTGGGGATCTTCTCCCGGCTTCAGGGTTTCGTTATGGGCAATCGCCGCGTTTCTCTGCAGGGCCGCTTTCTGCGTGGCCGCCTCTGCATAGATCGGCACTTTCACCGGTACGTACAGCTTGGGCCGGGTGTTCAGGGGCCGGGGCACGGTGGGATCAGTGGCAAAACTCGGGTTCCGGAAGCTGGGCTCTCCGTTGACGTGGATATAATAATGCGCAGCAAGAGCACTGCGAGCCGCAGATGCATGGGGGCTGAACCCATCTGAAACCGGATCGCCTGCAGCTGTATCCACGTTGACGATTTCTATATGGGTTCCCGGGTCAATATCAAAATGGGACACATCAGAAAGTCTGGGATTCCTGGCCGCCTTGGCCAGCCGCCCTGTAAAACCCGGCAGGTCTTCCGGAAGCGGCGACCCGTCCCAGTCATACCATTCTGTGGAGAGGGTCACGAGCGTGTCCGTGGTCAGCGCGCTTCCCTCAAACCCCACCAGCAGACGGTTGTTAAGATAGGCCTCGTCTTCGGCAGCGGTATATCCCCCAAAGGCACCAGGGGTTCGATGCACCTTGATTTTCAGGTTCGGCGGCCGCATGAGAATTTCAGGCGGGGTAAAATCCACCATCCCGGAGTCCCGGCAGGAGATCTCGGCAACTGCCGTTCCCATGTAGCCGGTGGCCCGGTTGATCAGGATCACTTTTACCGGTTCGGCCATGTTGGCGCGTCCGGATGCCAAAAAAACACCTGCTTTCGGATTTTCTGCTGTGGTCTTTGATCCCCAGATATCCGTTGCACCAACTTCTTTGACCGTTCCTCTGGTTTCCGGACCGCGCATCCGCATCCGGTAATAAATTTCACTCAGGGTTTCGGAGATGATCTCACCGCTGTAGGTGGCAGATCCCTTGCCGGGCGGCAGGTATTTCCGGGCGGTGATCAGACGGCCGTCTGATTCACTGAATATATAGACATCGGTCTTTTCAAGATCTTTTGGTGTGATCTGTTTTAACAGACCCCGATCAAAAAAATCCGGCTCGCATACTGGATCGCCGTCCGCGTCATAGATGATATTTCCGTTTTCATCCACTTTGACCACCCAGAGATCCCACAGCCGGGGCACATCCCGGTACCCTGGATCCTGAGGTGCTGTGCTGTTACCCGGGTCATTCGCTGGCCGCGGTACCGGGTGCCTCAGGCAGGGCAGAGGGGCCTGACCCGCCATTGCTTCCGGGCAGATCAGCACTTCGTCAGGCACACCGTCCCTGTTTACGTCAAAGGTCTCCCTCACCATATATGCTGCGGTTGTGCCTTTTTCATAGTCATAGAGGGTCCGTTCACCGGCCGGCGCAAGGGCGACCACGCCCTGAAGAGATGCCGGCACTAACGGAATCTGTTCTCTCTGCTCGTTAAACAGCGTTGCCTTCCCGGTCACAAGCATCAGATCCACACCCAGGTTGATCCGGGCGGCGTTGCTGGCTGCTGCCTGATCACCTGAAAGCTGGATGTCTTCCTCCTGTACGCCCAGCTGCGCGCTGATACCGGGAAGGATGTGGCCCGGACGGGTTGCAGACTGCCCAAAACAGCTGTCAATGACCGGACGACGGATATAATACGCCCCCCAGGTTCCTTTTTTCCGCTTCGGGTTGAAGTGCGCAAACGCCAGTTCCGCTATCAGGTAGTGCGGATACGATACGTTGAATCCCGGGCACTCCGGAATATAATAATGCAGCACAAAATCCCCGTTTTCATCACTCATGGTCTTGTGTGCGCCAAACAGCGTCGACGAAATCAGCACACCGGACAGGGGCGACCACAGCTTATCTGTGCTGCGGTCATACCCCCACATGGAGTCGGCAATATCTTCCGTGTCTCCGCTTTCCTGCGGCCTGCTGTAAAAAGCGGTTTTCAACCCGATGCTGTGGGGGTGGGTGGTGTGAACGCATCGATTATTATCCAGCAGTACCGCATGGCTATCTTGTGGCAGGATGGCAGGACAATTGAGATTGATGGGCGACTCCATCAAAACAAGATCAGGATCTGGGGTGGTCAGCTCGGAAGAGATCCGGACCATCACCGTTATTGTGTCTTTTGATTTTATGGACGGTTTGGGATATTCGGTGACCCCGTCTGCGAGTATAAAACCGCGCGCCTCATACGCTTCGACGGAAAGCAGCTCAAAATGGTGCTTCACCTTGTTGTCTGAACCGGTTGTGGTATAGCGGCTTTTTAACGTGTCAAACTGGCGCTTAAATCTGCGATAGGTCGCTGCGGTCATTACCCGGGCATCGGATAATTCCTCTTTTACAAGCCCGATCTCCCTCTCATAATTGCCGGTTTCATCATATTTTACCCAGATCGGGCATTTTTCTACAGGGTCATACACAATCCCCCGGGCCGCAATGGTGCCCACCTTAAACCCAGGACCCCCGGTTCTGCCTGCATAGCTGGTTGAGGCGCTGCCGATAATAACACCGTATCCAGACAGAACAAGACAACAGAGGATAAACAGCCGGGGCAGTACAGTGCCGATATGGATCCTCAATGGCGCGTTCTGCTGATCAGTGCCAGAGGGGCGTTCCTGCGCCCCATGCCTGTCTGTTTGATACCATGATAGTTGCCGTTGAACGATTAGTAAGTCTGGCGGTTCGGGGCATGGGCGTCTCCTGCTTTTTTGTGATTAGTGTGGATTCAGATTACGCGGGATTGGGGTAAGTTGCAAGCGTTTTGTATTATTTGACTGTCCCCTTATTTCTTTCTTTATTTCTCTTATTTCTCTTATTTCTCTTATTTCTTATTCGCTTATTCTATCCATAGGCTAGAAATATCGACCAATCGTCTGGCCAAGTAACGTTCCACTGACAAAGATATAAACTGCCACAGTTCTCCCATAAGGGCCAAATCCCCGGAAAAAAATATAGGGAGGAAGCCAATTCCATAATTTTGACTTCACACCATTAAATTTATAAACCCAAAAAAAACCACAAAACATCTAATAAAAACAAGAAGATGCGCTACTTCAGATCCAACAATCGTATGTATAGTTTTTGAATTTCCACCTAGTAGAATAATAACAAACACCCCAACTGGAAAGAAAAAGACTTCAATTAATGTCAAAATAACCAAGAGACTTTCTATTAGGCTTACAAATAAATTATACCTATTCATGGTCTATACTTTGATCCGGGATGACTTCCTGATGGTGTAGAAGCTAAATTCCAGTACCCTACAGATGTTACCATTGAAAAATCAAACCCTGTCGATTTTCCGAAAAATCTTTCATATAAATAAGGAGTTTTTAACCACAAGACGCCCCATAAAAGATTTGCTCCACCTACCCCAGCACTAGTTGCCCTTCCAAACCCTTCGTGTTCTTCCCACTTAATACACGGAGTATCAAACCATTTAACAGAGGTATCAATTGAAATACTACCAGAAGACTTCTTATAACCAACCCCTATACCCCCACCATAAAAAGAATAGTCATATAAGAAGTCATCCATACAGCATTCAGGGTCAGGTCTTAGTTCAGTCTTTATAGCCATACCAGAAGCTTTTGCACCTACAGCCACCACAGAAACAATAGTTAATTGCCATCGATCACATGTATTAGGCCTGCAAACACCTTCTTTTGAACGATTTTTAGTTTCTGGATTAAAGTATCTATCCATATGCGCTTTTACTGCAGGCCATGGTTTTACCTCTGGTATATCATAGGGCCTTTCTTCATTATTTATTTCATTACCGCACAAACCCAACAAATCATACTTGTCAATGGAATCATTTGATAAAAATAGATATAGATTTCTTTCGTCGCGTTCATCAATGGGATCACGTTGAGTCCATCGCCCAAACTTTGGAGAATAATATCTATTCACGTAGTAAATAAGCCCTCTTGCTTCTTCATGAATTTTTGTCGAGAACTTAAATTTATTTTCAGTAGCATACACCCCATCCGCTTTAATAGTCTTACCAAACGGATCATACGCATATGAAGCAACAATGGCACCATCAGTGCTATTCACAACCTGGCCGACATTACCATTTCCATCATAGAAATATTGATACGTTTGTGAGCTGCCGCTTGAACTGTCAACCGCACAGATTAACCCGCCAACACCGCCAGCACCCTGCAATGTCTGACTGAGGTCAAGTCCCCACACAAAGTACCGGGTTACCTCTCCGGCTTCATCCAGTTCAGCGATCAGATGCCAGCCATCATACACAAACGTTTTCGTGGACTGCTCGGCCCAGGTTCCTGCACGATAGGCGTACGTGGTCTTCTGCACCCGTCTGCCCAAAAAGTCATAAATAAAGGTGACTTTGGTATCATTTTCAGCAGGTGCCAACGGCTGCACACTGGTCAGGCGGTTCTCGCCATTGTATTGATAAGACACCCCATCATACGTGATCATGTTTCCGTCATCATCATAGGTCAGGCTGACCGGGCTGCCGTCTG
>PDTL01000032.1 GCA_002748835.1 Deltaproteobacteria bacterium
GGGCCTGGAGGTGGCCTGAAAGTGAAGAAAAACGGAAGGAGCAAAACCGGACAGTTTATGTATTTTAAAACCGGACAATTCTATTTGTTGACAACATGCCAAGTACGGCTTCTGCGCTAGGCGCCAGCCCCTTGCTGACGCATTTCTCAGCAATGAATCCAGCTGGTTTTCATTGCCGCCTCAAGGAAGATCATGTATGAATGCCCAGAACACTGGGGGATGCGCCGTGTAAACCGTAATCACTGGGATCGTACGATGCACACAAAGGATGAGCCGGCAATAAACAACCCGAGTCCAGATCCGGATCGCTGGAAGATTTTCTGGGTGGTTGCTGCGGGGATTTTCATGTCAACCCTCGACAGCAGCATTGTCAATATCGCCCTGCCGATGATCAAGGCAGAGCTCTTGTTAAGTCTGGCTGCCGCAGAATGGATTGTCATGGCGTATCTGCTGGCCGTGACCAGTCTGCTGCTCGGATTCGGCCGGCTGAGCGATATGGTCGGTCATCGGCGGATTTACCTGACTGGACTTTCCGTCTTTTCGGCGGGTTCCCTCTTCTGCGCACTGTCTGGAAACGGTGCTTTTCTGGTGCTCTCCCGCGGGATTCAGGGCGTGGGCGCATCCATGATCATGGCCTGTACCCAGGCGCTTGTGGTGGGGGCGTTTCCGACGCATGAGCGCGGCAAAGCCCTTGGCATGAACGGGGCAGTTGTCTCCATCGGCCTGACCGCCGGCCCGATCCTCGGGGGATACCTGGTCGAGCAGTTCAACTGGCAGGCGATTTTCTGGATCAATATTCCCATCGGGATGGTCACGGCGGTTTTTGCTGGCCGCCTGATCCCGGAATACCCGCGTGAACAGCGGGAGAAAGACCGGTTTGACGGGGTGGGCTGCCTGCTGCTGGCATCGAGCCTGTGCGCGCTGCTCATGCTGCTGTCCCACGGTCATGCCTGGGGCTGGCGCAGTCCGCGCATTGCCATGTGGTCCGTCCTGGTCACTGTGTTTTTGTGGGCATTCATCCGATGGGAAAAAACAATGGCCACGCCGCTGGTCCCCCCTGCCATCTTTCGGGTCCGGCTGTTTGTGCTCCCGGTTGCCGCGGGTTCGTTGATGTTTATCACCTTGTTTTCCATTGTATTTCTCATGCCGTTTTATCTGACCCATGCTGCAGGGTATACCGTTGGCGAGGCCGGTCGGCTGATGACAATTCTGTTCGGGTGTCTGTTTATCGGGGCGCCGCTGTCCGGCAGTTTGTCTGATATCATGGGGTCACGGACACTCTGTGCTGCCGGTATGCTGCTGCTGTCTGCGGCCCTTTTTCTCATGGGCCGGCTCACCGCCGATAGTTCCGTTTTTTCAATTGGATGGCGGCTGGCCCTGGCCGGCATGGGCGTGGCGGTTTTTATTTCTCCCAATACAGCGGCCGTGATGAGTGCCTTGCCGCCGCATCAGTTAGGCATTGCCGGAGGTATGGTGGCAACAGCCCGAAATTTTGGCATGATTCTTGGCATTGCCCTGGCCGGGACCCTTTTTGGCACCACCTTCAGCCGTCTGACCGGCGGACAGCCCTTAGATCCGTTTACGGACAGCCTGATCGCCCCCTTTATGCAGGCGTTTCGTGTGGCGGTGGCGGGCGGCGGCAGTGTCGGGTTGATCGGCGTCATGGTTTCCTTTGCCAGAGGTCCGGAAACGCGGCGGAAATGAAGAACTGACCTGCGATACCTGGAAAGGGGATGCGCTTTTGCCGGCGTGCGTGCCTGAATAACCGGGCCCGGCAGGCCGGACGCCGGATTGATGCAGCTTACCCGCCCAGGTAGGCTTTCTTCACATCCGGGTTGTTCATCAGCTGGTCTGCCGTTCCTTCGGTGACGATTTCACCGGTATCCAGCACATACCCCCGATGGGCAAACCGCAATGCGAGTTTGGCGTTCTGTTCGATGAGCAGGATGGTCATCCCGGATTCATTGAGCTGTTTGAGCACCCGGAACATTTCATACATGAGCAAGGGGGCGAGCCCCATGGATGGTTCATCCAGCAGAATGAAGTTGCAGCCGGTCATAATGGCGCGACCAACGGCGATCATCTGCTGTTCACCCCCGGACAGGGTTTCGCTTCGCTGCCTGCGGCGCTCCTTGAGCTTGGGAAACAGGGTATAGACCTTCTCGTAATCCCGGGCCACGGCGTCCGCGTCTTTTCGGCCGTACGTGGCCAGCCGCATATTGTCTTCAACCGAAAGATTCCCGAAAATGTGGCGGCCTTCCGGTGCCAGGGCCATCTTGTATTTCGTGACAATATGGTGGGGCTCCGCAAAAATGAGACTGTGGCCTTTGTACAGGATATCCCCCTTGACGATTTGGGGTCCTTCAGGCGGCGGTATCCGGGTAATACTGTGAAGTGTCGTTGTTTTTCCAGCACCGTTGGCGCCGATCAGGGTGACAATCTCCCCTGGGTTCACCGTAAAGGAGATGCCGTGCAGGGCCTGGATATTTCCGTAGGTGACATACAGATCTTTTACTTCAAGTAACATCAGAGTGTTTCATCTCCCAGGTAGGCTTTGATGACGTCGGGGTTTTTCTGGATGGATTCCGGTGTCCCTTCGGCAATGGTAGCGCCAAAATCGATCACTTTTATCCAGCTGCAGAGACCCATCACCACTGCCATCTGGTGTTCGATCATCCAGATGGTCATCTCAAATTCTTCATGGATCCAGCGGATCAGAGCGATCAGGTCGCTGATATCTGCGGAGTTGAGGCCGGCTGCCGGTTCATCGAGCAGGAGCAGCGATGGCTTGATGGACAGGGCCCGGGCGATCTCCACCTTACGCTGGATGCCGTAGGGGAGATTTTTGGTCAGCTCGTCGGCAAATTGCCGCAGATTCAGGGCGTCGAGGATCTCCATGGCGTCGGATGTGATTTTCGCTTCAGCGGTTTGATATCGCCGGGTTCTGAAAAAGGCATCCGCAAGCGAATAGCCTAGATGAAAATGCTGCGCCAGGCGGATATTGTCGAGCACGGACATCTCGTTCCAGAGCCTTATGTTCTGAAACGTGCGGGCGATACCCATACCGGTGATCTTGTTTGGCTTTTTGCTGACAATGGAGTCGCCTTTGAAAAGGATGTCTCCTTTGGAGGGTGTGTAAAAACCGCTCACCAGGTTGAACACGGTGGTTTTGCCCGCACCGTTCGGGCCGATGAGCCCCATGAGCTCGCCGCCTTCAAACGTGATGGAAAAATCGTTTACGGCGCATAACCCGCCAAAAAACTGGGTCAGATGCTGTATACTGAGTAAGGACATACCGATCTCCGGGCCGCGAACCCCAGCGGTCTGACGACAGCTGGGATTCGCGGATCATTTAAATGCGTACCAGCGTTTCAGCCGGGGAAATACATCGGATAACTCCTTGCTGCCCATGATGCCGGCCGGTCTGAACTGCATGAGCAGCACCAGGATCAGCGGAATCAGGACCCATTTCCAGATCTGGCTGAGCTGGTAGGTATCGGGAAGCAGGGCAAGGGCGTGGAGAATGCTGTCTACCTGGGGAATGATGAACCGAAAGCCTTCGATCATGAGTGTGAAAATAATCGCGGAGATCACCGCACCGCTCAGGGACCCCATGCCGCCCAGATAGACCATGACCAGGCATTCCGTGGATTTCAGGATGCCGAAGGAGGTCGGGTTGATGTATCCCAGGATATGGGCGAACAGCACGCCGGCGACACCGGCAAGGCCGGATGAGAACATGAAGGCGACCACCTTCATTTTATCCGTGTTGACACTCATGATTTCCGCAGCGATTTCATCCTGGTGAATCGCGATGATCCCCTTGCCGTAGGTGGATGTCACAAACCGGCGGATCAACCATACCGTCATGACCGTGAAAAGAAAGACCCAGATGAGCATCCAGGGAAGATCGATGGTGTCTTCCATGGCAAACACAATGGATTTCATGCCCATGAAACCGCGGGACCCCCCAATGGCGCTGATGTTGATGATGGCGCTGGTGATGATGAAATTGGCGGCAATGGTGATGATGGCCAGATAATCATCCCGGGTCTTGAACGACGGAATGGCGACCAGCAGACCGGCCAGGGCACTGACTGCACCGGCAAAAAGGACGATCAGCGGGAAACAGTAGAGGGCCAGAGATGCGTCAAGCAAGGCGTCGCCAACGAGTTTGTTGTCCGTAAACAGGATGACATTGAGAATGGAACCCGCATAGGCGCCCACACACATGAAGGCCGCGTGGCCGCAGGCGAACTCGCCCATGTAGCCGTTGATGATATTGAAACTGGTGGACAGGATAATATTGATGCCCATGAACATGATCACCGACTGCAGGTATTTGTCAATGTATTCCTGGTAGGAGAGAAAAGACAAGACCAGGAACAAAACCGCCAGGGCCATGGGTACGGTAAAACGCTTCATCAGGTAACCTTTGTTTCCGGCGTCAGCCGCCGGGGGCTTTGCCCGTTAAATCTTGGTGGTCCGCGCCACCCCGAACAGCCCGGTCGGGCGGATGCTCATGATCACCAGTAAAATGGAAAACGCGATGAGATCCCGGAAAGTCGAGGGGAAAAAGGCAACAACCAGAATCTCGATGAACCCCAGGAGAAACCCGCCAAAGAATGCGCCGCGGATATCGCCGATACCGCCAATGACCGCAGCGATAAACGCCTTCCACCCGATGATCATTCCCATGTACGGGTCAAGGATCGGATAGGAGAGAGCAAACAACAGTCCTGCCAGCCCGGCCAGTGATGATCCGAGGATAAAGGTGAACACGATAATGGTATCCAGAGGGATCCCCATGAGCGGAATGGCGAATCTGTCATAGGAAATGGCGCGCATGGCCATGCCGGTCCGGGTTCGGGTAATGATGAGCTGAAGACAGATGAACACCAGAATAGCGGACAGGATAACGCCGACTTTCAGGTTGGTCATGCTCACATTGCCGACGGTGTAGACCACCTTGTCGACAAGCTCCGGAAACGATTTTCTGCTGGCGCCGAGAAGGGCCAGATTGCCGTTTTCAAGGATGAGCCCGCACATGAGCGCGGTGATGACCACATACAGGCGGTTGACCCCTTTTCTGCGCAGCGGCCGGTAGGCGACCCGTTCAAGGGTGACCCCCACACCGGCGGTGAGCACCATGGTCAGGGGGAGGGTCAGTACCAGGATCATGCCCCCGGTCATGGTGCCGGCGCCGTCTCCAATAAAAAATGACGCGATGAAAAACGCGATATACGCACCCACCATGAAAATATCACCATGGGCAAAGTTGATGAGCCGGAGCACACCGTACACCAGGGTGTATCCCAGGGCGATCAGGGAATAAAAGCTCCCCCATTGGAGGGCATTAAGGATATTTTGAATAAGTGTATCAAACACGACCCATTCCCATCGGACGGTTAACTGTTGACGGGCGATGCGTTCGGATGGTCCGTATACATTTCAGGAGGTAATGCAAAAAGGAATCAGGACGTGTCCAGATCGGACTGGCAGCGAATCCTGATTCCTTTTCATTCCAACCTCATGTTCCCGGTGACCTCAGTCAGCACAGCAGCGTGAATGCAGTGGCAGCCGTGGTGATGATGGCCACATCAGGGGCATACGGACTTGATGAATTCGAACTCACCTTTTTTATTGATCTGTACCACAACCGCACATTTGATCGGGTCACCTTGCGTGTCAAATTTCATGGTGCCGGTGATGCCGTCAAATTTCGCGATGTTGCTGATGGCTTTTTTGATCCTTTTTTTCACCTTGCGCAGTTTCCCGTCAACGTTGCCGGAATCCTGGATGGCCTGAAGCACTAACCGGGTGGCATCCCAGGTCAGGGCAGCGACATCAGCCGGCTCATAACCGTATTTTGCCTGATAACGATCAATAAATTTCCGGGTGGCGCCGGTGGCACCGGCTGCCGCGTAATGGGTCGAGAAATAATGACCGATACAGTCGTCGCCGCAGAGGGGCATCAGCTCGGAATTGCCCCAGGCGTCCGCGCCCATGAACGGCCCTTTCCATCCCAGGTCATGGGCCTGTTTTACGATCAGCGCCACCTCATTGTAGTTGTTGGGCAGAAAGATGAAATCCGGCTTGGCGGCAACGATTTTGGTCAGTTGCGCACTGAAATCCTGATCTTTGTCTCCATAGCTTTCAAAGGCCAGCACACTGCCCGCGCCGTTTTTCTTTTCGAAATCGGCTTTGAAGATTTCTGCAAGGCCCTTGCTGTAGTCATTGGCAATGGCAAACAGCACTGCTGCTGTTTTGGCATTGAAGGTTTCCATGGCAAAGTCCGCTGCCACAGGGCCCTGGAACGGATCGAGAAACGCTGCACGGAAGACCCAGGGGCGGTCCTTGGTGGTATCCGGGTTGGTGGACCACGGAGAGATCATCGGGGTGCGGTTGTCATTGCACACCTGTCCTGCCGGTACGGCCTGTTTGCTGGAGTTCGGGCCCACAATGGCAAGTACCTTGTCGCGTTCGATGAGTTTAAGTGCAGCGGTCACCGCAGATTCCGCCTTGGATTCGTTGTCTTCGTAGACGAATTCCAGCATGTATTTTTTCCCGCCGACTTCCAGACCGCCTCCCTTGTTGATATCTTCCTTGAGCATCTCCGCAGCAAATTTGGATTCTTCGCCAATCTTGGGAATATCGCCGGTCAGGGGAAGGTTGAAACCGATTTTAATGGTTTTTGTTTTTGCACTCCCGACAGCTGTCATCATTGATACAGCCATGAGGGTGATCAAGGCAGTCTTAACAAGTTTCATCAAACGTCCTCCCTGAAAAAAAGTTGTGAAGCACCTATCCCATTGCCCGTAATTGTGCATCGCTAAAGACGTTGCTTCATTTTTTGCATTCCCCATAAATAATCAAAAATCAAAAAAGATCAACACAAAAATACTACAGAATACCGTTCAAAAGCCGTCAAACGGGTGCCTGAGTGATGGAGATGGCACAGACAGCTGCGGTCAGGACCAGAATGACAGCGATGCCTGTGAGCAGGTGTTGAACCGGTTTTCTGTCAAGCAGGGGCCCGGGAATATGCGCAGCGCAGAAGCCGGCTCCGCCTCCCCAGAGCGTGCCGAAAACATGCGCGGGAATGTCTGCGTTCTCCCCCATGCCGAGAATGGCGATCAGTGCGGCTCCCGCCCCCACAGGCGCCCAGCCGGTCATGTTGAGCGGAAGCCGGTGGCGGCCGCGATGCACCACCTGGTATCCGCAGAGAAGGCCCGCACATCCGAACACGGCAGTGGAACCACCGATGGCATGGTGCAGGTGCCCATGATAGAGGGCGGCTGTCAGGTTACCGGCAATCCCGGTAAACAGGATGAGCAACAGCCCGGCGCCGGATCCGAACAGCTGGATGACCGGAATCCCGAGGATGAGGAGAAAGGCGATATTACCGCTCAGGTGGGCACTGTCTCCGTGAAAGAAGAGTGCCGTGATACACCTGTGGATGCTGCCGCCCAAAATGGCTGTACTGTCCGCGTTGACCAGCGGGATGATCGTTTCCCGGTTGTTCCAGTATGCCATGGCGGCATGCAGCGTTGCCCAGAGGAAGGCGACCCATATCACAGGCGCGGCGCTGCTTCGGACCGGAGGCAACGGCGGTTTGGGGGAGAGGATGTTTTCCCGGTAATAGGTGCGGATTTCACAAATGGCCTCAGTTGATACGGATTCGGGCACCATCAGCTGTGGCGCTCCCTTTTGCGGCTCTACGTGAAAGGGGATGCCTCTGGCTGCCAGTATGAGTTCATGCAGGTGATGATCGTTTTTCGGCAGGTGCTGACTGATGTCGATCACCGTGCCAGGGGCTTCATCTGGAAACGGCATGGGGGGATCCCTCCTGTTGTCCGCAACAGTCCAGATTGAGGCATATCAGATTATCGCCCGGTGTGCCAAACGAATATTTAGAACAGATAGGACACGGTCAACCCGCCGCTCCACAGGGTTCCTTCCTGATTCAGGTGCACATCAATGGTTTCAACAGCACCGCGGGTGAGGGTGTTGAAGAGTCTCCCAAAGCCGTGGTTCAGCTCGTCGCTACCACCGGTAATCGAGCGTACCGGCCGTGAGTTGACATACTGAATCACGCCGTCCAGGATCCAGTTGTCTGAAATGGCCCAGCCAAAACCAACGTCATAAATGGCCCGGTCCGTATCCGGCCATCCCAGATCAAAGGTATGACCGGGAACCGGTGTGGGATCCCAGATATATCCTGCGCGCAGGGAAAAGGTGTCGGTGGCCTGCCATTCAACGCCCAGTTGAAGTCTGGTAATATCATTCCAGAAACGCGCATGGTTAAAGGGAATCACCTTGGGCATTCCGGACGCCAGAACAACATCGTCATCCAGTGTGACAATCTCTATCTGTCTGTCGTTGATGCCCCATCGGGTCCATGTCGCATCCACTTCACAGGTCAGTGACGGAAGCACACGGTACATAACGCCGGCCTGCACCGCTTCGGGATGGTCATAATTCATTGAGGCGCTTCCAATCCTGCGGCCGTTCAATTTGACATGCCCTTTAAAATCGCCTTCAGCTTTGCTGCGGTAGGTGAGACCCAAAGAGAGTCTGTCTGAAGGACGGTACAGGAAACCGACATTGGCAGACAGATTGAAACTGTCATCTGCTTTGAGCAGAAGTTTGTGCACGCCAATGGATGCACCAGGATCAAAGGGGTTGATGGGGTAGGACTTGCCGGTTTCACATTCAGACCGACCCAGTGAAAGGCCGAAACCAAAAGAAAGGGTGTCTGTGAGTTTTGCACCGAGGGTCGGAGAGATAACCGTCCGGGTATACAGAGAGCGCCAGCAGTAGAGTGCCATGGGATTTTTCGCATAGTCCTGATCCCAGTTCGCATGAAGTCCGTAAGGCGCATAGACCGCAACGCCGAATACATACCGGTCATTGAGGGGACGCGCATATCCCATCCCCGGGTTGATGATCGTGGCGGAATCGGATTCGATATCCCTGGGACCGACCATGGCACTGACCAACGCGTTATCCATCCAGTCATACCCATTCTGGTCCACAAATTGAATATCAGTGATTTCTCCTGATGGATGCATGATATTGGCGCCGGCAGTGATCATCTGCTGGTCGATATCCGCCAGACCCGCCGGGTTATAATAAACGGCAAACGGATCGGCACTGTTTGCGGAAACCGCTTCACCCATTGCGGTGGCCCGGGCGCCGATACCAAAGCTTTGAACAAGCCCTGCTTGTGCCTGAACAATCAGTGTACCGTAAATCAATGCTGTAACTACCAGTTTTTTAACCATCTCCCCTACCCCATTTCTTTTTGTCGTGCGAACATGTGACGAAATCCGCTTAATGGGCATCATCCGGATGCGCACTGAGAAATCAATTAGTTAAAAAAATACGATTGAATGGTATCTGACTAATACTGTGTTCAGGTTTTGTCAATAAATAATGAATAAAAAATCTAATTATGAATATGAATTTCACAATTAGATTAACTGTTTCGAAGAATAATCGCGCAGGTCATCTAGCACTATAGATCTGTATGAATACAGGCAGGGGCACTAAAGAATGTGAAAACAGATAAGAATCAGCGCAGTCTGACCGCCGGTCATGTATGGCGGTCAGCTGTGCAGCATCAGGATGGGGCCGGGAAGATCAACCTTCCTCAGGCGCCTTACATTCCGGATCCCAGTCTGGGCAGTCTTTTGTTAAATCAGCTTCAAACGAGGCAAGGCATTCATGGCACTCCATTTCCACGTTGGGCACATCACCATATTTTTCTCTGATCTCTTCTTCGGTCATTACTGTCAGTTGGCTGCAACCGCACTGAGGGCAGCCTTTCTGAATGCGGTAACGTTTTTTTTTCATCGTGAACCTCCTTGGGTTGATCGTCAGCTGTTGCGCGTATTTTGTTAGGTGTACTCTCAATTTAAGCAGGTTTCATGCCAGATTATCTGATGGCAAAGCAGGATAGACGAATTATGGTAACTAGTTAACTTTTTTGTTGAATATAGACGATGTATTAAACATCTCGGATGGATGCATGCCTGCGTCTGTCGCTATGTTGCTTGAAGCACGATACAGGTGTGTCTCATATTGACAGGTGTGTGATCTTGATGTCTCTCCATTTCCTCAAGCTGATCATCGACAAGGTGGGTAGAGATCTGGGTTGTTGAAATATCCCGGTGTTCCTGCGCTCATTGCACCACAGGCAGATGTTATGCTATATTGATTAATTGTGTTCTTTCATATACATTTCTTCATCTGTCTACGCACGTTTGGGTTGCGTCTCTTTTAAAGGAAATTGACATGTTTCAAGCCTATACACAGTATGACGCCCTGGGTCTGGCCGAACAGGTCCGCCTGGGAGAGACAACACCTGCGGAACTGCTCGAGACCGCCATTGACAGGGCTGTCCGCCTGAACCCAAAACTGAACGCCATTGTGCATACGTTTTTTGACCGGGCCCGGCAGCAGACCCATGTCCCGCTTCCGGACGGCCCGTTCACCGGGGTGCCCTTTGTTCTCAAAGATCTCCTGGATCACCTTGCCGGTGAACCGGTCTCCATGGGCAGCCGGGGGATCCGGTATGTGCCGGCGGAAAACAGTGAGCTTGTGAACCGCATCCTCGCCGCCGGCGTCATTCCCTTTGCCAAGACCAATACCCCGGAATTCGGGCTGACCATCACCACCGAACCCAAGGCATTCGGTCCGGCCCGCAATCCCTGGAATACACGGTACAGTACTGGCGGATCATCCGGCGGATCCGCCGCAGCGGTCGCGGCCCGCATCGTCCCCATGGCATCGGCCAACGACGGGGGCGGCTCCATTCGGTTCCCCGCTGCCTGCTGCGGTGTGTTTGGACTCAAACCCTCCCGGGGGCTGAATCCGACAGGTCCGGAAATGGGTGAAGGCTGGGAAGGAGCCATCGCCGGACACGTGATTTCCCTATCGGTCAGGGACAGCGCGGCCATGCTCGATGCCACCGCCGGGCCGGAGGTTGGCGGACCTTACCGGGTCAGCACGGCAGAGGGTTCGTATCGTGACGCCTGCCAGATCCCGCCACGGCAGCTGCGCATCGCCTATTCGGCAACCCCGCTTATTGATGCAACCGTTTCTCCGGAAGCGATAAACGGATTAAAAGAAACAGCCCGGCTCCTTGAATCCTTAGGCCATCGTGTGGAAGAACAAACCCCGGCTATCGACACCCGCCGCTTCTGGCGGGACTTTATGACTGTGGTGTTCGGGCATACGGCGGCAGCTGCTGAAAAAGTGAAACGAGAATTCGGCAAAGCCGCTTACCGATTGCTCGAGCCAGCCACCCGCAATATGGCCATGATGGGCCGATCCCTGACCGCCTGTGACGTTGTGGAAGCCAAATCCGGCTGGCATGATGTGCAGCTAACGATGGGACGGTTTCTCACCACCTATGACGCTTTCCTCACCCCTACCCTGGTGGGACCGCCTGCTGAAATCGGCGTGATTCCGCCGTCTGAATTTGAAGAACGACTGATGGCCGCAAGCAGTTATCTCCCGTGCGGACGCCTGCTCATGAAAAGCGGACTGGTCAGACAGCTTGCACGCCCGACCCTGGGACGCATGGGGTTTACCGTGCTGGGCAACATCACCGGACTTCCCAGCATGTCCGTGCCCCTGCACTGGACCCAAGACGGTCTGCCGCTCGGCATGCTCTTTACCGGCCGCATGTGTGATGAGCGGACCCTGTTCCAGCTGGCCGGCCAGCTGGAACAGGCAAAGCCCTGGTTTGACAAGCGGCCGCCGGGGTTCGATGAAGGCTAAATTTACCATCTATTGGGCTCTGGACATGACATCATTCGGGCAGGTGCCGGCGAGTGTGACGTGTAGAGGGGAAAATTGCCGCAGCGGCCGCTGTAAAGCGATAAAATGCAAACAACTCCGCTGCCGCCAACGTCTAACGATGACAGACAGCGGGTTTAGGCTTACAGGGTTTTCAAATAAGCCTCAAAGGCAGCAAGCGCAGGTTTGCCGTCTTGGGTGGTGACCCCGTCAAACCATTTTTTATAGACTTCCGGATGCAGCTTGACCCAGTCAAGCCCGGCCTGTCGGGGTTCCAGATCCTGATCGTTATGCATCAGGGTCATGATCTCGTTCATCATGGAGATTGGAAAGGTATAGTTTTTCAGGAAGTTAGCGACATTGGGATGGGCTTTGTCAAATCCTTTGCGAATATTGGTGTAGACGGTTGCCTGACCGTTGTCTACACCAAAGGTATTTGCATCGCTTCCATCGAGATAGGCCATGTCGATAAGCTTGTTCATGTAATGGGGCGACCATCCGAGAAAAACAATCCACTTTTTTGCGCGGGCAAAAGACTGCACCTGGGCCAGCATGCCGGCTTCACTCGACGGAACCAGCTCGAATTTCCCCAAACCAAACAGGTTGGCATCAATCATCTTCTGGATCACCAGGTTGCCGTCATTGCCCTCTTCGATGCCGTAGATCTTGTAATCTAACTGTTCTCCAAATTTGGCAATATCCTTGAAGTGTTTCAGGCCGGCTTTCTTGACATAGGCGGGAACGGCAAGGGTGTACTGGGCGCCGGGCATGGAGGCCACATATTTTTCAACTGTCCCTTTTTTAAAATAGGGATCCGCAATCGAGGCCATAGACGGCATCCAGTTGCCGAGAAAAACATCCGCATTGTCGCTGTCAAGGGCCTTGTACACGATGGGAACCGACACCATGGTGTTGGAGGCGTCATATCCCAGGCTCTTTAGAATCTGGACACCAAGCTCGGTTTTAACGGTGACGCCGGTCCAGCTGAGGCTGACAAACCGAATGGTATCTGCCAGGGCGACCCCGGTGGTGAAGAGCAGCATCAAGGCGATGACCATCAGGTGTTTCAGTGCGTTCCGTCCTGGGTGCGCAACTAACATAATCTCTCCTTTGGTTGGGTTATCAGGAAAACCACCCCAGTTTTTCGGGTTTGTGGTTTTGGAATACGTGTTTGACCTCCGTGTATTCTTCATAGCCGATTTTCCCCAGCTCACGGCCAAAGCCTGACTGTTTGTATCCGCCCCACGGGGCCTGGGTAAAATAGACATTGAAATCATTGATCCAGACCGTGCCAAACTGAAGGGCGCGGGAGACCCGCTGCATCCGGTCGGCATCCCGGGTCCAGAAACCCGCGGACAGCCCGTAAATGGTGTCATTGGCTTTTGAAACCGCTTCTGCTTCGGTCTCAAAGGTCTCGATGGTGATCACCGGTCCAAACACTTCTTCCTGGACAATGCGCATGGCTGCCGTGCAGTGATCAAACAAGGTGGGCAGATAGAAAAAACCGTCTTTCAGCGCCGGATCTTCCGGCCGTTTTCCGCCGCACAGCAGCGTGGCCCCCTCTTCAATGGCAATCGCCACATACCGCTCGATCTTTTTCAGGTGATCTGCTGAAATGACCGGCCCCATGCGCGTTGCTGGGTCAAATCCGCTGCCCAGGGTAACCCGCTCCATTTTTTCCTTGAGGGACTTGACAAAGGGCTCCGCAATGGACTGATGCACGAGAATCCGGGTACCGGCCGAACAAATCTGGCCCGCATGGAAAAAGACGCCGTTCATGGCCGCATCCACGGCCAGGTCCAGATCCGCGTCCGCAAAGAAAATATGGGGATTTTTCCCGCCCAGCTCCAGGGCCACCTTTTTCACATTGGCGGTGGCTGCCCGCATGATGGTCTTGCCGGTCTCGATGCCGCCGGTGAACGAAATCAGATCCACATCCGTGTTTTCGGAAAGCTCGGCCCCCACCGCAGCCCCCGGCCCCAGAACCAGATTCACCACACCCGCCGGATATCCGGCTTTTTCCGCCAGTTCGGTCACCCGGATGGTGGTCAGGGGCGTGATTTCACTGGGCTTCATGACAAGGGTACAGCCGGCAGCCAGGGCCGGCGCCATTTTCCAGGCAGCCTGGAGAAGCGGATAATTCCACGGTGAAATCTGACCGCAGACCCCCACCGGCTCCCGGACCACGATACTGGTGCTGTCCGGGATGGGGGCATCAATGATCTCACCGCCGTCCTTGTCGCACAATCCAGCGTAATATTTAAAAATACCAGCGATATCATCCATATCCCACCGGCTTTCCTCAAGGGTCTTACCAGTGTTCAGGGTTTCCAGATATGCCAGATGCTCGCGGTCTTCGGCAATCAGGGTGCTGAGTCGATAGAGATAATCCGCCCGTTCAGCGGCGGTGGATTGCGCCCAGGGACCGGTATCAAAGGCAGCTCGCGCGGCCCGGATGGCGGCTATGGCGTCTGTTCGGTCCCCTTCGGCCACGGTTGCGATCACGGACTGGTCAAAGGGATTGATGATCTCCCGCACGGCACCGGACCCAGCCGGCACCCATTTTCCGTCAATATACATCTGCCGGATATCCATATGCGTCTCCGCCTTTATCATGGGTGTAAAAAGGAACTTCCGCCACTGCTTCGGGCGTATTGCCGAGAATCATGTCCGCGGCTTTTTCCGCAATCATCATCACCGGCGCATAAATGTTGCCGTTGGTGATGGCGGGCATGATGGAGGCGTCCACCACGCGCAGGTTCTGGATCCCGTGAACCTTCAGCTCCGGATCCACCACTGCCATGGCATCGGTGCCCATCTTGCAGGTACAGCTGGGGTGATAGGCGCTTTCCCCTTCTCTGGCCACAAAGTCGAGGATTTCTTCATCGCTCTGGGCGTCCTCTCCTGGTGCCAGTTCCTTGCCGCGCAGGTCATCAAAGGCCGGCTGGCTGATGATCTTGCGCGAACAATGGATTGCTTCCACCCATTCCTTGCGCTCCTGGGGGGTAGACAGATAATTGAAAAAGATCTCCGGATACACCGTAGGATCGGCGGAGGTGATTTTCACATGACCCCGCACATCCGTATTCATGGGCCCCACATGAAGCTGGAATCCGTGCCCTTCATTAGGCGCGGATCCGTCGTAGCGGATGGCAAGCGGGAGAAAGTGAAACTGCAGGTTCGGATAGGCCACCGTATCGTTGCCGCGAATGAATCCGCCGGCCTCAAAGTGGTTGGAAGCCCCGACCCCTTTGTTCCCAAAGAGCCAGTCAAATCCAATCTTTGGCTGGTTCCACCATTTGAGGGACGGATACAGGCTCACCGGTTTTTTGCAGGCATACTGAACATAGAGTTCCAGGTGATCCTGAAGGTTTTCGCCCACGCCGGGAAGGTCGGCTGTGACAGGGATACCCAGCTGGGTGAGGGCGTCACCGTTTCCGATACCGGACAGCTGGAGCAGCTGGGGCGAATTGATGGCCCCCCCGCAGGAGATGATCTGGCCGCCATAGGCCTTATACGATTTTTTTCCGATGGTATACGCCACCCCGATGGCGGTCGTGCCGGAGAACAGGATTTGCGTGGTCAAGGCCCGGCATTTCACGGTGAGGTTGCGCCGGTTCTTGACCGGATGCACATAGGCCCGCGCCGCGTTCCAGCGGCGGCCCCGGTAAATCGTGCCGTCAAAACGGCCGAACCCTTCCTGCTGATACCCGTTGACATCACTAGTCAGCGGATAACCCGCCTCCTGTGCCGCCTTGAAAAAAGCATCAAAAAGCGGGTTGTCACATTTGGGCGTGGTGAGATAGATCGGGCCACTCGAACCATGGTAGGCATCGGCCCCTTTCATCCGGGTTTCAAACTTTCTGAAATACGGCAGGCAATGGGCATATCCCCAGTTTTCCAGACCGTCGTTGGCAGCCCATTTTTCATAATCCATGGCATTGCCGCGGATATAGATCATTCCGTTAATGCAGCTGGATCCCCCAAGGACTTTCCCCCGGGGCTGATAGATACGGCGATTGTGCATATGCGGTTCGGGCTCGGACTCATACCACCAGTTGTAGGTTTTTCCTGCCAGCGGATAGGTCAGGGCCGCCGGCATATGGATTCTGAAATCAAACCGGAAATCCGGCAGACCGGCTTCCAGCACCAGCACACGGTTTTCAGGATTGGCACTCAGCCGGTTTGCCAGCACACTGCCGGCAGACCCGCCGCCGACAATAATATAATCGTATGTTTTTTTCGCCATGGCCGTCTCTCTTTCTATGCGTCGGTTCCGGCTGCATCCGCAGCCAGGGCAGTTGTTTGTTTTTTTTCGTCAATACACCGTTGCAGGAGCACATAGTGATAACCGATACACGACAATGCTTTCAGGGGTTCATTATTCCGTATTTCAACTGCCGTATCCCGCCAGTTGGAGATGGTTTTTTCCCGAAATTCCGGATCTTCGTACAGGGCATAGTCATGGGAGCTGAAACCCAGCTGCATGGCCCGCATAATAAATTCAAACAAGGGGTTATGCGTCATTTTCGCAAACTGGATATTCAGATTTCGATCCATCTCCCCCAGGGTGGCCTGATCCACATCCTTGGCGCCCAATGCTGTCTCAAATGCCTCGGCGGCGGTGACCAGGGCGTCTTTTTCCCCTTGTGTGGCACGGCTGATCGCAAGTTGTGCAATGGTCCGGTCAAGGGATTCCCGGAATTCGATCAGGCGGGAGGGATCAACAGGATTCTGCTTCAAGAAAAGCGAGAGGGATTCACTGACCAGGGCCACATCCATCTGCTTGACAAAGGCCCCGCCCCGGGTTCCTTTCCGGGTTTCAATGAGACCTTTTTGCTTTAATGACTTGAGCGCTTCCCTTATCACCCCCCGGCCGGTCTGGAACTGGGCCTGAAGTTCCCGTTCACTGGGAAGGCTTTCGCCGGGCTGAATCCGGCCGTCAAGAATCGCCGCTTCGATCTGAAGCGCCACATCTTCACCGGCCCGTCCCACTTGAGCAGGCATAAAGACTATTTTTCCATTGTTTACCATATGCTATCCATCAGATAATGGTATGACCATAAAGGCGTTAAATACATCAAAAATGGTGTAACTATAAAAAATATAGCTTCAAACAAAAAAATAACACGTTTTTTGGTAGTACCATTACAACAAATAATCGGAATTGTCAAGTCAGCATCTATAAAAAATAGATAGAACGCAATAAAATAACGGGATCAATAATCCACTATAGAATATCTGTCTGAAGGGGAAAAATCAAAGCGGGATGTGCCGTAGCAAGACGAAACGCCTTTATGATCCAGCTGTTAATGGCGGATCTGTTCAGACAACGCGACAGCCCATTCGTCAGCTATCTAAAACATTACGAGGAAGGAACGCGTGTCGTATGACTGGGCTTGATACTCACAAAAGGAACACACCAATAGTAACTAAACATCTGGGGAGAAGCGGAACGGACAGCAGCAGCGACCCGTTTGCCAGGCTCAGGCCGCCATTGGGAAAACCGCCACGTTGGGTCGGCCCGGCCGGTGTCCCGGAAATCAATTTGAATATCCGGCTCGCCCACAGTAAAGGAAAAGCTGTCCAGCGGAATGGACAATCCCTTTCCAACGGCCTTGATATAGGCCTCTTTCAGGGTCCAGATATCAAAAAACAGTTTTCTTTTTTCAGGGCCGTTGACCGTGGATAACCGTTCGACTTCGGATGCAGAGAAAAAATGATCGGCAATGGAAAGGTCTGTACAGCGATCCACCGATTCCACATCCACACCCACGGCAGCATTCCGGCACAGGGCACAGGCAACCGCCACATGGCTGTGGGAAAGGTTGAAATGAATATCCGGCAAGTCAGTGAGAAAGGGTTTGCCATATTCGTTTTTTGAAAAACGCAGTGAGTGCGGCTGTTTTCCGGTCAGTTGAGAGATCAGATATCGCACCAAGGCCCATCCCACCAGACTCAGGTGGCGATCCGTCGGTTTCACATACCGGTCAACCTTCTGAATTTCTTCGGGGGAAAGGCAGGCCCTGTACTGCTGTAAAAGAGAAGGATCTGTTATCCGGTCTGCCCGGGTGTAGCATACATGAACATGACCGGCATCTTTAAAGAGTAAATTTATCATAACTGTGGACTGCTGTTTTCAGGTGCCCCCCAGTTGATGGGCATCCATCCCCACCTGCACCCGGTCATCCTGGTATTCCCTGAAATAGAGCACCTCCACATCTGCATCTGCATGATGATTGTAATGACACAGTCTCAACCCGATTTCCGGTTTATGACCGGGGGCTGCGGTTTTCACCGACAGCCCACTTTCACCCAGTTGGCGTTGAAACGCAGTATACCAGGGAGTTTCAGAAGAAGGAAGCGAAACCACAGCCGATCAGGGCAGCAAAGAGAAGGATACTCAATGCCAGCTGGACGACTGCCAGGCTGCCTGCGCCATCCAGACGCCCTCTTGATTGGCGCTGCGGCTGCCCTGGGCAATACGGATGGCCTCTGTATCCAGGCTGTTGGTGCCACGCGTAATCCGGGGCGGTGGAATCGTCAGAGGAGAAAGAACAACGCCGACAAGGGATCACCTTTTAGAAAAAGGTGTTGCCGGCGTTGTCCCGGCTGGACGGATGCTGCCGCAGCTCACGTGCAAGGAAAGATTTTCCTAAAATTGAATCTGGAAGGTACCACCGCAGGTCAGCGGCGCGCCATAACCGCCGATCGTCACGTCACCCCACATGATGGCGGTTCGGACGTATTTTTCGTCTGTCAGGTTCTTGCCCCAAAGATAAAACCGCCACCATTCCCCTTCCAATCCCAGGGTGGTATTTACCAACCCATAGGCACCTTCACTAGTGGTATTGGCCATGTCCCAATAGATTTTGCCGACGTGTTGATAACTGGCCCTGGCAACCAGGGACAATTTTGATGCGATCATGCGATGGTACTCAAGGGCGAGCATGCCGGTCATTTCAGGAATTCTGGGGACTTTTTTATCATCGTAGTCCTGGTCTCCCTTGTAGTCCTCAAATCTGGCGTCCACGTAGCCGATAGCGGCATTGGCCGTTAAATTTTCTGTCAGGGTAAGGTTCAACTGGGCTTCACCACCAATGTTCCGGGCCTCGCCTGCGTTGGATACATATTGGAAGCCGCCGTTCCCGGTGGTGCTCACATGGAGATCGTCAATGTCCATCATAAAAACAGCCGCGTCGAAATAGCCCCGCGCGTCGGGCAACTGCCACTTGAACCCGATTTCATAGTTCATGGACGTTTCCGGGTCATAGTAATGCATCGTGTCTGTCTGGGCCAGCGTCACAATACCGCCAGCCCTGCTGCCCTGGGAAATCAAACCATATACGGTATAGTCATCATAATCATACGCCAGACTCACTTTACCCAGAAATTGACTGTAATCGTGGTCTATATCGTCTGAGACATCGCTTAGCTGCATGCCCATGGCAGAGATCGACTGTCCAGATGACATGTCGTCTTCATAATACTGGGCACGCATGCCGGCCCCTAGGCGAAAGCCATTTTCAAAAAGATACTCAACGTCGCCGAACACGGCTGCCCCCCTGTTTGTTCCCTCGCCCAGGGTGACCATGTCCATTTCCATGGGAACCCCTTCCGGGCCCATGTGATAAAAAGAGTCAAAGTCAAGGTCATTGTTGAAATAATAAAGACCGGTCAGCCACTTCCAGGGCAAGGTGTTTTCATTTGAAATCAGGCGCAGTTCCTGGCTAACTTGCTTCTGTTTCAAGACAAAATCGGTATATCCGGTCTGATAGCTCCAGAAATCCGGATCTCCCAAGGTGCATTCTTCACCGTCCCGGTAGGCGGTTATCGAAACGATCTCGGCCCAGTCCAGATCCTGGCTCAGATGCACACTCAGAGAGGTCATGTCACGGTTCTCGTGACCGTCCACATCGGTGTTGATCTTGTCTTCGTCCCAGTCATCTCCCGCAAAGGTGAAGGGAACAATGTCCTGGGCACCATCCCGGACGTGGTTGTTTTCCGCAGTGAATAACAGCCGGGTCCGATCGGAGATATCCCAGAGCAGCTTGCCTCTTACGCTGAATTCATCCACATCAGCGGCCGTGTTGTGCAGGTAAACATTGTCCGTATACCCATCACGAGAGAGATAAGAGGCCGAAATACGAGCGGCCACCTTATCTTCGACCAGGGGAAGGTTCACCACCGCATTACCCATCTGCCGGTCGAAATTCCCGATTTCTCCCATAAACTTGCCGGCAAACGCATGCTCCGGATCCTTTGTCTTGATGACAAGAACCCCGGCTTCAGCGTTGCGGCCATACAGCGTCCCCTGGGGTCCGCGCAACACCTCGATCTGGTCCAGATCGAAAAAATAGGCGTTGGAAAGCAGGTTGGAAAGGGGATCAACCAGGGTCACATCATCAATGTAGATGCCCACGCCCGAGGGGGTCATGGGCACGGTCTGCCCCACGATACCGCGCATGGAGAGAAATGAATTTGTAGCTCCTGCGGCGCTTTGCACATGAACGTTGGCAAATCTGCCCTGAACGTCGTCAATGGATTGGACGTTCTCCACCGTGATGCCATCTTCGGTCATCACCGATGCACTGGCATTGAGGTTGATGATCACATCGGTTCTTTTTCCTGCGGTTACAACGATGTTTCCCAATTCCACGGCTTCCGGTTTAGAGGCCGCTTCTCCGGCGTACACAAGACTGGCGGGCGCCGCAATGAGCAGGCAAACACTCAGGATGGACACTTTTTTCCTAAAAAAAGCAACATTGAGCTTCATTTTAAACATGTCTCCTTTATTTTTTACCTAAAAAGAACAAAAAAAGCAGCGTCTGCTTTCAGGACCATATTGGCATGACAAGGTCCTGAAACACGTCCTGTACAATTCTGAAAAACCAGCATGTTGGGTTCATATCTGAAAATCCGCGGGATGCGTACCCCGAAAAGGAGTAATGCATACCCGTATACGTATTTTTCCTTGTTGAGCGTACAAAAAAGGGGGCACACGACAAACGCGCTTCCTGCAAACGCCAACACGCTGTCAAGAATCAGAGAAAATCGTCATCTTTGTGGCTGGCGTGCAACAAAGAACCTTTACCCAGGGAAAGGATTACGGATGAAGTCTAGCAAATTCTCCGGGTGTTACACCGTATTTTTTACTGAATCTGGATATAAAGTGGCTGGTATTTGAATAGCCCACCAGCCCCGCCACAGCGCCGACGGTGAACCGTCGCTGTTCGAGAAGGGCGCGCGCCATCTCCATCCGTTTATCGATGACATAGGCATAGATGGTTTTGCCAAAGCAGTGTTTAAAACCCGTTTTCAATTTGTATTCGTTGAGGTAGACCTTTCGGGACAATTCTGAGAGCGTCAATGGTTCCACAAAGGTTCTGTCCAGTATGTTTTTAGCGTTATAAAGCGCGTTCAAGTCACTTTTCGATAAGGTTTTCACCGATAAATCGGAATGCTGGCCGCACACCATTTCATCAAGATAGACCGCCAGAAGTTCCAGTAGTTTTCCTTCAACGTAAATATCCTTGAGGCCGTCACAGATTTGGCAATCCATCATTTGAGAAAGGATGGCCATCACACGGGGCGTCACCACATAGCGCTTCAACCCCTTGGTAAGGCTTTGGTGACAATTGATGGCTTTTTCACACCGCAGGCACTCTGCAACACCTTGAATGTAGCTGGGATTAAATGTGATACCAATGCCCCGGTATCGTTGTCCCGCTTCAAAAACGCTGACAGATTGCCGGGTTTCTCCCGTTATAATGCAGCTTTCGTTCTGACCCAGATAAAAGGATGAACGGCGCAATTCAGATAGCGACCAGGAGATACCACTTCCCAGGCAAAAAGAAAGCGTACACATTTGAGGATTGCCCCCAGTTTCTTTGACGACCACTGTTTTTTGGGGCGTGAAATCAGAAATGGAAATCCCGGCAAAATGCTTTGCAGAAACATGGCTGAAATACCCATCGCCAAGGACTTCTGTAAGTAAATTATTTTCATCTTCGGAAGCATGATGTATGGCACCGGAGGCATCATATGCAAGTTGAATCGCCATTTGAATAATGAATCCTCCACATAAGGTGGTTCACCCCACCCCAAAGCGATACATTGCCGTGGAAATATAAATATTCAATCCATGTTAAGCGATAGTTTGCCGCAAAAAACAATGTTTGTTTATCATAAAACAATAAACGCGTCCAAATAAAATACGTGTACAGGTATGCAGTCCTCCTTTTCGGGGGTACGATTTGTCGCTATCCCTGGGCTTCTGCTTTTTTCCGCGCCCGGCGCTGTTCAAAGTGACAAAGGATATCCCGGCCTCGCGGCCGGGATATGTTCGACGGTTTTAAAAGGCCAAACTCAGGCCGGTGTAGTAAAAAGCGGCGTCCGCAGCTTCCACGCTGGATTCTTCGTTGAACATGTTGTCAACACCGCCGAAGATTTCGAAACGATCACCAAACGACTTTGAAATGTAACAACTCCACAAGGTGTACGCATCGACCTCACGCCCCGGTGCGTCGTGGAACTTCGGCGCATACAGCTGCTCGCCGATATAGTTCATGCGGACATTGACATGAAAACCAGCGGACGAATTATCATAGGCCAGTTTGAGACCGCCTTTAAATTCAGGTACTTCAAGCAGGTCTTCACCGGTATCGTTGTTTTCCGATTCCACAAAAGCGCCATTGGCAGCAACAGACAGATCCATGGGAAGCTGCAGGCGGCCTTCGAACTCAACGCCTTGCGTATACGCCTCGTCCACGTTCACCATCCGGTATTCAAGAACCTTCTTTTTTCCCTGCATGCGGAAATTACCGGTGGGCTGCCTGTAGATCATGTCATCGATCTCATTACGAAATGCCATGAGCTTTCCGGTGAAGGCTCCGGTTTCCCCCTCGATGCCCACATCATAGCTCCGTGACGTTTCCGGATCCAGATCCGGATTTGAAATCACATCGCCTTTCATGTTTTCGGTATCCACATAAAGTTCATAGATGGAAGGGGTCCGGAACCCCTGGCCGTAGGATGCCTTGATCCTGAAATGCGGCCTCACGTCATAAACAAGACTGACCCGCGGACTCAGCTCGGAACCGAAATCCGAGTGCTCGTCCACGCGAATACCCGGGGTAATCTGCAATGCGTCAAACACGACAAAATCATCCTGGAGAAATACCGCCGTGTTGTCCACGGTCTTGTCGATTTCGGTTTCTCCCCTGTTTTCAATTCCCTCACGCGTTTCCTCCCGGTATTCCAGCCCCAGGGTGATCCTGTGGTTTTCGCCGAACAGCCGGCTGGCCCGGGCTTCATACTGGTAGAGCTGGTTGGTGATATCGAAATCCTCACGGTCCGGCTGCTTGTTGGCCTTTTTCTGCCGTTCGGGGGATGCGTAAGGCGCACCGGTATCAATATAACTGCGGTCAAGATTAAAATCAGAGAAATAGGCCCTGGCCGCCAGCTGGGTATCCATCACTTCGCCTGTGTAACCGAAATAACCGCTGAAACGCCTGGAATCCGCATCACGATCCCAGTGCAGAGTGTATTTCGGCCGGAGGCCCTGCCGATTGGTATCTGTAGCAAATGCCCCGGCAGCCAGCGCATGGTCATCGGAAATCGCATAGTCGAGTTTTACAATGCCCCCGTACTTTTTCTCATCGTCCATTTCAGTCATATCGTCGCGTTCATCCCGGTCAAACGAATCCTGGACATTTGCATGGCCCGCAATAAGCATACCCAGTGCCCCCGCAGTGCCTCCCAGGGTGCCTTTGGCGATGAAGTTATTTCCCTCGCTGTACGTGTTCATACCGTAGCGGACATCGACATGGGCCTGAACCGTTTCCTGCGCCTTCTTCGTAATGATATTGATCACGCCGCCCACGGCTTCGCTGCCATACAGAGAAGAGCTCGGTCCCCGGACAATCTCGATATGATCAATCACCGCTGAAGGAAACTCGCTGAGATCCACGGTGGTGTCCCGAAAACCGGTTGAAAACCGCATGCCGTCAATCAGGATCAGAACCCGCTTGTTGCTCATCCCCCGGATCTGCGGAATCGTGCCCCGGCCTGCAACATGATCCAGATCGATATTGGTGGCTTCAGCCAGGGCATCGGCTGCTGTTTCCGCCCCCAGCTCCCGGATCTCGTCGCCGGTGATCACCTGAATGGCACCGGGCGCCTTTTCGATCTGTTTGGGTGTCAGTGTCGATGTGACGACCATGCGTTCCATTTCAACCGCATCCTGATGTTCAGCTAAAACGGATCCTGGAAAAACCAGCGCCCACCCAGCCATAAGAGACAACAGCCACCTGCCATGTTTCATCTGCGCACCTCCGCAACAATTAGGGTAATGTAGGCTTTGAAAGCCTGCATCCATAACATCCCGTTCCCCGGACGTCTCATGCTTGCCTGCTTTCCGGTCTGATGGATCAAAACGAAAAGGAATCGGCGCTCATGACGTCAAACGGTTTCCGGATAAGATTACCAGCACAAACAGCTCCCAACAATGTTTGGATTTACTCACTTTAATGGTTTAAAAGGTTACATCGGAACTGTCAATCACTAAATCCTGAAAAAACCGGATTGCAACATACTCAGTCCGCAGGGGGGGGGCAACCCCCGAGACCTTGACGGCACTGCCGACATCGGGCTAAGCTGATCATACACCCATCATTGGCTGAAAACGGTTTCATACCTCAGACAGACGGGTACAGTGTATAACCGACACATGAGGAATCCTATTCATGACGGCCTGGACCTTTTCCCTTTCCACAGTGTATTTCATCCTTGCCGGCCTCTGCGAGATTGGCGGCGGCTATCTGATCTGGCTCTGGCTCAGAGAAGGAAAACCCTTCTGGTATGCCGTAATCGGCGCTGTCGTCCTGTTTTTCTACGGAATTGTTCCCACCTTTCAGCCCGCCCATTTTGGCAGGGTCTATGCCGCCTACGGCGGGGTGTTCATCGTACTCTCGATCCTCTGGGGATGGCAGGTGGACAACACCCCGCCGGACCGGTTTGACGTAATCGGCGGCGGCATTGCGCTTGTGGGGGTGGGAGTGATAATGTACTGGCCCCGGGGGTGATAGGGCCTATTGACAAAAAAGGGGCGCCCACACAGAGCGCCCCTGAAATATCTGTTTCAGATCCTGCCGGAATCACCGGACAGGGGCCGTCAAATCAAGCGACCCGATTGTCCCCCTGGCGACTATCCCGGGGCAGTTCCCCTGCCTGACGTTCCTGAATCAAATCTGAATACTATATCCGATCAAGCAATTTTTTCGCCCACGCCCTGTCGTCCAGGTTTTTCCGGATACTGTCAGCAATCACGGACATGCGTTCCCGGGCATCCGGCATCTGCAGGGCATTGGCGTAAATCCGGCGTGCCCACTGGGTATCGCCCAGGTAGTTCATGACATAGGTTGCCAGGTAGGTGAGGTCCAGGGCAGACGACACCCGGTCTTCCACCGCCTGAATTTTCTCGAGGGTTTCCGGAGACAGGCCGGCAAACCGGGGCAGGCTTCTCAGCAATACCGCCGCATCATTCACATCCCGGCACAGGGTGACCGCTTTGAGAATGAATTTCCGGGTCCGTTCCGGATCTGCCAGACTTTTCATCTGGGCTTCACCGGCGGCCATGCTGTCCGCCACAGTGTCCACGACAGCAAAGGCCGCGTCAAACAGCTCACCTGCCCAGGCAGTATCCCCGAGTTTTTCCTGCACCGCACGGGCGATCCGGACATAGTCTGGGGCCGTTTCAGCACGATCGGCCATTTCCCTGTAGATGGCCGTCACCCACTCCCTGTCATTCAGGTTGGCCAAAATACCGTCTGCCAGCTGATGAATGGAGGTCTCATCTTCCAGCTTTTCCAGCTGTCCGGTATAAA
The DNA here is from genome assembly GCA_002748835.1 of Deltaproteobacteria bacterium. Classification (GTDB taxonomy): domain Bacteria; phylum Desulfobacterota; class Desulfobacteria; order Desulfobacterales. The sequence goes on from PDTL01000032.1 coordinate 25,695, forward strand.
TAGACTTCACCCATTCCGCATCCTTGAGATCACCGGATACGGCATCGGCCAGCACCATGATCTCCGTGTGATACAAACTCATGTTCTCAGCTTTTTTATAAATCTTCCGCGCATAGTGCACATCCGCCGATTCTCCGGCAACCACCTCCTGGGCCAGGCGGATCAGAGCGCCCACGGTCTGGCTCTCGCCTTCACGTGCAATGTAGTCCTTGTACAGAGCCGTATGGGCCTCGCGCTTTTCCTTCTGTTCATTGATAGCGGCGATCCAGTCCGCATCATCGGCCAGACCGAGAATGGCTTCGGCGGTTTTCTTGAACTCTTCGGCCGTGGCAACGGCCAGTTCTGCCTGTTTCAGGACGGCAAGGGCGGCGGGCTTGTCTTCCACCTCTTCAGCCAGGGCCTTTGCCACGTCCAGTAGTTTGGGCGCTTCCGGATGGGTCCGCAGGGTGGAGCTGTAGACGTAACCGGCGGCCGTGCGGTCCCCGGTATCCTTGAAAATGGCCTGGGCCAGCTTGAACAGTTGATCAAAGGTATCGAACAAGGATTCGGCCCGGTTGTAGAAATCAAGGGCCAGTGCCTTGTCTTCAAGGTCTGCGGCAACAGACGCGGCAAGAGCCATCACATCCTCGCCCTTTTCCATGCGCTCGGCCGCCTTTCGGTACAATTCCCGCGCATAGTCGCCGTCTTTCAGATCGGTTGCCGCCACAGCAGCCAGATCCTTGAAATCATGTCCGGTTTCCAGCAGTTCCTCGGCGCCGGACATCAGTTTTCTGGCTAGATCCGCATCTTCGAGTTTCTCGACAATGGCCCGGGCCACCTGGGTATAGTCTTTTCCTGATTTGCAGGCCTCGCCGGCTTTGGCAAAAATCTCACGGGCCTTTTCCTTATCGTCCAGGGCGTCGATGATCCCTTCACCGCAGGCAATATAATCTTCCACAGACTGACATTTACCCATGGCCGCTTCAATGGGTTTCTTGGCCAGCTCCGCATCGTTCATCAGGGTCTGAATGCTCCGGCTCAGGGCAAAGAGATCCGGAATACGGGTACACTTCTGCTGGGCAGCAGCAAGGATTTCGCCTGCAGCGTCGGCAGCATCCGCTTTTGCCGCCACACCAGCCAGCTTGATCAGCTCGCCCGCATCCATGGCAAAGTCTTTTCCCTGCAGCAGGTACTGGGATACACGGTCGGCATCTTCGAGTACCTGATGCGCACACTCGGCAAACAGAATCAGCTCATCAACGGTCTGGGCCCATTCAGCCCCCTCGTCCAGAAGTTCACCGGCCCAACCCTTGTCATCCAGGCCTTGGGCCGCTTCCGTGGCCACATTCACGTAATCTTCCGATAACTCACAGGCATTATACTTCTCTTCCAGTTCTTCCCTTGTTACCATGATTTTCTGCTCCCACTGGGTGTATGCGTTAGGGGTCAACCCGGCCGATTGCGGGCGGCCGGAGCTGTCTCAGGCTTTAAAACAACAGTGCGCGTCCGGAACCCGGCGCCGCACTTACAGGCGTTATGAATATACAAGCATAAAGTTAGCATCAACTAACTTGATAAACGCTTTTAGTTTCCACATCATAGGCTTTCTGTCAAGGCATTTCTGGTTGTCTGGCGTACCAAAGACATGAAAACCCTTCACATGGAAATTTTTTCTCTGTCACGTCCGTTTATTGGGTATACAGCAATAAATTGTTATGCAATAAAGACTTCGTATAAATGGGTTGACAAGTAACGTTGATTATTTCTAACACCACTGAAGGAGAACCCGATGAAAAAACACAACGCCAAAGGCCTTTCAGTTGTCGGTCTGGTCCTCACGCTGTTCTTTTCCACCAGCGCGGTTGCGGAAGAACCGGACACCAACCCTGTAAACGTCTCACCACTGGTGGTCACAGCCACCCTGACGGACAAAAGTCTGAAAGAGGTGCCGGGTTCTGTGGAGATCATCACCCGCCAGGATCTCGAGGACAACCATGCCCAGACCCTGTCCGATGCCGTTGAGCATGCGGCCGGTCTGGTGGTGACCATGGTGACCGGCCGAAATCAGCGGCCGTCCATCCGCGGCACCGGCACCAAGCACAGCCTGGTCCTGATCGACGGGCGCCGCATGGCCGCCGGATTTAAATCTTATACCGGCATGGAGCAGATCCCCGTGGACATGATCGACCGCATCGAAGTCCTCCGCGGTCCCGCATCCGCCCTGTACGGCAGCGATGCCATTGGCGGCGTGATCAATGTGATCACCCGGAAAACACCGGATGCATTCACGCTGGAAGCAACCGTGGAAGCCGGACAGACCACATACCAGGAAGGCGAGTTCGATGCCGGACGGGCGCTGGTGGGCACGCGTGCCGGCGACGTCGGGTTTCTCCTATCGGGCAGTTTCCGGGAAAGCAACAGGTATGACCTTGACGGCGTGGCACCGGATGACGCAGACGACTTCCAGCTAACCGCAGTTGCCGGGCGTGTGTCCTACGACTTCTCCGAAGACCATCACCTGCTCACCGGATTCGAGTATATGGCCAAAAACGCCAAAGGCCTCAGAGACATTGAAAGAATGGACCGGGAACGGGATGCGGATGACGACCGGCTGAACCTGTTTCTGGAATACACCGGCAGGCCCACGGCGGTATCGGATCTCCTGGTCCGGGTCAACCACTCCACCCATGCAGCGGACATCGAGATCAATCCGGAAACCTCGCTGATCCCCGGCGCCATCGGAGATGAAAGCCATTCAGACCGGACGTTAGGTCAGCTCGAAGCCCGATTCACCACGCTCCTGTTTGAGGACCACATCCTCACCATCGGCCTCGAAGGCCGGGAAGAAGAACGGGAAGATGATTCCGGCCTGAACCATGATGTCGACACCCTAAGCGCCCTGGTCCAGGACGAATACCAGGCCACGGACCGCTTCTACCTGCTGCTGGGCGGCCGGTTTGACGAGCACTCGGATTTCGGTTCCAATTTTGCGCCAAGAGCGTCGGTGACCGTTGCCCTCATGGATAATTTCCGGATCAAGGCCTCTGCCGGACAAGGCTTCAGGGCGCCGGACATCAACGAGCTGTTCATTCCGGTATTTATGAAACGGGGCAAGCAGATCTACCAGCCCAATGACGACCTGGATCCGGAAACATCCACCAGCTACGAACTTTCCTTCGAAGGGGAAGCCGGGACATTTCACGGCCGGGTCACCGGATTCCAGACCGATATCGACGACCTGATCGAACCGGTATTCGACTATGCTCAAGGTTCCGGAAAGAAAAAGAAAAGCTACTATACCTACCAGAACATCGCCGAAGCCCGCATGCGGGGGGTTGAGCTGGAAGCGGGCGTGGATCTGCCCCTGGGATTTGACCTGTCCGGCAACCTGACGTTTCTGGACACGGAAAACAAAGATACCGGAGAAGAACTGGAAAACCGCCCGGATGTCAACGGATCGATCAAACTGGGGTATACCCATACCGACCTGGGACTCAGGGCGATCCTGAGACTCAATCATACCGGGGAACGCAACTATGACGGTGGTGATGAGGAAGACGTCACCTGGGCTGACGCAAAAGTCACCCAACGCATTCTGGATCACCTGGATGTGTTTGCCGGCATCGACAATATCACCAATGCTTACACCCACAGGGCTTCTGCTGATCTTGCCCCGTCATTCTATTACGCCGGACTGAGCGTCCGCTTCTGATCCGAAACCCGCTGCAGGCCCGGTGGCCGGAAACCGGGTTTGCAGCCCGTTTTGTTGCACACCTCCTACAGACAAGGAAACAGCCATGCGATACGATATCCGAATCAACGGTTTTTCATCCCTCGTTGCCTTTATCTTCTGTCTTTTCATCTCCGCCGCCGCGACTGCCTCACCGACACCGACCCAGTTTTACCTGGTCAGCATCGGATGCGGCGACCCGGACAACATTACCCTGAAAGCCCATAAAACCATCCAAAACGCCCAAGTGGTCTTCTGCGATCCGCAGATGAAAAAGATGTTTCCCGCGCTGCTGGCTGACAAAGAAACCCTGCCCCGCCCCCCCATCGCCATCCACAAGTATTTCCGGGCAAAGCAATCCGGATTTGCCCAGGGAAAACCGGTGAAAAAAACATATAAACATGAAAAAGCGAAAAAGGCGCTGGACGCATTTGTCTCTACCGTGAAAGCGGCTGCGAAATCCGGAAAAACCGTATGCCTTCTCGAATACGGCGATCCCTGCATCTACGGTCCCTATATCTGGACCCTGGATGTCCTCAAAGACCTGAACCCGAAAGTGATCACCGGGGTGAGCAGTTTCAACACAGCCAGTGCAGCCCTGCAACGAGGCGTGACCTTCGGCCGGGCCGCCCGTTCGGTCATTCTCACCAACGGGGCCGACTTGAGACACGGGTATACCGGTGCCGATACCCTTGACCGCATGACCGCCACCCGGTCGTCCCTGGTGATTTTCACCATGTTCACCGACTTTGAAAAACTCATGGCGGAACTGGGGAAACGGCTGCCACAAAAAACACCGGTGGCCATCGTGGTCAAGGCCGGATATGATGCGGAAGAACGCGTCATCCGGGGCACCCTCGCGAACATTGTGCCCCGGGTGAAGGCCGAAGGAAAACTGCCCTTCGAGCACCTGATCTATGTGGGTGATTTCATGGCAGACTAACATCAAGGGCAGCCACGACACACCTGACCCGCGATTTACGCACCGTATCGGTCGGTCAAATCCGCTTAACCCCTATCCGTGAAAGGACGTATTCATGTCAGAGAAAATTGCCAGACTCTTTATCACAACAGGCCTTTTTTTCCTGGTGTTCGGCTGTATCGAAGGACTCATGTTTCCCACCAAGATGAAGTTTCAATCGTTTTACGCCACGCTGTTTCATATTCCGCCAGTATCCGTGAAAGGCTTTTTCGGCCACTTTGTGGCCAAAATCCATACCCATGTGAATCTGGTGGGCTGGGTGGGATCCGTGCTCATGGGACTGCTCTATTTCCAGGCCCCGAAAATCAGCGGCCGGGAGCGTTTTTCCGCCTGGAGTGCTTACCTGAACTGGGGCGGTCACACCCTCGGCCTGCTCATGATGGTCATCGGCTTTCATCTTATCGGCTTCCTGGGCCTTTCCGCCGGTTTCACAGAAGGGACCCCCGAATTCCGCCAGGTGGTGTCACCGGCCAAACTCCTGGTCATTTCCGGCGGTGTTCTGGTCACGCTTTCAGTGTTCCTGTTTGTCTTCAATATCATGCGTACCCTGTTTGCATCCAGCCCGGAAAAGCACACGTCACTGACCGGCCTTGGCAAAGCGGCTGCAGCCGTTCTCCTAGTGATCGGCCTTGCCCTGCCGGCCCCTTCCGCCCTGGCTGCCCCTGCGGAGGTGGCCGAGCAGATGCCCGTAATCATGGTGGGGGATCGTCTGGTGGATGTGGCCCACAAGCTGGGTGTGGTCCCGATGGCCATGTCCGTCCGCTGTTCCATGTGGCCCCTGTGTGATCAACTCAAATCATCGGTGAAGGCCCTGGGCTGCCCTGGCTGTCTGCTCAAGAAAAAAGCAAAACCCCTCTTCACCTATGGCGATACCCACGGCATCAAACGGGTCTTTATCGAAAACAGCAAACAGTTTTGCATGTACAAGTCTGAAATCAATGCAAAAAAAATCGGCAGCCTGCTCAAGAAAAACGGCTATGAGATCACCTATGTGGACTTTACCAACGGGCTGGCCCCTGCCGTGAAGCAGACTGCCGCGCTCATCGGCAAAACAGATCAGGCAGCCGAGGTCATAGCGGCATATGAAACAGCCCTGGAGAAAACACGGGCATTCATCAAGGGCAAAACCTTTGCCAAAACCGTGGTCATCATCCGCGGCACCTATCAGAAAGACAGCGGAAAGGCCTTTACGCGCATCGAGGTGCCCGGCGGTTATGCCGACACCTTTCTGCTCGATCCGTTGGGCGTAAAAAACGTGGGCCATCTGGCCGCACCTGAAGGGAAAAAACCGTCAAAAGGGCATATCCAGGTGCGCAAGCTCAACGGCCTCATCACGGCAGCACCGGATGCCATTATCCTGACAGGGGATGCCCTGGCCGTTCAGAAAGCCCTGTACCAGGCCCTGAAAAAATACCCGGCCCTCGCGAACGTTCCGGCCCTCAAGCAGCAGGCCCTGTTCAGCCTGCCGGGTTATGTGGATTCATCGGTCCTGGAATATCCGGACATTCTGAAGCAGTGGGCGGATTATCTAATGAAGTGAGTTTTTTTCTGCACCGCCCGAAAACGATCCGGGCGGTGCGGGATAGGTAACAAGGTATTAGGTCGCTACGCGAACGATGACTTCGCCCGCCTTTTCAGGGGTAAGAAAAAAACGCATACCACCCGGACTTGAAATGGGGACAGGATTGATTTCCGGCCCATGCCCGTGCAGGGAATGGGCCGGGTCAATGGATTCCAGGGTCAGCTGGGTCCCTATCGTCACCCCATGGGTCTCCAGATGGTTAACGCCCCTGGGGCCGCCCATCACCTCCGTAACCTCAAAGTCAAGGCCCTTTTTGGCAAAGTAGAACTGGGTGGCGTCTTTTCCCGGATAATGCCCCCATATTCTTGCGGCTTCCCCTTCGGACAGGCGTGTTCGGTCCCGCCGGTTGATCAGAACCCGATAATCCATGTGGGGTAACTCGCGGATAAAACGAAGATTGCCGTTCAAAGGAAGACCTAAATGAACCAGGGCCTTTTCAATATGCCTGCCGCCCGAGTGAATTTCCACATGGCCTTCCTGGCCTTTTTTCATCTGGTTCAAAGGGATCTTTTCCCCGGATTCAAGGTGGATATACAATCTCATGACCATGCCTGCCGGAATCACCACATCCCCATTTTTCCCGCGTACCCGAACCGAATTAAAATTCAGCTCTTCGTCATGCCGGATCAGGCGGCCACCGGTAAACAGGCCCATATGTTTCATCCATTTCTCCAAGGCAGGATTGGTCACCTGGAGCAGTATAAGATCTGTATTGACAGGTGCATCAAGCAGTGACGAGTACATTTTTTCCTCTTTTTTCAATGTGTTTTTTAGCGGCGTTATCTTCAATACGCTGTTTTTCCCTTAATCCGGCATATCCGATAATGCCCACTGTCGATACATTATGGAGGATGGCTGCGCCCACAGGGCGGAGCCTTCCAAAGGTCGCCAGCAATAGAAATGCGGTATTGAGGGATACCGCCGAAACAAAAGAATGCATAATGGTTTCCTGGCAGCGCAGGGCAATCAGGCGGGCTGTAAGCAGGGTGTTCAAATCTTCCTTGAGCAGGATCACCTGGGCGGATTCTTTGGCCAGATCCGCACCAGAAGGCAGACAAATTCCCACATGGGCAGACACCAATGCCGGAGCATCGTTGACCCCGTCCCCGGTAAATCCCAGGACACAGCCTTCGTCCTTGAGCCGGTTTACAATATCGGCTTTATCCTCGGGCCGGAGATCGGCATACACCGCATCCACATCCGGCAGGGACGCAGCCAGCGCACTGGCTGTACGCTCCGTGTCTCCGGTGAGGATAATGATTTTCTTGATGCCGGCAGCTTTAAGTCCGGCAAGCACTGCCGGAGCTTCGGGCCGAAGTTCATCCCGCAGTCCCAAAACACCTTCAAGCTTCCCGTCCCGGGCCACATAGAGCAGACTTTTTCCCTCTTTCTGGAACGCGAGTGCCGCCGCATCCGCACCTGAGCAGTCAACGCCTTCGTCATCCTCTATAAAATGCCGGCTGCCCACAAGGACATTGAGATCATCTATGTAGGCAGACACCCCGTGGGCCACGATAAAGTCCACCTGGGTGGTGGGAGAAAGGGCCAGGCCCTTGGTCCGGGCCGCACCAACCACGGCAGCCGCAACGGGATGGGCATAATGTTCTTCTGCAGAGGCGGCCAGCACCAGGAGTTGATCCGCGTCAAGATCTCGTGCACTGAAAATATCGGTCACCTCAAGTTCACCCCGGGTCAGGGTACCGGTTTTATCAAAGACAAGGGTATCCACCCTGGCCAGGCTGTCCATGGCCTGGGCCCCCTTGAGCAGCACGCCCTGAAGAGCTGCGGTGTACATGGACACCCTTACGGCAACAGGACTGGACAGTTTGATGACACAGGAATAATCCACCGTGAGGGCAGCAGCCGATTTTTCCAGATTCCGGGTCAGCGCAAACAGGCCGACACCCAGGCCAAAGGTAAGGGGCACCAGCTTATCGGCCAGTTCGTCACTTTTTTTCTGGGAATCGGATTCATGCCGCAGCGCATCTTCGAGAAATTTTGAAATTCTTGCCACAGAGGTTTCCGACCCCACATGGACGGCCTCAAAAACAATACGTCCCTCCTCAATGACAGAACCGGAGATGACCTCATCTCCGGGTTTCACATGGACGGGCACAGACTCCCCTGTCACTGAACTCTGGTTAATGGCAGCCTCTCCTTCCACAACCCGTCCGTCCAGGGGAATCATTTCACCGGGGCCGCAGACCACCCGGTCGCCAATACCGACGTCTTCAAAGGGAATCTGGATTTCCACGCCGTCCTTTTCTATCCAGATCGTATCGGTCTGGGGTTTTAAGAGATTTTTAAGCAGTCCTGTGGTTTTTGTCTCACTGATTTTTTCAAAATATTCACCCAGGGCAAGCAAGGTCACAATGGTGGCGGTTGTAAAATAATCCCGCCGCCACAGGGAAAAGGATACGGCAGCCGCATCCAGAACCGCCACTTCCAGTCTGCGATTCCAAAGGCTGATCAAGCCATCCAGGATGACAGGCGCGGACAGCGCCAGAGCCAGTGGCGCGGCAAACGGTGATGGCAGAAAAAAACAGGAAAGGCTCATCACCCCTTTCACGGACAGACCCAAAAGGGAGGGCGGCGGTTTTCTGTCGTTTCTCCCCTGAAACATATCCAACGGCAGATCCTGGATAGATTCCAGTATGGCGCCCCTGGTTTCTGTCCGTCCGTCATACCGGATAGCAATAGAAGCGGCCCTGCCGTTCAGACGGGCCCCTTCAACGCCGGGAATGGTTTCCATTGAGGCTTCCAGGTAATCGGGATCCAGATTCGGATCCCGCAGAAATCCACCCTTCAGACGGACCCGGTTGGGCAGGTCACTGACAACACTAACGGAGCGGTGTATACGTTCGCTCATGGGCGGTCCTCTCCCGGAGCGGCGCACAGGCCTTTCCGGTCTTTTTTCATCAGTTTATCGATCACATAGCCAGCCCCGGCAAGTGCTGAGGCGGTTATACCAATATCCACCACGTTTTTTTTATCGGTCAAAGAGAGAATCAGCGAGGCCGCAGTCCCTTTGGCAAAACCATTGAGCACAGCCCGGGTTTTACTCAGACGGCCTTTTTGCACATCCACCATGTTGGCACCGATGGTGGCGGCAGAAGCAAGGACGATGGTTATGGCGGCAAATTCCAAAGGGGTATAGGTGTCCTGGGGGACAGGGATGGGCGCAAACATAACAGATCCGGGCGACTGCGGGACAGACGAAAGTGCAGGATCTGGGTACGTTAACGCTGGAGCTTGCGGGGTTAAAACAGGATCAAAGATATTCATATGTTGGACCTCGCTCATTTTGTCAGGTATCCTAAAACAAAAATATAAAGTACAATAATAAAGCAGATGATAAAGCACAAGGTATATTTGCGTATGTTTGATAAACAGCCCCACTTCTGTAACACCAAGTTTTTTTTTAAAAAAAAATAAGCAGAAAACTTTACAGAAAAAGTTAGAGATGTTAATCATTGTTTTCTGAAAATGTCAATCAGGGTTTTGTCTGAAAAAAGCCAATGAATGAGTGAATGTTTGGCACTAAATCAATCACATCCTGTGTTCAGGAATCGCACTCGAAACGTTTACGGAGGATTTTATGAAAAGGATCAACATGCGGGAAATGAGGGTCAACCAGAAAGGTGTTGTCTCCTCGATAAATGCCGACGGACAGCTGGGAAGAAGAATCCGTGATATGGGGCTGGTAAACGGAACCGAAATCAGAGTCATCGGCCGGGCTCCGCTGTACGATCCGGTTGCCCTGCGCCTGAACGGGTTTACCCTGACCCTGAGAAACAATGAAGCAGATTATATTTATTGCGAAGTAACGGAGGCTGCCAATGTCCAATGAGCAAATTTTTGTGGCCGTTGCAGGACAGCCTAACTGCGGAAAGAGCACCATGTTTAACGCCATTACCGGGGCGTCCGCCAGGGTCGGCAACTATCCCGGTATTTCTGTGGAACGGGCGGAAGGAGATGCAACGGCCTTGGATGGAACCCATCTGCATTTTGTTGACCTTCCCGGTACCTATTCCCTGACCGCATACAGCCAGGACGAGCTGGTGGCCAGAGAGGTGATCATTAAGGAAAAACCGGATGTTGTGGTTAACCTGCTGGATGCGACATCACTGGAACGCAGCCTCTACCTCACGGTTCAAACCATGGAACTGGACGCCAATATTGTCATCGGTCTGAACATGATGGATGAGGTTAAAAAAAAGCATATGTCCATCGACACGAAGTCGTTGTCTGAAAATTTGGGCGTACCGGTCATTGAATGCTGCGCAAGACAAAAAGTGGGGGCAGCCGAGCTGATTGAAGCGGCAAAAAACCAGGCGCAGAAGCTTGAGAAAAAACGCAAGCCCCTTGAGATCTCATATGGGCCGGACATTGATCCTGTCATCGAACAGATGCAGAAAAAAATTGAAACCGAACGTTTTATGACAACCATCTATCCAGCCCGTTGGATCGCCATCAAATACATTGAAGGAGACAGCGAAATTATCGAGCAGGGGAAAAAAACCGGAGCGCTGAGCAAAAAACTCCAGGCGATGGTGAACGACCTTGCCCATACGCTCAAAAAAGATCGCGGTACCTATCCCGAGGCGGTTGTCGCAGACTACCGATATGGGTTTATCAACGGCCTGATGCGTCAGGGTATTATCACCCGGGAAGATGATGAACGATTTAACCGGTCAGATAATATAGATAAAATCATTACCCACCGCATATTAGGACCTGTGCTCATGTTTGTCCTGTTATATGCCATGTTCTGGATCACCTTTAATCTGGGGGCCATTCCCCAGGGCTGGGTGGAAGACGGGTTTGGATTGCTCAGCAGCCTTGCCACCTCGGTTCTGCCGGAGGGTCTGTTCCGTGACATGATCGTTGACGGTGCCATCGCCGGTGTCGGGGCTGTCATGGGATTTACCCCGCTGATCGGTATCATGTTTCTGATGCTGGTTTTTCTGGAAGACCTGGGGTATATGGGCCGGGTGGCCTATATGCTGGACCGGGTATTAGCCGCCTTTGGCCTGCACGGCGCCTCTGTCATGCCGTTTATCATGTCCGGCGGGATTCCAGGTGGATGCGCAGTTCCCGGTGTCATGGCAGCCCGGACGCTGCGCAGTCCCAAGGAACGCCTGGCTACGATATTCACCGCCCCGTTTATGGTATGCGGTGCCAAGACCACGGCCTTTATACTGATAACTGCCGCCTTTTTCCCAGGCCGCGAAACCCTTGCCATGTTCTGCATTGTCCTGCTTGCCTGGCTGTTTTCTCTGATTGTATCATTGCTTTTGCGCCATACAGTCATCAAAGGGGCCCCCACACCCTTTATCATGGAGCTGCCTCCCTACCGATTACCCACCGCCTACGGGGTACTCAAACACACATGGGAACGTGTATGGCAATACATTAAAAAAGCAGGTACCGTTATCCTGGCTGCCAGTATTCTCATGTGGGTATTGATGACCTTTCCGCAGCTGCCCGAAGAACAGGTAGAAAAGTTTGAATCACAGCGCGCAAAGGTAACCGCACAATACACCGCCCAGACCAAAGATGCGGAAGCAAAAAAGGCCGAGGCACTCCAGGAAATTGATGATGATCAGGGAGAAGCCGCGCTTGCCTATGCCTGCGCCGGACGTATTGGCAAAAAACTGGAAGTGCTATCCCAATATGCAGGCTTTCCCTGGCAGGCCAATGTGGCCCTTGTGGGCGGATTTGCCGCCAAGGAAATATTTGTCTCTACCATGGCAACGGCCTATTCCATGGGCAGCCGTGTGGATGATGACGACTTTTCAGCACTTGCAGCCAGTATTGCCTCAGATCCCGCCTATAGCAAGGCCACTGTGTATTCAATGGTTGTCTTTCTGTTGCTGTATGCCCCCTGCCTGGTCACCGTGGCGGTCATGGTTCGGGAAACCAGCTGGAAATGGGCCATGTTCGCACTCTGGGGATCGCTTGGATTTGCCTATGCCCTTTCGGTGATCATCTACCAGGGTATGCGGCTGTTTGCGGCATAAACACGTCAGGACAGCAGTGTGCGATAATCGTTTTATTCTCCTTGGGTGCTCACTCGACGCTGCCGGGTGGGCACCTGCGCTGGACAGTTTTTTTTGAAGGGGAAATAACAAGAAGTTAGTGCCTGTCTGATTTGAAAGCACTTAAAAACAAAGTTTTAACAAATTGATTATATAGTACTTTTTGAATAAAAATGTGTATTGACTCCCGCAAAATCTGTATGATATTCGTTGTGGAGCATGACAACAACTTACCTTAAATTAGGAGGTCAAATAATGCAGAGTGCAGCCCCATCTCCCGATACCGGCCCGGAATCCGGGAATGCGACGTCTTATGCGTCCGCAGATCGTTCGGGTAACACCGGTGCCTATGCCGACTCGCCGGACATGATGAACGGCGGACAGGCCGCTTCGCCGACTGAAAGGACGCTGTCGGCCCCAGGACCGGAATCTGCTGCCGGAACCCCGCAGCAGGCGGCCCATGCACCGTACCCCGGTGCGCAGGGTACCCTACCGGAAATGCCTGCACAGGCCACTCCGGCCATGCCGTCGTCATCCGGTAGCAGTTATGCGGACAGTGCAGACAGTATGCGGGCATCCCACAGCACCGCAGAATCCGAATCTGGCTACAGAGCCACGCAGCAGGGACCGCACCCCCGGTCCATGGAATGACACAGGCACCTCAACCCGTCATGATGCAGCAGGCACCGTCTTCGGGCATGATGCAGGCAGCCCAACCTGTCATGATGCAGGCGCCGGTTCAGGGAATGATGCAGACGCCCCAACCCGTCATGATGCAGCCCCCCTCTCCGGGTATGATGCAGACAGCCCAACCCATCATGATGCAGGGGCCGGGTCAGGGAATGACGCAGGCACCACAACCCGTAACGATGCAGGGACCGCCTCCGGGTATGATTCCTGTTTATGGCCCGATTCCCTCCCCGCCCCCGTCCATGAACGGTGATGCCCATGACAATAATTCCCATGACGGCGAAAGCGGCAGCGGATGCGGATGCCAGCACGGCGGTGGCGATAGCGGCAGCGACACGTCCCATCTCAAGTTCGATGCGCATAAGTACGGCCAGTTCATGGACGTGATCAATGGTTTTGTGAACGGAGAGCCGGATGTTCCAAAACTGATGGGCCTGCTGGAAACTGCTGATACGGCGTTCTGGAAAGGTGCGGTGGTTGGTGTGGTCACAGCCGCGGTCCTGAACAATACGGCTGTGAAAAATGCCGTTTCAAACGCCTTTTCCGGCCTGGCCGGCGGCAAAACCGAAACGCCAGACAAGTAGACAGATACCTGTTTGAAATCTAAAAGGAGAACCTTACCATGACATATGTCAAACACCCCACCGTACGCCCGCGTACGGAAACGACCTCACCGTTGACCCGGGCTTCCCTTTCCATGGCCGGCCTGGGCGCTGTTGTGGGCGGAACCGCTGCAGCCGCCCGTGAAATCAAGGCAGTCCGTACAGACGCTTCCACCAGGGAAGAAGCTGTGAAAACCATCTGCAGGGAAGCTGCCGGCGCCGGTGTGGCCACCGGCCTTGCCACTGCGGTTGTAGGATCTGTGGCACCGCGCAGCAGCGTTGTGTCAATTCTGGGTATCGTGGCCGTTGCCACCGGAACAAAAATGCTCTGGGATGCAACCTTTGCCAAAGTGACTGATGAAGCATAATCGTGAATATTTATTTATCGTTGATGATCTAACCCGTCATATCCAAAAGAAAGGCTATACACCATGAGTAATAATCACCCGGCTTCAGGAGCATCCATGCAACCCCAGACAGGCACCGCACAATATGTCACCGCAGACAATGGCTCCCAGACTGCGCAAACGGCCTATTATCCCAACTATGATATGAACCAGTACGGTGCCGGTGAACCGTCGTATTACTATGATCCCCGGACCGCTGCCTATTATGAAACACGGCCGGTGGTCTCCGCCGCCCAGTCCTGGGTGAATTTTTCAGACAGTTCCTACCTGAAGGGATTTCTCCTGGGCGCCGGCGTCACCCTGGTGGCCACCAACCCCACCATTCAGAAGCAGGTGATCAAGGGTGCTGTCAAGGTCTGGTCCCTGTTTCAGTCCGGTGTCGAGGAAGTCAAAGAGCAGTTCCAGGATGTGAAAGCGGAAATGACCCAGGAATAACAGTGCGTATGGCCCCTTGTCATCATCGAAAACACCCCGTGTCCGGTGATCGCCAGGTTAAATGTAAGGAGTTCATATGAATCAACATCTGCCTTCAAAAGGGAGCAAGAGCAAGACCTCGACCCTTGCCCAGAAGCGATCCCTTGCCAAGATGGGGATGATCGCGTCCATGGGAACGCTCGTTGCCACCGGTTTCATGCGAAGCCGGGAAGCCAGCGCCGTCCATGTAGGGGCCGGGCTGGCCCTTGTTGGATTTTCCTACTGGCATTACACACTGTATGAACCGCTCACACATAAAAAGAAGCATTAGCCATGCAGACACGGATCGCAGAAGACGCACCGATGAAAATCCTGCATGAACTGCCCAAACGGCTGCGCATCCAGAACCCCCTGCTGCACGATCCGGAGCTGGACCCCCCGTATCTGGAAGCCATGCTGATGAATATTGACGGTGTCACGTCCGTTCGGATCAATGTGAAGGCCGCCTGCGCGATTGTCGGTTATGACGGCCGGGCAAACACCCGGGAAGCGATTCTCGCCCTTATGGGACATCTGCCGCCGGCGGTGTTTCTTGCCGCCCATACCCGGATCGAAGAACCGGATCCGGTGGGAACCAGCGCCAAGGTTCTCACGGCCCTGGCCACCCATTTTCTCCCGCAGTCCGTGGCCGCGCCGATCAGTGCGGCCCTGGCCCTGCCCCATCTTCTGGAGGGAGGCGATACCCTGGTCACGGAAGGGGTGAAGGTTGAAGTGCTGGATGCCGCTGCCATCGCCTTTTCCCTGATGCGGCAGGATTATTTCACCACCAACGCCATCGTGGCCATGCTGGCGCTGGGCGAATATATGGAGCAGACATCGGAACACCGGTCCACCGAACTCCTGAAAAGCCTGCTCCGGCCCCAGGTGGAAGCTGTCTGGGTGGAGCGAAACGGCCAGGAAATCCGGGTGGCCGCTGACGAGGTGCATATCGGCGATCACGTGATCTGCGGCGCCGGAGAGCTGATCCCCGTGGATGGGACCGTGACCGAGGGGGAAGCGCTCGTCAACCAGAGTTCGATTACCGGTGAATCAGTACCTGTGCACACCTCACCCGGAGACGACGTTCCCTCGGGCGCGGTTGTGGTGGAAGGCCGGATCAAGATCGAGGCCCGGCAGGTGGGATCTGACACCGGCATGGCCCGGATCGGACGGTTCCTGGAAAATTCCCTGCGCTACAAGTCAAAATCCCAGAAAGCCAGTGACGAACTGGCTGACCGGCTGGTCCCCATCACCTTTGGTCTGGGCATACTCGGGTACCTCTTTTCCCGGGATGTGAAACGGGCTGCCTCGGTCCTGACCGTCGATTATTCCTGCGCCATCAAACTGGCCAATCCGGTGGCGGTGCGGATGTCCATGTATGCTGCGGCCCGGGCCGGTGTACTGCTCAAGGGGGCCGATGCCATGGACCGGATGGCCCGGGTGGACACCCTGGTCTTTGACAAGACCGGCACCCTGACCCGCGGCGCGCTTCAGGTAACCGACATCCTCACGGTCGAGGGGCTTTCTGCAGACGCGCTGCTCTCCATTGCCGCCGGTGCCGAGGCGCATTATTCCCATCCGGTGGCGGACGCGGTGGTGCACGCGGCACAGGCGCGGAACCTCACCCTGCCGACCACGGCCCAGGTCGACTTTATCGTGGCCCACGGCGTGTCTGCCTATGTGGATGGCAGGCGGGTGCTGGTGGGGAGTTTCCACTTTATCGGCGAAGACGAAGGCATCGACTGTTCTGCCCTGAATAAAAAAGCCTACAACATGCGGCGCCAGGGGAAAAGCCTCTTGTATGTGGCCCGCGAGGGGGAACTCCTCGGGATTATCGCCCTTCGGGATGACATGCGGGCCGAAGCCCCGGCAGTGCTCGATGATTTGAAGAAACAAGGGGTCAAAAAAATTGTGGTGCTCACCGGTGATCACCGGACCACGGCCAAAGCCGTATGCGAAGGCATTGACGCCATTGATGAGATCCACTGGGAACTGAAGCCGGAAGATAAAGCCCGCATTGTCGGGGAACTCCAGGCGGCCGGGCATAAAATCGCGTTTGCCGGTGACGGTGTGAACGACGCGCCGGCCCTAGTCACCGCTGATGTGGGAATCTGCATGCCTGGCGGCGCAGACCTTGCCAAAGAGTCCGCTCAGGTCGTCCTGTTAAAAGACGATCTGGCATTGCTGGCCATTGCCCGCCGGATTTCAACGGAAACCCAGCAGACCATCCGGAACTGTTTTAACACGACCATCGGTCTGAACACACTGATTCTGCTGATGGCTAGTACCGGCCGGTTAGAGCCGGTGACCTCGGCCCTGTTGCACAACATGACCACCCTGGGTATCCTGGGATACGCGGCAGCATCCGGTGCATCCCGCGGCAAAACCGCCTAGCGCGTATGTAAATAGGAGACGGAATACAATGACGGAATTCCATCGGGAGCACAGGCAAACCGGGTACCTGTCGCTGACAGATGCACCCTGCGGAGAGCTGCTCGAACTGGTCAGCGTGAGCGGGCCGGAGCTGGCAGGCAGCCTGCGGCGGGTCGGCCTCTATGAGGGGGACCGGCTGACCCGGCTGAACGAGGAAGTGAGATACCGGACCGTGCGCATCAACGGTCCGGATGGAGAACGGGTCATCGGCGGGGGGATGGCCGCCCGCGTGGTCGTCCACCTGGATGACGGACGGGAAATTCCCCTGGTGGAAATGGAACCGGATATGTCCGGTCATATCGAAGGCGTGGTCGGCGGCACCCCCCTCGAACGGGCACTGGAGGTGCTCGGCCTTGCCAATGACACGGAAGTCCGCATGGTGCGCAAACTGCCGCCCATGGAATACATCGCCCTTGTCAATGATGTGGAACGGATCCGATTGACCGATGGTATGGCCTCCAAAATCTGGGGGGAAATGAGCGGACGCCCCACGCAATTTGCCACCGCATCCCATGGCGAGGTGTTTACGGTCACCCAACTGCTGGGCGGTATGCGGGCAACGAACGAACTGAAATCACGCGGGATAAAGGAAGGCGTCCGTCTGTCGCTCGAAGGGGTGGCCCCGGCACAGGAAATGCGGATGGCCGGGAATGCACCCCTGGTGGTGGTCAGCCAAAGCGGACTGCGCCTGTTCTTGCGCCCCATGGACGGGGCCCGGGTCTATGTGAAACCCGTATAGAAAAGGCGATAAAGATATCGCGCTGCGGTGGAAAGACCGGAAATCCGGTCTGTTTTTTTTCCTGATCGATGAGGTTATCCTTACATATCCTGATGAAATGAATTATATACAGAATCAGCTTTTTTTGTTTTTCCTTTTTATCAATGTGTGAGGTTATCCGGGAATGATTCTAATAAAAAAACGTCTGTCCATCCGTCATGAAATCCCCACCCGCATCCGGTTTCATGTAAATGCCGCCAAGCGAAATCCCGCCTATGCCAAGGATCTTGCGGAAAAAACCGCCTGCATGCCGGGTGTGGTTTCCGCAAACGCCAAATCCGTCTCCGGCAGTCTGGTGGTCCGGTTCGACCCCATGATCCTGGGCCGGGATGGTTTGATATCGGCAGTCATGGGGTTTGTCCAGCCTGAGGGCGCGGCAGATACTCCGGTGCTCACCGAAACCGAGCAGCCGGTCCGGTCGGCCCTGGTCCAGTTTCTGGGCCTGACTGCGGTCATGGGCGCTGTCTTTGTCAAAGAGGTGGTGCTGGGCATGACCGTGGCCCAGGGTCTGCTCAGCCCCGTGGGCGTGATCGTGGCCGTGGCCTCCCTTCCCATGCTGAAAAAAGGTCTGATGGATTTCAAAGAACGGCGGTTCACCCTGGACGCATTTCTCGGTGGCAGTATCGTCCTGGCCGCCGCCGCAGGTGAAGCCCTGGCCGCCCTCGAGATCCTCTGGATCACCGCTGGCAGCCATCTGCTCCAGGCCTGGATCACCGAACGGTCCCGGGCCTCCATCCGGAATATCCTGCAGATCACGGCAAAAAACACCTTCATCCTCATCGACGGGGTGGAAGTCGAAGTTCCGGTATCTGATGTGCATCCCGGCGATGTGGTGGTCCTGCACACAGGTGAAAAAGTCTCGGTGGACGGTGAGATTGTGGATGGCGAAGCCATTGTGGATGAATCCCCGATCAACGGCCGCTCCGAGCCGGCCATGCGGAAAATAGGGGATACGGTCTTTGCCGGCACCTTTATTCGCCAGGGTGTGATCTTTGTTTCTGCCAAAAAAGTCGGAGACCGGACCTATCTCTCGCGCATTCTGCGCATGGTGGAAGATTCTCTTGAAAACCGCGCACCCGTCGAAGGTGTGGCTGAAAAACTGGCCGCCAATCTCATCAAAGTCGGGTTTGTCACCACCGCCGGTACCTATCTGATTACCGGCAGCCTGTGGCGGGCCTTCACGGTCCTGCTGGTCATGGCCTGCCCCTGTGCCACCATTTTGTCCGCATCCACGGCCGTGAGCGCAGCCCTGAGCGCAGCCGCCCGCCGGCACATCCTGATCAAGGGCGGCCGGTATCTCGAAGCGGTCGGGCAGGCAGATGTGGTCTGCTTTGACAAAACCGGTACGCTCACCACCAACCAGCCGGAAATCCGGCAGGTGGTCAATGTGTCCACGCTTTCGGACGACGATTTCCTGCAGCTGATCTACTCTGTTGAAGCCCATAATTTTCACCCCGTGGCCCTGGCCGTGAAGCGGGAAGCCGAACGCCGTGACATCGAACCCCTGGTCCACGATACCTGTGAATACCTGCTCGGCCGTGGTGTGCGCGCCCAGCTCTCCGGCAGTGAAATCATCGTGGGCAACGCCAAGATGATGGACCGGTTTGAGGTGGACACCCGCGGTGTTGCCGAAGACGTGGCAGGAATGGAACACCAGGGCCTGACCCTGGTCTATGTGGCAAAAGACGGCGTTCTGCTCGGACTTGTTGGCTTTGCCAATCAGGACCGTCCCAACGTGAAAACCGTGGTTCGTCACCTAATCGACGACGGCGTGAAGCGGGTGGCCATGATCACCGGAGACGGGGAATGCTCCGCATCCCACCTGGCCCAAAAGCTGAACATCGACGCCTGTTTCGCCTCGGTCATGCCCGAAGAAAAAGCCGGCTATATCACGGACCTGAGAAACGACGGCAGCCAGATTCTCATGGTGGGCGACGGTATCAACGACGCCCTGGCGCTTGCAGAAGCCGATATCGGGATTGCCATGGGCGCCGGCGGATCCGAGGTTGCCATCGAAGCGGCGGATATCGCTCTGGTCAGAGACGACCTCACCGGAATCCTTTATGTGCGTTCCCTGAGCAAGGAAACCCTGCGCATCGTGCACCAGAATTTCTGGATCGCCACCGGCTCGAATCTCGCCGGGGTTGTGCTGGGTGCCATGGGGCTGCTCTCCCCGGTGATGGCCGGGCTGGTTCATATCACCCATACCGTGGGCATCCTGGCCAACTCCAGCCGCCTGCTCGCCTACCACGGCCCGGCGCTCCCGGAAAAAGACCCGGAAGAAGACCACCGCCCCGCATACGCGCCGTCAACCGTGGAGACACTTGACAGCTAAGGTCAACCCCTGTGCCTCCGGCGGGCAGGGGGATGATCCCCCTGCACCCCCAGGTGGTTACTTCAACTTCACGCTTTAGCCGTTGCTTGTGTCGTTCCCCTGATGCCCCTGCGGTAATGAGGGGGTGGGGTTTCATCTGCGGATTGACAGGTTTTTATAAGAAGGACTCGATGATGAAAAAGTATACCATCCCCAGCCGGACGTCCTGGCGCACGCGGTTCCGGATTCCCGCTCTCCGCCGTGCGAATGCGGATGCGCTGGTGCAGGATCTCGGCCGCCTGCCTGGTGTTGATCAGGTGATCCTCCGCCGGCGGTCCGTTTCTATCATCCTGATCCATCGAGGACAGACAGGTGTCCCTTCAGAGGCGTTCCAGCGGATCGAGGCCTGGCTGACGCCAGGGCGTGTACAGCGACCAGGCGAAAAACCGGCATCCCATGTGTCCGGCAAAACCCTGGCGCTGACCGCCGGGATCGGGGCCTGCCGGCTCATGGGCCTGCCCGTGGTCTCAGGCCCTGTCATCATCGCGGTAGCCACCATCTGGCTGGCGTTCCCGGTGGTGCGGGACGCCATCACAACATGGCGGGAAACCGGAAAACCCGGCATGGGGCTGCTGTCGTCATCCGTCCTCCTGGCCGCCCTGGCATCGGGCAATGTGCTCACGCCGTTTTATATCTTCTGGCTGTTCAATACCGCATCCTGGCTGGAAACACGGGCAACCCGGTATACCCGGGCGAAAATCCGCTCACTGCTGTCCGGCACAGACCCGGAGGTCTGGAAACAGGTTGGAGACGTGGAAGTGGCCGTGGCAGTGGCGGATCTTCAGCCCGGAGACGTCATCTGCCTGCGCAAGGGCAGCGGCGTGCCTGTGGACGGCACGGTGATGTCCGGCGAAGCCCTGGTGGAAACCGCCCTGCTAACCGGTGAACCCCTGCCAGAATTCCGGCGCACCGGGGATGGGGTCATGGCAGGCACACGGGTCGTGGCCGGCCAAATTCAGGTCACCGTGGAAAAATCCGGGGAAGCCACGCGGCTTGCCGGGATCATCCGCAGGGTCGAACAGGCGGAAGCGGTCAAAGCACCCGTGCAAATGCAGGCAGAGCGGTTCGGAGAAATACTGTTCCCGTTTTCCATGGCCCTGTTCGGCGGCACCTGGATGCTCACCGGCAGCCTGATCAAGGCCATGTCCATGCTGATCATCACCTGCCCGTGCGCCATCCGCATATCCGCTGCCGTGGCTGTGTCCGGGGCAGTGGGCAACGCGGCCCGCAAGGGGATCCTGATCAAAGACGGAAAACAGCTGGAAAGCCTGGGCCGGATCCACACCCTGGTCATCGACAAAACCGGCACCCTGACCGATGGCGTCCCGGAAATCGTGGATATCACGGTCTGCCACAGCGACTGGCACGCCATTGACCTGCTGCGCGCTGCCAGCGCAGTGCAGCGCCCCTGGCAGCACCCCTTGCGGGAAACCGTGCTGGCGGCTGTCGAAAAAGCCGGTCTCCCGGTGCCGGCCGTGACACACGCGGAATTTGTCTCCGGCGAAGGCTGTATCGGTACTGTGGACGGCCTCACCGTGTGCGCGGGAAATGCCCGGTGGATGCAAAAACAGGGCGTGGAAAAAGATGCGCTTGACCGGATCGACGCAGATGCGGGCCATGCCACCGGCAGCGGGTGCCTGTATGTGGCAGTCAACGGTGCCCTGGCCGGACGGATCCGCATTGCCGACCGCCTGCGGGCAGATACGCGCAGCGCCCTCGTGATGCTCCGCCGCCTGGGCGTAAAACGGATCGTGGTCCTCACAGGTGACCGGGAAGCTGCGGCAGCACGGGTCTGCACCGGCCTTCCCGTAGACAGCGTCTACTGGGACCAGTCACCAGAAGCGAAAGCGGAGTGGATTGATCACTACAAATCCCGGTATCCGGGACGAAGGGTCGCCATGGTCGGGGACGGCGCCAACGATGCCCCGGCCTTTGCCCACGCAGATCTCAGCATTGCCATGGGAGACAGCGGATCGGATGTTGCCGTGGAATATGCCGATGTGGTGCTGAACCGGAAAGATTTCATGCTCCTGGCCGAAGCCGTCCACCTGGGCCAACGCGCCCTTTCCATCGTCACCCAGAACGCCGGTGCCGTGGTCTCCCTGAACGTGGCCGCCGGCATGCTCATCGCCATGGGACCGGTGTCACCAGTGGCAGGTGCCCTGTTTCACAATGCCGTGACCTGCGGTGCTGTGGCAAACAGCGCGCGCATGTTCCAGGTGACCCTGGATGAAGGGCGTGTGAAACCGGAAACAGATCCGGATGCGGGCTGGGTACCGGAAACGGAAGAAAAAGAGACGCGTCGTCTGAGCTCCAGTCAGCGAAAAGCGGTGTTTGGGCAATAAAGCGCGTATTTCACCACGGCGCCGGCATCATGAGCGGGCTGCTGACACAGGTGAACCCTCTTCATCGGACACGTGGCGTGGGGGCGAATGGCCATTACCAGACAAACAAATATCCAGCCCTGGCAGAAAATTGTATCTGCGGGAAAAAAGGGGCAGCCCCGTATATCCCACCCCCTCCATCTGGAAAAAATCAGCCCGATGACTTCTGAATGTTTCTTCCAGGGAAACAATGAACTGGCAGGTTCCCGGTTTGCCATGATGGAAATCCGGCCCGGCTTTGAACTGTGGCATTACCATGGGAAATTTGACCATGATGTCCGGATTCCCATCCAGGATACGCCGCCCATGATTGCCTTTTCCTTTTGTTTTTCAGGCCGATCAGTCCATGACTATCTGTCCCATGGGCATCGTTTTACAGTCAGTCCCCAATCCCAGCATGTCATTTTTTATCCATTTCCCGATTTTATCAACTGCATGGCCGGAGATATGGCGTTCAGTCGTCTGTCAGTTCTGCTTTCGCCTGAGCAATTTATGGCATGCTTTGACCAGGATATGGACGCCCTGAGTCCGACCCTGCAACAGCTTGCAGAAAAAGGATGCAGCGCCCCTTTTTTGCAGACACAGCATCTGAATCCGCTGGTGGAAACACTGCTGGACCACTTGCGTCAATGCCCCTTCAGGGGAACGACCCGGAAACGGTTTTTTGAGGGCTGTGCCTTGCAGCTTGTCATGCTCCAGCTGAATGCCATTGAATCCTCCTGCAACGCAACATCAGCGCCTGTGCGGATGGTGGGACCTGGCGTACAAAAACGGTTGCAACGGGTAAAGGAAATGCTGGAAAATCGCCTGGACGATCCGCCCAGCCTGTCAGAACTGGCAAAAGAAGCGGCCATGTCGCCCCCCAAACTCAATCAATGCTTTCGTCATCTCTATGGAACCACTGTGTTTGAATACCTGCGTCAGCAACGGTTTGACCAGGCAAAAGACATGCTGGAACAGGGCTTAAGCGTAACAGAAGCTGCCCTTGCCGTGGGATATGAAAGTCTTGCCAGTTTTTCTCTGGCCTTCAAAAAGCGATTTGGCGATTCGCCCAGTCGCTATTTTCGTCAAAAATAACTGTCGGTGTTTGTTTTAATGACCGTTCCTGACACCCCTATTGCAGGTCCCCTTCAACATAACGATGAATAATGCCTGAAATAAGCGTTTGATAGGGGATCCCCATTTGCAAGGCTTTTTTCTGGATACCCTGATAGTCATGGTCATAGAGGCGAATGGTGATGCGCCTGTCCTTTTTGAACGTGCTGGCCGCTGTGTTTTTCATGGTTTCTATTTCATCTTGAGACGGTTTTTTCAAGGGAATATTGCCCGCTTCATAGGCTTCCAGTATTTCTTTTTCTTCACTATCATATCTCATCATTTTTTCTCCTTTTCTGTACGATAATCCCTGGTTGCTTTTCTGCTTGGGATGATGGTTTTCAAAAAAATGTAATCCTGCTCAACGATATATGGAACAATGTATATGTAGCCATCGACAATAACAAAATATAATTTTTGTCCCGGATATTTCTCCGGGTTGGGGTGGGCAGAGATTCTCCAGACATCACCTCTCCCTAAATGAAAAATAATCTGCTCAAAGGAAATATGACGGTTGATTTTTAACCACTCATTTTTGTTGGAATTCCATTCGTATTTCATATAATTATTGTACATCTAAAAAATGTACATGTCAATGCGTTGATGCCGCTGTGTTAGAAACAAATAAACTGTCCTAAGCAAGAACAAATAAACTGTCCGGTTTGTTAAAAGGGACCAGAAAGGAGGTCCCATGAAACAGACACAAGTAT
>PDTL01000033.1 GCA_002748835.1 Deltaproteobacteria bacterium
CTGGAAGCCTGCGATGAATCGTTTTCTTATTCAGTATGAAGACCGATTCGCTGATATTTAATGAAAAGGGCAGTTACACAAAATATTTGACAGAGTCCTAACATGGGCTGACCAGTATTTTGATGGCTGGAGCTACATTAAAGAGGACTGGGGGGGGGGGAGAGTATAAAGTCACGATAACTGGCTACGATGGTGACGAAGGAGATGTGACTATACCTGACACAATTGATGGGGCACCCGTTACAACAATCGGATATCAGGCACTTATGGGGAACACTATCTTGACCAGCGTTGCAATTTCCGAGACTGTTGAAACAATAGAAAGTGAAGCATTTATGGATTGCATCAACTTGACCCGTGTCACCATTCCCGATGGTGTCACGGGAATTGAAAGTTTTGCGTTTAGTGGGTGCAAGAAATTGCCAAACGTCACCATTTCCAGTACTGTTACAACAATAGAAGAAGATGCATTTGCCTTATGCACCATGCTGGAAAATATAAATGTGAACACAGCCAATCAAAATTATTCCAGCCTGAACGGGGTATTATTTAACAAGTTACAAACAAAACTAGTGACATATCCTGAAGGCAAGACCGGTGACTATTCTATTCCTGCGAGTGTCGAAACAATAGGAGACTCTGCATTCAGCACTTGCACAGGTTTAAACAGTATCACCATTTCCAACAGCGTCACAACAATAGGAGAGGCAGCGTTTCACGCGTGTACCGGCCTGACAACCATCGACATTCCCGAAAGCGTTACAACACTAGGAGATTCGGCGTTTTTAGATTGCTCTGGTCTAACCGCTATAGGTGTACACGCAAGCAATGTAAATTTTTCCAGCTCGGGCGGCGTATTATTTAACAAGGAAAAAACAGAACTGATTGCATGTCCTGGAGGTAAGACCGGTGCGTATTCTATTCCTGCGGGCGTCACTACACTAGGCATAGGCGCATTTGCCGCCTGTAAGAAGATAACCACCGTCACCATTCCCACTAGCGTCACAACAATAGAAAATAGGGTGTTTCTAAATTGCAAAAACTTAACCAGCGTCAACATCCTTGCCAGCGTCACAGAACTTCCATATGAAATATTTTACGGATGCTCCAGATTGACCAGCATCACTATTCCTGACAGTGTCGCAACAATTGAAGCAGAAGCGTTTTACGGGTGTACCGGTTTGACCGATTTTACCATTCCTGACAGCGTCACAGGCATTCTCTATAGCGCGTTTCATGGATGCACTGGCTTAACAAGGGTTACCATCCCTGACAGCGTCACAACAATTGAAACTTACGCGTTTTATCATTGTGGTAACCTAGGGGCTGCCAATTTTCTGGGTAACGCGCCCGACACATTTGGAACAGATGTGTTCACTGATTGTGCGGCTGATTTTACGATCACCTATCTTTCAGGGAAAACAGGTTTCACCACACCCGCATGGAACGGCTATCCCTCTGTAATGCTTTATATCGTCACATTTCAGACGGACGGTACAGCAGGCGCAACCCTGAACGGCAGTACAACTCAGCAGGTCATGCCCGGAGAAGACACAACCCCGGTGGAAGCCGTTGCTCCAACAGGATATCGGCTGACTGGCTGGACGGCATCAAACGGTGCTACCTATTCAGATAATCCACTGAAAATAAAAAATATTACGACAAATCTCACGCTGACTGCAGATTTTGTTAAAGATGGAAAAAGCGCTATTTCGTCTGTCATTCTACCGCTGTTACTGTCAGATAACGAATAATGCTACAATGCAGTCATGTGAAACAGGGACTTGCACATACGTTCAGTCCCTGTAACACCGCTATGCCCACTTACGAGGGGGCAGTGTCTTGACATTGGGGATGGCCAGGATAACGCTTTGATTATTTAATATGTATTTGCCGAAAATAGCTGTTTTTAGGGCTGTCGTCTGTCAGGACCACCAGGCGTGAAAATGGTGCACTGGCCCCGCACCCGTGCCCAGATGGTAATCCGTCCCTGAAATCAGAGCGTTTGTCAGGTACTGCTTGGCATGGGCGACCGCGTCTTCAAGGGGGTCTCCTTTGGCAAGGAATGCGGTAATCGCCGCAGACAGGGTACAGCCCGTTCCATGATTGTTAAGGGTTTCCGCACGGGGGGCGGTGAAGCGGATGGGTCTTGACGCTCCCGGCAGCCAGAGATCGTCCGTGCTTTCCTTTTCCCGGGCATGGCCCCCTTTGATCAGGAACGCGGTCTCATGGGTTTCAGCAAGCATCCGGCCGGTTTTCATCAGATCGTCAGGGGTGCGTATTGTGTGTCCGGTCAGGATTTCCGCTTCCGGCAGATTCGGCGTTACCAGGGTGACATGGGGCAGCAGGCAGGACAAGAGGGCCGAAACCGCGTCTGCCTCAAGGAGCGGGTCTCCGCTCTGGGCCACCATGACCGGGTCAAGTACCACCGGCCCTTTGTGAACCGCTTTCAAACCGGCTGCCACGGTCCGGATCAGGTCTGCGGAATAGAGCATACCGATTTTCACGGCATCCGCGCCCATGTCATCAAACACCGCACGGATCTGTGCGTCCACAATGTCCGGCGGCACCGGATGGATGCGGGTCACGCCGCGGGTATTCTGCGCCGTAACCGCGGTGATGGCAGTCATGGCAAAGCATCCCAGAGCGGAAACCGTTTTGAGATCCGCCTGAATACCGGCCCCCCCGCCGCTGTCTGATCCGGCAATGGTCAGTACGGTTGTGTAGGTTTTCATTATGATTCAGTATCTGCCTTGATAAAGGTGGGGTCTAGGGGCTCAAGGTCTAAGCTCCCAAAAATTTTTTTTATTTCCGCTGCTTTCCCGCAGGTGAATTTCCCTTCCGGGCAGTTGCCGTCCATGAAACAGGCCGGTCCCACACGGTTGAAGAGTCTGGGTGCTTCTGACCGCAGTTTTTTCAGCATGTCAATGGCAATCCCCCGGATCTCCCACTGGGCCCGGTTGCAGGTGCGCAGGCGCAGAAAATGATAGAGTTCCCGGGCATTCATGGTGGTGATCACATCCAGCACATTTCCCGCATTGTAGAGGTAAACACCGTCTTCCGGTACCAGGCCTTCTGCCAGCATGCGGTGGAAGAGCTGGTAGTTTGTCCGCACCGCGTCGGTATACAGGTCTGCCGCATCCCTGTTTTCGATGAGGGTCTGGGGCAGCACAAACGTCTTGCTTTTTCCGAACTGGGTAAACGACGGAACCATCAGGGACTGAATCCGGTGACGGGCCAGATGGGTCAGGCCGGCCAGCGACAGGTTGCGGATGCGGAACATGAACGCGGCCTGCTCGAGCTCGCGTTTGCGCCGGTCTGTGGTGACCACATCCAGTACCCGGTCAAAGGTGGCCGGATCCTGGTTGAGCCGGTCAATGGCCGCTTTCGTGGAAAGACCCGTATGTCCGGTGACTGCGGCTGCCGCAACGGCGAGTTCCGGGTTTTCCGAAGATGTGATCAGTTCCGAGCGTTCCCCTGCATCTGCATACGCGTCAACAGCCGGCGGGCCGAGAATTTCCCCAAGGCGTGCCTCCTTGTCTTCCCGGCCAGCTTCCACCCGGTCGAGCAGGGAAAAGACATCTGGCAGAATCTTTGTTGCCTGCGCGAGCAGCTGCTCGCCCATGGCCTTGATCTCCGGATAGGCGGCGCCCCGGCCGCGGATGCTGGCGTAGATAATGTGCATCAGCTCGCGTGCATTGAGTGTGCAGTAGATATGGCTTCTGAAGGCATAGGGCAAGAGAAATCGGGCGTCTTCCTTGGGAATTTCCATCTGGAGGAGATCCTGATAGGCGTCAAACAGAAATTGGAAGTGGGTATTGATCTCCGTTTTCAGGGCCGCAGTTTCCGCAGCTGTTTTCCCCGGAGAAAACCGGTAATCCGGGGTGAAAAAACCCATGCCCGTATAATCGACATACCGCCGCGACTTGATGGTATAGGCGGCCAGCCGGAATTCAATGAGAAACTGCTCGTAAAAGGCGGATACATTCTCAAAGGCGATGGTGAAGACCGCGTGTTCGGTGATGGTTTTATGGCCCATGCGCACGACAGCTTCAATGAGCTTGCCGATATTTTCGCGCCGGGTGTGGGTATAGATCTGGGTGGCGGTTCCCGGGGTGGAAGAAATCCGGGCGCTGGCCGCGCAGATGCGTTCAGGTTCAGGTGTATAGTTGATGATGAGCGCTTTGGCTTGGTGCATATAGATCTCCGCGGAACAGCTGGGAAAAAGATCCTTTCTCCGGGTATCAGAAACGGCTGCAGCCGTCAGGGGCGTACTCAGGACCGGTTTTGCAGCAGATCAGATCCGGCAGGTGCGGATATCGGTTATAATGATACCGCGGGCCCCAAGGGCGGCCAGATCATCCAGAATCTGGTTGATATCCGATTTTTTTGCCATGGACTTCACGGCGACCCAGCCGGTTTTGCTGAGCGGCGCCACCGTGGGCGACTCGATTCCCGGTGTAATGGCCGTGGCTTTATCAAGGTGTGCCGATTCGATGTCATACTCGACCATAACATAGCTGCGGGCCACCACAATGCCCTGGAGCCGCTCGAGAAAATGAATCACCCGCCCGGATTCGGCAATGGCCGGATCTCTGGCGATGATCACGGCCTGGGAGTGCATGATCGGCTCACCGACGATTTTCAGCCCGGCTTCGATCAGGGTCCGCCC
Source organism: Deltaproteobacteria bacterium (assembly GCA_002748835.1). GTDB lineage: Bacteria > Desulfobacterota > Desulfobacteria > Desulfobacterales. The sequence goes on from PDTL01000033.1 coordinate 4,673, forward strand.
GGTCTGAACCACATCGGCAATGGCATCGGCCACACCCAGGCGGATGGAGATTTCAACCGCCCCGTCAAGTTTGATCACCGTTGCATCAATACCCCGCTTTTCCAGATCCTGTTTGACGATGTTCGGGTAGGATGTGGCAATGCGCAATCCCGAAAAGTCAGCAGGCATCCGTGCCGTTTCTTTGGGGACCGCATAGTGGAAGGTGGATTTGCCAAACCCCAGGCTGAGGAGTTCCGTAACCGAAGACTGGCTGTCCGCAGACAGATCCTGGCCGGTGATGCCGATGTCCAGGACGCCGCGGCTGACATAGATGGCAATGTCTCTGGGGCGCAGAAAAATAAACTCCACAGCGTTGATGGTATCTGAAACAATGAGCTCCCGGCTGTACCGGCGGCAGTTGTAGCCGGCTTCCTGAACCAGCCGGACCGCGTCGTCGGATAGGGATCCCTTGTTGGGAAGGGCAATCTTGAGCATGGTGCATTCCTTTAAATTGGAAGAACGGTTACCGTTCAGGGGAAAAAACGCCCGGTTATAAATATTTGTAGACATCGTCAAGCTCAAGCCCGGCGGCCAGCATCATGACCTGAATATGGTAAAGGAGCTGGGATATCTCTTCAGCTGTTTTTTCCTTTCCCTCATATTCGGCCGCGATCCAGACTTCTCCGGCTTCTTCCAGCAGTTTTTTCCCGATGGTATGGACGCCCTGATTCACCGCGCGCACGGTTCCGGATGCCGGATCCTGCCGGCGGACTTTTGCTTTGAGTTCTTCAAACAGTGGTTCAAATCGTTTCATACGGTATCCGTTGGTCGTGGCACAGGGGCCGGATTATACATACAAAAAGCGTATCCCGCTCAATTCCCGGTGTCACATGCCTTGCGTGGCAGTTCGGTCAGGTTTTGATGCGATAAGCGCTGCGTTGGTTTTTACTTCAGGCCAGGTCAGGAGCTTCCCATATTTGACAGCGTTTCTTCCAGTTTTTTCTGGAGAAGCAGGAGGGTGGTATCTGACATGGAGAGCAGTCGGGCCTCGGGCAGTAACAACAGATCAAGATCCGGATCCTTGTGCAGGCCGATCCCCATTTTCCGGCAGACTTTATTGACGAAGCGCGTGGCCACCAATAACAGATTGTCGCCGTCAAAATCATCCTTATGATGATCCCGCACCACCACGGCATATTCCTCCGGGAGTTTCCAGTATTTGAGCAGTTGATAACCCTGCGCCGCATGGTGCGAGGCCAGCATGCCCTCAATAAAGGCCGGCGTCGGGTTGAAGTCCGTATCTGGTTTTTTTCGGATTTCGCTGAAAACAGTCAGGAGAAACAGTTTTCCCACATCATGCAACAGCCCTGAAATAAAGGTGTGATGATGAATGTCCTGCCATCCCATGCGGGCAGACAGCCACTGCGTGCCGATGGCCGTGCAGACTGCATGGGGCCAGAGCGGATTCAGATAGGTGTTGAGCAGGGGATCCTGGCTGCTGAAATTCGGCCGCTGGGTGATGAACATGACAATGTTGGCCACCTCGTTCAGTCCCATACGGATGATGGCGTCATGTACGGTCATCACCTTTTCATACCCTTTGAAAAATATGGAATTGGCCATTTTCAGGACTTCAAGTGTCAGGGTGGGGTCGCTGGATATCAGAATCTCCATGATACGGAAATCCGGGTCTGGTTTGCTGATCTCCCGTTGAATGCGCAGGGCGGTTTTGTCAAACAGAGGAAGTTTGGTCTTTACAAACTGAATCTGTGAGTTGATGATGTCAGCAAGTGATGTTCCTGATTCCAAATTGCATCTCCATCTGGTTCAAAAAAGGGTCCGGGGTTTCATACAGGAAGACCTGTAGCCCGCTGGATTCGGACCGTTCACTAGTAATTGGCATCGGCATAACCAACCCATCCGCCGGCGTCGACCAGGCTTCTGTCAAACTCGGACATGGTAAACTTTATCTCTTGTGTCACCTTACCTGCCGTGAACCGGAACACATTCTGATTCAGGTCGGTTTCCAGCCAGGTCTCCTGTCCTGCAAATGTGCTGAACAGGGCATCGATCTGGCTTTTTGTCAGTTCAACCGCCATCATACCGCAGTTAAACATGTTTTGTCGAAAAATGCGCGCAAAACTCTCTCCGATGACCAGATTGATGTCATTGACTTCAAAGGCCCAGGGGGCATGTTCACGGGATGAACCGCAGCCGAAGTTGGAGCGGGTGATGACAACGCGGATTCCTTCAAGATCAGCCGATGGATCGAATCCGTCCATGGACAGATCTTCGAGAAGAAAGGGCTTCAATGCTTCCTTTGTAATCTCTGTCAGATAGCGTGCCGGAATAATTTCGTCCGTATTGATGTCGGAACGATCCAGAAACAGTACTTTTCCGTTAAATGTCTTCATTGGTACAGCCCTCTGTAAACAGGTTCGAGTTGGTGATGGTGCCGGAAATGGCCGTTGCCGCTGCTGTAGCCGGGCTCATGAGATGAACCATGCCGCCTTTGCCCATGCGGCCGTTAAAGTTCCGGTTGGTGGTGGATGCACAGACTTCTCCGTCGGCCAGCACACCGTTGCTCATGCCCAGGCAGGCCCCGCAGGTGGGGTTGGTCACGCAAAAACCGGCGTCCATGAACGTGGCGATGATCCCTTCTTTGAGGGCCTGGCTGTAGATGGCCGGCGTGGCTGGCGAGACGATGCCGCGCACGTTCGGGCTGATTTGTTTTCCGTCGAGCACGCGCGCAGCCACCCGGAGGTCTTCGATTCGGCCGTTGGTGCAGGAGCCGATATAGATCTGGTTCACCGCCGTGCCCGCCAGTTCGGATACGGCTTTCACCTGATCCGGCTTGTAGCCGAAGGTCGCCTGGGGGGACAGGGCAGACATATCGTAGGTGATGACATCCGCGTATTCGGCATCGTTATCTGGCAGAAACTGCGCATAGTCAGCCATGGCCGCTGCTTTGGTTTCAAATTCGCCTTTAATGAACGGCCAGAGGTAGTCGACCGTGGTCATGTCCGGATAACAGATGCCGCAGGTGGCACCCGCTTCGATGGCCATGTTGCACAGGGTCATACGGGCTTCCATGGTCATCTCGTCGACAATGGGACCGCAGAACTCAATGACCCGGTTGGTGGCGCCGTTCACGCCGATCTGGCTGATAATGTAAAGGATCACGTCTTTGGCATAAACCCCGGAAGGTAGCGTGCCCGTAAGGCAAATCTTCATGCTGGCCGGTGTCTTGAACGCACACACGCCTTTGAGGATACCCACCTCCAGGTCCGTGGTGCCCACGCCGGCGGCAAAGGCACCGAACGCGCCGTGGGTACAGGTATGTGAGTCTCCCATGATAATGGTATACCCGGGGCGGACAAATCCTTTTTCCGGGAAGATGGCATGGCAGACACCGTTACGGCCCACATCGAAAAAATCGATGATGCCATGGCGGAGTGCCCAGTCTCTCAGAATTTTACCCTGGGCAGCGGTTTTGGAATCCTTGGCCGGTGTGACATGGTCAATCACGGCTTTTATTTTCGCGGGATCGAATACCCGGTCCATTTTCCGGCTCATCAGGTCGGTAATGGCGATAGGGGTGGTGATTTCATGACAGAACACGGCATCCAGGCGGATGACGTGAATATCTTCGGACGGGTTGTCGACCCGGTGGGTGTCGAAGATCTTTTCAGCTACGGTTTTTCCCATGACTCCTGCTCCTCGTTGATGGTAAGGGCCCGTTATCTTCCGGTGCCGGATGCGGGACGCTCATCCTGTACGTGATATGCGATGTTTCTGCCTGAAGGAAAGCAGGCCCCTGTCGCCCGGATTATGTATCCGGACTATGTAACAAAAATCCATGGGGTATGGCAAGGTTGAAGGTTTCCCCACATCCACCCCTGTTTTTATGAACATCTGATTCAGGACAATCTTGAGACGTTTTTTCACGGCGTGCGACGATAGCCGGATCCGGTGTTAAGCTGGATGCCCGCATCAGCTCGTGCGCTGATCCGGCTGCATCTGTTAAGGAAACGAAAATCTCCCTGTTTCTTTTCACCTGTCTCTGCACGTTGAAAATGAACCGGCATAGGTGACAAGAATCACTGAAACGGATCGCGAAAAATCCTTTACAGGGCGTGTTAGAATGCTTTAAGTTGAGCATGTACGATGGTTTTGGGGTTGAACGCGGTTCTGATCAGTCATTGAGGTACACACCTGTTGAGTAAGGAGGCAACATGAAGAAATGGATCGGTTTGATTATCCTGATGGGGATGGGGGTGGGGAGCGCCTATGGTGCTGCTGTGGATACCTTTGGCATCGGTGCCAAAGCAACCGCGCTGGGCGGGGCATTTACCGCTTATGCGGATGATGTCTTTGCCATTTATTATAATCCCGGCGGACTGACCCAGCTGGAAGGCCCCGTCTTTTCAGCCGGTATCCATGTGATTGACCCGACGCTGAAGGTTGACAACTTCACGGTGGAAGCAGACGAGATTACCTCTCCGTTCGGCAGCACGTTCAATGCCAGTGCCGGTCCTGCTGATTTTGAGGATGAGTCGGACACCCTTCCTGTACCGCACATGGGTTTTGCCATGCCTGTGGGTGATCGTCTGGCCATGGGCGTGGCTTTGTATGCCCCGTTCGGACTGCACATCAAATGGGACCAGGATCTGGAAAAAAATCCCGCAGCCCTTCATTATTATGAATCCTGGTATACCCGTGTGGCTGTGACGCCAACCATTGCCTACAAAGTGTCTGACAACCTGTCTGTGGGGTTTGGCATTTCATTCGGTCGTTCTGAGGCGGGTGAAGAGCGTTTGCTCAATTATCCCGGGCTGCCGGCAGGGTTGTTCGGAGACATCGCGTTTGGATCCCATATCAAGGCGGACCTGGTGGATGATCTCAACTATTCCGCCAACATAGGTGTGTTTTACAAGCCGTTTGACCATTTATCTCTGGGCCTGACCTACAGGGGGCGTGCAGATACAGATTTTGAAGGCTATCTGTATGTGGACGGCAAAAAATGGAAAGCCGCTGACGGTCGGAATACTAAGCTCAAGCTTGATTATGACCATCCGGATCAGCTTCAGGTGGGTCTGCGATACATCACGATTCACAATTTTTCCGTTGAGACGGATGTGGTCTGGACCCACTGGTCTGTCGGAGATGAACAGAACACCAGCATCTCTCCGGCATTTTTGGGTAGAAAAGACAGGGCAATCCATAATCGTGACTGGCATGACACCGTGCAGGTCCGTTTGGGTGTGGAGTGGGCCTGGGATGAAATGTTCACCTTTCGGGGCGGGTATTTTTACGACCCCTCACCCATTCCCGATGAAACGTTCGACATGATGTGGCCGGACGGTGACCGAAAAACCTATAGCCTGGGAGTTGGCGTTAATCTAGGCAAGTTTGTCATTGACGGGATACTTGAATATGCCTTGTCCGAAGGCAAGCGGGAAATCGGCGGGGAAACTGATAACATGAACCATTCCTATAACCCCTATGAACCGTTGGGACTTGACAATGATGCGCGCGTGTCCCTGAGCGCAGAGGGGTATCTCTGGGCCTGCGGACTGACGGTGAGTTACCAGTTCTGATTCGGTAACAGCCATTCGAATCTGACAAGGGGACGATGCCACGTGCATCGTCCCCTTTTTTATGGGAATCTTTTTTTCGCGCTTGAAAAACCAATGCCGATCAGCACCCTCTTTTTGCCCTAGCCCGGTATTTTTCGGCGCAGCCTCTGGCCTTGATCTGGCCAGGGGGTTTTTCTTTGGGCATATCCACCTTGAATGCAATCAGAAATGTCTTTTATGATATGTATCGTCACCCTTACGCATTTCGCTCATACCAGCGGTTACGGAAATAGAGCAGGATGTCGATGGCCACCAGAAGGCCGTTGAAGATATAGAGGAAGATCACATTGTCTGGATGGTAAAAGACCTTGTGAAGCATCCCCGAAACATAGCCGAAGAAGACGATGATCATGAAGGGCAGGCTTTTTCCGGCAGTGGCGCGGGAAGTCCAGGATTTCCAGATAGACGTCGGCCAGGCCAGGCCGAAACAGATCAGCATGATGATTTCGAAAATACTCACGGCGCAACTCCTTTTCAGATGACACGCGGCCGCTTGCCGGTGATGCAGGAAGAAATTTACCGCGTAAGGTAACTGAACCGGCCCCGGCATGCAATGGAAATGAAAAAAGATGGACAGAATCTGCTTTTTTCATGAGAAGGAAGCGTCGTTACCCCCCGAACGGACCGGGGGACAGGGGAACCCTTATCCTCTCTTTTTCGGTGTGTATTGACAACCGCAGCGCACCGGTTTAGAACCGTATGGTCTGTTCGCATCACCTGCCGGTGTCGAAGGATTTCAGCTTGCCATCAAGGAGAATGACAGTGCCAAAAATGATGTGGGTCGGGTTGGGGGGGGCTGTGGGTGCCATGTGCCGGTACGTGGTCAGCGGATTGGCCACACGGCTGGCCGGCGCAACGGTTTTTCCCGCAGGCACAGTGACCGTGAATCTGCTGGGGTGTTTTTTGATCGGTTTGCTGGGCAGCCTCATCGAGACCCGTCAATTGGTTTCATCTCCGATGCGGCTGCTGTTCATGACCGGTTTTCTGGGCGGTTTTACGACCTTTTCCACATACGGGTATGAATCGTTCGGGTTGCTTCGCACCGGTGAAATTCCTGCCATGGTGATGAATATCGGTATCCATACGCTGGCAGGGCTGCTGACCGTGTGGGCAGGCTATGCGCTGGCCCGCCTGTTCTGAGCATCCGGCGTAGTGTTTCGCATGCGATAAACGGGGTGGGTCTTAGCTCCTCTGGAAGGGGTCAGCGCCGTATGCACTGGCGCCGGCCGGTGATGGATGCCTTATGGCTTGACCAGCGTGTAGGCAATCCCGGCATCGGAAAGGCGTTTGACCATGCCACGGGCCTCTTCGGGATGCCGGTAGGCGCCGACCCGGCAGGCGGATGCATCGTCCGACATCATGGGGAACGCGCCTAAGGCGATCAGCTTTGTAACAAGGCGGTCTCTGGCATCGGGTGCTTCGGAGGTAACGATATTAAGAAACAAGGGCTTACGGGTTGTAATTGCCGTGGCAGCCCCGCTTTTTTTGACGGCGGCAAGGGCCGCGTCTGCTGCTGTTTTATCCGGATATCGGCCGTAAAACATGCGATACCAGATGCCCTTTCCGGGGACCTCTACAGGGGTGGTGTAAATCGGTTCCCCTTTTGAAAGCAGGGCGGTTGCGGTATGTTTGGCAACTTCCCATTTCCGGTAGGACGCCATTTGAACTGTCCACGGGACAGGCGGGCTGTCCGTGGCGGTTTTCACGGTCTTTTGTTCTTCTGTTTCAGGTAAGGCCTCAGGGATGTTTGGGGGAGGTGATAGCGCTGCAACCGGTGCCGGCGGCTGGCGGGTCATCTCATCCAGGGCCTTGAGTGCATCCCAGACCCCTGATTCTCTGGCAATCTGAAGACCGGTATCGGTGTGTTTGACGGCTAAGGTCACGGCCTGGGTGACGGTGGCATCTGCCTTGATCAGGCTGAGGGTGAAGGCGGCAGTGGGGGTCGGTTCTGCATCCATGTCAATATCAATCCCGGACACATGAATACCCATACCGGGAAGTCCTGCCAGTGTGGTTGTAAATTTTTGTGGACTGATGGGCCCTGAAACACTGAGTCGCTGTACGTCAGGACAGTAGAGTGTGAACAGGGTTTCGGCTTCACCGGGGGACGCGGCTGCTTTAGCCAGCTCTGAAGCCCATCTGTTCAAAAACGATCTGATTTCAGATGCCGGTGACATCGGTGCGGGTGCGTCCAGGGGAGGGGGCGCTGATTCCGGGGCATTGGGGATGGCAATTTCAACTCTGGATACGCTGGCGGGGCCTTTCGCTTTTGGGGTGATGAAGAAGGCCAGGTAGACAGATCCCCCAATGACAAGGGCAAAAGCGACCCCGGCAATGACATAGAACGACTTGAAAGGGTACAGCTTTGTTTCGAGAATGGCGATGATGATAATGGCAATAAGCGGTCCTGCCCATAATGCAGTCATGTCTTCTCCATGCCGTTCCGGCGCTTCACCGGTGGCTGATAAAAATCGCTTCCGATTTCTGCTGCACGAAACAGCTGAGTATCCGGAAACGGGAAACGATGACGGTTTAATCGGCTCATACGTGGTTGCACGTTCAGTCATAATGAGATTTTCTGATGCATGTAAAGAAAAAAATGAGCTGTTTTTAAGCAAAACCGGTTGTGCATCCTTTATAGACAGGAGGGCGCATGGGAGAACGCCAGCGGGACTCGTCTGCGTTCCGGCCGTTTGAAGCCTTCAGAGATCAACTGCTCAGTCGGTCGTATCCGTCTAAACCGACCTATTACCGGCCATCGGTACCACCTGCATCCGGTTTGGTGCAAACGGCAACTGATGATGACAGGGCGACCGACGCTGCATTGTTTGCCGAGGCCATGGACGGTGTGGCACCCCTGTCCGGTACCCGGCGTATTGTTCCGCCGCTCTGCCGGGTGAGAAAATCTGCGGCCCAGGATACTGCCATTGAAGCGGATACGGCGGCCTTCAGTCAGCTTCGGGAGCTGGTCGCAACCGGCCGGGGCTTCCGGGTTTGGCAGACGCCTGAATACATGTGCGGCAGTGCTGATTCGGCGCATCCAGAACTCTGCTTCCGGCTGCACCGGGGGGATTTTCCCGTTCAGGGCCATTTAGATCTTCATGGCCTGACCGTGGATGAGGCCCGGCCGGTGTTTCTGCAGTTTTTGAAAGAAAGCATTCGGTCCGGTAAACGGAACGTCCTGGTCATTCATGGCCGCGGGCTGTCGTCTCCCAGGGAACCGGTGTTGAAATCCCGGATCTATGCATGGCTGTCATCCCGCGCCTTGCGAAAATGGGTGCTGGCGTTCTCCAGTGCGCGGATGTGTGACGGCGGGGCAGGGGGGACCTATGTGTTGCTCAACGTATTTCCTTGACCTTGATCATGGTGGTGGTGCCAGCCTGGCCCAGCGGATAACCGGCAGTAATGACGATCCGGTCACCCGCAGCGACGGCCTGTTCCTGAACCGCCGTTTCCGCGCACAGCGTAAACATCTGATCCATATCTTCTGCCAGGGGGACATGGAGGGGAATGCATCCCCAGTAGAGTGACAGACGGCGGACCGCACTGCTGTCGTGGGACATGGCGAGAATTTTTGCCCGCGGACGAAACCGGGAGATCTGTTTGGCCGTGAAACCGGACGTGGTGGCAGCCACCACCGCCTGTGCACCCAGATGTTCGGCAAGGACACAGGCGGCGTAGGCCACGGACTCGGAGATCTCCATGCGGGGGCTCAGGTTGAGATATTGGGTGTGCGGGTAGCGTTCCTCGGCGCTGCTCGCGATCGCGGCCAAATAATGCACGGCCTTTACCGGGTAAAGGCCGCTGGCCGACTCTTCGGACAGCATGACCGCATCTGCACCGTCGAGTACCGCATTGGCCACATCATTGGCTTCTGCGCGGGTGGGGCGGGGGGATTCGCACATGGACCGTAGCATCTGGGTGGCCACGATCACCGGTTTTCCCCTGTTATTGGCCAGCCGGATCAGGCGTTTCTGAATGTTAGGGACCGTCTCCAGGGGGATTTCGACGCCCAGGTCGCCGCGGGCGATCATGATGGCATCGGCCGCTTCGAGGATGGCGTCAATGTTGCTCAGGGATTCGTGTTTTTCGATCTTGGCCACCACCGGGATGGTTTTTCCGGCAGCCTGTATCATGGCTTTTATCGCTTTGATATCCTCTGCGCACCGGACAAACGAGAGGGCCACGTAATCCACATCCATACGGATGCCAAAGGCTAGGTCTTTTTTGTCTTTATCTGTCAGGGAGGGTACATTCAGACGGCTGCTCGGGAGATTGATCCCCTTGTTTGAGGTGAGGACGCCGCCGGTAATGACCTTACACAGAATCTCCGATGGGTGGGTATCCCGGACGACCAGTTCCATCATGCCGTCAGCCAGCAGAATGATATCGTCTGTGGTGACATCATGGGGCAGTTGTTCATAGGAAATCGGGATCCGGTTGCCCTGGCCGATCTCCTGTTTTGTGGTCAGGATGACGTCCTGTCCGGGTTCCAGCCGGATGCCGGGCGCGGCGATTTTACCGACCCGGATCTTCGGGCCGCAGAGATCCTGAAGAATCGCAACGGGTGTTCCCATGGCATCTGACACGGACCGGAGCATCCGAATTTTTTTTTCATGGCCGGCGAGATCACCATGGGAAAAATTGAGCCGGGCCACATTCATGCCTTCGTGAATCATGGCTTGGATGATCTCCCGGGTTTCACTGGCAGGACCGATGGTGCAGATGATTTTTGTGCGTGGCATCTGGTTCCTCTGTACGCTATCTCGTTATCCGGTTAGGCCGTTTATCAGGGATTCGGGTTTGTGTGTCTCTTGTGAAGAATTTTTTTTAACACCGTGTCATGGTTGACACAAAAACAGGCTATGTGGTAAGGCCTCTTACCCGTAATTATACTGAAAAGTAAAGAAAAAAACGATGGCATGTGACAACGGGCGGGGTGGGATTTGAGCGATGTGATGTCAGTGAACGTTGCACGCCGTTACTGGGCTGGACAGCTGAACAAGGGGATACTGAAATAGCGGCGCAACGGCTGTCAGTCTGATCAATTCACGTTTTTAAAAACATGCAAGGCGGCTCGGTGAGCCGCCTTGCATGTTTACACGATTGAATTGAGTCTTCTGGGTCGGCCGGAAGAATTCGTCACGCCCCATGTCGTCTGCGTCATTACTTGTTTGCCTGGCACCAGATCCGCATGTTTTGGGCTTCGCGCACCAGTTCATCCCGGAAATCGGGGTGGGCAATGCTGATCAGGGCTTCGGCCCGTTCCCAGGTTGATTTCCCTTTCAGCGACACCATCCCGTATTCGGTGACCACATAATGGGTTACGGTTCGGGGCAGGGTAACAATGGTGCCGGGATCAAAGACCGGCCGGATCCGGGACTTTACATTACCTTCCTTGTCCTTGGTGGTCGAGGAAAGGCAGATGAAGGACTTGCCGCCCTTGGAATGATAGGCGCCATAAGCAAAATCAAACTGGCCGCCGGTGCCGGTGATGTGGCGGAAACCGGAAGATTCGGAGGATACCTGGCCGTAAAGGTCGACTTCCAGAGCGTTGTTGATGGAAATCACGTTGTCGTTGGAAGCGATCCGGGCCAGGTCATTGGTGTAGTCAACCGGGTAACTGGCACAGGCACTGTTGTTGTCAAGAAAATCATAGAGCCGGCTGCTGCCCAGGGCAAAGGTGTAGACCATGCGTCCCTGATCGCAGACCTTTTTCCGGTTGGTGATCCTGCCAGCCTCGAACATGTCCAGGTAGGCGTCGGCCAGCATTTCCGTGTGAACCCCGAGGTCTTTCACGTCTGACTGGGCGATCATTTTGCCGACCGCATTGGGCATACCGCCGATACCGAGCTGGATGCAGGATCCGTCGCGGATTTCGGAAACGATGGATTCGGCAATGGTCTGGTCAATGTCGCTGATCACCGGATCGGGCAGGGCCGGCAGGGGAATGGGTTCCGCTTCGACCACATAGTCAACTTCCGAGATATGGATCGTTTCATGGATACCGCCCAGGCAGCGGGGAATATGTTCGTTGACTTCCACGATAACGCATTTGGCGTTGTCAATCATGGCCCGCTGAAAGGAATTGGCGATCCCGAAATTGAAATACCCTTCCGCATCCATGGGCCCGGTGACCAGCACACAGAAGTCAGAAGAGAGGTTCTGACGGTAATGAGAGGGGCCTTCATGATAAATAAACGGAATAAAATGGCAGTTGCCGTTATCATGGAATTTCCGCTCAGCGGCTGAAAAATGCCAGCTGTTATAGATGAACGAGCCATGGCCGGCATCGGGGAGCGCTGATTTCCCCGGATAGGCAAGGGTGCGTATTTTTACATTTTTGAGACTGTCGGCGCGTTTGGCGAGGGCTGCATCCACGTGGCGGGGCACTGCGCAGAAGGCACCATATTCGACCCAGCTGTCGGATGTGATGGCGGCGGCTGCGGCTTCTGCAGTAGCCCGTTTGGCTTCATAGTCGCGGTAAATAGCTTTCATGTTTTTTCCTTTATTTTTAGGTGAATAGAATTGTGTCTGGAGTTAGCTACCAGCAAACGGGGTGCCAGCCCGGTGAGAATCGTGTGTTCAGGTCGTTTTGAAAGGGGTGTTTTTATATTTAACTATTTTAAATAATATAATATATTTATTATTTTATTTGGGCGATGTATGAAAGGTGCTGACGAACGGTGCTCGTGTTTCAGGTGGAAACTTTGCGGAAAAGTGGGGCGCTTTTGCCCCGATGGCAGTGAAACGATATAGGTTTTTTTTATCTGATTGATAATACTTTGTTTTTTATATATGGGGTCATATGGCCTCATATTGGGATGATTGGTTATTGTGGCGGTGTCGCGTGTTTGGGACCGGCTTGCCTTGGCCCTGGGTGCCGAAGCGCACAGCATGAGGACAAGCCCAGTCGGCAACGTCTCCACTCTGCCCACAACGTCCATTCAGCCTACCCCACAACCGCCTGCCAGACCCTGCCAACATCTCATTCAATTCCATGCTTTTTCATCTTGGTGAACAGGGTCTTTCGGTTCATCCCCAGCACAGTGGCGGTCTGGGTCCGGTTCCACCGGTACTGGTCCAGGGTCCGGGTAATGAGTTCCTTTTCCACGCGGTCAATGACAGCGTAAAGGGTTTCTCCGGATACCTCGGGAACCGGCAGACGCGGCTGCAAAGACACCGGCACTGCATCTGGAATCAGGGCGTCGATGATCTCATCTCCGCCCACCGCGCAGTAGCGGTAGAGCAGATTCTGGAGCTCACGCACGTTTCCCGGCCAGTCGTACCGGAGAAACGCGTCCAGCAGATGGCCGGAAATCTCTCTTCGGGTTTCGGGTGCAGACTGCAGGGCAAGGAAATGCTCGATGAGCAGTGGTATATCCTCCGTCCGCTCCCTGAGGGGGGGAAGATGGATGGGGATGATATGCACCCGGTAAAAGAAATCGGTTCGCATGGCACCATCCGCGACCAGGGATTTCAAATCCCGGTTGGTGGCGGCGATGATGCGGATATCTGAAAAACAGGGCATATTCGAACCTACGGGCGTGTAGCCGCCGCCGTCAATGGCCCGGAGCAGTTTGATCTGCATGGAAAGCGGAATCTCGCCGATCTCGTCGAGAAAAAGGGTGCCCCCGTCTGCGGCATCGAAATAGCCGGGGGTATCCGTGTTTGCCCCGGTAAACGCGCCTTTCTTGTAGCCGAAAAATTCACTTTCAAAGAGGCCCTCGCTGATGGCGCCGCAGTTGACCGGAATAAACGGTCCGTGACTGCGGGAGCCGGTGTCATGAATTTCCCGTGAAACCAGTTCTTTACCCGTACCGGATTCCCCGGTGACAATCACGGGAGCTTCGGAATCTGCGGCTTTGAGGATGCGTTCATACACGCCCTGCATGGTCGGGCTTTTTCCGATAAGCCGGCCGAACCGGAACCGTTCCCTGAACGCGGTTCGCAGGCGTTTGTTTTCACTGGTAAGGGCTTCTTCGGCCTGTTTACGTTCGGTGATGTCCATGAGGATGGTTTGGATGCGTACGATGTTACCGTTTCGGTCGGAAAGCGGTGTCTTGACCGTGGCATACCAGTTTCCGTCCAGCGGACTCTGTATTTCATCCCGAATGGTTCGTCCGGAAAGGACGGCTTCCAGGCGGCAGTGGGGGCAGGGGCCATCCTGACCGTGGACCACATGATAGCAGTACCCCCCCATTCGTTCCCCGCCTGTGCGGCGGATCAGGGTCGGGTTCATAAATTCCAGCCGGTAATCGGCATCCGTGATATAGATCAGCCCGTCAAAGGTTTCGATGATGGCGGAAAGCCGGGCTTCACTTCGGCGCAGGGCTTCTTCGGCCTGTTTGTGTTCGGTGATGTCCATGAACGAGGCAATGCTGAGGTCGGTACCCGGAATCATCCCCACTTTCAGGGTGATGTAAAGGATCTGGCCGTTGCGGTTGATGACACGGCACTCGTACTCGGTGGGGATGGCGTCTGGGGTGATACGGCGGCCGTAATGGTACTGCTGCATGCGGTCCAGATCTGCGGGGGCCACAAACTGGGTCCATTTCATTTTGTGTTCAATGGCGTTGTGGTTCTCATAGCCGGTCATCTCCACGAATCTGGCATTGGCCTGAAGGATGGTCATTTCCCGGTCGATAATGATGGTGCCGGTACCGGTATTTTCGAACACCGACCGGTACAGTTCAGCGTCCCGGTCAATGGCGGCTTCGGAACAGTGGTTATCGAATGCGTGTATCGTTTTGTTCATGAACGGGAGTATAGCATTTTTTTGCAGTAAAACTGAACTCAAAAATGAGATTCACGGTTATTGCGCAGGTGGTTTGTAATCGCAGCGGTGGCCAACTGGTCCGCGGCTTCGTTTCCGGGGATTCCGGAATGGCCTTTTACCTTGATCAGTTTCAGATCCGGAAATTGTGTCATCAGCTTGCGGATGGATGCCACGAGAGCCTGGTTCTGCGTCGCTTTCCAGTTTTGCGTGAGCAGGCCGATGGCATAGCTGCTGTCCGTGTACAGGCGGATGGGAAGCGCCGGGTTTTTGACCGTCTCCAGGGCCACGCGGATGGCTTCAAGCTCTGCTATATTGTTGGTGGCATTTCCGATGTACCGGGAAACTTTCTTTTCATGTTCCTGATACTGCATGAGGATGCCGATCCCCGAGGGGCCGGGGTTACCTGAAGACGCCCCGTCGGTGTAGATGACAATGGCGTTGTCTAAAAGCTCGCTGCCCGCTGTCCCGGATGGGTTAGCGGTGTTTGCCGGGTCAGTTTTTTTTCCAGATGCCGTGCCTTTTTTTTTGATTCTGGATGTTGCTGGTACGGCCGCATGTTCGGGTTCCAGATCTTTGGGGTAGACACGGTATTCATGGGTCTGCTTCAGGTTGTATTTGATCCGTATCCGGTTTTTCTCCGTCATGTAGCTGCCGTCCGGGCCGGTCTCCGCCCAAACCTTGTTTTTCTTGAAACAGCGGCGGACCCAGTGGCATCCCTGATCGTCTGTCTTGATGGTGTCGGTGGTCATCTGTTGCCTCGCGTGCGGTCGTCGGTTAAGGGTCAATACAGGAGGCAGGCTGCGCGCCAGGCCATAAATTCGGTCAGCTTCGGCGTCCATGCCGCTTTCAGCGCATCAATGGGTGTTCCCTGTTCAAGTTGCATCCGCAGCCACTGGCTGCCGAGAATCAGGTCCATGGGCAGGTCCGTATCATTGTATTCGTAGGGTGGTTCTTTCCACTGAAACTGATCCGGATACCGCCGGATAATGGCCTGAAGGATTCTGAGCGCGGTTTCATAGGGGCAGTAGGTGTCAGGGTTTGTGACATGGAGAAAAAATCCCCGGCAGACCTGGCCGGCCCACTTGTGGAAGGTGGGCTCAAATAATGCCTCCCGGAGATGGACGCCCGAAAGGTCTGATGGATCCAGATCGCTCAGGAGTTCAGCCGTGTCGATAAACGGGGCACCGAACAGTTCAAAGGGCGTGGTGGTGCCCCTTCCTTCAGATACGTGGGTGCCCTCCCAGATGACCTGCCCCGGATACACGGCGCCAGAGGCGGGGGTGGGCAGGTTGGGCGAGGGGGGAATCCACGGAAGACCGGTGCCGGAAAATGGCATGTCCCGGTGCCACCCGTTCATGGGGATGACCGTCAGGTCGCAGTCAATGCCAAAGGGGTCTGCAAACAGGCGGGCGATCTCTCCGATGGTCATGCCGTGACGCATGGGAAGGGGAAAACGCCCCACAAAGGAGGCCCATTCCGGTTCCAGGACATTTCCTTCCACCCGTCTGCCGCCGATGGGATTGGGACGGTCAAGGATGACAATGCGGACATGGTCTCCGGCAGCTGCCATGCAGTAGGAAAGGGTATATATAAAGGTGTACACCCGGGTGCCCACATCCTGAAGGTCGACCAGCAACACATCGATGTCATCGAACATATACGGCTTAGGCCAGCGGGTGTCTCCGTACAGGCTGTAGATGGGAATGCCCAGCACCCTGTCTTCCCCATGCGCAGATTCAACCATGTTGTCTTGTTTTTCAGCAAAGAATCCGTGCTGGGGGGAGAAGAGGGCCTTGAGTTGGCCGGGGAACCGCCGGTGAATGGCATCCCGGGCATGCATGAAATCGGCGGTGACCGATGCCGGATTGGCCAGGAGGCCGAACCGGGCCGTTTTTGCCCAGGCAGGCGGTGTGCTGATAAAGTGTTCCAGACCGGTCTGAATCTGAGGCATCATGGTTTCTGCTTTCTGTCAATCGTTTCCGCATCACTCCTTACGAAACGCCTCGGTTTTATCGCAGATAACCGGATGTCATCAAGGAGAAAAACCGTTTTTGGATGTGACATCGCTGAAGGAAAGACCGGTACCGCAAATCTGGACCTGTGTTTTGGGGGCGATGGGCTCTGGCTGCGGAAAAGGGGGTGTCATCCTGTTTCGAAAATCTTGACAGCAGAGAGTGCCGCCATTAAAGTGATCCGATTCTGCACAACGTAACCTGAATGCATCATAAGGAAAGGCGTGTCATGACGTATCCGGTACCGGAACACATTCTGTCCATCTCAACATACAAACCCGGAAAACCAATCCAGGAGCTGGAGCGGGAGCTTGGCATCTCCGGGGTCATCAAGCTCGCATCAAACGAGAATCCGCTGGGGCCGTCTCCCAGGGCCATGCAGGCCATTGCAGATCATATCGGCAGCCTTCACCGGTACCCGGACGGCAGCGGGTTTTATCTGACCCGGGCATTATCTGAATGGTTACATGTCCCCGAGGCGTCCATTGTTCTGGGAAACGGTTCTGATGATATTATCGGGCTGCTGACCCGTGCCTTTCTGTTGCCCGGTGACACTGCCGTCATGACCGATCCGTCGTTTCTCATGTACGAAATTACGGTGAAGGCCGCTGGCGCTGAGCCGGTGATGGTCCCCCTTGACGGTGTGAATGTGGATTTAGATGCCATTGGTGAGGCCATCAGGCCGTCGACGCGCATGGTTTTTCTCACCCACCCCAACAACCCCACAGGAAAGGCGATCCCCCGGGCCGAGCTGGACCGGTTTCTGGACAAACTCCCCCGGAATATTCTGCTGGTGATGGATGAAGCCTATGTCGAATTTATACGCACACCAGGCTGTGGCAGTACCCTTGACCTGGTGGGTTCCGGCCGTCCGGTGGTGGTGCTGCGGACCTTTTCTAAAGCGTACGGCCTGGCCGGCATCCGGGTGGGATACGGGGTCATGGATCCGGAGATTGCCGGCGTGCTGCAACGGATCCGCCAGCCGTTCAATGTCAACTCCCTGGCCCTGGTGGCAGCGGAGGCGGCGCTGAAGGACACGGCATTTCTGGAAAAAACCGTCTCGGTGGTGCATGCCGGGCTTGATTATTTCTACCAATCCGCAGAAGCGATGGGGCTGCCGTATTATAAGAGCGATGCCAACTTCTGCATGATCCGCGTGAACCGGCCGTCCGTTGAGGTGTTTGAGGCCATGCTGAAAGCGGGTGTGATTATTCGGTCCATGCACGCCTACGGGTTTCCGGACTGTATCCGGGTGAATGCCGGGCTGGAAACGGAAAACAGCCGGTTTATCGCCACGCTGAAAACGGTTCTGGCCAGCTGACGGGGAACACGCCATGTCCAAAAGACTTGTTATCACCATTGACGGACCGGCAGGCGCCGGAAAAACGACGGTCAGCCGCAGCCTGGCAGCGCGGCTGGGATATACCTATGTGGATACGGGTGCCCTCTACCGGGCCGTGGGGTTTGCGGCGAAACTAAAAGGCATAGACCCGGACGACGATGATGCCATGGCGGTGCTTTGTAAGGAGATGCGGCTTGAAATGACCCTGTCCGGTGGAAATCTCAGTCTCAGGGTGAACGGAGAGGAGATCGCAGACAAGATTCGGACACCGGAAATGTCCAGGATGGCCTCTGCGGTCTCCGCGCGTCCGGTGGTTCGGGAATTTCTGCTGGATATGCAACGGCAGATGGGTGCTGCGGGCGGTGTTGTGCTCGAAGGCCGTGATACGGGCTCGGTGATCGTTCCCGACGCGGATGTAAAATTCTATTTGGATGCGGACCTGGCGGTCCGGGCGGCACGCCGCTTTGCGGAACTTCCCCCGGAAGCAGGCCAGCCGCTGGACGCTGTGACCCGCGATATGAAAAAACGGGATGAAAAGGATAAAAATCGAGCCATTGCCCCGCTGATTGTGCCGGATGGGGCGGTGGTCATCGATGCATCGGAAATGGATGCGGAGGCAGTGGTCGCCTGCATGCTGGATCATGTGGGCGACTACAGATCCCGGTAGGGGAAAAAACTTGAAATTCGGTACAAAAAACAACGGTTTTAGGTTGAAATGCACCGTCTGTTCTGATATTTAATAGCGGATACGCAGTCCGGGAGGGCTGTTAGACTACTCGACTTAGGGGGAAATCTTATTAACATGGAAAACTCGGTAAACAACGAAAACACTCAAGACGCCAGGGATCCAGGCGAAGGGATCGACACACCGTCCATTGATCTTCCTGAAGAAGAGGAAACAATGGAATCCCTGATGGGAATGTATGAAGAAAGCTTCCAGCGCTTTGCCGAAGGCGAAGTCGTGGAAGGCCGCATCATCACCGTAGACAAGGACTACGTCCTGGTGGATGTGGGATACAAGTCCGAAGGACAGATCCCCATTCACGAATTTAAGGATGAAGCGGGTCAGGTATCGGTTCAGCCGGGAGACACGGTTGAAGTCATGATCGAACTCTGGGACGAAGAAGAAGAAACGGTGCTTCTGTCCAAGGAGAAAGCGGACAAAGTCAAGATCTGGGAAGCGATCAAGGCGATTCATGATGAAGACGGTACGGTTGAGGGTGTGATCACAAGCCGCGTCAAGGGTGGTTTCTCCGTGGATGTCGGACTTCAGGCATTCCTGCCCGGTTCACAGGCAGACCTGCGTCCCATTCGGAATCTGGATGAAATGGTTGGCAAGACGTTCTCGTTCAAGATCCTCAAGTACAACCGGAAGCGGAGCAACATCGTTCTCTCCCGCCGGGTCATTCTCGAGCAGGAACGAGAATCCGCACGCGCCAATACGCTGGCCACGATCCACGAAGGCAAGGTGGTGGACGGTATTGTCAAGAACATCACCGAATACGGTGTGTTTGTCGACCTTGGCGGCGTAGATGGTCTCCTGCATATCACCGATATTTCCTGGGGACGTGTCAAACATCCGTCCGAGCTGTTTTCTGTGAGTGACAAGATCACGGTGAAGATTTTGTCCTTTGACCTGGAAAAAGAGCGGGTATCCCTTGGCATGAAGCAGCTGACGCCCGATCCCTGGGAAAATGCCGCTGAAAAATATCCGGTGGACGCCCGCGTGCAGGGCCGCGTTGTCAGTTTGACCGACTACGGTGCATTCGTGGAACTCGAAGAAGGCATTGAAGGGCTTATCCACGTTTCTGAAATGTCCTGGACCAAGAAAGTGCGGCATCCCTCCAAAATCCTGTCAGTGGGCGAGGAAGTGGAAGCCGTCGTGCTTGATATCAAGCCGGATAACCGCCGGATCTCCCTGGGGATGAAACAGGTGACGCCGAACCCCTGGGATGTGATCAGCGAGAAATATCCTGTGGGCACGGTGATCGAAGGCAAAATCAAGAATATCACCGATTTTGGTCTGTTCATCGGCATTGATGATGACATTGACGGTCTGGTGCATATTTCCGATATCTCCTGGACCAAACGCATCAAACACCCCTCTGAACTCTACAAGAAAGGGGATCTGGTCCAGGCCGTTGTGCTGGATATCGACAAGCGAAGCGAACGCTTCTCCCTGGGGATCAAACAAACGCAGCCGGATCCCTGGAAGACCGTTGCAGAACGGTATGCAGCGGGTACGGAAGTGACGGGTACCATCACCAATGTGACCGATTTTGGCGTGTTTGTCGAGCTGGAAGAAGGCATTGAAGGTCTGGTGCATGTGTCCGAGCTGAGCAAGGAAAAGATCAAGACGCCGGTGGGTGAATTCAATGTGGGTGATGCGCTGACCACCAAAGTGCTGACCCTCAACAGTGATGAGCGCCGGATTGCGCTCTCCGTGAAACGGCTGGGCATGGAAGATGATTCCGCGCTCCTGAGCGAATATGTGAACAAAATGTCTGCTGATGACAAGTCCATTGGCGAGCTGGGTGAAAAACTCCGTGAAAACTTTCAGGATCAGATGAACGACGAGGGAGAGGATGCTTAGGCATCCCTAGCCCGCATATGACACATGGCGAACCGGATTTAAACTGGCGACATGTAACTGCATTGAAAGCGGCAGCCCTGGAAGATCCTGGGGCTGCCGTTTTTTGTATTGTAACGGCAGGTGCATCCGCGATAAATTGAAGACCGCATCGGTGGCTGCCGTGAGGCTGTTTTTATCTGAATGGATGTGTGACACGCGGAGTCAGGCAATTTTTTTTCAAAGGATATGGGATAATTGTTTATGCGACTGTTTTCCAGAAGGCATCCACTCTTGTTTTTCTTTCTCATGACAACCGGGATGATATGCGGCACCGTTGTTGCCGTGTCCCTTTTGATCGGACTGGTGGCCCTGGAGGTGGGCGGTGACAGGATTGCTGGCACCCGCGGGTCTGGTGAGCAGATCGGTGTGGTCGATATTGTTGGCGTCATTACCGATGCCCGTCCGGTGATCGAAGGACTCCGGTATTTTCGGGAACAGGACGATGTGAAAGCCATTGTGGTCCGGATTGATTCTCCGGGGGGCGGGGTGGGTCCTTCCCAGGAAATTTACCGGGAGATCATGAAAACCACTGCGGAAAAAAAGGTGGTGGCCTCTTTGGGAAGTGTGGCCGCGTCTGGCGGCTATTACGCGGCCAGTGCGGCAGACGGAATCATGTCCAATCCTGGCACGGTGACCGGCAGTATTGGTGTGATCATGGGGTATACCAACATTCAGGATATCATGGAAAAGATCGGCCTGAAACCGGTGGTGATCAAAAGCGGGGAATTCAAGGATATCGGTTCCCCGTCCCGTGAAATGCGGGAATCGGAGCGAAAACTCCTGCAGGGCTTTGTGGATCAGGTGCACCAGCAATTTGTCGCTGATGTGTGCCGGGGCAGGGGGTTGACCGAGGCATCGGTGATGGCCATTGCCGACGGACGCATTTTCAGCGGTGAGCGGGCCGGTGAGCTGGGCCTGGTGGACCGGATGGGGAATTTTGATGATGCGCTGAACTATGCCGGAGAGCTGGCCGGTCTTGAAGGGGCGGTGGAGGCTGTCTATCCGCCAAAGAAACCGTCCCCGTTTATGGAATACCTGACCTGCGTATCCATTCGTGAGTGGTTCCAGCTGGTTAAAGGCGTCACGCAGACAGGACCGAGCTATCTGTATCAGCCTGGCAGCTGATCATTTCAATAAAAACCAGGAGATGTCTCCGGCGCCTTCCCGGATGATTTCCGGTGTGTCCTGAATCAGGGAGATGATACTTGAGGGTTCGTTGGCAACAGCACCGCCGTCGATGACAATATCGACTAGGCTGCCCAGGTGGATATCGATTTCATCGGCAGTGGCTAACACCGTCTCTTCACCGGGAAGGGTGGCACTGGTAGAGATGATCGGGTTGCCGAGTGCGTTGACCAGCGCCATACAGATGGCATGGTCCGGTACACGGATGCCGGCGGTTTTCCGTTTGGTCAGCATCATCCTGGGGACCTGCTTGCTGCCCTCAAGAATAAAGGTATAGGGGCCGGGCAGCAGCCGTTTCATGGTTCGGTAGGCGTAATTGGAAACCTTTGCATATTCGCTGATATGCTTTAAGTCCGAACAGATGAAGCTGAACGCCTGTTTCATATCCCGCTGTTTCAGTTTGTAGATTTTTTCGATGGCCTTTTTGTTCAGGAGGTCGCAGCCGATACCGTAATAGGTGTCGGTGGGGTAGGCGATGACCCCGCCATTGCGCAGAACAGTGACCACGCGTTCGATGTGGCGCGGCTGAGGGTTGCAGGGGTTGATCTCCAGTCGCATGGTAGGTTGTCTCCTGAGTATCGTTACCTTCTGATAAAATAAGCATCTATACGTAGCTTCGCACGGCCGGCTTGTCAATACCCTTGAACGGGAAACCGTGTGCCGCATCCACTAGACCGTTAACCCGTTTACCCCTAAAAACTGATTGCGATTCGCTTCTGAATTTGATAGCAGTTCAGGTTAACATTTTCCGCTAGTACAGCCGGACATCACCTATATGTTGTGTTCCGTTGCCGTTTTTCACTGATTTGCAGGCGAGGGGATGGGTTTATCCCCTAAGTGCTGCAGGGTGCTGGCACGCTTCTTCTGATAACAGGTGGTGTGATGAAATGGACCGTATGTTTCCAAAACAGTTTCCGGTAAACCCCTAATCAACCCATGTCTGGAGAGGATGTCATGACACATATACCGCCCCAGGAGGCTTTTTCCTTTGATGATGTACTGGTGCTTCCCAATTTTTCCGATGTCGTACCGTCGGACGTGGACGTCAAAACCCGTCTTACCAAAAATATTGAACTGGGCGTTCCCATCGTCAGTGCGGCCATGGACACGGTCACCGAGTCGGCCATGTGCATCAGCATGGCCCGTGAGGGGGGGATTGGTTTTATTCACCGGAACATCCCCATTGAACAGCAGGTCGCGGAAGTGGATCGGGTGAAGAAATCTGAAAGCGGCATGATCATTGACCCGGTCACCATTGATCCGGATTATCCCATCCGTAACGTCATGCGGGTGATGGAAAAATATCGGATTTCAGGGCTTCCGGTCACCCGGAATGATCAGCTGGTGGGGATCGTGACCAACCGGGACCTCCGGTTCGTCACCGATCTGGACGCAAAGGTGTCTGAAGTCATGACCAGCGATCACCTGGTCACAGTGACCGAAGGCATCTCCCTTGAAGATTCCAAGAAACTTCTCCACGAACACCGGATTGAAAAACTGCTGGTTGTGGACAAGGCCGGCAAACTCACCGGTATGATCACGATCAAGGATATCGAGAAAATCAAGAAGTATCCCAATGCCTGCAAGGACAGCATGGGCCGCCTGCGGGCCGGTGCGGCCATCGGGGTTGGCGCCGATATGATGGAACGTGCGGAAGCCCTCCTGAAAGTGGGAGCGGATGTGCTGGTCATCGATACGTCCCACGGCCATTCCGCCAACGTCATCGATTCCGTGAAAGCCCTGAAGGCGACATTTCCGGATATGGAATTGATTGCCGGAAATGTGGCAACGGAATCCGGTGCCATGGCCTTAATCGACGCGGGCGTGGATGCGGTGAAGATCGGTATCGGGCCGGGTTCCATCTGTACCACCCGTATCGTTGCCGGTGTGGGCGTTCCCCAATTGACGGCGATTATGAATTGCCGGGACATCTCCAACCGGACCGGTGTGCCCCTGATTGCCGACGGCGGGATCAAGTTCTCCGGGGATATCGTGAAAGCCATTGGCGCCGGCGCCCACTGCGTCATGCTCGGCGGACTCCTGGCCGGTACCGAGGAAAGCCCGGGGGAAACCATTTTCTACCAGGGCCGGAGTTACAAGGTCTACCGGGGCATGGGATCCGTGGAAGCCATGAAACAGGGAAGCAGGGACCGCTACTATCTCGGCGATGAATCGGAAGACCCCGCGGACAAGCTGGTTCCCGAAGGCATTGTCGGCCGGGTTCCCTATAAAGGGAAGGTCGCCGATAACCTGTATCAGCTGGTGGGCGGTCTGAAAGCTGGTATGGGGTATGTGGGCAGCCAGAATATCGAAACCTTGCGAGAAAAGACCCGCTTCTGCCGTATTTCCGCATCCGGGCTTCGTGAAAGCCATGTGCATGACGTGATCATCACCAAGGAAGCGCCCAATTATCAGGTCAACTGATGGGAAGCTGAATCCCTCACCGGTATCGGGATGGTCTGTTTTTAAGTGCCGTCCCGATGCTGTTTTTAACCTGTATTGACATACGGACGGATACCCATGACCGCTTCAGATACGCAGACCGCGTTTGTCCATCTTCACCTCCACACCCAGTACAGTCTTCTGGACGGTGCCATCCGTCTGGGCCCCCTGTTTGAAAAATGCAGGCAAAGCGGGATGCCGGCGGTTGCCGTGACCGATCACGGTGCCATGCACGGCATGGTCGACTTTTATGAGATGGGAAACAAGACCGGCGTCAAGCCGATACTGGGCATGGAAGCTTATCTGGCGCCTCGGAAACTCACGGACAAGACATCCGCAGATACCCATCTGCATCATCTGGTCTTATTGGCGGAGAACAATACCGGGTACACCAACCTCTGTAAACTGGCCTCCATTGCCCAGCTGGACGGGTTTTATTACAAACCGCGTATTGACAAGATCGTGCTCGAGGCACATGCCGAGGGGGTGATTGCCCTGTCCGCCTGTCTTCAGGGAGAGATCCCCAAGCTGCTGCTGGCCGATAACCTGGAAGCGGCTGATGCGGCAGCCCGGTATTACACCCGGCTGTTCGGAGAAGGCAATTTTTATCTGGAAGTCCAGCACAACGGGATCCCGGAACAGGAAATCGTGAACCGGAAACTGCTCGAAATGAGCAGGCGGCTTTCCATCCCCCTGGTGGGTACCAATGACTGCCATTATCTGAATCATGAGGACAGTAAAGCCCATGAGGTGCTGCTCTGCATCCAGACCGGCAAGACCATCAATGATAAAAAACGGTTCAGGTTCGGTACCGATCAGCTGTACGTGAAAACACCACAGGAGATGATTGATACCCTTGGCATGTATCCAGGGGCCATCGAAAACACGGTAAAGATCGCGGATCGCTGCCATGTCGAGTTTGATTTCAACACCTATCATTTTCCGCAGTTTGAAGCCGGTACAGACCAGACAGTGGACGAGATTTTCGAGGACGCGGTCCACAAAGGCTTTGACAAGCGGATGGCCGTGATCCGCAAAAAGAACCCGGATCTGGATACCGCTGTGTACGAAGAACGCCTGGCATACGAGGTGGGTGTGATCGAGCAGATGGGGTTTCCGGGGTATTTTCTCATCGTTGCCGATTTTATCCGTTACGCCCGGGAGAACGGCATCCCTGTAGGGCCGGGCAGGGGATCGGCGGCCGGGTCCATTGTGGCCTATGCGATGGGGATTACGGATCTCGACCCTATCACACATGGGTTGATCTTTGAGCGGTTTCTCAATCCGTCGCGTATCAGCATGCCGGATATTGACGTGGATTTTTGCATCAACGGGCGGGAGAAAGTCTTCAAATATGTGGTGGACCGCTACGGGGGGCGGGATTACGTGGCCCAGATCATCACCTACGGAAGCCTGAAACCCCGGGCGGTTGTCCGGGATGTGGGCCGGGTTCTGGATATCCCCTTGTCTGAAGTGGATGTGATCGCAAAGCTGATCCCCGAGGGCATCAAGAGTCTTGCCAAGGCCATGAAAGAAGCACCGGAGCTTGAGTCCCTGATCAACAGCCGGCCTGATTATCAGGAACTCATGGAGATCAGTCAGGTGCTCGAAGGCCTGCCCCGGCATGCGTCCACCCATGCGGCCGGTGTGGTGGTATCAGACAAACCCCTGGTCGAATACCTGCCGGTGTACAGGGGGAAAAACGACGAAGTTGTGACCCAGTTCGATATGAAGCGGGTCGAGCAGATCGGCCTGGTCAAGTTTGACTTTCTGGGCCTGCGCAACCTGACGGTTATCCAGGATACCCTGAAGATGATCCAGCAGCAGGGAATCACGCCGCCGGATCTGCTTACCATCGATTTTCATGACAAGGCCGTCTACGAACTGCTCTGCCGGGGTGATACCACAGGCGTGTTTCAGCTGGAAAGTGCCGGCATGAAAGATCTTCTGATGCGGCTCAAACCCGGGAACTTTGATGATATCACGGCGCTTGTGGCCCTGTACCGTCCCGGTCCGCTGGATTCGGGCATGGTGGACGATTATGTGGAACGCAAGCACGGCCGGAAACCCGTTGAATACCTGGTCCCGGAACTGGAACCGCTGCTCAGGGATACCTACGGCGTTATCCTGTACCAGGAACAGGTCATGAAGATCGCCGGTACCCTGGCCAATTACTCGATGGCAGAAGCAGATGGCCTCCGGAAGGCCATGGGCAAGAAGATCGCCGCCAAAATGGCCGAGCACCGGACCCTCTTTATGAAGGGTGCCATTGAAAACAAGGTGCCTGAGGATAAGGCCAAAAACATTTTTGATCTCATGGAAAAATTCGGCGGGTATGGATTCAATAAATCCCACAGTGCCGCCTATGCCCTGATTGCCTATCAGACTGCGTTTCTGAAAGCCTATTTCCCGGTGGAATTCATTGCCGCCCTGATGACCAGTGAGCATACGCTCGACGGTGTGGTCAAGTATATGATCGAGTGCAGGGAGCACGGGATCGATGTGCTGCCGCCGGACATCAATGAAAGTGACACGGTCTTTACCGTGTCTGAGGGCAAGATCCGGTTTGGGATGGCTGCGATCAAGAACGTGGGGGAAGGCCCCATTGAAGCCATTATAAAGGCGCGTGAGGCGGGCGGACGGTTCACGAGCCTGTTTGATTTCTGCGAGCGGGTCTCGTTGCGAAAAGTGAACCGCCGGGTCATTGAAAGCCTGATTGTGAGCGGTGCGTTTGATGCCACGGGCGCGAACCGGAACCAGATGATGGCCGCTGTTGAAGATGCCATCGACTACGGCAACCGGGTGCAGAAGGAGCGGGATGACCCCCAGATGGGCTTGTTTGATATGGATGACGGCCGGCAGAGCCAGATCAACATGCCCAAATTGCCCGAATTGGACGAGTGGGACACCAAGTACCTGCTGGAGCTTGAAAAGGAGAGCCTGGGCATTTACGTGAGCGGGCATCCGCTGGATAAATACCAGGCGGTGATCAAAAAATTCACCACGGCCGATACCGTGTCCATTCAGGAGATGCAGACGGGAGCGGGTGTGCGCATCTGCGGGATTGTTCAGACTAACAAGGCGATCCGGACCAAAAAAGGTCAGCCCATGTCCTTTGCGGAAATCACCGACGCGCACGGTGCCGTTGAAGTGGTGGTCTTTCCGTCGGTCTATGAAGCGGTGAGAGACCTATTGGATCAGGACGCGCCCCTGCTGATTCAGGGAGAAGTTCAGGTAAACGAGAACGGTGTCAAGATTCTGGCTGAAGAGATTATCCTTGCGGACAAGGCGGATGATCTCTGGACCGCCAGCGTGCACGTGCACGTGAACACCGAGACCGCGCCTGCAGATGTCATTCCCCTGCTCAAAGAAATTTTTACCACCCATGCGGGCGGATGTCAGACCTTCCTGCATGTGAAGCTCCCGGAAAAAGCGGAAACAGTGGTCTTGTTAGGCGATACCTGGCGCATCAATTATTCAGAGCGGCTGATGCGGGATGTGTCCGCACTGCTGGGCAGCCGGTGCGTGGAAACCCGGTGCACATCGGTCCATCTGGCCCAGAAGAAAAAAAACGGGTTCAGGTACAAGGAGAAGGGTAGCAGCCAGGTCCGAAAATCGGCCTGATCGCTTTGGAGTTGTCATGGATACACGGTGTCAGCAGTTGATGGAAAAAGGGGTGCAGATTCCGGTGCCGGAATCCGTATGGATTTCACCGGATGTGGATCTGAACCGTATTTCCGGTAATGGGGTGATCCTGCATCCGGGGTGCCGGATATCCGGGGAGGACACCCTGATCCATGACCATGCGGTACTGGGCAGAGAAGCGCCGGTTACCCTTGAAAACGGCCAGGTCGGGCCGGGTGTTGCATTGAACGGCGGTTTTTTTTCCCATGCCACGTTTCTGGCCGGCGCATCCATGGGATCCGGCGCCCATGTGCGGGAAGGGTGCCTACTCGAGGAACAGGCGTCAGGCGCGCATACGGTGGGTTTAAAGCAGACCATCCTGGCGCCCTTTGTCACCCTGGGCAGTCTGATCAATTTCTGCGACTGCTACATGGCGGGCGGGACAGACCGGAAAAATCACAGCGAGGTGGGCAGTTCCTATATTCATTTCAATTATACGCCCAACCAGGACAAGGCCACGGCATCCCTGATCGGTGACGTCCCCCGCGGGGTCATGCTCAATCAGCCGCCGGTTTTTCTCGGCGGCCAGGGCGGACTGGTGGGGCCGGTGCGCCTGGCATATGGCACGGTGATCGCTGCCGGTACCCTTTGGCGAAAGGATGAAACACGGCCCCATCGCCTGATCTTTGGGGGGGCGGTAAAAGCGGGCAATGTGGCACGCGGGCCGGGCGTATACGGCAATGTGAACCGGATTGTTCAGTGTAACCTGGTTTATATCGCCAACCTGCTGGCCCTGCGGGCGTGGTACCGTCAGGTACGCAGTCGGTTTATCCGTGCGGATTACCCGGAAGGTCTCCATGAGGGCGCGTTAACGCGCATTGAAGGCGGCGTGCGGGAACGGATCCGGCGGCTTGTGGAGTGCATGGGCCGGTTTGAAACCTCGGCTCGGCAGATCATGGCCCTGCAGCCGGAAGAAAGGCCGGTGCCCAAAACAGCCCAACGTCAGCTGGCGCTGTTTGCGGCAAAAGATGCGGTGGAAGAAGACCTGAATTTTCTTTTATCTGAAGGGGTTGAGGGCAATCTGGCAGTCAGGGATGCGTTTCTTGACAAACTGGATCCATCGGGTGGGTATATCGAAACCATCACCGGTCTGCCGGCATCTGTGTCAGCACAGGGGACACACTGGCTGGATTCGATTGTTTCAGATGTGCTGGCGCGGGTACGCCTGCCAGATGACGGCAGGTGAATTCACGCCTTGTTTCAAACCGTTCAACAGATCCCGGTCGGGCCGCCGGTGGTTCTTGGGTCAGTGAAAGGCAGTGAGGATGGATCGACTTTTTGGAACCGACGGTGTGCGGGGGCTGGCCAATACCCATCCGATCACGGTGGAAATGGCCGTCCGCATCGGCCGTGCCACTGCCGCCTGGTGTATGGGGGCAGGTGACAAAAAAAAGACAACCCTCGTCATCGGCCGGGATACGCGGATTTCCGGCAGCATGCTGTCTGCTGCAGTGGCGGCCGGCGTTTGTGCGGCTGGCGCAGATGTGCTGGATGCGGGCATTCTGCCCACGCCGGGCGTGGCGTTTCTGGCAAAGGACCTGGTGGCAGGTGCGGGGATCGTGATCTCGGCATCGCATAATCCGTACGCAGATAACGGCATCAAGCTGATCCGGGGGGACGGGTTCAAGCTTTCTGATGAAGAAGAAGCCGAGATTGAGCAGCGGGTGCGCGATGATGCGTTTCAGACAGGGCCCGGCCCCGCGGCGGTCGGTCAGGTGCGCCGGCTTGAAACGGCAGAGGACCGGTATCTTGAGTTTCTGAAAACAACGGTGCCGGAAGGAATTTCCCTGTCCGGCATGAAACTGGTAGTCGACTGCAGCCAGGGCGCGGCATTTCATGTCGGCCCGCGACTGTTCCGGGAGCTGGGCGCGTCCGTTATCACGTTGTTTGATACACCGGACGGCGTGAATATCAACGCAGACTGCGGCTCCCAGCATACCGCCCCGCTCGCAGCCGCAGTGACGGCGCATGCTGCGGATCTGGGCATTGCCTTTGACGGCGATGCGGATCGCCTGATCGCCGTGGATGAAACCGGGAAAACCCTGACCGGCGATCAGTTCATCGCCATCTGCGCCCGGTTTCTGCAGGCGGAACAACGGCTTGACAAAAATGTGGTGGTCACCACGGTGATGAGTAATCTGGGGCTTTCCATGGCGTTTTCGAAGATGGGCATCCGGCATCTGAAAGCGGATGTGGGAGACCGGTATGTGCTGTCCGAAATGCGGGCATCCGGTGCTGTGATCGGCGGTGAAAATTCCGGCCACATGATTTTTTTAAATCATCATACCACCGGAGACGGCCTGTTGTCGGCCTTGCAGCTGCTGCAGGTGATCACCGCATCCGGCAAGCGGTTGTCCGAGCTGGCTACCGTGATGCCGGTCTGTCCGCAGGTGTTAAAAAATATTGAAGTAAAGGAAAAGCCGCCCATAGAAACGATCCCGGAACTGATGGCGGCAATCGCGGCATCAGAGCAGCGTATGGATGGGAAAGGCCGGGTCTTTATACGGTATTCCGGCACCCAGCCCTTGTGCCGGGTGATGGTGGAAGGGCCGGATCAGGCGGTGACCCAGGCTGAATGCGATGCTTTGTGTCAGGTAGTCTCTGCTGTCCTTGCCTGAGATGCCCTGAAAAAAAGACTGTCCCGACTAAAAAAAGGCCGCAGCAAACACGGCAGCGGCCTTTTTTATGAGGGGGCTGGACAACGTCCTAATCGCGGCTGCCAAAAATCCGGAGCAGCATCAGGAACAGGTTGATGAAGTCAAGGTAGAGGTTAAGGGCACCGATGATGGCCCCCTTGCGCACCATACCCCCATCCAGATCCGCTGGCTGGGTCAGGGCCATTTCTTTAATTTTCTGCGTGTCATAGGCGGTCAGGCCCACAAAGACAATGACGCCCACATAGCTGATAATGGCGGACATGGCCGGACTTCTGAAGAACAGGTTGACCAGGGACGCCACGATAATGCCGATCAATCCCATCATGAGAAAACCACCCATGGAGGTGAGATCCCGTTTGGTCACCATGCCGTAGACACTGCAGGCCGCAAAGGTAAGGGCGCAGATGAAGAAGGTTGAGGCCACTGATGCGCGCGTATATAGGAGAAAGACCGACGAGAGGGTCAGGCCGTTTAATGCGGAATAAAACAGAAACAGACCCGTGGCGGTTCCTGCCTTTATTTTGTGAATACGGGCGCTGAGATAGAAGACCAGGCCCAGTTCACCGATGATCAGGCCGAAGAAGATCAGCTGGTTGCCGAAGACGAAACGGAGCATGGGTTCGCTGTGTGCGGTCAGCCATGCCACGATGCCGGTAATGGCAAGTCCGGCAGCCATCCAGTTGTAGACGCTCTGGATAAAACTGTTGACACGGACCTGGGTGTGTTGGTTTGCTGCTGTCTGGGTGTACATATGTTTCCTCCTGTGAAAAGAAAAAGATGGCTTTGGGTGTTGGTTAACCGTTGATAACAGAACATGACCGGGCATTCCAACCAGATGATAAGCGGACACCGTATGAAGACGGTGTCTGTTTTAAACGGTTCTTTTTTTCAGTTAATATAACACACCCTGTCCATATTTCAACTGAACCGGCAGTGATTTCCGATCATCTCCCGCCCCGTGACGTATAATGGCTGACACAGGGCAGGATACGTATCTGCTGCTCAGTGAAGGGGAACAGGGATACCGAAAATCAGCACAGGGCCGAATTCGTCGGTTTAGACTTGACAGCGGGGGGATAATTTCTATAATTCGGTAGCCTGGAAGTGCGCAGCTTACTGGTGAGGCTCCCGGACTTCAAATCCGGTGTGGGGCGCTAAAACCGTCCCGGGTGGGTTCGATTCCCATGCACTTCCGCCAATCATTCCAATAAATCCGGTTGGCTTTAATATACACAGAAAAAGATCTCCCGAAACCGGACCTGCACTATAAAAAAGGCCCCCTCTCCATCAACGGGATGGGGCCTTTCCTGTGGTGACCCGTTGCTGATGCGATTCTCCGTGCGTATCTGTGTTGATCTGCGCGTTTCTCCCGGTTGGTTTCTTTTTGTTGGCAAACCGGTTCGTTTGCCGTAAAGAAACACATGTTAAGGAACCGTTTTGATTTATTCAGAAGACAGGTGATTCCGTGAAACAGAAAGTGGGACTTCAGTATATTATCTTTTACATCCTGTTCCTGCCGGATACCTGGCAGCTGCTGATGGGTGCGGCGATTTCCGCGCTGGTCTCCCCGCAAATGGTTCCCGGCGATGTGGGCACTGGCGGTCAGGTGGTGCTCTATTTCATGGTTGCCACCATCGGCTATGCGGCAACCGGTGTTCCTGGACGGTGGATCTCGGATCTGTTTAAAAACGTGATTCTGGGAGACAACCGTCCCGGGTTGTGACAACACGATGCGTCAAAAATTTCCGCCTGGGGCCGGTCATTTGCCGGACAGCCAATGCTATCCGGAAATATCGTAAATCCATGACCCTGAATCGGCAGGTGTCAGTGGGGGAAGGGATCAGACCGGGGCATCTGCTCCGATTTTTGCATTGTCAAAGTAAAAGACACGCATCTGCTGGCCGCGGTCGTTGAGACCGATGAAGATAAAACCGGTTCGGGGACAGACGGCCCGACGGACCACCGCATTGAGCTGACGATTCTCCAGAATGACCATGAGGCCGATGCAGTCGGTATCCGTACCGTCAATAAATCGGGCATTGAAAAAATCACGTGTTTTCTTGAGCAGCTCAAGACCAATGCCCGACCGCCGGAACGGTTTGTCAATCAGGGTCCGGAACATCAGCATCTGGCTGGTCAGACGTCTGACAAACTGCCTGTAGACGGAGCATACGCCCACTATCTGCCGGCGGTGATCCCGGACAATGAACACGACCTGACGGGATCGTTCCGTTGCGTCAGCGGCCTTGGGAAGCAGGCCGGTGCGCTCCCAGAAATCGATGACATCTGCCTGCTGTTCCGGTGTGAGGGTCTGCCAGACATTTTCAAGGGTGTATAGTTTTGTGTCAGTC
Source organism: Deltaproteobacteria bacterium (assembly GCA_002748835.1). Taxonomy (GTDB): domain Bacteria; phylum Desulfobacterota; class Desulfobacteria; order Desulfobacterales. Next base: position 37,375 of record PDTL01000033.1, read on the forward strand.
AGGTCGATCATGTGGTCAATGTCAAAAATCCTGACCCCCTGCCGGAAACCGTACCCGCAGGGGGGGCATAAAATGGCCATCCTTGGGAAACGATCCTTCCATGTCCCGGTAAGCGGTGTCTGCTTCACGGTTGTGCAGACGATGCGTGTCTTTTCAGCCGGATCAGTCCTGCAAAAGGAGGAGGGGGATTGCCGGGATGATCGGCGGAGGCGCTTTATCACCGATATGGATGGGCGTGTCCGGTTGGTCTTCATAGGCCCAGTCAATGATGGTGCCGGTCAAGGGAGGTAACGTACTTTTGAACTGAATCCATCCGTAATGCGTATGGGTGTCGACCTTGAATTTGACTCCGATGTAACCCGATGTGTTGATAAACTGATACATATAAGTCGCCGGAGACCCGTTAGTGTTGTAATTAACTGCGGCTAACCGACCCCCGCGTACAAATGGATCCGGTTGTCCCGGTTCCGGAAGCAGGGTACTGGCTGACAGGCGAGCGATCGACGCATAACAATGGCCTTTGTTCAACATCACACACGATGATCGAACGCCGTATATGGGTAAAGAATGGTACCCGGAATCATGTTGAAACCGAAACTCCCATTGACCATCCGGTGTACCGCCCCAGGTGTCCTGCATGTCAACATAGACAGTGGCATTGTTGGGGACAATGATATTTTTCGGCCCGCTGTACCGGACGACTGCATCTGCGGGTGCCGGGAAGGACAGCGCCAGGGCGGCACTGGCTGCTGCCGAATATCCCAGGAGTTTACGATTCAGTTCCGTTTGTGACCGGCGCCTCCTGCAAGGATCAGGTTTGCGCGTTGCCGGCAAACGGGGCTGGGCAAGTGATCGCATGGTTAGAGTGCTGATGGCTTGTTACCCTGGTACAGCCGTGGTGTCAAATGAAAGTTAACCCTTGCCATCCTTGGGAAACGATCCCCCCCCTGTCTCCGGAAACGGTGTCTGCTTCAGGATTGTGCAGGGCGATGCGTGTCTTTTCGCCGGATCAGTCCTGCAAAAGGAGGAGGGGGATTGCCGGGATGATCGGCGGAGGCGCTTTATCACCGATATGGATGGGCGTGTCCGGTTGATCTTCATAGGCCCAGTCAATGATGGTGCCGGTCGAGGCTTTTTTATCACTCTTGAACTGAATCCATCCGTAATGCGTATGGGTGTCGATCTTGAATTTGACTCCGATGTAACCCGATGTATTGATAAACTGATAACGATAAGAAGTCGGAGATCCGTTAGAGTATTTAACTTTAGCTAACCGACCCCCGCGTACAAATGGACCCGGTTGTCCCGGTTCCGGAAGCAGGGTACTGGCTGACAGGCGAGTGATCGACGCATAAAAATTGTCTTTGTTCAACATCACACACGATGATCGAATGCCGGACATGGCTAAAGAATGGGACTTGGAATCATGTTGAAACCGAAAGTCCTGACCATCCGGTGTACCGCCCCATGTATCCTGCATGTCAACATCGACAGTGGCATTGTTGTGGACAATGATATTTTTCGGCCCGCTGTACCGGATGACTGCATCTGCGGGTGCCGGGAAGGACAGCGCCAGGGCGGCACTGGCTGCTGCCGAATATCCCAGGAGTTTACGATTCAGTTCCGTTTGTGACCGGCG